>NZ_JBXAJP010000001.1:0-51856 GCF_058797375.1 Prescottella sp. GW823-FHT02E09
GACCCCCGCCGAAGTCTTCGACGAACAGCTACGCTCAATCCAGCAGTCCGGTGTTGCATCGACCAGTTGAACACGCCTAAATCACATCTCCGGCATTTCGGTTTCATTGCACCGTTTGCCACATTTTTCGCATTCGAATTGGTTTCTTGCCCAGTCGGTTCCGGCTGTCTCGGTTCCCGGCAGATGTCGGGCGCGGCACTGGCGCGAGCTACCCGACAGGGGGCGGGGCCGGACGGTGTCACCGACCGATCGGTAGTCGGCGAGGATGACGAACGCATCCACGCCCTGCGCTGTCACCACTTCCGGAACACGCCTCAGGTGCGGAGCAGTTCGGCCTTGCGAGCCGGCGATGCGAAGGACGCCTCGATAGAGTTGCGCGCGAGTGTCTCGACCTCGTTGTCGGTCAACCCGATCCCGGCCCGCAACTGGGCGATGTTCTCCCCCAGGTCACCACCGAAGTACGCGGGGTCGTCGGAGTTGACGGTCACCCGCAGACCCGCGCGCATCATCGTGCGCAGGGGGTGATCGGCGATCATATCCACCACACGCAGGCGGACATTCGACAGCGGGCACACGGTCAGAGGAATCTCCTCGTCCACCAGACGCTGCACCAACGCCTGGTCCTCGAGGCAGCGCACACCGTGATCGATCCGCTCGGCTCCGAGGAGATCCAATGCCTGCCAGATGTACTCGGGCGGCCCCTCCTCGCCGGCGTGCGCGACCACGTGCAGCCCCTCCGCGCGGGCCCGGGCGAACACGTCCTCGAACAACGTCGGCGGGTAACCGACCTCCGCCGAGTCGAGTCCGACGCCGATGATCGGCGCCTGCAGTCTGAGGATCTCGGCGAGCACCTCCTCGGCATCGTGCACGGGCTGGTCGCGCAGGAACGCCGCGATCAGGCCGCTACTGATGTCGAACTCCTGCTCGCTGGTGGCGAGCGCGTCGAGGATGCCGTCCAGGACCACCTGCAGCGGGACGCCTCGCGACACGTGCGCCTGCGGGTCGAAGAAGATCTCCGCGTGCCGCACCCCCGCCGCGGCCGCACGGCGCAGGTAGTCCCGGGTGAGGTCGGCGAAGTCGTCGGCGGTCCGCAGCACCGCCATGTTCGCGTAGTACAGGTCCAGGAACGACTGCAGGTCCGTGAACTCGTAGCGCGCTTCGAGATCGGCCAGGTCGACATACGGCAGGTGCATCCGGTTGCGCTCGGCCAACGCGAAGATCAGCTCCGGGCCGAGTGCTCCCTCGATGTGCATGTGCAGCTCCGCGAACGGCAGCGCGGTCATGTTCGTCAACGCCCCTTCCACACGGGTGCCCGCTTCTCCGCGAACGCGGTCGCCCCTTCCCGCGCGTCCTCGGAAACGAACACGGGGCCGATCACCTCGAGCTGCTTCGTGAACGCCTCGTCGGCGGGCCAGTCGCGGGCACGGACGAGGACCTCCTTCGTCTTGGCGACCGCGAGCGGGCCGTTGGCGGTGATCCGCTCCGCGAGCTCGAGTGCGCCGTCGAGCGCGCCGCCCGGCTCGGTCAGCGTGTTGACGAACCCGTACGCGGCGGCCTCCTCGGCCGTGAACGGATCGCCGGTCAGGGCGTACTCCATCGCCTTCTGGTACGGAATCCGCTCGGGCAAACGCAACAGGCCGCCGGCGCCGGCCGCCAGCCCGCGCTTGACCTCCGGGATGCCGAACTCGGCCGCGCGCGACGCCACCACGAGGTCCGTCGCGAGCACCAACTCGGTACCGCCCGCGAGGGCGTATCCCTCGACCGCCGAGATGATCGGCTTGCGCGGAGGCTGCTCCGTGAAACCGAGGCCCCGGCCCGGCACCACCACGTTCTCGCCGGCGACGAAGGCCTTGAGATCCATACCCGCGCAGAAGTTTCCACCGGCCCCGGTGAGGATGGCGAGCGACAGACCCGGATCCTCGTCCAGCTCGTCGACGGCGGCGGCCAGGCCACGGCTCACCGCGGCGTTGATCGCGTTGCGCGCCTCCGGACGGTTGATCGTGATCACGAGCACCCGATCGCGGCGGTCGAGCAGGACCTCATCCGACATCGACATATCCCTTCGTCGTGGAACACAAACCTGGCGCCCCCTGCAGCCACGACCGTACCGACCGCCGGTCGACGCGTCCCGTGGAAGTCCGGGGCAGCGCGGGCACGCTCGCACACAGCCGCCGCGACGGGCGGTACCCCGCCAGCGCCGTTCGGAGGTGCTCGCGGACCGTGTCGAGGTCCACACCGGAGCCGGGCTCCCCGACGACGGCCACCCCCAAGTCGGGGCCACCGGGCGTCGTCACGCCCACCACCACGGCCTCCGACACCCCGGGGCACTCGAGCAGCGCGACCTCGATCTCGCGGCCGTAGACGACCCCACCGGGGAACTCGACCGCATCCCCGGCCCGGCCCGCGATACGGAACGAGCCGTCCGAACCGACCCGCATCACGTCGCCGGTGTGCAGCCATCCCCCGACCGTCGTGCGGGCGGTGGTCGCGGGATCGCCCCAGTAGCCCCGCATCACACTGGGCCCCCGGCACCACAACTCGCCGACACCCGGATCGGATTCGGCGACAGCGAATTCCATTCCCCCGTGTGGAGATTCGAGCAATCGGTCGCCGCCCGCGACACCGCCGACCCGTTGGATCAGCCCGGCACCGCCGGTCTCCGTCATCGCCCAGCCGGAGACTACGTCGGCGGCCGGGAAGCGGTCCCGCAGCCGCCGCAGCATCGGGGACGAGAGCGGCTCGTCGTCGAGCGCGAGAGACCGCACCGCGTCGAACTCGGCGCCGGGCGCCCGAACCATCTGCCGGTAGAACGGAGCGGCCACCGAAAGACGTTCGACTCGTTCGACGTCGAGGGCACGCAGCAGCGTGCCGACGTCGGCGTTGGACTGCAGGACGACGGTGCCGCCCACGACGAGCGTGGGAAGCAGTTGCGACACACACGCCGCCGCCGAACTGAGCGGCAGGGCGATCGCGTGACGAAGCCCTCCCGCAACTCCGCCATCCAGTTCACGACCCCATGCCCCGATGACCGACTCGATCGTCGAGAGCACGTTCTCGTGACAGAGCTCGACGCCCTTCGGTGGCCCCGTCGTTCCGCCGGTGTAGAACAGCAAGGCCGAATCATCCGGCCCCGCACCGTCGTCGATGAACGGAACCCCCTGCGGCAGTTCGTCGTCCAACACGAGGACACTGCCGCTGTCGGCCACGATGTGCTGCGCCTCCGCGGCGTCGAGCCCCGGGTGGATCGGCACCGGCACGCCACCGGCCAGCAGCACACCGAGGAACGCCTGCACCCAACGGGCCCCGTTCGGCATCCGGATCGCGACACGGTCACCGATATCGACCCCCTGCTGGAGCAGACCCCCGGCCACTCGCGCCGCCGACGTCCACAACTGCGTGTGCGTCAGGCGCTCGCCGCCGACCTCGACGACTGCTTCACGGGAGCCGAAACGGTGCGCCGCGACGTCGAGGAGTTCGGTGAGGGAGGAGGTCAGCCCGGTGTAGCGGAGCAGACCGTCCGCGCCGCGCACCAACCGGTCGTCCCGCAGGCGATCGGGCCCGACCGGGTACTCGAGCAGCGACGCCATGCCCACCTCCACCGAGTAGGTTCCACCAGCACGACTATATGACCGTCGTCACATTCGCGCCGTCGAACCGCCGGCTCGGCGCGCCGCTACTCCCCCGTGTACGTGGCATGCCCCGGGCCGACCTCGAGGAAGCTGCGGACCGCTCCCTGCAGGTCGGCCGTCCCGAACAGCGCGCCCGAAGTTTCCGGTGTGATCGAATCCGCCTGCGCGACACCACCCGAACGCCACGCGGCGACGATGGTCTTGGTGGCGGAGTGCGCACGGGTGGGACCGTCCGCCAGGCGCGCGACCAGAGACCGGGCCTCGCCGTCGACATCCTCGTGCACGTAGTTGACGACACCCCACGCGTGCATGGTCGCGGCGTCGTACAGGTCCGCGGTCATCACCAACTCCCGAGCGCGTCCCGATCCGGCGCGTTCGGCCAGTCGCTGCGGACCGCCCATCGACGGCGTCAACCCGACGACGGTCTCGACCAATCCGAACTTCGCCCTCGGTCCGGCGACGATGATGTCGCATGCGAGTGCGATCTCGAACGCCGCGGTGAGAGTCAACCCGTGAGCGGCGAAGGCGACGGGGCACGGCAGGGCCTCGAGTGGATGCGCGATCTGCGCGAACAGCGACTGCCACAGCTCGCTGCCCTGGTCCGCGGTGAGTCCGTCGAACACATGGACATCCACACCTCCGGAGACCACCTTGCCCTCGGCCCGCACCAGGACCGCCCGCGGCGGCCTCGCGGTCAGGTCCGCGATGTCGGCGATGACCGCGTCG
The DNA here is from genome assembly GCF_058797375.1 of Prescottella sp. GW823-FHT02E09. Classification (NCBI taxonomy): domain Bacteria; kingdom Bacillati; phylum Actinomycetota; class Actinomycetes; order Mycobacteriales; family Nocardiaceae; genus Rhodococcus; species Prescottella sp. GW823-FHT02E09. The sequence continues at coordinate 4,356 of NZ_JBXAJP010000001.1, forward strand.
AACATCGCCCGGTCGAACAGATTGAGCGGTCCGTGCGCGAAGGTCAGGATCGCGACTTCGGCACCGGCGGCGGTGGTGACGCGCTCGAGCCGGGTCGGACGGGATCCAGGAGAAGAGGCGGCGTCGGGTTCGGTCATGGGCTCAGAATGCCACCGTCACGCGGCGGGCGCGATCGACGACCCCAGCACCGTGGTCATCGCCCGACCGAAGCTGTCCGGGTCGCCGATGAGCCAGCCGTGACAGCCCGGGACCCGGTGCACGTGCGGGTCGCGCAGTGCTCCTCGCAGGGACTCGAAGCTCGCACGCGGGATGAACGTGTCGCCGTGACTCCAGACCAGGGTGGTCGGTACCCCACGCTCGGCGATCCGGGTGGCCTCCGCCCGCAGATCGGCGCCGCGGGCCAGTTCACCGATCCGCCACAGCGTCGCGGGGCTGCGGACCGCATTGCGCAGTGCATCGCCGGCGATCGCCGCGATCGCGATCGCCGGTGGCCTCGCGAGGAGAGCATCGACGGCCGCGGATGCTCCCCACCGCCAGAGAGGACGTTCGCGAAGTGCGCGCGGCGGGCCGCCGGGCGCCCACGCCCCACCGCCCACCGAGTTGACCAGCACCAACCTCGACACCCGCGTCCCGAGATCGTGCGTCGACGCGATCCCCACCCCGCCGCCGAACGAGTGCCCGACCAGCGTGACGGGCCCGTCGACACCGACCGCGTCGAGGAACCGGTCCAGCCATCGCGCGTAACCTCCGAACCCGTCGTGGTGCGGGGGCAGGGCGTCGGTGCCGGCGAAGCCGGGCAGCGCGGGCGCGTACACACGGGCACCGGTGGCCGCGAGCCGCTCGACTGCGCCCGCATAGGTACGGTGGGTGAGCCCGAATCCGTGCAGAAAGACCACCGGCTCTCCCGACCCTGCCACCCCGTACTCGGCGTTCCGTCCGTCCACGACGACGTCCCGCCAGCGGACCGGCTCGGAGCGGGCGTCGATCGAACAGTGGACGGGCGGATGCTGGCGCACGGGACGACCTCGTTTTCCGGTGTCGGACGGGACAGGTCACAGCGTGCCCGGGAATCGCCCTGTCGGGGACCGTGGATCTACCGGTTTCGATACGTGTTTCGTCGCGACGGGTATCCGCACAGGTCCGCGAAACGACCTGGTCAGGTGCGATCGTGTTCGGCCACCCAGGCCGCGATCTGGGCGCGTGATCCGAAGGCGAGCTTGGCCAGCACGCGTTCGACATGGCCCTCCGCAGTGCGCGGCGAGATCACCAGCTCCTCCGCGATCTCGCGGTTCGTCAGCCCGCGTGCGACGAGATCGGCGACCTGCCTCTCGCGGCGGGTCAGCGAAGGCGTCTCGGGTGCCGGAGTCACGATCTGCATCGGCGCGGTCGGGGCATCCATCTCGCCACGGGACAGGTCGAACCCGTCCCGGCGCCCGAGCGCGTAGTCGACGGCCTCGGCGAACTCGAGCGCCGCCCCCTTGGCGAACGCCGCCTCGAACGCCCGGTCGCCGAGAATCTGACGGCACAGCCGACGGCATTCCTCGTGATGGACGAGCATGGTCGGTATCAGTACCGGCGGCACCCCCATCGCCTGCCGCAGGGCCTCGGCCGCACCCGACAGGATCGCCGCCCGCTCGCCCTGGCGCGCGGCGGCCGCACCCCAGGCCGCCGACTCCAGGCATCCCGCCCCGGCGAAATGGTCGTCGACCACCCGAGTCAGTTGCAGCGCCTCGATGAACAGGCCGGTGGCGCGGTCTCGATCGCCCTGCCGCCACACGCTGAGCCCCAGCAGGAACATCGCCCGCGCCCGATACTCGTACTCCCCACGCGCGGCCGTGATCGCGAGGACCTCCTCGTGACACGCTCGCGCGAGTGCGACGTCTCCGTTCATCCCGCCGACGAGCCCGAGCGCCTGCAGCACCCAGATCAGGCGATGTGGATCGGGTTCCCCCCGCAACGGCCCGAGTGCCCGCTCGAGGAACTCGATCGCCGATGCGAGCTCACCCCGATACAACGCCTGGCGACCGAACGCGTGCGCGACCATGGCGTCGACGACGGGATCGCCCAGTGTGGCGGCGAGGAGCTCGCCGTGGCCGGCGAGTTCCGCGCCGGCCACGAAGTCCTCCTGCATTCCGGCCAACTGGCTGGCCGCACACAGCGCCGCGACCCGCAGAACGCCGGGCCGGTCCTCCGACGCCGCCAGCGTCCTCGCGAACCAGCGTCGACCCTCACCCAGCATCCCGCGGCAGAACCAGAACGGGAACAGCGCGTTCGCCATCCCCACCCCCGCGTCATCCTCGCCCGGGTCGCTGACGCAGAACTCGAGTGCGTCACGCAGGTTCGCCTGCTCCCGGTCGAGTCGAGCCATCAACTCCGGCTGTCGGGGCCCGATCCAGTCGGCGGCCGCGCGTTCGGCGAAGTCACGGAACCAGTTGCGGTGCTGCCGCCGGAAATGCACGTCCTCGCCCGATTCCGCGAGCTTCTCCAGGCCGTAGTCGCGGAGAGTCTCGAACATCCCGTACCGCACCACCGGGCCGGAGCCCTCCACGAGGAGGATGGACTTGTCGACCAGCGAGGCCACGATGTCCAGAATCTCACCCGGCGCGGCGTCGTCCACGCAGATGCCCTCTGCGGCATCGAGTTCGAACCCACCCGAGAACACCGCCAACCTGGTCCACAACCGACGCTCCGGCGGCGTGCACAACTCGTAGCTCCAGTCCACCGAGCAGCGCAGCGTCTGCTGTCGTGTCGGGGCGACCCTGCTCCCCGCGGTGAGGAGTCGGAACCGGTCGGTCAGCCGCTCCAGGATCTGAGCCGGGGACAGGGCGCGCACCCTGGCTGCGGCCAACTCGATCGGCAGCGGTAAACCGTCGAGACGGTGACAGATCCTGGCGATCGCAATCCGATTGTCCTCGGTGACAGCGAAACCCGGTAGCGCCGAACGCGCTCGATCGACGAACAGCGTCACCGCCTCGTATCGGGGGAGCACCTCCAGGGCCGGTGGGACGTCCGGATCCGGTACCGGCAACGGCAGCACCCGCAGGATCGACTCCCCGCCCACGCCCAGCGGTTCCCGACTGGTGGCGAGCACCCGCACGCGGGGGCACTCACGCAGAAGCACCGACGTCAGCGCGGCAGCCGCGGCCACCAGATGTTCGCAGTTGTCCAGGATCAACAACGCGTCCCGATCGGCGAAGTGTTCACCGAGGAGGTCCAGCGGCGACCGGGCCGCCTGGTCGCGCAGCCCGAAGACGGCGGCGACCGTGTCGGGCACCAGCTCCGGGTCGTGTAGTTCCGCGAGCTCCACGAGCCACACACCGTCCGCGAACTCGCGCCGCACGTCCTCCCCGACCCGCAGCGCGAGCCGTGTCTTGCCGACGCCACCGATTCCCGTCAACGTCACCAGCCGCGCCGAGGAGAGCAATCGCTTGGCCGCAGCAAGCTCGCGCCGACGTCCGATGAACGTGGTCAGCGCGGATGGCAGATTGCCGGCCCTGCTCCGGGCGGTGGTCGCCATCAACCGTCACGCTCCCTCGCGCTCCCTGCAGCTTCGACGGTACGCCCCGGCCCCGGATGCCGGGGCGCGGTCCAGCGTGCCGAGCGCCCCTTCGCCTGGACCAGGATCTCGCGGGTCGCGGCCACCAGACGCTCCAGCCACGGGCCGGTGCCGACCTCCCGCCGTAGCGGCTCGTTCGGGAGTTCGATGCTCACCGGCAGGTCGTCGGGGAGCGTCGCCCAGATGTCGGCGAGCGGGATTCCACCCGTTCCGGGCACCAACCGTTCTTCCCGTACATGCCGGATCAGCTCGGCGTCGTCGGTCGGCGTCGGGACCGAACCGTCACACATCTGGGCATAGTGCAGCCACTCGCGCGGGATCGCCCGCAGATCGTCGAGCGTGGTCGTGGAGCGTCCGACGTGGAGGCCGTCGACGAGCACACTGCGGGCCGGACCGTCCGCCTGCGAGACGATATCGACGGCGGCGGTCGCATCGGGGACCGCCGTCCACGGCATGAACTCGAGGCTTGCGACGATGCCGTACGGAACGCACAGTTCGGCCAGTCGCGCGTACGAGTCGGTCAGGCGGGAACGGTCGGGATCGTCGCCTCCGACCAGCACAGCCTTGGCACCCAGCCGGGCCCCGGTGTCCAGGAGCGGCACGTAGTCCGCCGGATCGAAGTCCGCGCCGAGTCGGATGATCTCGAGGTCGAACACGTCGATCGGCGAGTCGGCAAGCCGCCGCACCAACCTGTCGAGGTCTGCCGGGTTCTCGTGCAGGGGGTACGCGGTGGTACCCGGCGCGGCCGGCAGCAGCCGGATCCCGATCGTGTCGAACCCGTACCGTTCGGCGAGGTCCACCTGCTGCATCGGCGCGGTGTCGAGGACGGTGAGGGCTGCCAGGCCCAGCTTCGCGGTCACTTGGTGTCTCCGGTCTTCGAAGTGGATTCGGTCGAGGCGAGGCGGCGTCCGGTGAGGAAACCGAAGGTCATGGCCGGGCCCAGATTGATGCCACCGGACGGGTAGTGACCACCCATGACACTCGCCTGGTCGACACCGACCGCGAACAGTCCGCCGATCGGCCGGTCGTCGCCGTCGAGGACCCGCGACGCCGAGTCGGTCACGAGGCCGGCGAACGTGCCGAAACTGCCGGGCACCACCTTGACGGCGTAGAACGGGCCCTTCGCCAGCGGTGCGAGGGACGGGTTGGGCCACGGGTTGTCCGCGTCCCCCGATCCGCGGTTGAACGGCGTTGTGCCGCGACCGAACTCGGGATCCTCACCGTCGCGTGCACCCTCGTTGAAGGCCGCTACCGTCTTCTCCAGTCCGTCCGGGTCGACGCCGATCTTCTCCGCGAGCTCCCGCACGGTCTTCCCGCGGGTGAGGTACCCCGAACGCAGATAGGGCCAGATCGGAATCGGCAGGGGCTTGGCGAAGCCGAGCGGCAGGTACCGCATGTACTGCTGGTCCGCGATCAACCACGAGCACACCTCCTCCCCGTCCGGCACCTGCTCGACCATCGCGAGTGTGTAGTCGTGGTAGCCGAGGGCCTCGTTGACGAAGCGGCGACCGTTCGCGAGCACACCGATCGCGCCGGGCTTGCCGCGATCGAGGATGTGCGGGAACACGCCCTGCCTGCCGTTGCGGTACTTCACGATCGAGACGGGGCAGTACGCGACGGGCGAGCGAGCGGTCGAGGCGAGCGAGCGGTCGAGGCGAGCGAGCGGTCGAGGCGAGCGAGCGGTCGAGGCGAGCGAGCGGTCGAGGCGACCGCCCACCGATTCGCCGAGACCGATGCCGTCGCCGGTCGTGGTCGACGGGGTGAGCGTCCAGTGATCGCGGCCGGTCGGGTTGCGCGGGAACAACTCTCGACGGCGATCGATGTCGTGGGTGAAGCCGCCTGTGGCGAGCACGACGCCACGGCGGGCCTGCACGGTGTAGGCACCGTCCGACCCCTCGAGGCGGACGCCGACGACATGCCCGGCGGAGTCCGTCTGCAGCGCCGTCGCCGACGTGCTCACCCGGATCTCGACACCCGCATCGAGAGCCGACCGGAGCATCCGGCCCACCAGCGCGGTGCCGTTCACCAACTGCTGACCGCGCCGTTTCGTGGCAAGGTCGATCAGGTGCTTGGTCACGCGAACACCGCAGTGCACGAACGCCTTCGGCGACCGCGTCGAGTGCAGGAACGCCTGCAGGTCGGGACCGGCCATGATGCCCATGCCCAGGAACGAGGTCTCGTACAGCTGTCGGCGAAGCAGCGCGGCCACGTCCGGGCCGAGCTTGCGCAGACTCACCGGCTTCGGGCCGACCGACCGGTGGCCCGTGCCGGCACCCGGGGTGTCGCCGTGGATGTCGGCGATCTTGGCGCCGGGCACGAACTGCAACGCGGTCTGCTTCTCGAAGAACTCCACCATGTCGGGTGCGCCGTCGAGCAGTGCGTCCACCTTCTCGGCGTCGAAGTTGTCACCGAGACGATGCTCCAGATAGGTGCGCGGTAGCGAGCGGTCCTCGTGGACGCCGTCGGCGTGCGCGAACATGTTGCGGGGCGTCCACATCCAGCCGCCGGACCACGCCGTCGCGCCGCCGCACACGTCGGCCTTCTCGACGACGAGCACCGAGGCTCCTCCGTGCGCGGCGGCGATCGCGGTGGAGAGCCCGCCCGCGCCGGAACCGACGACGACGTCGTAGGCGAGGCCGCCGTGGGGCTGGTCGGAACTCATCGGGTCTCCTTGTTTGCTGTGGTGAGAGTTGTTGCAGGCGTGAGGTCGACGACCCGCCCGGTGCGCGACGACTCGTAGATCGCAGCGACGATCGCGAGCGAGGCCCGCGCGTCGCGCCCCGTCACGGCCGGCGCACGGCCGGTCAGCACCGCGTCGGCGAAGTCCTGCACCTGCCGCGTGTGGAAGTCGGTGAGCCGGGCGTTGACTTCCCCGACGTCGAGATTGGCGTGCGTCTCGGGCGAGAACGGGGTGCGCAGTTCGAGTTCACCCGGCGCCGTCCAGATCTCGTTGACGCCCTCCTGCCCCTCGGGGAACTCGAGGACGCTGGCGATCGCACCGGTCCGGCCGATCACGGTGACACGGTTGCCGAGATTGTGATTGGCACCGGTGGTCGCGGTGACGGTCGCGGTTCCGCCCGACGCGAACGAGACGACCGCCGAGGCACTGTCCTCGGTCTCGATGTGCTCGCCGTGCGTGTGGGTGCGGATGAAGCCGCTGCCGGCGCCGTCTACGGCGCGAGCGGAGGGCGCGCCCGCTACTGACCGCACTACCGTTGGGTCCCGTGGACGCGCATCAGATCGACATCATCCGGCTCGCCTGGTCTCGGGAACTCGGTATACCCGACCGCGCGCTCGACACCCCCGGCACCCGCCACGTGCGGGTCGACGAGGCCGCGAATCGGATCAGATTCGTGACGGTCGCCGGTGCGAGCGCGCTCGTCGGCCCGGCATGGGCCACCGAACGCGCGGAGGACTGGTCCGACGACGACCTCGCCCGCTCCGGCGCCTTCTCCGCGCTCGCGAAGGACCACGCGGGCCGCAGCGCCGGACCCACCGAGCTCGCCTGGGCTGCGGACTTCGGAACGGCCACGGCGGTCGAGGAACCACTGGTCTCGCACGACCTGGCACACGTTGTCGAGCTGCAGAACCTCTGCCCGCCCGACGACGTCGCGGAGGCCGGCCTCGCCGACAAGGGCAGCTGGTTCACCGTCGTCGACGACGCCCACCGCCCGCTGTCCTCGGCCGGTTACACGGAGTGGCAGGGCATCGTCGCGGACATGGGCGCCCTGACCGCCCCGTCGGCCCGTCGACGCGGATTCGGCGCGACCGCAACACTGCTGGCCACCAACGACGCCCTCGACGCGGGGCTGATCCCCCAGTGGCGGGCACACCGCGACAACGTCGCATCCCGCCGCCTGGCCTCGGCGCTGGGCTACGAGGAACTCGGAACCTTCGTGTCGATCGAGGTGGCTCCCAGTACCGTGTGAAGCGGGGGAAACGGCGGCCGCGATGCCGAGACACGGAGCTGATGCGCGATGAGCGAGAGCACGGAAAGCAGGAAGGGCACCGAGGACGTCGGAGCCGATTTCGTGGAACCGGGCAAGGAATTCACCCGCGACACGAACTACATCACGACACGGATCACCGCCGACGGCCGTGACGGCTATCCGGTCGAGCCGGGCCGGTACCGCCTGATCGTCGCCCGTGCCTGCCCGTGGGCCAACCGATCGATCATCGTGCGCCGCCTCCTGGGACTGGAAGGCGTTCTGTCCATGGGCATCTGCGGCCCGACCCATGACGAGCGCAGCTGGACGTTCGATCTCGATCCCGGCGGCGTGGACCCGGTGCTGAAGATCCCCCGGCTGCAGGATGCGTACTTCGCGCGCTTCCCCGGATACCCCCGCGGAATCACGGTGCCGGCAATCGTCGAGATCGCCACCGGGCAGGTGGTCACCAACGACTTTCCGCAGATCACGCTGGACCTGTCGACCGAGTGGAAGGAGTTGCACCGTGAGGGCGCCCCCGACCTTTATCCGGAGGATCTGCGCGGCGAGATCGACGAGGTGTCCGAACTGGTGTTCCACGACGTCAACAACGGCGTCTACCGCTGCGGCTTCGCCGGCTCGCAGGAAGCGTACGACAGCGCGTACGAACGCCTGTTCGGGCGCCTCGACTGGTTGACCGAGCGTCTCTCGACACAGCGGTTCCTGGTGGGCGACACCATCACCGAGGCGGACGTCCGTCTGTTCACCACACTCGCCCGGTTCGACGCGGTCTACCACGGCCACTTCAAGTGCAACCGGAGCAAACTGTCGGAGATGCCGGTGTTGTGGAACTACGCGCGGGACCTGTTCCAGACGCCCGGTTTCGGGGACACGATCGACTTCACCCAGATCAAGCAGCACTACTACATCGTCCACAAGGACATCAATCCGACGCAGATCGTGCCCAAGGGCCCGGACCTGTCGCACTGGCTCGAACCACACGGCCGCGAAACGCTCGGCGGCCGACCGTTCGGCAGCGGCACCGCACCTCACCCACCTCGACCGGAAGAGGTTGTGCCACTGTCACACTGGGCGAGCGCACAGAGAGACTGACCCGCTATTCACCGGTGTAGGTACCGAAGCTCCAGTACACGCCCTCCGGATCCCGGCACGTGAATCCCCGGGAACCGTAGTCCTCGTCCTCGAGACCCTGGACCACCGTCGCCCCGGCATCGACGGCGCGCATGTAGAGCCCGTCGGGATCGTCGGTGACGAGGTACACCGCGCCCACCCCGGTGGGCAGGTCGACGAGGACGGAGTCGGGGCGGGGCGAGCCGAGCATGATGCCGCCGCCTCCCGGCCACGCGAGCTCGGCGTGATCGACGCGGGTCCCCTCGCCGTAGACCGACTTCTCCTCGAACCCGAACGCCTCGACGAGGAAGACGATTGCCCCGCGGGCGTCGGCGTAACGCAACGCCGGCCACACCCTGGTCGTCTCGGCCATATCCGACACCTGCTTCCGCTCTCGGTCACGGACCGCTCCAGCGTATCGCGGGGTATCCGTCCCGGACCGGGGAATTCGGGGGACGAGCGCCCGGTTTCCCTATAGTCGGATGCGAGACAGTCGGATATCGCGTGACCGGACGACCGACCGCCGGATACCGAAGTGAGGACTGATGATGGGCCAGAAGCAGGGACGGGTGGAGTCGACCGTCGTCTCCGTCCTCGACAATGCGAGCCGACTGCAGGCGCCCGCCGTAGCCAAATACGTCGAGCGGGTCCGCCGGGCACACCCCGACGAGAGCCCGGCTCAGATAGTCGCGCGGATGGAGAAGATGTTCCTGACCGCGGTCACCGGCAGTGGCAGCGCCGTGGGAGCGGCAGCAGCGGTTCCGGCCGTGGGAACCGTGACCTCGATCGCGGCGGTGGGTGCCGAGACCGCGTTCTTCCTCGAGGCGTCGGCACTGCTGACCCTCGCGATCGCCACGGTGCACGGCATCTCCCCGCAGGATCACCAGCAGCGCCGCGCACTCGTGCTCGCGGTGGCGCTGGGAGCTTCGGGCATGGAGATCGTCGAGCGCGTGACCGGCGTGACCGCGACCAATTGGGCACGCCTCGTCACGGGCCGGATTCCGCCGAGCACGATGCGGGCGCTCAACAGCTCGCTGGTCCGCAAGTTCGTGACCAAGTACGCGGCGAAGCGCAGCGCGCTCATCCTCGGCAAGCTGCTCCCCGCCGGGGTCGGCGCGGTGATCGGTGGTGCCGGAAACCGCGCGATCGGCCGCGGCGTCGTCGACAACGCGCGTGAGGCGTTCGGCCCGGCACCCGCCCAGTGGCCGGACCGACTCGGCACGGCGGTCGGTGACGCCCGACTGCAGGTGGTCCCGCCGCTAACGGGCGAGGGCCGACGTTTGCAGTCCTGACATCGGACCCGGCCCCGACGAAAGGACGTCGCCGTGTCCCCCGCCTCCCCCGACGTTCCCCACGTGCTCGTCTCCGGATCGGGCGATCGCACGGTGGTGCTGCTCCACGGCTACTCCGATCACGGCGGCACGTGGCAGAAAGTGGTGCCGACACTCGGCGAGCGCTTCCGGGTCCTGGTCGTCGACCTGCCGGGTTTCGGTCTCAGCGCCGGATCGTGGTCCGAGCCGTTGATCGACGGCTACGTCGGCGCCCTCGCCGCCCTCGTCGGCGCCCGGACCGGACCGGTGAGCGTGATCGGCAACTCGCTCGGCGCGGTGACCGCGCTGGCCTTCGCCTCCGCGCGTCCCGACCTGGTGACCGATGTCGTCCTCGCGGACATGCCCGGGGTCACCGGGATTCCACGCTCGTGGACCGGAGGCGCACGGCTCGGGGCGGACCGGGTGACGCGGGTGCTCACCGGGCCGGTGCCCGACCGGTTTCTGCAGCGGATGATCGGGACGCTCTATGCCGGCGCGGCCCTGCGCCATCCACGCCGGGCCGATGCCCGCGTGCGCGCCGGCTACTCCCGGCACTACGCCACCAAAACGCAGGTGGCCGATCTGCTCGCGATCGGGCGGGTCGTCATCCGGGAGATCGCGGAGATGCCCGTCGCGACGATGGTGGACGAGCTGACCGTCCCGGCCCTCCTGCTGTGGGGTGCGAACGACCTGCTCACCCCGGCACGCGCCGCCCGCCGCATCACCCCGACGATCGACCGCCGCGTCGCGGTCATCCCCGATTGCGGGCACTGCCCGCAACTGGACTGCCCCAGCGAATTCCTCGCCGAGGTCCTGCCCTTTCTCGACCGTTGAGCACATCGTGCCGATCGGTACAGTTGGAGCCATGCGTGACCAGGTCCGAGTGTCGTTCGCTCGACTCGCGGCACTGTGTGCGCTCGTCTTCGGGGTCCTGGCGATGCACCACGTCACAACCGGCCCTCTCGTCTCGACATCGACCGGGGCGGACTCCACGCATCAAGCGGTCGGCCACCAGGTCGGCACGGAGTCGGACGGCTCCGCCGACGCTCCGATCCATCCGCCCGACCACGACAGCTTCCACATGTGCCTGGCGGTACTTCTCGCCGCGGCGCTCGCCCTCGCGGTGTGGTTGTTGATGCGGACCGCGCGTGAACAGCGCGTGCACCCACGCCGTGCGTCCGGGCCGGCGCGGCGAGCGGGGCGCGGGCCGCCCTTCGCGCCGTCCACCTCGGTCTTTCTCTCGTCACTGTGCATCCTGCGGGTGTGAAAGGGCCACTGCGGCGCGACCCCGGGTCGTTCCGGCCGCAGTCCGGTCCCTGATCTTGCACACGACTGCACACACGTAGAGGAAGAACACGCCATGAAAACCAAGCGCATGCTCGTCGGAATCGGTGCCGCGGCAGCCGCCGTCACCCTCGTCGTCGGCTGTTCGAACAACGACTCCGACACCGGCACCTCGGCCACCGGCACCGCCACGACCACGTCGGCGAATGCGTCGGAGACCAACGAACAGGGCGGCGCGCACAACGACGCCGATGTCGCCTACGTCCAGATGATGATCCCGCACCACGAGCAGGCCGTGGAGATGGCCGAGATGGTGCCCAGCCGGAGCGGGAATCCGGATGTCATCGCACTCGCCGCGCAGATCGAGAAGGCTCAGGCACCCGAGATCGAGCAGATGGAGGGCTGGCTGAAGGCCTGGGGCGTGCCCGAACCGAGCGCGATGCAGACTCCCGACGGCATGGACCACGACGGCATGGACCACGACGGCACCTCGGCCCCCATGACGTCGATGTCCGGCATGCCCGGCATGGAGGGCGGCCACGAGGGGATGATGACGGGCGAGCAGATGCAAGCACTGGAGAACGCGAACGGACCCGAGTTCGACCGCATGTGGCTCGAGATGATGATCGAGCACCATCAGGGCGCGGTCGCCAGCTCCGAGCAGATTCTCGAGACCGGTGAGAGCCAGCAGGTGCGCGACCTGGCCCAGCAGATCGTCGCCAGCCAGCAGGCGGAGATCGCCCAGATGGAAGCTCTCCTGAACAAGTAGTCCCGCTGCAGACCTGCACACCCGGCGCCACCAGCGCCGGGTGTGCAGTCGAGACCGGCCGGTACCCTCTCAGGCATTCGATCGACTGTGATCGTCGCGAAGGGGGATTCGTGAGTTCAGCCATGCAGTTCGGTCCGCCCGGGGCCTACGGGCCGGGTGGGGGCCACGGCCCGGCCGGTGCCGGGGGGAGCTACGGCCCGGGAGGGCCGGCCATCGAGGTCCGGGGACTGTCCAAACAGTTCAAGACGATTCGGGCCGTGTCCGACCTGAGCTTCGCGGTCCCGCACGGCTCGGTCACCGGGTTCCTCGGACCCAACGGGGCGGGCAAGACCACCACTCTGCGGATGTTGCTCGGGCTCGTGCGCCCGAGCGCGGGCACCTCGACGATCCTCGGTCGGCCGTTCGGCGCGATCGACGAACCGGCACGCGCCGTCGGTGCCGTTCTCGACTCCCGAGGACTGCACCCCAAACGCACCGCGCTCGACCATCTCCGGATGTACTGCGCCGCGATCGGGGTGCCGGACGACCGCGCCCCGTACGTGCTGCACCTGGTGGGGCTTGCCGACGCGGCCGACCGCAGAGCCGGCACCTTCTCGCTGGGTATGCGCCAGCGGCTGACCCTCGCGACCGCCCTGCTCGGCGATCCGCAGATCCTCGTGCTCGACGAGCCGTCCAACGGTCTCGACCCCGAAGGCATCGCGTGGCTGCGCGATTTCCTGGTCGCCTTCGCCCGGACCGGTCGCACCGTCCTGGTGTCGAGCCACCAGTTGCGTGAGGTCGAGCAGATGGTCGATCACCTGGTGATCGTCAGCCGTGGGTCGCTGGTCTTCCAGGGCGCCATGGACCACCTGAGGAGCGCCCACCGCGCACGACTGCTCGTCGCCTGCTCCGACCCGGCCCGCCTCGCGACGGCCCTCGCGGCCGCCGGAATCATCGACATCCAGCACCTCTCCGACGGGCGGATCGCGATCTGCGGATCCGACCCCGCCACCGTGGGACGGGTCGCCGCCGACGTCGACGTGACGGTGTTCGGCGCGTCCACCGAACACGTCGACCTCGAGCAGGTGTTCCTGGCGATGACGTCGGGGCAGTACGCGGCCCCCGGTCACCGCACCGGTCCCGGTCTCCCGCCGCCGGGGCCACCGGGTCCCCCGCCGCCGGGATACGGCGCCCCACCGGGGTACGTCCCACCCCAGCCGCCCCAGCAGTGGTTCGGCCCGACCGACGGAGGTGGACGGTGACCACACGCCTGCTTCTCGCAGAGTTCCGCAAGGTCACGTCCCTCCGCTTCTGGTGGGCGCTGGGTCTGGCCCCGCTTCTGGTCGGCGTGATGGCGAGCGCGATCAGCGTCCCGATGTTCAACGCGGTCGCCGACGAGATCGAGTCGAAGGAAGCGACGACGGCCGCCACCGCGATCGGGCTGTTCGTGGCGCTGGGCCTGGTGTTCCTGTTCGCAGCACTGTTCGGGGCCGTCAACTGCGGTACCGAGTACCGCCACTACACGCTCACCACGACCTTCCTCACCGCCCGCGGACGCGACGGTGTGCTGGCCGCGAAGCTCGCGGTGACGGCCGCATTCGGCCTCCTCTACTGCCTGGTCATCGAGGTCGTGAGTGTGCCCCTGCTGCTCGTCCTGTCGGACGACTTCGAGCTCGACGGCACGATCGCCGGACTGCTGGTGATCGGGCTGGTCGCGTCGACGCTGTGGGCGCTGATCGGCGCCGGACTGGCCCTCGCGACGGGGTCGTCGATCGGCGCGGCCGTGGGGCTCGTGGTGTGGTACGTCATGGGCGAAGGCATCGTGCGCCTGGTGCTGGCCGGCCTCGGCGCCGACGTGGTCGCCCAATGGCTCCCGGGATCGGTCACCGTCACCGCCTTCGTCGGCTCCATCGACGACGGCGCGCTGGACGGCATCCCCGACTGGCCGCTGTCGTTGCTGGTGCTGTTCCTGTGGGCCGTCGCGTCGTGCGGGCTGGGCTGGTGGGCGACCCGCTCGCGCGACATCACCTGACACCGCGGACCGCGGACCCCGGCCCCGACACGACGTGTCACCGGGCCGGACTACCGTTGATCGCAATGGCTACACACGACGCGACATCGGTGTCCGGCGAGCACCGCGGCTGGATACGACGGCTCGGAGCCGAGTGCTGGAATCACCGCCGGACCGCGGTCGGGGCGCTCACCGTGACGGTGGTGGCGGCGATCATCGACATCGGCTTCCCGCTCCTCACGAAGATCGCGCTCGACGCGGCATCGGCCGGCGAATCGACCGCCACCGAGGTCATCGCCGGCGTCGCGGGCCTGATCGCGGTCCTCGCGCTCGTCCGGTTCGGCTGCCAGTACGGCCGCCGGATGCTCGCCGGCCGGCTCTCCCTCGACGTGCAACACGACCTCCGCCTCGGACTGCTCGGGTCGCTGCAGCGCCTCGACGGCCGCGGCCAGGACCAGATCCGCACCGGACAGGTGGTCTCCCGTTCCATCACCGACCTCCAGTTGGTGCAGGGCCTGCTGGCGATGGTGCCGATGTCGGCGGGAGTGGTGCTGCAGTTCGTCCTCGCGCTGGGGATCATGGCGTGGATGTCGCCGCTGCTCACGCTGGTCGCGCTCGTCGTGGTTCCGGCAGTGGCGCTGGTGGTCTACCTGGTGCGGCCCGTCCTGTTCGCCGCGACCTGGTCGGCGCAGCAGCGGGCCGCCGACCTCGCCCAGCACGTCGAGGAGACCGTCACCGGTGTCCGGGTCGTCAAGGGGTTCGGGCAGGAGGCGCGGGCGGTCGACCAGCTCGAGGACCTCGGTCGGACGCTGTACGCCGAGCGCATGCGGGCGGCGCGGATCAACGCACGGTTCGCCCCGTCGATGGCCGCACTGCCCCAGCTCGGTCTCGTCGGCGTGGTCGCGCTCGGCGGCTACCTCGCCCTCCACGGCACCATCACCGTCGGCACGTTCCTGGCCTTCGCGGCGTACGTCGCGATGATGACGACCGCGACCCGGACGCTGTCGCAGGTCGTGATCATGGCGCAGCTGTCCCGGGCGGCCGTCGAACGGGTCTACGAGGTGATCGACACCGAACCCGACGTCTCCGATCCCCCGCACCCCGTCGACCTCCCGAGCGGACCCCTCGGCGTGGACCTGCGCGACGTCGGGTTCGGCTTCGAGGAGGGCCGCGGAGTGCTCGCGGGCCTCAACCTGTCGATCGCGCCGGGCGAGTCGGTGGCCGTCGTGGGTCCAGCGGGCTCCGGCAAGACCGCGCTGTCGCTGCTGCTGCCGCGCTTCTACACCCCGAGCGCCGGGACGGTGTCCCTCACCTGCGACGGCCGCGAGTTCGACGTGTCCGCGCTGCGCGCCGACCAGCTCCGCGAGGCGGTCGGACTCGTGTTCGACGAGCCGTTCCTGTTCTCCGACACCGTCGCCGCGAACATCGCGCTGGGACGGCCCGACGCCAGTTCCGAGGAGATCCGCGCCGCCGCGAAGCTGGCGCAGGCCGACGAGTTCATCACGTCGCTGTCCGACGGCTACGACACCGTGGTCGGCGAACGCGGGCTGACGCTGTCCGGCGGGCAACGTCAGCGGGTGGCGCTGGCCCGCGCCCTGCTCGTCGATCCGCGGGTCCTGATCCTCGACGACGCGACGTCGGCGGTGGACGCGAACACCGAAGCCGTCATCTTCGACGCCCTCCGCGACGGTCGGCGCCGGACCACGCTGATCCTCGCGCACCGACGTTCCACGCTGACCCTGGCGGACCGTGTCGCGGTCCTCGACGGCGGTCGCATCGTCGACATCGGCACCGTCGACGAGTTGGACGAGCGGTGCGCGCTGTTCCGCACGCTGCTCGCGGCACCCGACTCCGCAGACCCCGCCGACTCGGACGGCAACGGTGACGGCGCGGCCCCGGCACCGATCGCCGAGCCCACCGAGGCACAGTTGTGGCCGGCGGTGAACGCGGCCGCGGACGACGAGTCGGCCCCGTCGAACGGATCCGCGCCGGCGGCGACGGGTGGCGGGCACGGCGGCGGCGGGCACATGGCGGGCGCCCTGGGCGGTGTCGCCGCGACCCCCGAACTGATCCGCGCCGTCGACGCGCTGCCACCGGCCCGGGAGGACCCGCACACCGACACCGGCGCCCTGCGCCGCGACGACTCCGAGTTCCGACTGGGCCGGCTGCTGCATCCGGTGCGCTGGATCCTGGCGGGCGTCGTCGCGTGCCTGGCCCTGGACTCGCTGATCGGCATCACGTTCCCCTCCATCGTGCGGTACGCGATCGACCACGGAGTGTCCGCCGGTGACGCGGGCCCGCTGTGGACCGCGACCGCCGTGGGCACCGTCCTCGCGCTCGTCGGCTGGCTCGTGGTCGCGGTCCTCACCGTGATCACCTCCCGTGCCGGGGAACGTGTGCTGTTCGGGCTGCGGGTGCGCAGCTACGCGCACCTGCAGCGGCTCGGCCTCGACTACTACGAACGGGAACTGTCCGGCCGGATCATGACGCGCATGACGACCGACGTCGATGCGCTGTCGTCGTTCATCCAGACGGGATTGTCGACGGCGGTGGTCGCGCTGCTCACGCTCGGCGGCATCGCCGTCGCGCTCCTGGTGACCGATGCGACGCTCGCGTTGGTAGCGCTCGCCGCGCTCGTCCCCCTCGCGGTCGCCACGGTCGTGTTCCGCCGGGTGTCCGGCACCGCGTACTCGGTGTCCCGGGAGCGGATCTCGATCGTCAATGCCGACTTCCAGGAGAACATCGCGGGCCTGCGTGCGGCACAGGCCTACCGCCGCGAGGAGTTCGCGGCCCGGCGGTTCGCCGAACGCGCGGACAGCTACCGCCGCAGCCGGATGCGCTCGCAACGCGCCATCTCGGTCTACTTCCCGTTCATCACGCTGCTGTCCGACCTCGCGCTCGCCGCGGTCGTGTTCGTCGGCGCGCAACGGGTCGCCGACGGCTCCGCGACGGCCGGCACGCTCGTCGCGTTCGTGCTGTACCTGGGCCTGCTGTTCGGGCCGATCCAGCAGCTGTCGCAGGTGTTCGACGGCTACCAGCAGGCCGCCGTCGGACTGCGGCGGATCGCCGACCTGCTCGCCACCCCGAGCTCGATCGAGACCGCCGACGCCGGCGACACCGTCCCGATCGAGGGCCATCTGCGCGGTGACGTGACGTTCGACGACGTGACCTTCCGGTACCAGGGCGCCGACACCGACGCCCTCAGCGACATCGACCTGCACATCCCCGCCGGCACCACGGTCGCGTTGGTGGGCCGCACCGGCGCCGGCAAGTCGACCGTCGTGAAACTGCTCGCCCGCTTCTACGATCCGACCTCCGGATCGGTCCGGGTCGACGCGGAGGATCTCCGCCGCTACCCGCTGCACAGTTACCGGGGCCGGCTCGGCGTCGTCCCACAGGAGGCGCACCTGTTCACCGGCACGGTCGCGAGCAACATCGCGTACGGCCGACCGGACGCGAGCCGTGCGGAGATCGAGGCGGCGGCACGGGCCGTGGGCGCACTGCCGACCATCGCGGCGATGCGCGGTGGCATGAACCAGCCGATCGGAGAACGCGGGCAGGGCCTGTCGGCGGGTCAACGTCAGCTCATCGCGCTCGCCCGCGCCGAGATGGTCGATCCGGACCTGCTCCTGCTCGACGAGGCGACCGCGACGCTCGACCCGGCGACCGAGCGTGTGGTCCTCGAATCGAACCGAATGGTCACTCGAAAGCGCACGTCGGTGGTGGTCGCGCACCGCCTGGCGACGGCCGCCCGAGCCGATCTGATCGTGGTCGTCGACGACGGCCGGATCGTCGAAACCGGTGCTCACGGCACACTTCGACATTCGGGTGGGCACTACTCGAAGCTCTGTGATGCGGCGGCCAGTCAACAGGGGAATAATTCGTCGTCGAGAACCGTCATCGATGGTGACCGCATCGCAACAATGTGAGACAGCCGACACGCGGCGGACCGGATGCCCGAGCTCGACGCGCGGAGGCTAGCCTCATGTGTATAGGCGCTCTGATCGGGTACCGAAGAAAGAAACGAGGCGAACACCTGCCGTGAGCAGCAGCTCTACTTCCCAGTTCGGACAGAACCAGTGGTTGGTTGACGAGATGTACCAACGCTTCCAGGATGACCCCTCATCCGTGGACGCTAGTTGGCACGAGTTTCTGACGGATTACTCGCCCGATGCGGCGAATGCGGGCGGGAACGGTGAGGCGCTGAACGGCGCCGGTGATGTCGCCACCAAGGCAGCCAACGGTGCCGCCGCTGCGGCGCCCGCCGCCACGGCGCCCGCTGCCCCGGCGCCCGCTGCCACTCCGGCCCCGAAGGCCGCTCCGCCACCGGCACCCAAGCCCGCAGCTGCGCCTCAGGCAGCCGCCCCCAAGCCTCCGGCCGCCAAGGCCGCCGCTCCCCAGGCTGCTCCCGCCTCGGAGACTCCCGCTCAGGACACCAACCAGGTCCTGCGTGGCGCGGCCGCCACGGTCGCCCGCAACATGAACGCGTCGTTGAGCATCCCGACCGCCACCAGTGTTCGCGCCATCCCTGCGAAGCTGATGTTCGACAACCGGATCGTCGTCAACAACCACCTCGCCCGTACCCGGGGCGGCAAGGTCTCGTTCACCCATATCCTGGGTTACGCGATCGTGCAGGCGGTCAAGGCGTTCCCGAACATGAACCGCCACTTCGCAGAGATCGACGGCAAGCCCAACGTCGTCACGCCCGCCAGCACCAACCTCGGTCTGGCCATCGATCTGCCCGGCAAGAACGGCAGCCGTTCGCTCGTCGTCGCCGCCATCAAGGGCACCGACTCGATGAACTTCGTGCAGTTCTACGCCGCGTACGAGGACATCGTCCGTCGCGCGCGTGACGGCAAGCTCACCGCCGAAGACTTCTCCGGCGTCACGATCTCGCTGACCAACCCGGGCGGCATCGGCACCGTCCACTCCGTGCCGCGCCTCATGCAGGGCCAGGGCGCCATCATCGGCGCCGGTGCCATGGAGTACCCCGCCGAGTTCCAGGGTGCGAGCGACGAGCGCATCGCGGAGATGGGCGTCGGCAAGCTGATGACGCTGACCTCCACCTACGATCACCGGATCATCCAGGGAGCCGAATCCGGCGACTTCCTGCGCACGATCCACAACCTGCTGATCAGCGACGAGTTCTACGACGAGATCTTCCACTCGCTGCACATCCCTTACGAGCCGGTCCGCTGGCGCAAGGACGTGCCGGAGGGCGCGGTCGACAAGAGCACCCGCGTGCTCGAGATGATCGCGGCGTACCGCAACCGCGGCCACCTGATGGCCGACACGGACCCGTTGCAGTTCGTCAAGGACAAGTTCCGCAGCCACCCGGACCTCGACGTCACGACGCACGGCCTGACCCTGTGGGATCTGGACCGCGAGTTCAACGTCGGCGGCTTCCACGGCAAGGCCCGGATGAAGCTCCGCGACGTCCTGAGCA
Source organism: Prescottella sp. GW823-FHT02E09 (assembly GCF_058797375.1). Taxonomy (NCBI): domain Bacteria; kingdom Bacillati; phylum Actinomycetota; class Actinomycetes; order Mycobacteriales; family Nocardiaceae; genus Rhodococcus; species Prescottella sp. GW823-FHT02E09. Next base: position 23,768 of record NZ_JBXAJP010000001.1, read on the forward strand.
TCCTGCGGGACGCGTACTGCCGCCACATCGGCGTCGAGTACACGCATATCCTCGAGCCCGAGCAGCAGGCATGGCTGCAGGAGCGCGTCGAGGCCAAGCACGTCAAGCCCACGGTCGCGCAGCAGAAGTACATCCTGAGCAAGCTCAACGCCGCCGAGGCGTTCGAGACGTTCCTGCAGACCAAGTACGTCGGCCAGAAGCGCTTCTCGCTCGAGGGCGCCGAGTCCGTCATCCCGATGATGGACGCCGTCATCGACCAGAGCGCCGAGCACAGCCTCGACGAGGTCGTCATCGGCATGCCGCACCGCGGCCGCCTGAACGTGCTCGCGAACATCGTCGGCAAGCCGTACTCGAAGATCTTCACCGAGTTCGAGGGCAACATGAACCCGGCGGCCGCGCACGGCTCCGGCGACGTGAAGTACCACCTGGGCGCCGAGGGCACCTACATCCAGATGTTCGGCGAGAACGACATCAAGGTCTCGCTCACCGCGAACCCGTCGCACCTCGAAGCGGTCGACCCGGTCCTCGAGGGCCTGGTCCGCGCCAAGCAGGACATCCTGGACAAGGGCCAGGAGGGCTTCACCGTCCTGCCGCTGATGCTGCACGGCGACGCTGCCTTCGCTGGCCAGGGTGTCGTGGCCGAGACCCTCAACCTGGCGCTGCTGCGCGGCTACCGCACCGGCGGCACCGTGCACATCGTGGTCAACAACCAGGTCGGCTTCACCACGGCTCCGGAGCACTCGCGTTCGTCCGAGTACTGCACCGACGTCGCGAAGATGATCGGCGCGCCGATCTTCCACGTGAACGGCGACGACCCCGAGGCCTGTGTCTGGGTGGCGCAGCTGGCCGTCGACTTCCGTGAGAAGTTCGGCAAGGACGTCGTCATCGACATGATCTGCTACCGCCGTCGCGGTCACAACGAGGGCGACGACCCGTCGATGACGCAGCCGGCGATGTACGACCTGATCGACACCAAGCGCAGCGTCCGCAAGAGCTACACCGAGTCGCTGATCGGCCGCGGCGACATCTCGATGAAGGAAGCCGAAGACGCCCTGCGCGACTACCAGGGCCAGCTGGAGCGGGTCTTCAACGAGGTTCGCGAGCTCGAGAAGTTCAAGCCCGAACCGTCGGAGTCGGTGGAGCTGGACCAGACCCCGCCGGCGCGCCTCACCACGGCCGTCGACGCGGCCACGCTCGCCCGCATCGGCGACGCGTTCGTCAACGTGCCCGAGGGCTTCACGGTGCACCCGCGCGTCAAGCCGGTCATCGAGAAGCGCAAGGAGATGTCCCGCGAGGGCCACATCGACTGGGCGTTCGCCGAGCTGCTCGCGTTCGGTTCGCTGGCCGAGCAGGGCGCCCTGGTGCGTCTGGCCGGTCAGGACTCGCGTCGCGGCACGTTCACGCAGCGGCACTCGGTGCTCATCGACCGCAAGACGGGCGACGAGTACAACCCGATCGCCGAGCTCGCGACGGCAGCCGACAACGGCGGCAAGTTCATGGTGTACGACTCGGCGCTCACCGAGTTCGCGGGCCTGGGCTTCGAGTACGGCTACTCGGTCGGCAACCCCGACGCCCTGGTGCTGTGGGAGGCGCAGTTCGGCGACTTCGTCAACGGCGCACAGACCATCATCGACGAGTTCATCAGCTCGGGTGAGGCCAAGTGGGGCCAGCTGTCCGACGTCGTGCTGCTGCTGCCGCACGGCCACGAGGGCCAGGGCCCGGACCACACGTCGGGCCGCATCGAGCGGTTCCTGCAGCTGTGCGCCGAGGGCTCGATGACGGTCGCGATGCCGTCGACCCCGGCCAGCTACTTCCACCTGCTGCGTCGTCACCACCTGGACGGCATCCGCCGCCCGCTGGTGGTCTTCACGCCGAAGTCGATGCTGCGCAACAAGGCCGCGGTCAGCAACCTCGAGGACTTCACCACCGGCAAGTTCCGTTCGGTGTTCGAGGAGCCGGCATACGAGGCCGACGGCGGCGACCGCACCGAGGTCAAGCGGGTGCTGCTGACCTCGGGCAAGATCTACTGGGAGCTGCTCGCCAAGAAGCAGAAGGAGAATCGCGACGACGTCGCGATCGTCCGGATCGAGCAGCTGTACCCGATCCCGCGCCGCCGCATCGCGGAGACGCTGGATCGCTACCCGAACGTCAACGAGTTCTTCTGGGTCCAGGAGGAGCCGGCGAACCAGGGTGCATGGCCGTTCCTCGGTCTGGCACTGCCGGAGCTGCTGCCGGAGAAGCTCGCGGGCATCAAGCGCGTCTCGCGTCGTGCGATGTCGGCACCGTCTTCGGGCTCGAGCAAGGTTCACGCCGTCGAGCAGCAGGAGATCATCGACGCGGCGTTCACGCCCACGAAGTGATCTGCCCGATCGGCTGAGATCCCGAACCGGCCCGCCCACTCTTCACGAGTGGGCGGGCCGGTCCCGTTTCGGCGACCCGGTGCCCGCGGTTCCGCTACACGTGCGGTTCTCATATTCTGTGAAGAGGGTCTCGCCGTCTCCACGAAGGAGGCTGAAGATGAGTCAGCCAACCACAGACCCGACCTTCTATCGCACGGCAGCGGATGCGGCAGCCGCGCCACCAGAACTCCTGGCCTACGTGGCCGCATTCGACCGTGCGGCGCACAAACCCGACGCGATGAGCGTGATCGACGTCGATCCGCGCTCGGACACCTACGGCCAGGTGGTGGGCTGGACCGAAGTTCCCGGTCTGGGCAACGAACTGCACCATTTCGGCTGGAACGCGTGCAGCAGCGCGTTGAAGCACGAGGGTCACGACATGGCGGGGTTGACCCGCCGGTACCTGATCGTGCCGGGCCTGCGCTCGTCCTCCCTTTACGTGCTCGACACCGGGCCCGACCCGCGTCAACCCACCGTGACCAGAGTCGTGGATGCTGCCGACCTCGCCGCCAAGGCCGGCTATTCCCGTCCACACACGCTGCATTGCGGGCCGGACGGTGTGTTCATGACCTGCCTCGGAGGCGCTGGCGGATCGGACGGCCCGGGCGGGATCGCCCTGCTCGATCACGAGACGTTCGACGTGCTCCGGCAATGGGAAACCGACCGGGGGCCGCAGTACTTCGCGTACGACGCCTGGTGGCATCTCAACCAGGACACACTGATCAGCAGTGAATGGGGTACGCCGTCGATGATCGAGGACGGGCTGGTGCCCGAGCTGCTGCTGGCGAACGAGTACGGCCACTCGATCCACTTCTGGGACCTGACCACCGGTCGGCACCGGCAGCGGGTGGACCTCGGGGCACAGCACCAGATGCCGCTCGAACTGCGCCCCTCGCACGACCCGGAGGCCACGTGGGGGTTCGTCGGCGTGGTCATCTCGACCGAGGACCTGTCGGCCTCGGTGTGGCGCTGGCACCGAGACGATGGTGACTGGGCGGTGGACAAGGTGATCACCATCCCGGCCGAGCCGGCCGATCCGGACTTGCTCCCGCCGGCGCTGAAACCGTTCGGTGCGGTGCCACCGTTGGTCAGCGACATCGACCTGTCGGTCGACGACGAGTTCCTCTACGTCTCGTGCTGGGGCACCGGCGAGCTCAAGCAGTTCGATGTGCGCGACCCCGCCCACCCAACGGAATCCGCTTCCGTGCGGCTCGGGGGGATCATCGGTCGCGTCGCGCATCCCGCGGCTCCGGCCCGGGCGCTGTCCGGCGGCCCACAGATGGTCGAGATCAGCCGGGACGGTCGGCGGGTGTACGTCACCAACTCGCTGTACAGCGCCTGGGACGACCAGTTCTACCCGGATGGGGTCGGCGCCTGGATGGCGCTGCTGCACACCGATCCGCGCGGCGGAATGACCGTCGACGAGCGATTCTTCCCGCACGACGGAGACTTCCGAGGCCTACGCGCGCACCAGGTCCGCCTCCAGGGTGGCGATGCCTCGTCCGATTCGTACTGCTACCGGTAGCGGAACCGACGGCACTCGGCGATCCCGGTACCGGTGCGCCGGTGTGCGATCGCCATGTCGGGTATGCGGAGCGTCTACCCGCCGAGCAGGGCCGCGGCCATGCCGGAGCTGAGGGCCACCGCCGGCAGCGCGGTCACCAGCAGCTGGATCAGTTCGTCGCGGGAGATTTCGGGTGCCCGCAGCCACGTGATGGTTGCCTCTTCGACGAATGCGATCCAGCCGCGCACCGAGAGTGCGATGCGTGCGTCGGGTTCGATCCCCAGGGTCGGCAGCTGTTCGACGACGCGTCGGGCCATCTCGGCACGGGTCCGTTCGAAGACCTCCCGCATCGCCGGGTCACCGCTGGCGGTGCCCCGCAGCAGCGAGACGTAGGTGTCGCAGTTCTCGGAGACGTAGTCCACGTACGACGCCATGACGTCCCGCAGGATCTCGATGGGTTCGAGGTCGGGGTTCGGCGCGGTGCGGGCGAGCATCTCGGCGCTGGTGTGGCGGACGATCTCGACGTGGAAGTCGTGTTTCGACGCGAAGTAGTGGAACAGCAGGCCGCGGGACACCCCGGCCTGGTCGGCGATGTCCTCGACCGAGATCTGCTCGAGCGGACGTTCTCCGAGCATGCGCACACCCAGATCGATGAGCTGCGCGCGCCGCTCCTGGGGGCTGAGCCGCGTGCGTTTGACGCCTTCCATGGCACCCACCTTACTGAATCGTGTTCAATAGACTATTGACTAGCAATCAACAACTCCCTACGCTCGTCTACATGAGTCTCCCAGTCACAGATACTTCCGCCCGGGCGGCAGCTCCGCGCCAGGTCGACACACTGATCATCGGCAGCGGCTTCGCCGGCCTCGGTGCGGCTATCAAGCTGGCACAGGCAGGCAAGCGCAATTTCCTCGTCCTCGAGCGCGGCGCCGAGGTCGGCGGGACGTGGCGCGACAACACGTATCCCGGCGCGGCGTGCGACGTCCCGTCGCACCTGTACTCGTACTCGTTCGCTCTCAACCCGGAATGGACCCGCTCGTTCTCGCCGCAGCCCGAGATCCAGCGCTACATCTCGTCGGTCGCCCGCAAGTACAACGTGCTCGACAAGCACGTGTTCGGGTGCGACGTGCTCTCCGCCCGGTGGAACGACGCCGCCGCGCGCTGGGAGGTCTCCACCACCCAGGGCGACTTCGAGGCCAAGATCGTCGTCTCGGCCGTCGGCGCGCTGTGCGAGCCGTCGCTGCCCGACATCGACGGCATCGAGGACTTCGAGGGCGAGATCTTCCACTCGGCACAGTGGAACCACGACACGGACCTCACCGGCAAGCGGGTCGCGGTGATCGGCACCGGCGCGTCGGCGATCCAAATCGTGCCGCAGCTGGCACAGAAGGTCTCCCACCTCGACGTGTACCAGCGCACCGCGCCGTGGATCCTGCCGCGCGCGGACCGCGAGTACACCAAGGCCGAGCATCTCGCGTTCAAGTTCGTGCCGGGCTTCCAGAAGCTGTGCCGCACCGGCATCTACTGGATGCGCGAGACTCAGGTCGTGGGACTGGCCAAGGCCCCGATCTTCATGAAGCCGCTGCAGTTCGCGGCCGAGCGCCACCTGCGCCGGCAGATCAAGGACAAGGCGCTGCGCCGCAAGGTCACCCCGAACTTCCAGATCGGCTGCAAGCGCATGCTGATCTCGAACAACTACTACCCCGCGCTCACGCAGTCGAACGTCGACCTGGTCACCGACGGCATCGCCGAGGTACGCGCAGGTTCGGTCGTCGACCGGAACGGCACGGTCCGCGAGGTCGACGCGATCGTGGTCGCCACCGGCTTCCACGTCACCGACTCCCCCACGTTCGCAGGCATTTTCGGCAAGGACGGGCGTTCGCTCGCCGAGACGTTCGACGACGGCGGTCAGCAGGGCTACAAGGGCTCCACGATCGCGAACTTCCCGAACATGTTCTTCCTCGTCGGCCCCAACACCGGGCTGGGACACACGTCGATGGTCTTCATGATCGAGTCGCAGTTGAACTACGTGGTCGACGCGATCGACGCGATCGAGCGCTACGACATCGGCACGATCGAGGTCCGCAAGGACGCACAGGACCGGTACAACCGGGAGTTGCAGGACAAGCTGTCCAAGAGTGTGTGGAACAACGGTGGCTGTGCCAGTTGGTATCTCGACAAGCACGGCAACAACACGACGCTGTGGCCGGGCTTCACGTTCGAGTTCCGCCGCATCACCAAGCAGTTCGACCTCGGCGCGTACCGCAGCGTGACCACCGGCGATCTGCCGGTGCCCGCACCCGCGGCGGTGTCGACCGCAACCGACATCGATACGGAACTGACCGATCTCGACGACGACAAGGTGGCAGCACAGTGAGTGAATTCGCAGGCAAGGTCTGTGTCATCACCGGAGCGGGATCCGGGATCGGCCGGGCCGTTGCACTGAACCTCGCCGGGCAGGGCGCGAAACTGGCACTGTCGGATATGGATTCGGCGGGACTGGCGGAGACGGTGCGGCAGGTCGAGGCGCTCGGCGCGGACGTGAAGTCCGATCATCTCGACGTCACGCAGCGGGAGGCCGTCCTCACGTATGCGGACGCCGTCGTGGCGCACTTCGGCAAGGTCAACCAGGTGTACAACAACGCCGGTATCGCCTTCCACGGCGAGGTCGAGCGCTCGGAGTTCAAGGACATCGAACGCATCATGGACGTGGACTTCTGGGGCGTCGTGAACGGCACCAAGGCATTCCTGCCGCACGTCATCGCGTCCGGCGACGGTCACATCGTCAACATCTCGAGCCTGTTCGGCCTGCTGTCGATCCCGGGTCAGAGTGCCTACAACGCAGCCAAGTTCGCGGTGCGCGGCTTCACCGAGTCGCTGCGCCAGGAGATGCTGATCGCCAAGCACCCGGTGAAGGTGACGTGCGTGCATCCCGGCGGCATCAAGACCGCGATCGCCCGAAACGCGGCGGTGCCCGACGGCGACGACCAGGTCACCTTCGCCCAGTTCTTCGACAAGCACCTGGCCCGCACCACGCCCGAGGACGCCGCGAAGACCATTGTGAACGGAGTGCGAAAAGGCAAGGCGCGCGTTCTCATCGGCGCGGACGCCAAGTTCCTCGACGCCTGGGTGCGCATCGTCGGTCCGAGCTACCAGCGGGTGGTCGCGACGATCACCTCGCGCGTCCTGCCGAAGGCGAACTGACGGGCAGGCCCGACACCCCGGCCGGCCGCCCCGGACCACCTGGGCCGACCTCGGCCGACCGAAATGTCGTTATCCCTCGCTAAGCTCTTCGCTCGATGACAACGAGAGCCGACGGCGGCAGCCGTCCATTCCAGGTACACCTCGGTGGGATCATCGAGCTTCTCAGCGCGAGCATCTACACCGGGCCGCAGGTCTTCGTCCGTGAACTCCTGCAGAACGGGTGCGATGCGATCGCGGCCCGTCGCGACCACGAGCCCGGCCATGTCGGCACCATCCGGGTGCTGCCCGCAGGCCAGGCCGGGGCCGCGTTCGCGGTCGAGGACGACGGCGTCGGGCTGACCGCGGCCGAGGTGGGTGAGCTGCTCGCGACGGTGGGCCGCAGTTCCAAGCGCGACATCCTCGATCTGCCCCGCACCGACCGTCTCGGCCAGTTCGGGATCGGCCTGCTCAGCTGCTTCATGGTGAGCGACGAGATCCGGGTCCGGTCGCGGTCGGCCACCGGTGCGCCCGCCGTCGAATGGGTCGGGCGCGCCGACGGCACGTTCACGGTGACCGAGCTCGCCGACGAACTGCCGGTCGGAACCCGGGTCGAGCTGTTCCCCCGCGCGGACTCCGCCGGACTCGTATCGCGCGCGGGGGCACACGAGTTGGCTGACCGGTTCGGCCGGCACCTGCCGGTGCGGGTGACCGTGGCCGGCGAGACGGTGACCCGGCCGGCGCCGTTCCTCGAGCGCACGACAGTCCCGTCGCCCGAGCTGCGCGAGCTGGGACGGGAGATCGTCGGTGCCGAGCCTTTCGCCACGATTCCGCTGCATGTCCCGTCCACCGGCACCCGGGGCACCGCGTTCGTGCTGCCGTTCCAGCTCTCCCCGGGCCAGCGGCAGTCGAGCCGCGTCTATCTGGGCGGCATGCTGCTGTCCGAGCGCATGGACGACCTCCTGCCGGACTGGGCGTTCTTCGTGCGGTCCGTCGTGGACACCACCGGGCTGCACCCGACGGCCTCCCGCGAGTCCCTGATCGAGGACTCCGCGCTCGAGGAGACTCGCACCGAGCTGGGGGCCGCGGTTCGCCGCTGGGTCATCGGTCTCGCGGCGGAGTCGCCGCACCGGCTGGCGGCGTTCCTGTCCGTGCACCACCTGGCGTTGCGGGCGCTCGTCCTCCACGACGACGAACTGGCCCGGTTCATCGTCCCCCACCTACCGATCGAGACCACCGAGGGGCAGACGACCTTCGGCGAGGCCGCCCGCCGCGGCACGGTGCGGTACACCCGGACCGTCGACGAGTTCCGGCAGCTCGCCGGGATCGCCCGTCCCGGCGCTCCGATCGTCAACGGCGGCTACGTCTACGACGCGGAGATCGCGGCCCGGCTGCCGGAGTTCGTGCCCGGTGCCGCAGTCGAGATCGTCACCGTGGCAGACGAAATCGACCACCTCGACGTGCCGCCGCTGTCCGAGCGGGCCGCGTCCCGCCGCCTGCAGGAGCGTGCCGACGCCGCGCTGGCGGACCTCGACTGCGCGACCGCGGTGCGGGCGTTCCAGCCGGAAACCGTCCCCGCCCTGTACGTCGCGGACGAGGCGGTGCTCCGGAACCTGCGGCGCGAGCAGGCCGGCGAGTCGGCCGGTGGGTTCTGGGCCGATGTCCTCGGCCGGGTGGAGGACGCAGCGGCGGCCTCCGGTTCCGACGCCTCCGGTCGGCTGGCCCTGAACTGGCGAAATCGGTTGGTGCGTACCCTCGCCGCCGTCGACGACGACGCGGTGCTGTCGCGGGCGGTGCGAATCCTCTACGTCCAGGCACTGCTCGCCGGGCACCGGCCGCTGCGGGCCGCCGATCGTTCGGCCCTGACCGACGCCATGACCGACATCGTGCACCTGTCCGTCGGTCTCGACGCGGGCGTCGTCACCGATCCCGGACTGCGCTCCCCCTCCACCATCGACAAGGACGACCATGCCGACTGAGACCACCCTCGACGCACTGATCAGCGAGATCGACTCGACGTCCTACGGACCGGCGGAGCGCGAACTCATCGAGCGGGCGATCACGCTCGCCGAGGAGACCGGCGACGAGGCCGCCGCCTACGCCGTGCGGATGCGCCTGATCCAGTCCGCCTCCATGACGGGCGACACCGACGCCCTGCTCACCGCATTCGCGTGGTGCGTCGGGCGAAACGCCGCCGACCCGGCCACCTTCCCCACCGAGGTCGACGACCACGACCTGCTGTGGTTCCACAAGTGGATCGCCGATGCGCTCGCCTCGAACCCGATGTTCCCGCGGGCGACGATCGCAGAGTCGATCGAGCAGATGGAGACCGCGTACCGGCAGGCCGGTGTCGGCCTGTCCGGGGTGGTGCAGACCCGGTTCTGGCAGGCATTCGAGGCGGGCCGGATCGAGGAGGCCGCCCGCTACCTGGAGGAGCTGGGACGGACCCCGCGCGACGACTACAGCCACTGCGAGGCGTGCGTTCGTTCCGAGGAGGCCCAGTTCCGGCTCGCCACCGGGGACCTCGAGGCCGGACTGGCCGTCGTCGAGGAGATGCTGGACCAGGACATGGGGTGCGCCGACGAACCGGAGCGGGCGATGGCCCACACGCTGGTGCCGCTGCTCGAGGTCGGCCGTCTCGACGATGCCGAGCAGATGCACATGCGGGGCTACCGACTCGCACGCCGCAACGTCGACAACATCGACATGATCGGGCAGCACCTGATCTTCCTCTCGGTCACCGGAAACGCCCAGCGCGCCCTGGAGATGCTCGAGCGGCACATCGGCTGGCTGGCGCACGACAACCTCAACGCGGTCGCGCACCTCGACGCCCTCACCGCGTTCGCGGTGACGTGCACGGCCGCCGACCGAGCCGGGATCGGCCACGAGCACGTCCGCGGGGCCGACGCGGAGCCCCTGCGCCGGTTCTTCGGCGCGCACACCGGCCCCTGGACCGTCGCCGAACTGGCACAGGCGTCCTGGCGTGCCGCCGAGGAACTCGCGACCCGCTTCGACGAGCGCAACGGAACCGAGCGCCGCAGCGAGAAGGTCTCCGCCGCACGGACTCTGGCTGAGCAAAGCTGGGACCTGCCGATCGGGACGACACACACTGTGCCGGCCCCTCCGGCCTCGGCGGACCCGGCCGCGACGACGGCCTTCGTCGACGAGGTGACGGGGGCGGGCCCGCTGGACGAGCAGGTCGACACGATCCTGGGTGCCGAGGGCGGGGATGCGGCGCTCGCCTGGCTCGAGTCCGAACTGACCCCGATGTCCGCGCCCGGACGCCGCACGGTGCTGTTGCGGTTGCTGGCCCAACTGCTGGCGGGCGGCGGCCGGTTCGAGGAGGCGCTGACCGCGGTCGATGCCGCGCTCGACCTGTCCGTTGCCCACGGGGCCCGGTCCGTGACCGCCCCGCTGGCTGCCCTGAGCGCCCAGATCTGCGACGACCTGGGCCGGCTGGACGAGGCGGCCGGCCGACTGCGACTGGCCACGCGCGAGGCGGATCTGGCCGGCACCGAGTCCGTCGGCCACCGCTACCGGCTCGGCGTGACGCTCGTGCGGTCCGGACGCCCCGACGAGGCCGTCGACGAACTCACGACGGTGGCGGAGATCGAGGAAGCACGGGACACCGAGACCGCGTCCCGTGCCCTGACCCTGCTGTGGCTCGGCTACGCGAGGCGTGACGCCGGCGAGCCGGGGGCAGCGGTCGCGGTGTGGGCCGAGGGCCGGGAGCTGGCCCGGGCGGGCGAGGACTACGCGGTGGCGGCACGGGTCGGCAAGGAACTCGGGCTTCTGATGATGCAGTTCGACGACGAGGACGCCGTCGAAGCCCTCGACGACGCGGTCGAGGATGCCCGGAAACTCCACGATCAGCCGGACGCGCTCGCCGACCTCCTGCACGCACGTGGGCGGGCTCGGTGCCAGTTCGCCGACGAGGACGGGCTCGAGGACCTGCGGGCCGCGGCCGAACACGCCGACCCGTGGACGCGTGCGGACATCGAGGACTCGACGGCTCGGGCACTGTCCCAGCTGGGCCGGTTCGACGAGGCGGTACGGACGGGGCTCGCCGCCTCCGATGCCTACGCCGCAGCCGAGGACGTCGTCGGCTCCGGCAGCGCACTGATCGTCGTCGCGCAGGCGTTGCTGTCGACCGACCACCACGAGGAGGCCCTCGCGGTGCTCGCCGACGCCGCGCCGCGGGTGACCGAGGCGCCGCGGCTCGCGGTCCGGGTCGCGCTGATGGAGGGCGACGCCAACGAGGCTCTCGGCCGGCACGACGCCGCCGCGGCAGCGCGGGCGCGGGTGGGAGGCTGACGACGGCCGACCCCGCGGGGCCGTCAGATGTGCTCGGCGATCCACTCCCCCGCGGCGTCGGCCGAGGTGATCTCGCCGCCGCGGACCCGCACGGCCATGTCCGTGAGGTCCGCGGTGGTGAGTTGCAGGACCACGCTGAGCCCCTTGACGTCGTCGGCCCGCAGCACCCCGCTGCGGAAGAGCGGCACCACGTTCTGCGCGGTGAACGCGCCCTTCGTGTCGGCGAGGACGACGAGCTCGTCCTGCGCGACGTCGGGTGCGGCGGCCGTGGTACCGCCGACCGGTGACGCGCCGGCGATCAGTTCGCGGGCCGCGTCGGAGGTCGAGCCGACCGGGACGACGGTCCCGAACGTGCACCCGTAGGCCGATCGCAGCCCCGAGAGCGCCTGCGCATTCTCGCGGAACGTGTCGGATGCGTACAGCGTCATGTCCGCGCACCCGGCAGCGATGTCGTCGATCGACCGGGCACCGAGGTCGTCGGCCTGTGCCGCGGACAGCACCAGCGCCGACCGGTCGTCGGCCGGCGAGTAGTCGGACACCGTAAGGCCTTCGGGCAGAGACTTGTTGAGTGCCTCGAAGACGTCCTCGGCGTCGGTGACGTCGGCGTCCGGATCGAACCAGTGCAGGAGGCGCCCGGTGTGCTCCGGCACCAGTGCCACCCGGTTCGAGTCGAGGGCGGCGACGCGGTCGGCGCGGTCTCCCAGCCCCAGCACGACTTCGGTGCTGCGCCCCGCTGCTTCGAGCGCGCCCGCGTACAACCGGGCGACGAGTTCGCTCTCGATCGTGTCCGAGGCGCCGATGACGACCGACTCGGGTGTCTCGGGTCCCCCGACGCTGCTGCCGGTGTCGACACCGCAGGCCGTGACGAACGCGAGCAGTGCAGCGATCGCCAAACGCGCCGAGAACCTGCCCACGCGCCCATTTCCGTTCGGTGACACCGTGTCCCTCTCCGCTCTGTTGCGGTGCGAACCGGCACCTGTCGGTACCGCGCACTTGTCGTACCTATCGTTACACTGACTTCGCGCACCATCATCACGAGCGGTCGAGAGATCCGGCTTGTCACCGCGCGGCACCGCTCCCCACGGGTGGCTGCCACGCCGGATCCGATGGAAGGACGACATGAAGAGTTCCCGGATCCACCTGTTCGCGGGTGTCGCCGTCGCGGCGTCACTGGCGCTTCTCACGGCGTGCGGCAGCAGCGACCCACTCGGCAGCGAGAGCTCTAGCGGCGGCGACCCGGACTCGATCGTCGTCGGCTCCGCCAACTTCCCCGAGTCGGAGACGGTCGGGTTCATCTACGCCGAGGCGCTGCGGGCCAACGGTTTCGACGTACAGACCAAGATGAACATCGGAACCCGCGAGATCTACGTCCCGGCGCTGCGCGACGGTTCCCTCACGCTCATTCCCGACTACACCGGGAATCTGCTCGAGTACCTCGATCCGGCGGCGTCGGCCACGACCGCCGCGGACATCGACGCCGCCCTGCCCACGGCGCTCGCGCCGGATCTCGCGATCACCACACCCGCACCGGCGGAGGACAAGGACGCCGTCGTGGTGACACGCGAGACGGCGGAGAAGTGGAATCTGACGTCGATCGCCGATCTCGCCGCGCACTCGGCGGAGGTGACGTTCGCGGCTCCGGCCGAGTTCCAGGAACGCTCGGTGGGCCTGCCCGGCCTACGGGAGAACTACGGACTCGACATCTCGCCGTCCAACTTCGTACCGATCGGCGACGGCGGCGGTCCCGCGACGGTCAAGGCCCTGACGTCGGGACAGGTGACCGCCGCGAACATCTTCACGACGTCACCCGCGATCGAGGCGAACGATCTGGTGGTGCTGGCCGACCCGAAGAGCAACTTCCCGGCTCAGAACGTGGTGCCGCTGCTGCGCGCGTCCGCGAAGACCGAGCAGTTGACGCGCGTCCTGGACGCGGTGTCAGCGAAGCTCACCACCGAGGAGCTCATCGGTCTCAACGACGCCGTGTCCGGTGACAGCAAGACCGAACCGCAGGCCGCGGCCGAGCAGTGGGTCACGCGGCACGGTCTGGACGCGCCCGTCTCGTGATCTCGTTCTCCGGTGTCACCAAACACTTTCCGGACGGCACGGTCGCGGTCGACGACCTCGACCTGAAGATCGACGAGGGCTCGTTCACGGTGTTCGTCGGCCCGTCCGGGTGCGGCAAGACGACGTCGATGCGGATGATCAACCGAATGGTGCTACCGACCGCGGGCACCGTCACCGTCGACGGCCGGGACGTCGCCACGACGGACGCCGTCCGGCTGCGGCTCGGCATCGGGTACGTCATCCAGAGCGCCGGACTGCTGCCGCACCGCACCGTCGTCGACAACGTCGCGACGGTTCCGGTGCTGCGCGGCGACTCGCGCCGGGACGCGCGGCGAGTCGCACTCGACGTGCTCGAGCGGGTGGGCCTGGACCCGGCGCTGGCCGGACGGTATCCGGGCCAGCTCTCCGGCGGTCAGCAGCAGCGGGTGGGCGTGGCACGGGCGTTGGCGGCCGATCCCCCGATCCTGTTGATGGACGAGCCGTTCAGCGCGGTGGATCCGGTGGTGCGGGCCGATCTGCAGGCCGAGATGCTGCGGCTGCAGTCCGAGCTGCGCAAGACCATCGTGTTCGTCACCCACGACATCGACGAGGCCGTCCGGCTCGGCGACCGGCTCGCGGTGTTCGGCCCGCACGGTCGCCTGCAGCAGTTCGACACGCCTCGAAACGTACTCTCGGCGCCCGCAACCGATTTCGTCGCCGACTTCGTGGGACACGACCGGGGGTATCGCGGGCTGTCCTTCCGCAGTGCCGACACCGTGGAGCTGCGCGAGATCCGGCGGGTGCGCGAATCCGATGCCGCGACAACCGTGCTCGGCCCCGACGAATGGGCGTTGATCGTCACCGCCGACGATCGGCCCCAGGGCTGGATCGACGCGGCCGGGGTCGACGCGGTCCGCGCCGGGCGCACCGTCTCCGACGCGACGGCCGCCGGCGGTTCGCTGTTCACGGTGGGCACGGACCTGCGCCGGGCCCTCGACGCGGCCATCTCGTCGCCGTCCGGAATCGGGGTCGCGGTGGACGCGGACGGTGTGGTCGCCGGCGGCATCGACGCGGGCGACGTGATCGCCCGACTGTCCGAGCAGCGGCGCGAAGAGGACCGACTGCGGAACGGCCGGTGATCGTGTGCGCTGGCTGATCGACAACTTCTCGCAAGTGCTGGAGCTGACCCGCACGCACCTCTACCTGGCGTTGCTGCCGCTGATGATCGGCCTGGTCGTCGCGGTGCCGGTGGGCACCGCGATCCGGCGTGTCCGCTGGCTGCGTCGCATCACGGTCGTCGCCGCCAGTGTCGCGTTCACGATCCCGTCACTGGCGTTGTTCGTGACCGTCCCGAGTGTGTTCGGACTGAGCATCCTCGACCCGAACAACGTCGTCATCGCGCTGAGCGTGTACTCCACCGCCCTGCTGATCCGCGCGGTGCCGGAGGCCCTGGACGCGGTGCCCGACGACGTCGTGGACGCCGCGACCGCGATCGGGTTCACACCGCTGCGCCGCGCACTCACCGTCGAACTGCCGCTGGCCCTGCCGGTCCTGGTCGCGAACGTCCGGGTCGTCGCCGTCACCAACATCTCCCTCGTGTCGGTGGGCTCGCTGATCGGAGTCGGGGGCCTGGGTGAGCTGTTCACGAAGGGCTATCAGCGCGACTACCCGGATCAGATCGTCGCCGGCATCATCGCGATCGTCGCGCTGGCCCTGGTCTTCGACGCCGCGCTGTACCTGCTGGGCCGACTGCTCACACCGTGGGAGCGCGGAGCGCGCCCCGACCGTTCCCGGCGCGACACCCTCGAACTGTCGGAGGGGCCCGCCTGACATGTTCACCAGCGCATGGGACTTCATCGTCGATCCCGCCAACTGGCAGGGGCCGACCGGGATCGGTGCCCGGATCCTGCAACATCTCTGGTACAGCCTGCTGGCCGTCGCGCTCGCGGCGGTGATCGCCGTGCCGGCCGGCCTGGCGATCGGCCACTTCCGCCGCGGCGAGATCGTCGTCGTGGGTGTGGTGAACGCACTGCGATCCCTGCCCACCCTCGGTGTGCTCACCCTGCTGGTGCTGCTGCTGGGGCTCGGGCTGGTGCCGCCGATCCTCGCCCTGGTCCTGCTCGGCATCCCACCGCTGCTGGCCGGCACGTACGCGGGCGTCGCGAATGTGGACCGGACCGTGGTGGACGCCGCCGAAGCGATGGGGATGACGCCGCTGCAGGTGCTGGTGCGCGTCGAGATCCCCAACGCGCTGCCGCTGGTCCTCGGCGGGCTGCGCAGTGCGACGCTGCAGGTGATCGCGACCGCGACCGTCGCGGCGTACGTCAATCTGGGTGGCCTCGGCCGCTACATCTTCGACGGGCTGGCCCTGCGCAGCTACGACCGCGTCCTGGTCGGCGCGATCCTGGTGGCGGTGCTGGCCCTGATCGTCGACGGGCTGCTGGCCGTGGCGGTGTGGGCGTCGGTGCCCGGCACCGGGCGCCTGCGCCGGCCCTACACCCCACCGATCGCCGCTACCGACGCCGAACGCCCCGACACGGTCCGCTGAGGGCTGTGTCGGGGCGTTCGAGCAGAACGTGCAGGGGTCCTATGCGACGCCCTCGTCCTTGGCCGCCTGCGCGACCGCTGCAGCGACCGCCGGGGCCACCCGCGGATCCAGCGGGCTGGGGACGATCTTGTCGACCGCGAGCTCGTCGCCGAGCACCGACAGGATCGCGTCCGCGGCGGCCAGCTTCATGCCCTCGGTGATCCGGCGTGCACCGGCGTCCAGGGCGCCCTTGAAGACACCGGGGAACGCGAGCACGTTGTTGATCTGGTTCGGGAAATCGCTGCGGCCCGTCGCGACGATCGCGGCGTACTTGCTGGCGATGTCGGGGTGGATCTCCGGATCCGGGTTCGACATCGCGAAGATGATCGACTCGGGAGCCATCGTCGCGATGATCTCCTCGGGCACGGTGCCCGCCGAGACACCCAGGAACACGTCGGCCCCGTCGAGTGCCTCGACGATGCCGCCGGTCCGCCCCGCGGGGTTGGTGCGCGCAGCGAGGTCGGCCTTGATCTCGTTGAGATCGCCGCGGTCGCTCGACACGATGCCCTTCGAATCGAGGACGGTCACGTCGGGCACACCCGCCGCCAGCAGGATGTTGGCGCACGCGACACCGGCAGCGCCGGCGCCGGAGATGACCACGCGCAGGCCCTCGATACCGCGGTTCTGGACCTTCGCGGCACCACGCAGCGCAGCGAGGGCCACGATGGCCGTGCCGTGCTGATCGTCGTGCATCACGGGGCAGTCCAGCGCCTCGATGACGCGGCGCTCGATCTCGAAGCAGCGCGGCGCCGAGATGTCCTCGAGGTTCACTGCGCCGAAACTCGGGCGCAGCCGGACCAGGGTCTCGACGATCTCGTCGGGGTCCTTGGTGTCGAGCACCAGCGGGATCGAGTTGAGGCCGGCAAAGTTCTTGAACAGCGCCGACTTGCCCTCCATGACCGGGAGCGAGGCGCGGGGCCCGATGTCGCCGAGGCCCAGGACGGCGGTGCCGTCACTGACGACGACCACGAGACGGTTGGTCCACGTGTAGCGATCGGCCAGCGTCTCGTCGGCGTGGATCGCCCGGCTGACCTGCGCAACACCGGGGGTGTACGCAATCGACAGCGCACGCTGGGAATCGAGGGGCGCGGTTGTCTCGACTGAGAGCTTGCCACCGATGTGGCCCGCGAAAATATCCTCGTCGGTGATTTCGACCTTTGGCGTTACGGAAGCTTCAGACACAGGGGACACGATGACACTCCTCTTGAGGCCAGACTCACTCGGGTCCTGGTTACTGAGAAGTAACCGCCTCGGTGAGATGAAAACGAGACAGCACTTCGAAACACAGGATTTGATCGGTTGCAGCTACCGGGGCGCGCGATCGCTGCACTACTGCCGGAGCGTGATGGCGCCGGGCGGGGTGGGCCCTGGCTCAAGTTCTGCCACCTTGGAAAACTCCGACGAAGGGCGGTAGCACCCTCGCGGAGTGCAGTAATTCTGCACCATCGGGAAGCAGGAATCAAATCCGTCGGATCGGTCGGAACCTCACCGAAAACGCGTTCTACCTGTGAGGACTCAGTTGCGACGCACTCGACACCACGCCGCACCACGAATGCCGCCGAACACGAGCAGTCAGGACCACCACTGGCTCCACAGCAACAGCCCGGTAATCGCCAGCACCGCGATCGCGGACACCGCGGCGGCTCCTCCGCGGCGCCGATCCGCGAACACCTGCAACCCCACGACGGCCACACTCGCGAGGACGTGCGCGGTGATCGACTCGCCACCCGGGCCGGGGAATCCACGGTCCGACGAGAGGTAGGCGGTACCGATCACGACGAGCGTGAGGACCACGACACCGCCCGCCACGACGCCCGACAGCCCCCGCAGGGTGCGCACCGGCCACGAGTCCCGCCGACGACGGACGCCGTCGAATCCGCCCCCCATCACCGGCCGCTGCCCCCGATCGTGACGTCGCTGCCGGAGAGCACTGGCACGCCACTCGCGCGCGCCACCAGCGCGTCGAATGCACCGGGGTCGGTGGTGTGCCGGCCGAGCTCGATGCTCTTGTTCGACCCGTGGTAGTCCGACGACCCGGTGGTGATCAGATCCAGTTCGGATGCCAGCGAACGCAGCACCTCGACATCGTGGTCGTCGTGATCGGGATGGTCGACCTCGAGCCCGCCGAGCCCCTGCTCGGCGAGTTCACGGATGTGGTCGAGCGACAGCAGCCGACCGCGGGTGCGGGCGCGGGCGTGCGCGATGACACTCACCCCGCCGGCGCCGGCGACCATGCGGACCGCGTGCTCGAGCGGAGTGTCGACCTTGTGCACGTAGTAGGGGCTCCTGGTCGACAACAGGTCGGTGAACGCCTCGCCGACGCTGGCCACCACGCCGGCACGGACGAGCGCCTGCGCCAGGTGCGGACGCCCGACTGCGGGGCCGGCCTCGGCCATCAACGCGTCGGGATCGATCGGCAGGCCGTCGTCGGCCATCCGCTTCGCCATCGCGCGCAGGCGTGCCACTCGCTCACCGCGCAGGCGCTCCCGCTCGACGGCGAACTCGCGCGCACTCGGATCGAACAGGTAGGCAAGCAGGTGCACGGCAACCGGACGACCGTCCTCGCCCCGCCCCTCGCACGACATCTCCATGCCCCGCACCAGTTGCATTCCGGTAGGAAGGGCGGCAGCGGCCTCACGCCAGCCCGCGGTGGTGTCGTGGTCGGTGATCGCGAGTACGTCGACTCCGGCCCGGGCCGCGGCCCGTACCAGTTCCGTCGGCGTGTCCGTGCCGTCGGAGGCGGTCGAGTGGGTGTGGAGATCGATACGCACCGGTCCAGTGTGTCAGGTCCGAAAGGTGCGCGCTGCGCCCGCTTTACCGACGGGTCACAGCGCGGCGGCGCCCCGATCGGGGTCACGCACGTCGATTCCGGCCTCTGCCCAGGCCTCACGCAGCGCGGCGGCCCCGCGCAGACGCACCCACGCAGCCTCGGTCCCTGTCAGCGGCACCACCGAGAGGAACTGGACGGGGTCCAGCGGTTCGGGCAGCACGAGGTCCGGGATCTCGCTGGGCCCCAGCAGAACCGCGGTGAACGGCACACCCTTCCACAGCGGCTCCCCCAGGTCGATCAACCCGTCCGGCTTGAGCACCACGCCCTCGACGGACGGTGCGGCGGCGAGGACGGCCAACGTGCGGTGCACACCGGACGCGACGCCCGCGCCACCGACGAGGCTCAGGACCAGTTCGGCGCGTGGACCGCGCGTCGGGTCGGCGATCATGTCGCTCGGATCACCCATCGGGTGCCGGGCGCACCCCAGAGTGGCGTAGCAGACGGGCGCATCGCCGTCGCCCGGGTAGCGCAGGACGTCGACGGGTTCGACTCCGAGGAAGGTCACCGATGCGGCGGTCGGCTCGGGCCCGCCGATGTACCGGTCGAGATGTGCGCGTACGGCGGAGACAACACTGTCAGTCACACACCCATCTAACACCGGGGCGTACGAGGCTCACTCCGCTCGCCCGATCCGCACATCGAACGTCTCGGCGTCGGGATGCGCGAAGCGCAGCAGGCGCCGGCCCTCCGCCTCCAGTGCCGTGACGTGGGTGCGCGCGAGGGCGCGGAAGGTCGCGACGTCGAGCACCGCGGTCGCATCTTCCCGGCGCGGTGCGATCCATCCGGCAACGGTGCCGCCGACGAGCAACGCGGGCTTGACGATCCCGTTCTGGGTGAACAGCGTCCGCCGGTGCTCGTCGGCGAGGAAGCGGGTGCGATCGGCGTACGAGAGCAGGATGTTGTCGTACGGCGCGAGCAACCGCACCGGCGCGGGGACCGAGGTGTCGGGCCGCGGGGCATCCGGAAGATCGAACAGTTCGGCCCCCGATTCCGACGTAAAGCGTTCGAGTTCGGGCCGCAGCCGATCGACCACCTCCCCCAGTCGGGTGAGGCCGGACCAGGCCTGGACGTCGCGCACGCTCGCGGGGCCGTACGCCGCGAGGTACCGGAGCACCATCCGTTCGACCGAGGGAGCAGGCCCGCCGGGCCTTCCCACCCACGAGTCGAGGGTGGTGCACACCGGAGATCCCGAGCGACCCCACAGACCGCGGGGTGGAAGCTGCACGAGCGGTACCAGTCCCCGCACCCCGTGGGCGAGCGCGTTCGGGTCGCGACCGGGCCACCGCTCGGCCAACAGCGGGCGCAACTGTGCCATCGTGCGGGGTTCCTGCTCGACGAGTTGCCGTCCGACCGCCGCGAGTTCGCCCCGGTCGATCCCGGCCAGCTGCGGACCGTGTTGCGTGTTGGTGTCGAGGTCCCGATCGAACAGCGGTTGGACGAGGGCACGGAGCGCGAACGCATCGTCGGCGGCCACCAGGTGGACGGTGCCGCGCATCAAGGCGATTCGGACGACCTCGCCGCTCTCGACGAGCGCGGAGAGAGTCTCGGGACGAAATCCCTTCAGCCGCGACCACAACGCGAAGTACGGCGCCGACGGGGACTGCGCCTGCAGTCCGTACAGGTGCTCGACCGCAGTCGGCGTGTCGCCGTCGCTGCGCCGCAGCAGGTGTTGACGCGCGAGCGTCGCCCGCCCCACCGAACGCTGCGACAACGTGCGGGGCCGGACGGTGGTCGAGTGCGTGCGTCGAACGTTCATGTGCTCGAACCTACTTCGAACCTCTCCCGACCAGAGGGAGACCGATTGGACAACACCGCACCGACGCACTAGTTAGATGAATTAACCAATTTGCACCACCCCTTGCCTCGCGCATCTTGCTTCACCGCGTTTGCTCGATCTCGCACAAGTTTCGCCCAGGAGCCACCTTGCCCCGCAACGCCACCCGACCGCCCGGCACCGCACTGACCGCCACCCTCTGCTTCGTCATCCTCGTCGCGTCGGTCCAGCAGACCGTCGTCATCCCCCTGTCCGGCGTGATCGGTCACCAACTCGACGTCGGACCGACCGCGATCGGCTGGACGCTCACCGCGAGCTTCCTCGCGGCGGCGGTCACCACGCCCGTGGTGGGTCGCATGGCCGATCTGCGGCGCAAGCGAACGGTCCTGCTGGGCGTCCTGGTGGTGGTGTTGGCCGGGTCGATCCTCGGTTCCATCACCGAGTCGCTGCCGTGGTTGCTGGTCGCCCGGGTGTTGCAGGGCCTGTCGTTCGCGGCCTTCCCGGTGAGCATCGCGATCCTGAGGGACGAGTTCACGCCGAAGCAACTGACGTCGGCGATGGGGCTGCTGTCCGGCACGCTCGGTTTCGGCGGTGCCATCGGGATGGTGCTGACCGGATTGCTCGTCTCGGAGGGCACCGACTACCGACGGGTGTTCTGGCTCGCGATGGGCATGACGATCATCGCGATCGTCGGCGTCGTCGTGACGGTGCCGTCCCGCCCGAACCCCACCCCAGGCAGGGTCGACTGGGCCGGCGCCGCCCTGCTCGGCGCGGGGCTCGTGTTGCTGCTGATGCCGCTGGCCGAGGGCGTCCGGTGGGGCTGGACGTCGCCCGCGACGATCGGCTGCGCCGTGGGCGGCCTCGTCGTGCTGGGCGTCTGGTTCGCCGTCGAACGCCGGATCAGCCGGCCGCTGGTACCACCGGCGATGCTCACTCACCGGCCCGTGCTGTTCACCCACCTCGCCGGTCTGCTCGTCGGCGCCGGCATGTTCGTCAACGTCACCGCGGTGATGTACTTCGTGCAGAGTTCCCGCGGGATCGTCGGCTACGGATTCGACGCCGATCCGATGCGCGCCAGCGTGATGTTCATCCTGCCCGGTGCGACCGTGGGCGTGATCGCGTCGATCTGCAGCGGCATGCTCATCACCCGGTTCGGTCCGCGCAGCGTGATGGCGGCGGCGTCCGTGCTGGGCGTGCTCGGGTTCGGTTCGATGGTCGTGGCACACGAACACCCGTGGCAGGTGGTGTGCGCGTCGATACTGATGTGTGCGTTCACGAGCCTGTCGTACGCATCCCTGCCGGCACTGCTGGTCGCGGAGGTGGAACCGGGCCTGACGGGGGTCGCCAACAGCGTCAACTCGATCGCCCGGACCGTCGGTAGCAGCGTGGCGAGCGCCCTACTGGCGACACTCCTGACCACCCACACCGTCGCCGGTGGCGGCGCCGCGGTGGACGCCTACCTGATCGCGTTCGCCATCGGCGCCGGATGCTCGGTGGCCGCGGCCGTTCTGGTGTTCCTCGCGACCGCGAAGTCCCATCGACGCCGGCCGGCCGGAGCGGAACCGGTGCCGGTCGGCTAGAGCGCCAGTTTGGCCAGCATGTCGCGCGCGGTCTCGGCCGTCTTGGGGTCGCACAGCACGTCGTAGCGTCCGGCCACCAACTGCATCGTCGACGAGAAGTCGCGCGTGCCACGAGCCGCCGCGTACGGGATCGTGGTGGAGATCAGCCCGAAGATGATGCCACCGAACACGCCGACCAGCAGCGGCCCGAGGAACCCACCGGTGAAGATGCCGAGCAACAAGCCGAAGAACACGCCCAACCAGGCACCCGAAACGATGCCGCCACCAATGACTTTGGTCCAGGTGAGCCTGCCGAGGACCCGCTCGACCTGCATCAGGTCGACGCCGACGATCGTGACGTCCTCGACCGAGAACTCCTGATCCGACAGGTAGTCCACGGCACGCTGTGCCTCGGCGTACGTCGGATACGAACCGATGGGCCAGCCGGTGGGCGGCGTCGGTAGCCCGCGGCCCTGTCGGTTCGGCTGTGAGAGTGGATTCGTCATCGTCTTCGTCTCTCCTGCTGGGGGCGTGCGATATGTCCGGTTCTACCGATGTCCGGTTCTTGATATCAATTGTGCCCGCACCGAGCGACGGGCGCCTACCCGTTCACGGGCGGCGTGAACGACGACGTACGTGACATGCCGGCGGCCCGCCCCTTCGCCGAGATCACCAGCGCCATCTTGCGGCTCGCCTCGTCGATCATCTCGTCGCCGAGCATGACCGCGCCGCGCCCGCCACCGTCCGCCGAGGTGTGGAACTGGTACGCGTCGAGGATCAGCTCCGCCTGGTCGAAATCTTCCTGCCGGGGACTGAAGACCTCATTCGCGGCATCGATCTGGGTGGGGTGCAGGACCCACTTGCCGTCGAAGCCGAGTGCGGCCGTCCGCTGCGCCGAGCGGCGGAACGCGTCGACGTCACGAATCTGCAGGTACGGGCCGTCGATGGCCTGCAGGTCGTGTGCCCGCGCGGCCATCAGGATCGTCATCAGGATGTGGTGGTACGCATCTCCGCGGTCGTACCCGTCAGGCTGCTCGCCGACCACGAGCGTGCGCATGTTGATGCTGGCCATGAAGTCCGCGGGCCCGAACACCAGCGTCTGCACGCGCGGGCTCGCGGTCGCGATCGCGTTGATGTTCGTCAGCCCGATCGCGTTCTCGATCTGCGGTTCGATGCCGATCCGGCCCACCTCGAGACCGTTGGCCTTCTCGACCTGGGTCAGCAGCAGGTCGAGCGCCTGAACGTGACTGGCGTCGGGCACCTTCGGCAGCAGCACGGCGTCGAGGTTGGCGCCCGCACCGCCCACGACGGTCGCGATGTCTGCATGCGTCCACTCGGTGGTCCAGTCGTTGACCCGCACCACCTTGATCTGCTCGCCCCACCCGTCCTCGTTGAGGGCGTCGACGATCCGTGCCCGCGCCTCGGCCTTCGCGATCGGCGCGACCGCGTCCTCGAGGTCGAGGAAGATCTCGTCGGCCGGCAACCCCTTCGCCTTGTCGATCATCTTCCTGCTCGACCCCGGCACCGCCAGGACGGACCGACGTGGCCTGATACGAGAAGTCATGACCGAACGGCCCTCCGAATTCAGTGGATTTCCGAGCAAGGATCTAGCCTTTTCATCATGGCAGCTGTGAACAAGGTATTCGCAGCCAGGCTCGCCGGCCTGGTGGTTCTCGGACCGGACGGCGAGTCGATCGGGCGCGTGCGGGACGTGGTGCTGACGATCCGAATAGGCAGACAGCCGCCGCGCGTTCTGGGCCTGGTCATCGAGATGTTCACGCGCAAGAGAATTTTCGTGCCGATGCTCCGTGTCACCGCGATCGAGCCGGCATCGGTCACCCTCAAGACCGGCAACGTGAGCCTGCGCCGTTTCGACCAGCGTCCGACCGAGATCCTCGCGCTCGCTCAGGTCCTCGATTCCCGCGTCCGGATCGACGATCCGGAAGTCACCGACGCGATCGGCGCCGACGTCGTGGTCGTCGACCTCGGTATCGAACTCACCCGGACCCGCGACTGGGTGGTGTCGAGGGTCGCGGTGCGCGCCCCCCGTGGGCGGCTCGGCCGCCGGTCGGCGATCCACGTCGTCGACTGGCAGCACGTGCACGGACTGACCCCGACCGCGCTGGCGATGCCCGGTCAGGGCGTTTCACAGCTGCTGATGCAGTTCGACGGCATGCGCGCCGCGGACGTCGCGCACGCGATGCGTGAGCTTCCCGAGAAGCGCCGGCACGAGGTGGCTCTCGCGCTCGACGACGAACGTCTCGCCGACGTCGTGCAGGAGTTGCCCGCCGACGACCAGACCGACCTGCTGCTCCATCTCGAGGTCGAGCGCGCCGCGGACGTGCTCGAGGCGATGGACCCCGACGATGCCGCCGACCTCCTCGGTGAGCTGCCCGAGACGGACGCCGAGTCGCTGCTGCAGCTGATGGATCCCGAGGACTCCGCGCCGGTCCGACGTCTCCTCGAGCACTCCCCCGACACCGCGGGCGGGCTCATGACGCCCGAACCGGTGGTGCTGACACCGTCCACGACGGTCGCAGAGGCACTGGCTCGCGCCCGCAACGCCGACCTGACGCCCGCGCTCGCGAGCATGGTCTTCGTGGTGCGGCCTCCGACTGCGACGCCGACCGGCCGCTATCTGGGGTGCGTCCACCTGCAACGGCTGCTCCGCGAGCCACCCGCGAGCCTGGTCGGCGGCGTGCTGGACGACGACCTGCCCCGACTCGATCCCGAGGACTCGCTCGCGACCGTCACGCGGTACTTCGCCACCTACAACCTGGTGTGCGCGCCGGTCGTCGACGACGAGCACCACCTGCTCGGCGCGGTGACCGTCGACGACGTGCTCGACCACCTGCTGCCGACCGACTGGCGCGAAGAGGAGGCCGGCGATGAGTGAGCCGACCGGACGCCAGCGCCTCGAGACCCCCCGCGGGACTCGCGGGCTGCGCATGCACATCGACGTCGAGGCCGTGGGCCGGGTCAGCGAGAACATCGCGCGGTTCCTCGGCACCGGCCGTTACCTGCTCATCCAGACCGTGATCGTGATCGTGTGGGTCGCGCTCAACGTCTTCGCGGTGAGTCTGCAGTGGGACCCCTACCCGTTCATCCTGCTGAACCTCGCCTTCTCGACGCAGGCCGCGTATGCCGCTCCGCTGATCCTGCTGGCCCAGAACCGGCAGGAGAACCGTGACCGCGTATCGCTCGAGGAAGACCGGGCGCGCGCCGAGCAGACCAAGGCGGACACCGAGTTCCTCGCCCGCGAACTGGCCGCGCTGCGGCTGGCGGTGGGTGAGGTCGCCACCCGTGACTACCTCCGCCGCGAACTCGACGACCTCAAGCAGATCCTCGCCGAGCGCGACGCCCGGCAGGACGATGACGGCGAACCCGCCCCACCCCCGAAGGCCCGCGGCGCCCGCAAGTAGCCCGGACACAGCGGACGATCGCCACGGGTGCCGCGGTTCCCCGACACGACCGGTCACCGATATGTAACGTGTGTCACATCGTTCGAGATGTATCCGACGGAACGCTCCGTACGGGGTGGCCGAGCGTGGATGCAGGTTCCTGCAAGGAGGGGTTGAGAGAGTGCGCGTGCGTGGAACTGTCGGAGTGTCGGCCCTCGTCCTTGCCGGATTCGTGACAGCAGCGTCATCCATAGGTGGCGTGTTCGCGGCCCCTCCCACCGAGTCGACGTCGGCCGCCGCTACCCACGATCTGGATCCCGGCACCGAGCCTCCGGCCGCGCAGGCGGCCCTCATCCCGACCGTCGGGCTCGTCCCCGCCGCACCCCGGCCCGAGCGCCAGCTGCGCACGGCGAAGCCTGCCGCGACACCGCCGATCCCGGACCCGGCGAACCTGCTGCCCGGCGCCGCGCCGCGCTCGGTGCCGGTCCCCGTGGTGGTCGGCCCGCTCGGCATCCCGGAGATCGTCCTCAACGCCTACCGGTCGGCCGAGCTCACGATGGCCAGCGCCCAGCCGGGCTGTGGGCTGCAGTGGAATCTCCTCGCCGGCATCGGGAAGATCGAGTCCGGTCACGCCGGCGGTGGCCAGACCGATGCGGCGGGCACCACCGTCACACCGATCCTGGGCCCCACCCTCAACGGGCACCTGGCAGGCAACGAGATCATCACCGACACCGATCGGGGTCTGCTCGACGGTGATCCGACGCACGATCGCGCCGTCGGCCCGATGCAGTTCATCCCGAGCACCTGGGCGCACTACGCGTCGGACGGCAACGGCGACGGCGTCGCCGACCCCAACAACGTCTTCGACGCCTCCCTCGCGGCGGCGCGGTACCTGTGCTCCGGTGGCCTGAACCTGAACGACGCGGCCCAACAGTCGAGGGCCGTGCTGCGCTACAACAACTCGACGACGTACATGGCGAACGTCCTCGGCTGGTCGGCCGCCTATCGGACCGGCGGTACGGCCGCCCCGTCGGTGCCCGTCACCCCCGCCCCGCCCGAGCGGGCGCCGGATTCGGAGGCAGTGTCGGTGGCGGACGCGGCCCCCGAGTCCACGTCGGCCACACCGCCCCCCGCGGCACCGCCGGCCGATCAGGTTCCCGCACCTGCTCCGGCGCCCATGCCGCTGCCGGTCATCCCCGGGCTTCCGACGCTGCCGTGCCTCGTCTTCTGCCCGCCTGCCGAGCCTGCGGAGGCACCCGCACCCCCACCGGGCCCGGTCGCATGACGGCGCCGCCTACCATGGGGGCATGGCAGCCCTGAGCGAGACCGCCGTCCGCACCGCACTGTCGCGGGTGCAGGACCCCGAGATCCGTAAACCCATCACGGAACTCGGAATGGTCAAAAGCATCGAGATCGGCGACGACGGCAGTGTCGACATCGGCATCTACCTCACCACCGCGGGTTGCCCGCTGCGGACCGAGATCACCGAACGCGTCACCAAGGCCGTCGCGGACGTCGAGGGTGCGGGCGCGATCCGCGTCGACCTCGACGTGATGAGCGACGAGCAGCGGACCGAGCTACGTCGCTCGCTCCGCGGCGATTCCACCGAGCCGGTGATCCCGTTCGCCCAGCCCGGCTCACTCACCCGCGTCTACGCGGTCGCGTCCGGCAAGGGCGGCGTCGGGAAGTCCAGCGTCACAGTGAATCTGGCCGCAGCCATGGCCACGAAGGGGTTGTCGGTGGGCGTGCTCGACGCCGACATCTACGGCCACTCCGTGCCCCGCATGCTCGGCACCGACGCCAAGCCCACCCAGGTGGAGCGGATGATCATGCCGCCGCAGTCCCACGACGTGAAGCTGATCTCGATCGCCCAGTTCACGCAGGGCAACACCCCGGTCGTGTGGCGCGGACCCATGCTGCACCGCGCGCTGCAGCAGTTCCTCGCCGACGTGTTCTGGGGCGATCTCGACGTGCTGCTGCTGGACCTTCCGCCCGGCACCGGTGACGTCGCGATCTCCGTCGCTCAGCTCATTCCCGGCGCCGAGATCCTCGTCGTCACCACACCGCAGCAGGCGGCCGCCGAGGTCGCCGAGCGGGCCGGCGCGATCGCGCTGCAGACCCGTCAGCGCATCGCCGGTGTCGTGGAGAACATGTCGTGGATGGAACTGCCCGACGGCACCCGGATGGAGGTGTTCGGCTCGGGCGGCGGACAGGCCGTCGCGGACCGGCTCACCAAGGCGGTCGGCGCGAAGGTTCCCCTGCTGGGGCAGATCCCGCTCGAACAGGCCGTCCGCGAAGGCGGCGACGCCGGACTGCCGATCGTGCTCGGCGCCCCCGATTCGCCGGCCGGCACAGCGCTGCGCGACATCGCCGACAAGCTGTCCGTGCGTGCCCGTGGCCTCGCGGGGATGTCGCTCGGCATCGACACCACCCGGCACCTGTAGCACCGACGAAAACGGGGGGGGGGGGGGGGGGGGGGGGGGGGGGGGGGGGGGGGG
>NZ_JBXAJP010000001.1:51863-126248 GCF_058797375.1 Prescottella sp. GW823-FHT02E09
CACCCCCCCCCCCCCCCCCCCCCCCCCCCCCCCCCCCCGTTTTCGTGAGAAGTCGCGGTGTGTGCCGGGCTACGTGGCGTCGGGATCGACCGGGGGACGCTCCCCGGCGGCGAGCGGCTTGGAGGTCGGCCCCGTCACGGACGGTCCACTCGACGAACCGTTGCCGCCGGCCTTGTCGAAGTTGCCGGTGAGGATCGAGTCGTCACCGTCGAGCAGGTGCTTGGTGATGACCGCCCGCGGCGTCATCCCCCGCAGCTCGTTGAGATCCGACAGCGGCTTGCGGAGGTCGTCGAACTCCGGGCCCAGCTCGTCCTTGAGTTGCTGGCTGGCGCCGCTCGCGTAGTCCCGGACCTGACGCATCGTCTTGGTGACCCAGCTGACGGCGCCAGGAAGCCGCTCGGGTCCGAGGATCACGAGCGCTGCGATGAGGAGCACCATGAACTCGCCCCAGCCGATGTTGCCAAACACGGGTTCAGAGTACGTGCCCGAGGCCGGAATCGCTCGCACGATCCGCAAATATCACATGCTTGTCACGAACTGGACACCCGAGTCAGTCCGATGTGGGCGTCACCTGGAGGTCCACGAGCCGCCCGGAGCGGACCAGCTGCACCGGAACCTGCTGTCCCACCGTCTGGTCGTGCACGGCAACGACCAGCTCGTCGGCACTCGACACGGTCCGATCACCGACCTTGACGATCACGTCGCCCTCGACGATGCCGGCCTGCTCCGCCGGACTGCCGGACTGCACATTGGCCACCTGGGCACCGCTGGTCGCGTCGTTGATGACGGTGCGGGCGTTGACACCGATTTCCGGATGATGCATGACGCCGTTGCGGATCAGTTCCTGCGCGACCGCGGTGACGTCGTCGATCGGGATGGCGAAGCCCAGACCCACCGAGCCGCCGCTCTCGGATCGGATCGCCGAGTTGATGCCGATCACGCGGCCCTCCATGTCGACCAGAGGGCCGCCCGAGTTGCCGGGGTTGATCGCGGCGTCGGTCTGGACGGCATCGATCACGGCGTCGGTGTCGGTGCCTTCACCGCTGAGCCGCACCGGACGCTGCAGGGCGCTCACGATGCCGCGGGTCACGGTCTTGTTCAGGCCGAGCGGCGAGCCGACCGCCACGACGTCCTGCCCGACGCGCACGTCTTCCGACCGGCCGAGGTCGGCGACGGTGAGGTTCTCCGCCTCGGTCTTGAGGACCGCGAGGTCGGTCTTGATGTCGCGGCCGACGATCTGCGCCGGCACCTTGGTGCCGTCGGAGAACGTGACGCGGATGGTCGAGTTCCCCGGATCGGCCGCGGCCATCGAGATGACGTGATTGTTGGTGACGACGTAGCCGGCGCCGTCGACGACGACGCCCGAACCGGTTCCGGACTGCTCGCCCTGCGACACCTGGATCGACACCACCGACGGCAGGACCGCGTCGGCGACCGTGGCGATCTGCCCCTGTGGGGCGTCGTCGTCGCTGTCGGATTGTGACAGGGTCACCCGATCGCTCGTGAGTGCTCCGCGGTCGGAGGTGACCGCGGTGGCGATGAGGCCGCCCACCAGGCCGATCGCGAGGGCCGTGGCGGCGAGGGCCGCGAGCGCCTTCCGTTCGATGCGATCGCCCAGCAGGATGTCCCGGACGCCGAGCTTGGGGGCGGGAGGCAGCGGTTCGGGGCCGACGGTGGCCTCGGCGGGAGGGCCGAGCCGGACAGCGGCCTCGGGGTCGCGCCACGGGTCTCCGGTCGGGGCGTCCGAGGGGAGTTCGGCCACACCCTCGGGACCGCGTTGGATCGAATCCGGCTCGCCCGCGGGACGACCGAATGCCTCGGCCATGACCGCGTCGGGCGCACCGAGGCGGATCGTGGGCGCGCCGGAGGCGCGGTGTGCGGACTCCGGCACGAAGGAGCCGTTCACGTCCGCCGGGCGACCGAACGCGTGCTGTGCCGTGGGGTCGACGTGGGGGCGATACACCGGCCGGGGCGCCAGCCGCGGCCCGTCCTGACGGTCGGAACCCGCGCCGCCGGTGTCGGGGGTGTCGCCGTCCGCCGTCCCCGGCGTCCTCGAATCAGCGGTCACGCGCGCATGTCCCCCTCGTGTGCGTCAGTCACGCATGCCAGTATCACCGATCAGGACGGTGATGTGCCGGGAGGCACCGTCAGCGGCGCCGACGGAACGGCCAGCGACGGGAAAGATCGCTGCTCGGGTCGAACGAGATGATGCCCGGTGCGGAATCCCGCGGGGGCGTGTTCTCGGGGTCGGACACATGACAGCGCGGAATCTGGCTCAGCAGGCCCAGCAGGGAACTCGGCATGGCGACCTCACCGGCATGGCGCAGTGCAATCCGTGCCTGCTGCTGCGCGTCGACCTCCGCGGCGCACTCGGGGCACAGGGCCAGGTGCTGGGAGGCGCGCAGGTACGCGTTCATGCGGAGTTCGCCGTCCACGTACGAGGCGATCGCCTCGCTCGCCAGATGCTCGGTGGAGCCGAACTGACGAGGTCTGCGCGCCTGCGTCATCAAACCCTCCTGCACCACTACCCGACACCGATCTGCTCGGAGTCAACCTTTCCATTCGCGGCCAGATGGTCACGTAGTGCCTGCCGTCCGCGGTGGATCCTGCTGCGAACAGTACCCAGCTTCACACCGAGTGTCGCACCGATCTCCTCGTACGACAGCCCCTCGATGTCACACAGGACCACCGCGGCGCGGAACTCCGGTGCCAGCGAGTCCAGCGCCGACTGCAGGTCGGGGGCCAGACGCGCGTCGTGGTAGATCTGCTCGGGGTTCGGCGAATCCGACGGGACCCGGTCGTAGTCCTCGGGCAGCGCCTCCATCCGGATGCGGTTGCGACGACGCACCATGTCCAGGAAGAGGTTGGTGGTGATCCGGTGCAGCCAACCCTCGAACGTGCCGGGCTGGTAGTTCTGCAGCGACCGGAAGACACGGATGAACGTGTCCTGCGTCAGGTCCTCGGCGTCCTGGGCGTTGCCCGACAGCCGGTAGGCCAGCCGGTAGACGCGGTCGCCGTGCTCGCGGACCAATTCGTCCCACGACGGCATCGCGGCCCGGTCACCCGTAGCGTCGAACGCGGCCGTGCCGGTCGGTTCGGAGCATTCGACGTCGATGCCTTCAGCGGACACACCTGAAACTGTGCCCGCCGTGATGTCGTCGGCGGTGGGTGTGGGTGTGCGTTCGGCATTGATCATCAGGATGGGTGGATCCTCCTACTCAGGACCGCTGATCTCGAGACACGGGATTGTGGAGGTTCAACTCCCGGGAACCCGGAATTGTTCCCACCATCCGATGGTCGCGATCTTCACGCCGTGCGGTCTAGTCGTCCGACGTTGCACTCACCCTGTCGCACCCCGATATGTGCGCACTATGAACAAGCTGAGCGGGGCCTGAGAATCTGACCGAGGCGGGCGCCGAATTGTCCGGACGAGCGTGCCTCGAGGAATCGCGAACGCGGCGCGGCTAGCCTCTATTGCGTGCACACGAACGCCGAACGGATTCTCACCCATACCGAGGACTCGATCCTCGAGGACGAGATGCTGACCGCCGCACGGGACCGGGCCTCGGAACTCGGCGCCGCGCCGGTGCCCCCGCCGGTCGGTGCCGCACTCGCGCTCTTCACCAGGATGCTCGACGCGAAGACCGTTGTCGAGGTCGGCACCGGCGCGGGCGTCAGCGGTTTGTGGCTGCTCCGCGGCATGCGCGAGGACGGCGTCCTCACCACGATCGACAGCGAACCCGAGCACCAGCGTGCCGCGAAGCAGGCGTTCCGGGTGGCAGGCATCGCACCGTCCCGGACCCGGCTGATCAACGGCCGCGCCCTCGATGTCCTGCCGCGCCTCGCCGATTCGGCATACGACCTGGTGTTCGTCGACAACGCGCCCGCCGATCACCCGCACTTCGTGCGGGAGGGTGTGCGATTGCTGCGTCCGGGCGGGGTGATCGTGCTCCACAACGCGCTGCTGGGCGGCCGGGTGGCCGATCCCGGCCAGCGTGATGCCACGACGGTCGCGGTCCGGGAGGCCGCACGGACCATCGCCGAGGACGACCGCCTCACTCGCGTGCTGTTCCCGGTGGGCGACGGTCTTCTCTGCGCCGCCCGGCACTGACCCGGCCGGCAGGGGATGCCCGGGGACGGGGCTACCGGCCCTAGATCCAGACGCCCTTGCCGATCGTGACGACGCCGCCATTACTGACGGCGAACCGCTGGCGGTCCCGTTCGAGGTCGACGCCGATGATCTCGCCCTCCCCGACCACGACGTTCTTGTCGAGGATCGCGCGGCGCACCACGGCGCCCTTGCCGACGCGGACGCCGGGCATCAGGACGCTGCCCTCGACGGTGGCGCCGTCCTCGACCATCACGTTGGAACTGAGCACCGAGTTGCGGACGGTGGCCGCGGACAGGATCGATCCGGCGCCGACGACGGACTCCTGTGCCAGCCCGCCCTTGACGAACTTCGCCGGTGCCAGGTTCTCGGCGCCGCCGCGGATCGGCCAGCGCCGGTTGTAGAGGTTGAACACCGGGTGGACGGACACGAGATCCATGTGCGCGTCGTAGAACGCATCGATGGTGCCCACGTCCCGCCAGTAGCCGCGGTCACGGTCCGTCGCGCCGGGGACCACGTTGTTCTTGAAGTCGTAGACCGACGCGAGACCGGCGTCGACGAGTGCCGGAATGATGTCTCCGCCCATGTCGTGGTCGGAGTCGGAGTTCTCGGAGTCGGCGCGGATCGCGTCGACGAGCACCTTCGTGGTGAAGACGTAGTTACCCATCGAGGCGAACGTCACATTGGGGTCGTCGGGTGTTCCCGGCGGGTGGGCGGGCTTCTCGAGGAACTGGGTGATCCGGCCGGTCTCGTCACTGTCGATGCACCCGAATGCGAACGCTTCGCTGCGCGGCACCCGGATCCCGGCGACGGTCACCCCCGCTCCCGAGTCGATGTGGTGCTGCACCATCTGCTCGGGATCCATCCGGTACACGTGGTCGGCGCCGAAGACGACGATGTACTCGGGATCCTCGTCGTAGACGAGGTTGAGGGACTGGAAGATCGCATCGGCACTGCCCGTGTACCAGCGCGGACCCAACCGCTGCTGCGCAGGTACCGGGGTGATGTATTCGCCCGCGAATCCCGACAGCCGCCACGTCTGCGAGATGTGCCGGTCGAGCGAATGCGACTTGTACTGGGTGAGCACGCAGATCCGGAGATACCCCGCGTTCACCAGATTGCTGAGCACGAAGTCGATGAGGCGGTAGGCGCCACCGAAGGGAACTGCGGGCTTGGCGCGGTCAGCGGTGAGCGGGTACAAGCGCTTACCCTCGCCACCGGCGAGCACGATCCCGAGCACATGGGGCTGACTCCTCACACCGTCAACCTATCGGCCTGCCCCCACTGCCGCCAGCATTGCCCCGAACGGGCGGGGTCGTGCTGGCCGGAACGGGTTCCGGCGGTTACGTTTAGCCGGTGCGGGTCGCGATGATGACGAAGGAGTACCCCCCGGAGATCTACGGTGGCGCCGGTGTCCATGTCACCGAGCTGGTCGCCCACCTGCAGCGGCTGTGCGACGTCGACGTGCACTGCATGGGCGTGCCCCGCGACGGCGTGTTCGTCCACGGCCCCGATCCCCTCCTCGCCGGCGCCAATCCGGCCCTGAGCACCCTGTCGGCCGAACTGCGGATGGCGTACGCCGCGGGCGGGGCCGACGTCGCGCACTCCCACACCTGGTACACCGGCCTGGCCGGGCATCTGGCGGGCGAACTGTACGACGTCCCGCACATCATCACCGCGCACTCCCTCGAGCCGCGGCGGCCGTGGAAGGCCGAGCAGCTCGGTGGCGGCTACCGAGTGTCGTCGTGGTCCGAGCGCAACGCGATGGAGCACGCCGACGCGGTGATCGCGGTCAGCGCCGGCATGCGCGCCGACGTCCTCGACACGTATCCGGCGATCGATCCGGCCCGGGTGCACGTGGTGCACAACGGCATCGACGCCGGTGCGTGGTGTCCCGGTCCGGCGGTGCCGAACACCGTGTCGGTACCGGCGACGCACGGCATCGATCCCGCGCGGCCCATCGTGGTCTTCGTCGGCCGGATCACCCGCCAGAAGGGTCTCGGACATCTGGTCGCGGCGGCGCACGACTTCGACCCGGCGATCCAGCTGGTGCTGTGCGCCGGCGCTCCCGACACCGCGGAGTTGGCCGCCGAGACCGAAGCGGCCGTCGCGAAGCTGACCGCCCGGCGTGACGGCGTCGTCTGGATCCGGGACATGCTCCCCACCACCCAGGTGCGGGAACTACTCTCGGCCGCGACCGTGTTCGTGTGCCCGTCGGTGTACGAACCGTTGGGGATCGTGAATCTCGAGGCGATGGCGTGCGAAACCGCGGTGGTCGCCTCCGACGTCGGCGGGATTCCGGAGGTGGTGCAGGACGGTGTCACCGGCCGGCTGGTCCACTACAACTCGTACGAGCCGGAGGCGTTCGAGCACGCGCTGGCGGCGGCCGTGAACGAGGTGGCGACCGATCCGGACCGGGCCGCGGCGATGGGCCGGGCGGGCCGTCTGCGGGCGACGGCGGAGTTCTCGTGGGCCCGTATCGCGCAGCAGACCCTCGACGTCTACACCGAGGTCCTGGGCCGGCGGTAGGTCGAGACGACGACGGATGCCGTCACCGGGAACGGTTGGGGCAGCGCGGCGATGGCCTCGGCTCGGCGCTCGGCCGTGAGATGACGGGCCGACGGACCCATGCCCACGAGGTCTTCGAGGTCTCGGTGCGACAGCATCATCCGTGTCTCGACGGGTGTGCGGTGTGCCCGTTCGAAGCGTCCGGCGACGGTCTCCCCGAGTCGTTCGACCTTGCGGTCGTCGACGCGGACCATGCCGAGCAACTCCACGAGTTCGACGAGGTGCCGGTCCGTGGGGGTGAGCACGACGAGGGTGCCCTCGTCCGTGAGCACTCGATCGATCTCGGCGGCATTGCGCGGAGCGAAGATCGACAGGACGTGGGTGAGGGCGGCGTCCTGCACGGGCAGTTGACGCCACACATCGGCGACGACGGCGGCAGCGCGCGGATGCGCCCGGGCCAGCCGCCGCGCCGCAGGCTTGGAGACGTCGAGCCCGATGCCCTGTGCGGACGTGGACGCGTCCAGGACTCGGGCGAGATAGTGCCCGGTGCCGGCACCGATCTCGAGGATGCGCGGATCGACACCGTCGTCCGTGGTCTGCACCACGGCTTCGGCGACCGCGGACATGAGCGGATCGAAGTGGCCTGCGTCGAGGAAATCGCAGCGCGCGGCGATCATCTCGGGACTGTCCCCGGTGAACTTGGTCGCGGCACCGGTCAGCAACGTGACGTATCCCTGTCGTGCGATGTCGAAGCTGTGGCCTCGTGCGCACACCAGCGCACGATCGACCAGATCCAGTTCGTCACCGCACTGCGGGCACGCCAACAGCGCGCACACATCCGCCAGCACCTGTACCGCCGTGCCCTTTCCGGAGATCACCCGCTGGTCCGATCGCCCGTCAACGGGTCCGGCCGGGTCGTCTTGCCGACCCGGCCGGAACACCGAAGAGGATTGATCCGCTAGCTGGTGACACCCTTGAGTTCGTCCCCCAGCGCTGCTGCTTCCTCCGGGGTGAGTTCGACGACCAGACGTCCACCGCCCTCGAGTGGAACCCTCATGACGATTCCTCGTCCCTCTTTGGTTGCTTCGAGGGGACCGTCCCCGGTCCGGGGCTTCATGGCCGCCATCCTCTGCTCCCTCCAAATCTGCGCCGGACTGTTCTAGCGCCTGGGTTACCGTGGATGCCTCGTCAGCAATTGGCGAGGCTCTTGGTCCATTCTTCCCTATCGAGTGGGTTGCCGGGAAGCTGA
Source organism: Prescottella sp. GW823-FHT02E09 (assembly GCF_058797375.1). Lineage (NCBI taxonomy): Bacteria > Bacillati > Actinomycetota > Actinomycetes > Mycobacteriales > Nocardiaceae > Rhodococcus > Prescottella sp. GW823-FHT02E09. The sequence continues at coordinate 59,729 of NZ_JBXAJP010000001.1, forward strand.
GGCACAAAACCACCCGAATCAGACAGCGTCACACGTGGGGTTCGACCCAGCACGCGGCGATGTGGTCGTCGACCATCCCGGTGGCCTGCATGAGTGCATATGCCGTGGTAGGGCCCACGAAACGAAAGCCCCGACGTTTCAGCTCCTCGGCCATCGCGGTGGACTCGGGTGTGACCGCCGGAACCTCGTCGACTCGTTCGAATCTCCGCGCGCGCCGCGGCGGAGCGAACGACCAGAGCAGCGTGTCGAGATCGGTGTCGGCGAGGTCCAGGACCGCACGGGCATTACCGATCACGGCCTCGATCTTCGCTCGGTTGCGGACGATCCGAGCGTCGCCGAGCAACCGGGTGACGTCGGACTCGGTGTAGGCCGCGACGATCTCGGGGTCGAAGTCCGCGAAGACGTCCCGGAACGCCGGCCTCTTGCGCAGGATGGTGATCCAGGACAGCCCCGACTGGAACGCCTCGAGGCACAGTCGCTCGAACAACTCGTCGCGGCCGTGCAGCGGCTGCCCCCACTCGAAATCGTGGTAGTCGCTGTAGATCCGGGAGCCGTCGCTGTCGGTGGCCCAGGGGCACCGCACCCGCTCCTCCGACGGTGCACCGACCTCGATCCCGGCGGCGCTCACAGTTCCGGCTCCGCACTGCCGGGCCCGTCCGCGGCCTTCCCGTGATCGGCCGGTTCCGGGGCCGCCCGGTTCTCCAATTGCGCTCGCAGGGAATCGATCTCCCGCCCCAGACGGTCGAGCGCCCAATCCACCTCGCTCGCCTTGTACCCGCGCAGCGTCTGCTGGAATCGGAGCGCGCGCACGTCGGAGCCGGTGACTCCCTCGGCGGGGAGCACCGTCGCGGTGGTGCCGGCCGGAATCGGCGGCAACTCCTCGGAACGGCCGAACACCATGCTCGCAGCGAAGTACAGCAGGCCACCGACCAGCACCATGATCAACAGGTACAGAAGGACCGTCAGCATGCCCCGATACTGTCACGAACCGCCGACAGCAACGTCGTCGTGCGCGTCGATCAGGGACGGATGGTGTTCATCGGCGGCCGATCGGTGAGCGCGACATCGGTCCGCGCCGGGACGAACGAGTCGCCGTCCACCAGGAACTGGGTCAGGCCGGCTCCCGTGTCGTCGACACCGCAGCGCCGCAGCATCGTGCCGATGATCTGCCGGCTCATCACCCCGAGTTCGGACAGCGGCCGGTTCCGGTGCTTACGCACACCCAGATTGACCTGGCCGATCGCACCGAGCCCGAGTCGGTCGTAGGTGTCGAGCAGCAGCCCGATCTCGACGCCGTAGCCGGGCGCGAACGGCACCGACGACAGCAGCTCGCGCGTGCCCGCGTACTCGCCGCCGAGGGGCTGCAGGACGCAGGTCAGTTCGGGGCGCAGCGCCGCCAGCATCGGCCGGGCCACCAGTTCGGTGACGCGACCGCCGCCGTTGGCGTCCTCGGTGCCGCTGACCCGTAACGGACGTCGGTAGTAGCCCTTGACCAGATGTATGCCGTCGACGGTGAGCAGCGGCCCCAGCAGCTTGGGTACGAACGCCGGATCGGGCTCCACGAGGTCGGAGTCGACGAACGCGATGAGGTCACCGGTGCTCGCGGCGATGGAGCGCCACAGCACCTCGCCCTTGCCCGGCACCGGAGCGAGGCCCGGGACGGCGTCCTCCCGGCTGATGACCGTCGCCCCGGCGGCCGCGGCGCGCTCTGCCGTCGCGTCGCACGAGCCGGAGTCCAGCACGATCAGCTCGTCGACGAGCCCGCCCAGCAGTGGGTGGATGGTGTCGACGACACCGGCGACCGTCTTCTCCTCGTTGAGTGCCGGCAACACCACCGACACGGTGCGCCCGGCCTTGGCCCGCTCGAGTTCCGCGATGCTCCAGTCCGGGTGGTCCCAACTGTTGGCGTCCGTCCAGGTACGCGACGCTTCGGTGATGCTCATGCCAACCCCCGTACGGTGCGGACGGGTTGCCTGGTTCCCATGATCGCGGCGACCATGTCGACCACACGCCGGGTCGAGGCAACCTCGTGAACGCGGAACACCCGGGCTCCGCCGGCGGCCGCCAGAGCGGTCGCCGCCAGGGTTCCCTCCAACCTCTCGGCCAGTTCCACACCCAGAGTCTCCCCGATGAAATCCTTGTTGCTGAGCGCCATCAGCACGGGCCATCCGGTCTTAACGAGATCTTCCACGCGACGCAACAATTCGAGTCCGTGATAGGTGTTCTTCCCGAAATCGTGGGTGGGATCGATGAGGATCGAGTCCGCTTTCACGCCCAACCGCGACGCGTGCTCGGCCGCTCCGACCACCTCGGCGAGGACGTCGGCGACCACGTCGGTGTACCGGACGCGGTGCGGGCGCGTGCGCGGCACCGCTCCCCCGGTGTGGGAGCAGACGATCCCGGCACCGAGTTCGGCCGCGACCTCCACCAGTTCGGGGTCGGCCCCCGCCCACGTGTCGTTGATCAGATCGGCACCCTCACCGCACGCGAGTCGGGCGACCTCGCTGCGCCACGTGTCCACGCTGATGATCACATCCGGGTAGCGCGCCCGGATCGCCTCCACGAACGGCACGACGCGGCGCGTCTCCTCCGCGGCATCGACGAGTGTGCCGGGGCCGGCCTTGACGCCCCCGATGTCGACGAGATCGGCGCCCTCCACGACCGCGCGATCGACCGCCGCCATCGCCGCCTCGTCCGAGAACGTCGCACCACGGTCGTAGAACGAGTCCGGGGTGCGGTTGACGATCGCCATCACGAGGGCACGATCGGTCGCGACCGGCCTGCCACACAGGGTGGGCAGGACGTGTCCGGGAGCCGAGACGTCGTCGGCGACGGGGCGCGGTGCCATGCCCCCATATTCGCATGACCGAGGTCTCACTACGCCCGGGGAGCAGTCCCCTCGGCGACGTCCCGCGCGTATCCGTCGTAGACGGGCCGGTATCCGTCCGTGCGACCTGCGAGCACGTACAGCTCGTCGACGGTCGACGCGTAGCCCTCCTCGCGCAGTTCCACCTTGCGGCTCTTGAACGTCGATGTGGTCTCGAGCGAGTCGACGACCCGCACGAACAGCGGGATCGCGTACGCCGGCAGCCGGGCGTACAACTCCTCGGCGAGCCGGACGCCGTCGAGCGCGTGACCCGAGCGCACCGTCACCGCCGCCATGCCCGCCTTGCCGTCGGTGCCGGGCACCGCGACGCCGTACACCACCGACTGCTCGATCGCCGGGTGCGCGGACAGTGCCCCCTCCACCTCGGTGGTCGCGACGTTCTCACCCTTCCACCGGAAGGTGTCGCCGAGACGGTCCACGAACGCGACGTGCATGAAGCCCTGGCTGCGCACCAGATCGCCGGTGTCGAACCAGCAGTCGCCGTCCTTGAACCCGTTCCGGACCAGTTTCTTCTCGCTCGCCTCGGGATCGGTGTACCCGTCGAACGGTGCCCGGTCGGTCACCTTCGACAGCAGCAGACCCACCTCGCCGGTGCCGACGCGGCACAACCGCCCCGTCGGGCCGCGGCGGGCGCGCCCGGTCTCGGGGTCGAACTCCACCACCGCGTACGGCAGCGGACACACCCCGGCGGTGCGGTCGACGCCCAGCGCGTTCACGAACGCGATGTTGCACTCGCTGGCGCCGTAGAACTCGGCGACACGCTCGATGCCGAACCGCTCGGTGAACTCGGTCCAGATCTCCGGCCGCAGACCGTTGCCGACCATCAGGCGGATCCCGTTGTCGCGGTCGTCCGACCGGGGTGGCTGGTTGAGCAGGTAGCGGCAGATCTCGCCGATGTAGACGAACGCCGTGGCGCGGTTGGCCTTCGCGTCGTCCCAGAAGCGGGACGCGGAGAAGCTGCGTCCGATCGCGATCGCGGCTCCGGCGGAGAGCACCGACGACAGCGACACGGTGAGGGCGTTGTTGTGGTACAGCGGTAGGGCGCAGTACAGAGTGTCGCTGCGGCGCAGTCGAACTCCCATCGCGCCGAGGCCCGACATGCTCTTGAGCCACCGGAAGTGGCTCATCAGACTGGCCTTCGGCAGCCCCGTCGTACCCGAGGTGAAGATGTAGAAGGCCCGCTCCGTACCCCGGATCTCTTCGCACACAGCGGGGTTCGACGAGTCCGCGTCCTGCGCGAGCCGGTTCAGATCGCCCACGGACAACACGGTCTCGGCATGCACCTCGCCGCTCAGCGAGGTGATCGCCTCGCCACACTCCTCGCCCACCACCAGGGCCCGGCTGTCCAGCACGGACAGGCTGTGCGCCAGCACATCTGCGCGCTGATTGTGGTTGAGCATGCCCGCGACGGCGCCGAGTTTGACCACCGCGAGGGTCAGCAGCAACGCCTCGGGCCGGTTCTTCATCAGGATCCCGACCACGTCACCGCGCCGGACACCGTGCTGCACGAGTACGGCGGCGTAGCGGTTGACCCGGGCGTTGGCGTCCCCGTAGCCGATCGACGTCCCCTCGAATCGGATGAAGGGCCGGCCCGGTTGGCGTCGGGCCAGTTCCTGGAACACCCGGCCGATCGACTCACGAGCCTCAGGCTTGCGGGTCAGACCGAGCGCTCCACGAGCCAGGCTGGGCAGTTCGGTCGCCATCCCCGGCAGTTGTCGTGCGAGCTGCACGAGACCGATCGTCGAAGCGGTGGCGTCTGAACTCATCGGCATCCTTGTCGGGAGGGCAGGGAGAATCGAAAGGGAACGGATCCTACTTCACAGTAACCTTTACGACCCGTCCCCGGAACCCCTCGACCGGAACCGTTTTCAGCGCACGCAGGCGTCCAGCGCGGACTCGACGTCACCGGTGACGATCAGCCCGTCCAACGCACGCTGCGCGACGAACCCCTGACCGCGCAGCCCCTCGAGCCAGTGCAGCAGGCCACGGAAGTGGTCGACGGGATCGAGCATCACCACCGGCTTCTCGTGCATGCCGAGGTACCCGGCGGTCCAGGTCTCGAACAGTTCCTCGAGCGTCCCGATCCCACCCGGCAACGTGATGAACGCGTCGGCACGGTCCTCCATGATGCGCTTGCGCTCACGCATCGTGTCGGTGACGATCAGCTCGTCGGCGTCGACGTCCGCAACCTCCTTGTGCACCAGAGCCTTCGGGATGACGCCGACGGTCCACGCGCCCGCCTCACGGGCCGCGGTCGCGACGGCGCCCATCATCGAGACGTTGCCGCCGCCGGAGACCAGCTGCCATCCCCGGCGGCCGATCGCGGTGCCGACCTCGGATGCCAGCTGCAGGAACTGCTGGTCCACGGGCCCCGACGCGCAGTACACGCAGACTGCGAACTTCTTGTCGCCCACGCTCACCACTCGTCCTCGTCTCCCAGCAGAGCGGCCTCGTCCACACCCTGCTGCGACTCGGCGACGATCCGCACGGCCTCGTCGACGCTGTCGGTGACGTGGATGAGATCGACGTCGCCCGGCGAGATCTTGCCGGTGCGCTCGAGGGTGTCGCGCAACCAGTCGACGAGGCCACCCCAGAACTCGGTGCCGATCAGGACGATCGGGAACCGCGTGATCTTGCGGGTCTGGACGAGAGTGAGCGCCTCGAACAGCTCGTCGAGCGTGCCGAAACCGCCGGGGAGGCAGACGAACGCCTGCGAGTACTTCACGAACATCGTCTTGCGCGCGAAGAAGTAACGGAAGTTGATGCCGAGGTCGACCCACTCGTTGAGACCCTGCTCGAACGGCAACTCGATGCCGAGGCCGATCGAGTACCCGCCGGACTCGCTCGCGCCACGGTTGGCGCCCTCCATGACACCCGGGCCGCCGCCAGTGATGACGGCGTACCCGGCCTGCGCGAGCGCGGTGCCGAGCTCACGGGCCACCATGTACTCGCTGGTGTCCTCGCCGGTGCGGGCCGATCCGAACACGGTCACGGCACGGGGCACCTCGGCGAGCGCCCCGAAACCCTCGATGAACTCGCTCTGGATCCGCAGCACCCGCCACGGGTCGGTGTGCACCCAGTCGGTGGGCCCACGCTGATCGAGCAGGCGCCGGTCGGCGTTCGTCGACTCCGCCTTGCGATCGCGCCGCAACATGATCGGCCCACGGTGCTTCACCGATGAACTGCCGCGCTTAGCGGCTCCGGTCTTCCTGTCAGGTGCCATGCGGGCAAGGCTAACCGTTCGCCCGCGGCGCACGCCTACGCGGCGAGGTACCCGCGCAGCACCCGCGTGACGTCGGTGATCTGCTCCACCGGCACGTGCTCGTCCCGCTTGTGCGCCAGGTTGGGATCGCCGGGGCCGTAGTTGACCGCGGGGATCTCGAGTGCCGAGAAACGGGAGACGTCGGTCCAGCCGTACTTGGCGCGGAACTGCCCGCCGGCCGCGTCGATCAGCGCCGCGGCCGCGGGGTTCGCCAGGCCCGGCAGCGCGCCGGCCGAGCTGTCGGTGACCTCGAAACCGAGTTCGAGACCGCCCAGCGCCGCCGCGTCGAACACCTCGCGCACGTGCTCGATCGCCTGCGCGACGCTGCGGTCGGGTGCGAAGCGGAAGTTGACGTCCATCTCGGCCGCGTCGGGGACGACGTTGCCGGCAACCCCTCCCGAGATCCGCACCGCCGACAGCCCCTCCCGGTAGATGCAGCCGTCGATGTCGACGGACCGCGCTTCGTACGCCGACAGCCGGTCCAGCACCGGCGCGAACTTGTGGATCGCGTTGTCGCCGAGCCACGACCGCGCCGAATGCGCACGCACACCGGACGTCGTCAGGCGCACTCGGAGCGTGCCCTGGCAGCCCGCCTCGATGAAGCCCGCGGTGGGCTCGCCCAGGATCGCGACGTCCGCGGACAGCCACTCCGGAAGGTCGCGCTCGATGCGCCCGAGCCCGTTGTACTGCGCGGCGATCTCCTCGCAGTCGTAGAACACCAGCGTCAGGTCGTGTGCGAGGTCGGAGATCGTCGCGGCCAGGTGCAGGAAGACCGCGTCACCGGACTTCATGTCGACGGTTCCGCATCCGTGCAGCAGGTCGCCCCGCTCGTCGGTAGTGCGTCGGCTCGGCACGTTGTCGGCGATCGGCACGGTGTCCAGGTGGCCGGCGAGCATCACCCGACTCGGCAGACCGCGATCGGTCCGGGCGAGCACCGCGTTGCCGCTGCGGATCACCTCGAACCCGGACGTCTGTTCCCGCAACGCGGCCTCGACGGCGTCGGCGATGACGCCCTCGTCCTGCGACACGCTGGGAATGTCCACGAGCGCGGCGGTGAGATCGATGGGGTCGGCATGCAGATCGAGGGTGCTCACGGCTTCCAGGTTAGGTGCACTGTCCAGCGCGACACCCGACCGGTCGGAACGCGTGTTCGGGACCGTGATCGGCTCACCGCCCAGGACGTCGCCGCACGCCTCGCGTAACCTGTGCACCCGTGAGTGCACAGGGAGCATCTGCAGTAGGCGTCGCCAACGTGACCGAGTCGGGCACGGTTCTCGACACCTGGTACCCGGCCCCCGCGCTGGGCGAGTTCGACGGCGGCACCGTCGCCGGCACCGTCGCGCTCGAGGGCACCGACATTCCGTCGGACCTTGCGCTGCTCGCCGGCCACGACGAGGCCCGCGAGGTCAAGCAGGTCGTGGTCCGCACCACGATCACGGACCTGTCCGCGCCGCCCGTCGACGCGCACGACGCATACCTGCGCCTGCACCTGCTGTCGCACCGCCTGGTCACCCCGCACGGCGTCAACCTCGACGGCGTCTTCGGGCTGCTCGCGAACGTCGTGTGGACCAACTACGGCCCGTGCGCGGTCGACGGCTTCGAGCTGGTTCGCTCGCGGCTGCGGATCCGCGGCCCGGTCACTGTGTTCGGCGTCGACAAGTTCCCGCGCATGGTCGACTACGTCGTCCCGTCCGGTGTGCGCATCGCCGACGCCGACCGTGTCCGCCTCGGCGCCCACCTGGCGAGCGGTACCACCGTCATGCACGAGGGCTTCGTGAACTTCAACGCCGGCACGCTCGGCAGTTCGATGGTCGAGGGCCGTATCTCGGCCGGTGTCGTCGTCGGTGACGGCTCCGACGTCGGCGGCGGCGCGTCGATCATGGGCACGCTGTCCGGTGGCGGCAAGCAGGTCATCTCCGTAGGCGAGCGCTGCCTGCTCGGGGCCAACGCCGGCCTGGGCATCTCGCTCGGCAACGACTGCGTCGTCGAGGCGGGCCTCTACATCACCGCCGGCACCAAGGTCACCGGCCCGGACGGCACGGTCGTCAAGGCCGCCGACCTCAGTGGCCGGTCGAACATCCTGTTCCGCCGCAACTCCGTCTCCGGCGCCGTCGAGGTGGTGCCGTGGAAGGGCACGGGCGTGGAACTGAACGCTGCACTGCACGCCAACGACTGATTCCACGGCTTGTGAGCTCCACCGACACCTCCGCCCGATTAGGACACGGCCTCAAGGTCCGTCATCTCACGATGATGGGCCTGGGCTCGGCCATCGGCGCCGGTCTCTTCCTCGGGACCGGTGTCGGGATCGCGAAGGCGGGCCCCGCGGTCCTCATCTCCTACGTGATCGCCGGTTTCGTCGTGGTGTGCGTGATGCGCATGCTCGGCGAAATGGGCGCCGCGGTGCCCGCCAGCGGATCCTTCTCGCACTACGCCCGTATCGGCATCGGCGAATGGGCCGGCTTCGTGATGGGATGGCTCTACTGGTTCATGCTGATCATGGTGCTGGGCGCCGAGATCACGGGCGCCTCGGCGATCGTCAACGACTGGCTCCCCGGCGTGCCCCAATGGGTGATCGCGCTCGTCTTCGTGACGTTCTTCGCGGTCGTCAACCTCGCCAAGGTCAGCAACTTCGGCGAATTCGAGTTCTGGTTCGCGGCCCTCAAGGTCGCCGCGATCATCGGCTTCCTCGTCGTCGGTGTGCTGCTCGTCTTCGGTCTACTCCCGGACACCGATCCGGTCGGGTTCACGAACCTGCTCGGTGAGGGCGGCTTCATGCCCAACGGGTTCAGCGGTATCGCGGCGGGTCTGCTGGTCGTGGCTTTCGCGTTCGGCGGCATCGAGATCGTCACCATCGCCGCGGCCGAGTCCGAGGACCCCGAGCGTTCGATCGCCACGGCCGTCCGCACCGTCATGTGGCGGATCAGCGTCTTCTACATCGGCGCGATCGGCATCATGGTCCTGGTACTGCCGTGGAACGATCCCGAGCTGCAGGACGGTCCGTTCGTCTCGGTCCTGGAGAAGGCGAACCTCCCGTATGTCTCGGGCCTGATGGAACTCGTCGTGGTGATCGCGCTGCTGTCGGCGTTCAACGCGAACGTCTACGGCACCTCCCGGATGGCGTTCTCCCTCGCCCGCCGGAACGACGGCCCGAAGGCCCTGGCGAAGCTGTCGAAGACGGGGGTTCCCACCAACGCGGTGCTGCTGTCGGTGTTCTTCGGTTTCGTCAGCGTGCTGCTGAACTGGCTGCTGCCCGACGACCTGCTCGGCATCCTGCTCAACGCCGTCGGCGCCGCGCTGCTGGTGATCTGGGTGTTCATCGTCATCTCGCACCTGCGCCTGCGGCCGCGGCTCGAATGCGAGGGCAAGCTCACCGTGAAGATGTGGCTCTTCCCGTACCTGAGCTACCTCACGTTGGCGTTGCTCGCGGCCTTCGCCGTGCTGATGATGTTCGACGCCGATGCCCGCGACCAGTTGATCGCGACCGCGGGGCTGTTCCTCTTCATCCTGGTGCTGTCGCTGATCCGATCGCGCCGGCGGGCACGGGACGAGCAGACCCCGGTCGAGGCAGCCGACTAGCGCGGTCTCCCGCGCACTCGATCGGAGCCCCGAGAACGGGCACACCGAACCATCCTGCGGCGTAGGGTCGGCGCACAATCGACCCTGCGACCGTAGGAGAACCGTGAGCTTCATCCTCGTCGAACGGCCGCGCGAGAACGTGGCGCTGGTGACCCTCAACCGTCCGGAACGCATGAACGCGATGGCGTTCGACGTCATGGTCCCGTTCAAGGAGTCGCTCGAGGCCCTCAGCAACGACAACTCGGTGCGCGCCGTCGTGCTGACCGGCGCGGGCCACGGCTTCTGCTCGGGCGCCGACCAGACGTCCGCGGGCCGTCCGCCCCACATCGACGGGCTCACCCGACCGTCGATCGCGCTGCGGTCGATGGAGCTGCTCGACGACGTCGTGCTGACGCTGCGCCGCATGCACCAGCCGGTGATCGCCGCGATCAACGGTGCCGCCATCGGCGGCGGCTTCTGCCTGTCGATGGCGGCGGACATCCGGCTGGCCGCACCGGAGGCGTACTTCCGGGCCGCCGGGATCAACAACGGTCTCACCGCCAGCGAGCTGGGCCTGAGCTATCTGCTGCCGCGTGCGATCGGGTCGTCCCGTGCGTTCGAGATCATGCTGTCCGGCCGTGACGTCGACGCCGACGAGGCCGCACGGATCGGGCTGGTCTCGCGCGTCGTCGCGCAGGAGGATCTGCTCGACGACGCCTTCGACCTGGCGCAGCGGATCGCGCAGTTCTCGCGCCCCGGTATCGAACTGACCAAACGAACGCTGTGGTCGAGTCTGGACGCGTCGTCGATGGCGCAGCACATGAACCAGGAGGGGCTCGGTCAGCTGCTCATCCGGTTGATGACCGACAACTTCGAGGAGGCGACGCTCGCGCGGCGCGAGAAGCGCGATCCGGTCTTCCGCGACGGCCGGTAGGCGGGAAGGCTCGCCACCGATCTCACCCCTGACGATTTTCGCTCTGTTGGAGCTCGTCGGTCCCGGATCGGCGTCAGGGTCACTGCGCGTCGGACGTGATCCGAACGTCCGATCGGACGTGGGGAGGTCGGATGACCGAGATTCGCAAGGTGACCGTTCTGGGTCGAGGCGGTTCCGGAGATTCTGTCGCTCGAGCAGGACATCTATCGGACGATCGGTGCGGAAGCACCGGCACGGACGATCTTCGCCACCAACTCGTCGACCCTCCTGCCGAGTGATCTCGCGGAGTCCACCGGCCGCCCCGACCGATTCCTGGCGTTGCACTTCGCCAACCAGGTCTGGCGTTTCAACACCGCCGAGATCATGGGCACCGCCGACACCGACCCGGAGGTGTTCCGGACGGTGGTCGACTTCGCGACCGCGATCGGGATGGTTCCGATCGAACTGCACAAGGAGAAGGCGGGGTACGTCTTGAACTCGCTCCTCGTACCGCTTCTCAATTCGGCAGCAGCGTTGGCTGCGGGCGGCTATGCCGAGCCGGAGGACGTCGACAAGACCTGGAAGATCGCGACTGGCGCTCCCCTCGGCCCGTTCCAGATCTACGACATCATCGGGCTGACGACGCCGTACAACATCCTGGCGCACGGCGACGCGGACTCGCAGAAGCTCGCGGCATGGCTCAAGGAGAACTACATCGACAAGGGCAGGCTCGGCGTCGCGTCGGGCGAGGGTTTCTACCGCTACACCTCCGACTGACGGTCGGACTGCCGTTTCACACCATCGACTCGATGTCGGATCGGCGACGGTCCGCGCGCGAAGACAGGGGCGAAATGTACTACAGCAGTGGCAACTACGACGCTTTCGCACGACCACGCAACCCGGAGTGCGTCGACGACGACACGGCCTGGTTCGTGGGAGCCGGATTGGCGTCCCTGGGGGCGCGGCGTTCATGACTGGCGCACGATGTTCGCGTTCGAGGAATGGCACAGTGCGCTGGAGATCAAGCTGTACCTGCACCGCTTCATCGATCACATCCACGGCCTCCCGGATCTGAGCACGCTCGAGTTCACCAAGTACAACCAGTACGAGTCACAATTGGGTGTTCCGGGGACATTCCCGAACTGGCGGCGAACGCAGCGAAAGCCGTGCCCGTGATGGTGCCGTACGTGACGTCGTTCTTCATGCCCCGCAAGGCCGGTGGCCGCCCGCAGGTCGTCCCGGAGGGCGCCGTCAACTTCGCCTTCATCGGCCAGTTCCCCGAGACCACCCGCGACTGCATCTTCACCACCGAGTATTGCCGACTCCTGCGCGAACACCACATCCTGGCCGAGGAGTAGCGCCTCGAAGGGCGTCCGGCCGCCACCGTTGACAGATTAAGGTCACGAACTTAAAGTCGCTGCTGTGACTCAGACCACGTCCCGCCAGGCGATGATCGAGGCTGCCGAACAGATCGTCGCCGAACGGGGAATGCCCGCGCTGACACTCAAGGACGTCCAGCTCGCGGCGAACCAGTTCAACAAGTCGGCCGCGAAGTACCATTTCGGATCCCGCGAGGGCCTCATCGAGGCCGTCGTCGAGGCACGTATGTCGCCGGTCGACCGGCGGCGCCAGGAGATCCTCGACGAGTGGGCACGGCAGGGCCTGTCACCCACGCCGCGTCAGGTCGTCGAGGCACTCGTCCGCCCACTGGCCGCCGAGACCGTCGGGCGAGCGGGCAGTCACTACGCCCGATTCCTGGTGCAGGCCACGTTCGATCCCGGGCTCGCCGATATCATCCAGAAGCACATGAGCGCCAAGAGCTTCCGGCAGGTACACGAGCTGCTGGCCGACCTCACCGAAGTTCCCCGGGGGGTCGCGGACTGGCGTGCGTCCGACGCGATCACCCTCGTCATGGTCACCCTCGCAATGCGGGAGGGCCAGGATCGCACACTGCGGCAGACGGCTGCGATCGTCTCGGATCTCGTCGATATCTGTGTGGCCGTGCTGACTGCGCCGATGTCGCCGGAAACCACCGAAATCATCGAAGACCCCGCCACCATCGATTCCTGAGGAGTACCGCTATGACCGTCTCGTCCACACCACAGACGTTCCTGACCAGCATCGCACCTCGGCCGACGGACCCGCTGGCGGCATTCGGCCCGCTCGTGGCGCCCCGGACCGCTGCGGGCGTCGAGACCACGGAAGTCCGCCCCTACGAACTGTTCTCGCTCGATCCGCAGACCCCGACGATCGGTGCCGAGATCTCCGGGATCCGTCTGGGCGGAGACCTCTCCGACGACGTGCTCGCCGAACTCCGCCGCGCGCTGCTCGAGTGGAAGGTGCTGCTCTTCCGTGACCAGGACATCGACCGCGCCGATCACCGCGCATTCGCGGCCCGGTGGGGTGAACTGGAGCAGCACCCGTTCTTCAAGTACACCCAGCCCGGCCAGAGCGACGCCGACGTCGCGACGCTCGCGAAGGACGCGATGGCCATCGGCGTCGAGAACCTGTGGCACAACGATGTAACGTGGCACGAATTCCCCTCGTTCGCAGCGGTTCTGCGGGCGGTCGAGGTGCCCGCGGTGGGTGGTGACACGCTGTGGACCGACACCGCCGCGGCCTACGACCTCCTCCCCGCGGACATCCGGGCGCGGATCGATCATCTCGAGGCCGAACACGACTGGATCAACTCGTTCGGCCGCGGTATGCCACCGGAGGCCGTGGAGATGCTCCGGCCGAACTTCCCCGCGGTGACGCACCCGGTGGTCCGGGTCGTCCCGGAGACCGGCCGGCGTGTGCTGTTCGTCAACATCGGCTTCACACAGCGCATTCTGGGCGTCTCCGAGCAGGAGTCCAACGAACTGCTGACGATGCTGTACCGGCACGTCCAGCGTCCCGAGTTCCAGGTTCGGCTGCGGTGGCGTCCCAACACGATCGCATTCTGGGACAACCGGACCTGCCAACACTACGCGGCGAGCGACTACTACCCGGCCCGCCGAGTCATGGACCGCATCTCGATCGTCGGCGACAAGCCGGTCGGCATCCCGGCCTGATCGTCACTCGTCGTCCGGGCCCACCCGGACGACGAGCTTGCCGAAGTTCTTGCCGTGCAGCATCCCCAGGAACGCCGCCGGCGCGTTCTCCAGCCCGTCGACGACGTCCTCCCGATACTTCAGCCGACCCTCGCCGATCCAGCGGGCGGCGTCGCGTTCGAAGTCCGCGTACATCTCCCGGACGAACTCGGACTGGATGAAGCCGCGGACGGTGAGGCTCTTGACGAGGACCAGTCCCATGAATCCGGGCAGCCGGTCCGGGCCCTGAGGCGCGGCGTCGGCGTTGTACTGGGACACCAGCCCGCACACCGGGATTCGCGCGTACAGGTTGAGCAGCGGCAGGACCGCGGCGGTGACGGGACCGCCGACGTTCTCGAAGTAGACGTCGATGCCGCCCGGGACCGCGGACCGTAACTGCTCGGCGAAATCCGGTGCGCGGTGGTCGATCGCGGCGTCGAACCCCAGTTCGTCACGCACGTACGCGCACTTGTCCGCACCGCCGGCGATCCCGACGGCCCGCGCGCCGTGGATCTTCGCGATCTGACCGACCGTCGACCCGACCGGACCCGACGCCGCGGCCACCACGACGGTCTCCCCCGGTTGCGGCCTGCCGATCTTCAGCAGTCCCGAGTACGCGGTGAACCCGGGCATGCCGAGCACGCCGACGGCGGTCGACAGCGGCGCACGGTCCGGATCCAGCATCCGGACCGCGTCGCCGTCGACCACGGCGTGCGACTGCCAACCCGAGTACGCGAGCACGTACGCGCCGGGCGCGATCCGAGGGTGCCGGGACTCGACCACCTGCGACACCGTCGCACCGACCATGACGTCGCCGACCTCGACCGGTTCGGCGTAGGACTCGGCGGCGCTCATCCGTCCGCGCATGTACGGGTCCAGCGACAGATACACGGTGCGCAGCAAGGCCTGGCCGTCGGAGAGTTCGGGCAATTCGACCGTCTCGATGCGGAAGTTGTCGGCGGTGGGCTCGCCGTGCGGACGTGAGGCGAGGACGATGCGGGTACTCGTGACTGCGCTCATGACCGAACGGTACGCCCGCTCGCCCTCCGCCTCCGGTCAGATCGTCGCCACGGCCGCCTCCGGCGTCGTCTCGTCCGCGGCGTCCGTCCCCGGCAGCGGGCGGAACTTGTCGATGATCACGACGCACAGCAGGGAGAGCACTCCCCAGATCGCGAAGGTCACCAGGTGCGAGCCGACGGCGTCGCCGCCGAAGTACAGGATCGAGCGCACCGATTCGACGGCAGCAGGCATGGGCAGGACGTCGTGCAGGAATCGGAAGAGCGCGGGCTCCATGTAGATCGACAGCGCGCCACCAGAAGCCGGGACACCGAGAAACATCAGGATCGCGACGACCGGGAGCACGGCCAGCAGGCCCAACAAGCGGACGAAGACGGTCGTGACCAGCGCGGTGGCGACGATCGCGACGATGCCGGTACCGACCAGTGGCAGGAAGTGCCCGTCGACGGCGCCGACGATCGGGCCCGCGATCAGCCAGACGACGACGGACATGAACACCGCCCATCCGGCGATCACCGGCAGCAGCTTCCGCAGGCCCATCACCATCGGTGCGGCACTGGACGCGACGATGACGATCATGAAGCCGGCCATGATCCAGCCCATCGCGACATACAGGCTCACCGTGCCCATCGTGTCGCCGGCGTCGAGCGAGACGACGCTCGCGCTGGACATCGGCACCTGCTGGCCCGCGGCAACCTGACCGAACACCTGGGCGACCACCTGCTGCTGGCTGACGCCCGCGGCCTCGTTGGTGATCAGCGTGGCGGAGGGATCGCCCGCGGACGGCAGCACGTAGGCGGCCACGACGGTGCGGTCCTCCACCTGCGCGCGGGCCGCGTCGACCGAGTCGGATGCACGCAGGTCGAACAGTCCGGGCATGCTCCGGTCCAGGCCGGCCACTGCCTGCTCCGCCTGCTCGGTGTTCGCGGCGACCACCGCGACGGGCATGTCCTGCGGCGACGGCTGGTACATCGCGCCGAGCATGAACGAGATCATCAGCACGACCATGCCCAGCGGGAAGAACGCCAGCGTGGCGTAGCGAATTCGGTTGCTGGTGGGGCGCGGACCCGCGGTCAGCGACTGCATGGTCACCTCGGGTGTCCCGGCGTCCGGGTTGCGACGACGCTTCAGCGCGTCGATGCCGAGCGTCGCGGCCAGTGCGAGCAGCGTGCCGACGAGAAGAACCGCGACGTGGGTGCCGACACCGTTGCCCCCGAAGTACATCACCGAGCGCAGTGCCTCACCGGTGGCCGGCGTCGGGAGGAACCCGTGCATCGTCGTGTAGAACGACGGCATCGTGTAGACCGACATGCCCATGTTCGACGCGGGCACGCCCAGCACCATCAGGAACAGCATGCCCGCCAGGACGGCCATCGGGCCGAGGATCCGGGTGAGGAACAGCTGCACCGAGCCGACCGCGAACACCGCGAGCCAGGAGATGCCCAGGATCGCCGCGGTGTTCCCCTCGAGTGCCCCGAGGATCGGCCCGGCGACGAGCCACACCAGTCCGGCGATCAGCGCCGACCACCCGGCGAGGATCGGCACGAACCGACGGAAACGCAGCAGTTCCGGCGAGTTCGAGAGCATCAGGCTCAGCGGCATGTAGCCCGCCAGCATCAGCGCCGTCGTCATGAACATCGCGGTGAGCCCGGCCGTGTCCCGTTCCGGCAGCGGGGCCAGATCCTCGGTCTGCAGCGTCAGGCCCTGACCGACCACTTCCGGGGCCAGGAGTCCGGTGACGGTCCCGACCTGGGACGCACCGGCCGCGGTGGCGGTGTACACCGTCGCCGTGCCCGCGGCCGGATCCGACAGGACCACCGCTCCGGCGACCTCACGGTCGAGCACCGCTTGCCGGGCGTCGGAATCGGTCGCGACCACCCGGACGTCCACCGCGGACGGGTTCTCGGCGGCGAGGGCGTCGGCGAACTGCTCGGCCTGCGGCGCGGGGCCCGCGACGGCGATCGGCATGTCGTGCGGCGTCGGCGCGTGCATCGTCGCGAGATAGCCCGTGATCATCATTCCGACCATCAGGAACGGCAGCAGGACCATCGCGACGTAGCGACCGATCCGCTCCTTCCTGGCCCGGGCCGGATCGACCTCGACCTCGACCTCGGCCTCGTGCCCCGGGGGACCGTCGGTGGTCGCTGTGGATGTGGATGTCACAGTCGTGCTCCCGCTACTCGTTTGTCCGTGCATGAACGCGTCGATCCGAACCGACACCCAAAAATTACGCCGCCTGACTTAAATTGGACAATGATCTGGACGGTGACGTTCGTCCCACCAGCGCACCGCGGCCGGGACGCGGCGCACGATCAGGGCACGGCGAGAGGGGAAGACACAGTGGGACAGCACGGCGACCGGGTTCGCAATGCGCTACTGGACGCGGCCGAGGAGCTGTTCGCCACCGACGGGATCGACGCGGTCTCGAACCGACGCATCGCCGAGCACGCCGGCAACGCCAACCATTCGGCGGTGAGCTACCACTTCGGCGGGCGCGACGAACTGGTGCGGGCACTGCTCGATCGCCACACCGAGTACGCGCGGGCAAGGCGGGCCGAACTGGTCGCCGAACTGGGCGACGACGCCCCGATCACCGATCTGTTGGCCTGCATGATCCTGCCGTTCACCGATCTGCTGGCTGCCCGTCCCGCTCCGAGCTGGCGGGCGCGGTTCCTGCAGCAACTGCGCACGGTGCCGTCCGTGGCCACCTCGGTCGCCGAATCCGTCACCGCCGATCCGCTCACCGACCGACTGATCCACCGGATCCGGGAGCATTTCTCCGCGATTCCCGAACCGGTCTTCACCGGACGATCCTGGATGCTCGGACGGATGACGATCGACGCGTGCGCGGAGTACGAATCCCGGGTCCAGGCGGGATCGACCACGGCCGACTGGACGGGCCTCGGCTACTTCCTCATCGACTCGTGTGCGGGCATGCTCGGCGCCCCGGTCACCCACGCCGGTGACTTCCTCGCGGGGTCGACGGTGACGTACCTGCTGTAGCCCGGGCCGGGCGTCGACTCAGGCGAGCAGCTTCTTCTGCACCTTGCCCATCGCGTTGCGGGGCAGTCCGTCGACGATGCGCACCTCGCGGGGCCGCTTGTGCACCGACAGCTGACTCGCGACGTGCTCGATGAGCGTCTCCCCGTCGAGTCCCTCGCCCACGACGTACGCGACGATCCGCTGCCCCAGGTCGGCGTCCGGAAGTCCCACCACCGCGGCCTCCTTGACGCCCGGATACCCGAGAAGCGCGGTCTCCACCTCGCCGGCGCCGATGCGGTAGCCGCCGGACTTGATGAGGTCGGTGGATTCGCGGCCGACGATGCGGTGGAAGCCGCCCTCGTCGATCACCGCGACGTCACCGGTCTTGAACCATCCGTCCTCGGTCCACGATTCGGCGGTCGCGTCGGGGCGGTTCAGGTAGCCGTCGAACAGCATGGGCCCACGCACCTGCAGGCCGCCGATGCTCTCGCCGTCGTGCGGGACGTCGTCGCCGCGCTCGTCGCGCAGTCGGGTCTCGGCCCCGCGCACCGGCAGCCCCACCCAGCCGGGGCGGCGTTCGCCGTCGACGCGGGTGCTGATCGTCAGCATCGTCTCGCTCATGCCGTAGCGCTCGATCGGCGTGAGGCCCGTGAGCTCGCGCAGCCGCTCGAACACCGGCACCGGCAGCGGCGCGCTGCCGGAGACCAGCAACCGGGCACCGCTCAGGGCGCGGGCCGATTCCTCGTCCTCCACGACACGCGACCACACGGTGGGCACACCGAAGAACAGCGAGCCACCGGCCTCGGCCGCCTGCGCGTACGCCTCCGGGGTGGGCTTGACGGTGTGGATCAACCGGCTTCCCACCCGCAGCGGGCCGAGCAGCCCCAGGATCAGCCCGTGCACGTGGAACAGCGGCAGACCGTGCACCAGAATGTCTTTCGACGTCCAGTCCCACGCCTCGGCGAGCGCGTCGATGCCCGCGGCGATCGCCCCCCGGCTCAGCAGCACGCCCTTCGGCGGGCCGGTGGTTCCGGAGGTGTAGAGCACGAACGCGGTCGACGACGGATGCGGCTCGGGGTGCGAGTGCCAGTCCCGGGTGTGCAGCCGCACCGGCACCACCGGCAGATCGCTCC
This sequence comes from Prescottella sp. GW823-FHT02E09, assembly GCF_058797375.1. Taxonomy (NCBI): domain Bacteria; kingdom Bacillati; phylum Actinomycetota; class Actinomycetes; order Mycobacteriales; family Nocardiaceae; genus Rhodococcus; species Prescottella sp. GW823-FHT02E09. Next base: position 78,549 of record NZ_JBXAJP010000001.1, read on the forward strand.
CCTCGGGGGCCGGCCCGAGCCAGGCCTGCGCCCCGGAGTCGGACAGGATGTGCGCCAGTTCGGCCGGACCGGAATCCGGCGGCACCGGGACGACGGTGACTCCCCCGAGCAGACACCCGACGACCGCGATCAGCGTCGACGCGGACGGTGTCGCCAGCACCGCGACCCGCTGGGCGCCGGAGATCCGCTTGGCGAGCGCCCCTGCAGCACCGAGGATGTCCGTTCGCGAGAGGACGGTGTCGCCGATCCACACGGCGTCGGGCATGTCGTCGCCGCGCGCGACGGCGAGGGGGTTCAACGAACTGAGCAGCACGACGCTCACTGTCTCACATCCGGGCGGGGCGTTTCACCGGCAGTCAGCCGCGGGTGAGGGTGGAGCGCAGGAAGAACGTGAGATTCGACGGCCGCTCGGCGAGCCGGCGCATGAAGTAGCCGTACCACTGCACCCCGTACGGGACGTAGACCCGCACGCGCAAGCCTGCGTCGACCAACCGCGCCTGCTCGAGGTCGCGGATGCCGAACAGCATCTGGTGCTCGAAATCGGCTGCTCCCCGGCCTGTCTCGCGGACCAGGTCGTCCACGGACGCGATGATCGCCGGATCGTGGGTCGCGACCATCGGGTAGCCGTCCCCACGCATCAGGATCGCCAGGCATCGCCCGTACGACGCGTCGACATCCGCGCGTGACCGGTACGCCACCGACTCCGGTTCACGGTAGGCGCCCTTGCACAGCCGGATCCGCGAACCCTCCCCCGACAGATCCCGGCAGTCGCTCTCGGTGCGGCGCAGATAGGCCTGCAGGACGGTCCCGAGCCACGGGAAGTCGGCCCGCAACTCGCGCACGATCGACAGCGTGGAGTCGGTGCGGGTGTGGTCCTCGGCGTCGACGGTGACCCACACCCCGTGCTCGTGGGCAGCCGCACAGATCGTCCGGGCGTGGTCGAGGGCGATCTTGTCGCCGTCGCCCGGCAGGCGCTGCCCGAGGGCGGACAGCTTCACCGACACCTCGAGCGGGCACACTCCGCTCGCCCCGGCCTGCGGCAGGCGCGCGAGTTCGGCCAGCAATTCGAGGTACGCGACGACGGTGTCCCGGGCCTGATCGACGTCGAGCGTGTCCTCGCCGAGGTAGTCGATGCTCACCGCCCGGCCCGCGGCCAGCAGGGTCGACACCGCGGCCATCGCGTCGGCGAGTGTCTCCCCCGCCACGAAGCGCCGCACGATCGACTTCGTCACCGGTGCGCGGGTCACGGCGCTCTTGACCCTCGCCGACCGGGCGGCGGCGAGGATGGCCGGGCGCAGCGGATTCGACGGGACCGACGGCGTCATCGACCGGTCCCGCGTTCCATGTGCGGGTAGCGGTACGCGGTCGGCGGAACGAACGTCTCCTTGATCGTGCGCGCCGAGACCCACCGCAGCAGGTTCAGCGGCGAGCCCGCCTTGTCGTCGGTGCCCGACGCCCGTGCCCCGCCGAAGGGCTGCTGCCCCACCACCGCCCCGGTCGGTTTGTCGTTGACGTAGAAATTGCCGGCCGTGTATCGCAATGCGACCGAGGCCTGTTCGATCGCGGCCCGGTCGTCGGCGACGACGGCGCCGGTCAGCGCGTAGGGCGATGCGGTGTCGACCGCCGTCAGCACGTCGGCGAATGCATCCGGCGCCGAGTCGTCGTACACGTGCACGGACAGGACCGGACCGAAGTACTCCTTGGACAGCGCCTCGTCGCGCGGATCGTCCACCAGCAGCACGGTGGGCCGGACGAAGTAGCCGACGCCGTCGTCGTACTTGCCACCCACCGCGATCTCGACGCCCGCGGCGCCCCGCGCGCGCTCGATCGCCGCGACGTTCTTGTCGTAGGCCCGCCGGTCGATGAGGGCGCCGCCGAAGTTCTCCAGGTCGCCGACGTCGCCGTAGGTGAGCGCGTCGACCTCGGCCAGGAACTGGTCCTTCATCCCCGACCACAGCGACCGCGGAACGTAGGCGCGCGACGCCGCCGAGCACTTCTGCCCCTGGTACTCGTATGCGCCGCGGATCAGCGCCGTCGACAACACCGCCGGATCGGCGGACGGGTGCGCCACCACGAAGTCCTTGCCGCCGGTCTCGCCGACCAGCCGGGGATAGCCGCGGTATCGGTCGATGTTCGCGCCCACCTCGCGCCACAGATGCTGGAAGGTGGCGGTGGATCCGGTGAAGTGGATGCCGGCCAGCCGCGGATCGCTCAGCGCCACATCCGACACCGCGAGGCCGTCACCGGTGAGCAGGTTGATCACCCCGGGCGGCAGCCCGGCCGCCTCGAGCAGGCGCATCGTCCAGTACGCGGCGAGAGTCTGCGTGGGCGACGGCTTCCAGATCACCGTGTTGCCCATCAGCACCGGCGCGGTCGGCAGATTGCCGGCGATCGCGGTGAAGTTGAACGGCGTGATCGCGTACACGAACCCCTCGAGCGGCCGGTACTCGAGCCGGTTCCACACCCCGGGCGACGACACCGGCTGATCGGCGAGGATCGCCCGGGCGAAGTGCACGTTGAACCGCCAGAAGTCGACCAGCTCGCACGGCGCGTCGATCTCGGCCTGCTGCACCGATTTGGACTGCCCCAGCATCGTCGCGGCCGCCAGCGTCTCGCGCCACGGACCGGACAGCAGGTCCGCAGCCCGCAGCAGCACCGCGGCCCGCTCGTCGAACGGCAGGTCCCGCCAGGCCGGCGCGGCCGCGCTCGCGGCGTCGATCGCCGCGTGGGCGTCGTCGTACGTGGCGTTGGTGATCGTCCCGAGGATCGAGGAATGCCGATGCGGCTGAACCACTTCGATCGGCTCACCACTGCCCGGCCGGTGCTTGCCACCGATCACGTGCGGAATCTCGATCGCGGCCGACGCGTGATCCGCCAGCGCCTTCCTCAGACGGTCGCGTTCGGGGCTACCCGGCGCGTAGGAGTGGACCGGCTCGTTGTGCGGCGCCGGTACCTGGGTGACGGCATCCATGCTGCCCTCCTGCCCTCGAGCTGGGTGACTGCAACCAAGCTCAGGCTACGCCCGACACTGCCTCCGGCGCCCCGCAACAAGTGCGCGCTGCGTCGGAATCTGCGCCCCATTTCCGCAGCAAGTGCGCAAAACGCGAGAACCCGGGCCCCCGCGCGCGACAAGTGCGTGAAACGTGAGGACCCGGGTACCCGGTGTGGTCAGGACAGACGCGCTGCCGCGGCGGCGATCCGTTCGTCGGACGCGGTGAGCGCGATCCGCACGTGCTTCTGCCCGCGCGGACCGTAGAAGTCGCCCGGCGCGACGAGGATGCCGCGCTCGGCGAACCAGTCGACGGTGTCGCGGCAGTCCTCGCCGCGCGTGGCCCACAGGTACAGACCGGCCTCCGAGTCGTCGACCGTGAAGCCCGCCCCTCGGACGGCAGCGAGCAGGACGTCGCGACGACGCCGGTACCGCTCGCGCTGCTCGGCTTCCTGCTCGTCGTCCGCGAGCGCCGCGGCCATTGCGGCCTGGATCGGCGTCGGCATCATCATGCCGGCATGCTTGCGGACCTCGAGCAGTTCGGCGATCAGTTCCGGGTCGCCCGCGAGGAAGCCGGCCCGGTAGCTGGCCAGGTTCGACGTCTTCGACAGCGACTGGATCGCGATCAGGCCTGTGTGGTCGCCGTCGCACACCCGCGGGTCGAGGATCGAGACCGCGTCCGCCTCCCAGGTGAGCCCCAGGTAGCACTCGTCGGACGCGACGATCGCGCCACGCTCGCGCGCGAACGCGACCACCTTGCGCAGGTGCTCGACCCCGAGCACCTTGCCGGTGGGATTCGACGGCGAGTTGACGAAGATGAGCGCCGGATTCTCCGGGCCCAGCTGTGCGGTCCCGTCCGCTCGGAGGACCCGGGCACCGGCGAGCAACGCGCCCACCTCGTACGTCGGGTACGCGACCTCGGGGATCACCACGAGGTCGCCGGCACCGAGGCCCAGCAGACGCGGCAGCCAGGCGATCGCTTCCTTGGTCCCGATCACCGGCAGGATCGCCGCCGGATCGACTCCGGTCATCCCGTAGCGGCGGGCCACCGATGCGGCCGTGGCCTCGCGCAGTGCTTCGGTACCGTGCGTGGTCGGATAGCCGGGCTCGGCCGCCACCGACGACAACGCGGCCTGGATGGCAGGGGCCACCGGATCGACCGGGGTTCCCACGGACAGGTTCACGATGCCGTCGGGATGCGACTGCGCCTTCTCCTTCGCGGACGCGAGGGAATCCCACGGGAAATCGGGCAGGGACTTGGCTACCGGGTTACGGGGCAACGCTCTTCCTCGACCTATTCCTCACCCATGGGCGGCAGCGCCTTGATCAGCGGCGGGTCGAAGTCGACCTTGCCGAGCTTCGCGGCACCGCCCGGCGAACCGAGGTCGTCGAAGAAGTCGACGTTTGCGGCCACGTATCCGATCCACTGGTCCGGCACGTCGTCCTCGTAGAAGATGGCCTCGACGGGGCACACCGGCTCACACGCACCGCAGTCCACGCACTCGTCCGGATGGATGTAGAGCATGCGACCACCCTCGTAGATGCAGTCGACCGGGCACTCCTCGATACATGCCTTGTCCATCACATCGACGCACGGTTCGGCAATCGTGTAGGTCACTGCTGCTCTCCCTGCCTTTCTGACCCGGGCGCCGAGGCGCCTCGACTACCCGGCTGGTCGGGTCCTCGACCCGACGAACATCCGGAGTGTCCAGTATGAATCTTCCCGACCGCAACAGCCAGGTAAGGGTCGCCTCAGCGAGCGACGCGGGCGGCAGGCCGACCCGCGTCGATCCGGTCCCGCACCTCGCCCGCAACCTCCACCAGCGCGCTGCGTTCTCCCAGGTATTCGGCGAGGGCACCCACCACCGGGAGCCGACCGAGGACCCGGTAGGCCCCACTGCCGCGCGGTCGCCGCTCGATCTCGGACAGCAGCCCGCGCACCGTGCGTGCCGTACGCCACATCGACCCGGCGACCGCGAAGGGCCGCCATCCCGCTGTGTGGTCGGGTTCGGAATCCTCGTGGCGGGAGGAACTCTCGAGGATCGGCCGGGAATCCACGTCCCGTCGGCACAGCACCGCCGCGAGCAGGTCCACCTGCCGTGCCCGGTCCTCGACGCCGTACTCGCGCGCCACCGCCACCGCCACCAGCGTCTGATTCGCGAAGCCGAGCAGGTCCTGGATCGGCAGCCGTCCGACGAGCGCACCGAACGCTCCCGGGAAGGCGACGACGACGGTGTTGAAGGCGCCGAGGCGCGTCACCCACCAGTCGGCCCGATCCGACGCACTCGACCGTTCCCAGGCTGCGGTGCCGGGCACCGCCAGCTCGTCCAGCACCCAGGCGGCGGCGTCGAGCAGCTTCTCGGCCAACGCCCGGTCGCTCACGCTCGACGGCTCGAACGTGCGGGCCTTGATGCCGAGCGGATCGAGGTGCAGCACGTCGAGCACCGGATTGATGCCCCACGCCGCCTGGTCCAGCAGGACCGCCACGGTCCGGTCGCTCGGGCGGCCGTCGTCGCTCATCTCGGCACTCAGATCAGCGGAAGGGCCGGCGCATGCTCGCGCAGCGCGTAGCTCGTGGTCCGCTCGCGGGCCGGACGCCCGATCCCCTCCGCGATGGCCCGCAGCTCCTCGACGGTCTTCTCCGATCCGTGCTGCGAACCGGCCATCCGGGAGATGGTCTCCTCCATCAGCGTGCCGCCGAGATCGTTGGCGCCGCCCTGCAGCATCGCCTGCGTGCCGGCGATGCCGAGCTTGACCCAGCTGGTCTGGATGTTGTCGATCCGGCCGTGCAGCATGATCCGCGCCAGCGCGTGCGCGGCCCGGTTGTCGCGCTGCGTCGGCCCGGGACGCGATGCGCCGGCCAGGTACAGCGGCGCACTCTGATGCACGAACGGCAGCAGCACGAACTCGGTGAATCCACCGGTCCGGTCCTGGATGCCGCGAATCACGTTGAGGTGCCCCACCCAGTGCTTGGGGCTGTCGACGTGGCCGTACATCATCGTCGAACTCGAACGCAGGCCCACCTCATGGGCGGTGGTGATGACGTCGATCCACGCCGACGTCGGCAGCTTGCCCTTGGTGAGTACCCAGCGGACCTCGTCGTCGAGGATCTCGGCGGCGGTGCCCGGGATGGTGTCGAGGCCGGCCTCGCGCAGCTCGGTGAGCCAGTCGCGGATGCTCTGGCCGCCGCGGGACGCGCCGTTGACGATCTCCATCGGACTGAACGCGTGCACGTGCATCGACGGAACCCGCCGCTTGACCGCGCGCACCAGATCCGCGTACCCGGTGACCGGCAGCTCGGGATCGATGCCGCCCTGCATGCACACCTCGGTTGCCCCGGCGACGTGCGCCTCCCACGCCCGGTCGGCCACCTCCTCCGCGGACAGCGTGAACGCGTCCGCGTCGCCCTTGCGCTGCGCGAACGCGCAGAACCGGCAGCCGGTGTAGCAGATGTTGGTGAAGTTGATGTTCCGGTTCACGACGTACGTGACGTTGTCGCCGACGGCCTCCCTGCGGAGCGCGTCCGCGAGCGCGACGACGGCCTCGAGCCCGTCGCCGTCCGTGGTCGCGAGCGCGAGGTACTCGTCGTCGGAGAGCGCGGCCGGATCCCGTTCGGCGCTGCGCAGCGCGGCCAGCACGTCGGTGTCCACCCGGGTCGGTGCGGCCCGGCCCAGTTCGAGGACCTGCTCGCGCACCGTCTCCCAGTCGCCGAACGCGCTGCCCAGGTCGGAGCGGGTCTCGGTGTTGCGACCGTCGGTGTCGATCTCGGTGTTCAGGTCCACTCGGCCCGACGACACCCACTCCTCGTCCGGTTCCTGCCACGGCAGGCCCGCAGGCTTCACGTCCGCACGGGCCATCCCCGTCTCCGGGTCGGCGAGCGCCCGCACGTGCGCGCCGATGCGCGGGTCGATCCACGGATGTCCGGCCAGCACGTACTGCGGCTGAGCGGCGGTCCGTTCGACGAGGGTGTACCCGGCCTGGGCGGTGACCTCGGCGAGCGTGTCCAGGTTCGGCCACGGCCGTTCGGGATTCACGTGATCCGGCGTCAGCGGCGAGACACCGCCCCAGTCGTCGACGCCGGCACCGATCAGCGCGAGGCACTCGGTCTGCGAGACCAGGTTGGGCGGCGACTGGATCCGCATCCCCGGGCCGAGCAGCAGGCGCGCGACCGCGATGGTCGCGAGGAACTCCTCGAGGTTCGCATCGGGGGCGTCACGCATCGCGGTGTCCGGCTTGGCCAGGAAGTTCTGCACGATCACCTCCTGCACGTGCCCGAAGGCCTTGTGCAGCTTGCGGATCGCCATGATCGAGTCGGCCCGCTCGGCGACCGTCTCGCCGATCCCGACGAGGATGCCGGTCGTGAACGGCACCGACAGCCGGCCCGCATCGGTGAGCGTGCGCAGGCGCACCTCGGGATCCTTGTCGGGGCTGCCGTAGTGGCACTCCCCCTTGTCGGTGAACAGCCGCTTCGAGGTGGTCTCGAGCATCATGCCCATCGACGGCGCGACCGGCTTGAGGCGCGAGATCTCCTCCCAGCTCATGACACCCGGATTGAGGTGCGGCAGCAGACCGGTCTCCTCGAGCACCCGGATCGCCATCGCGCGCACGTAGTCGAGGGTGGAGTCGTAGCCGCGCTCGTCGAGCCACTGCTTCGCCTCGGGCCAGCGCTCCTCCGGGCGGTCACCGAGCGTGAACAGCGCCTCTTTGCAACCCAATTCGGCACCCTGACGGGCGATCTCGAGAATCTCGTCGGGCTCCAGGTACATGCCGTGCCCGGCGGCACGCAGCTTGCCGGGCACCGTCACGAACGTGCAGTAGTGGCACTTGTCGCGGCACAGGCGGGTCAGCGGGACGAACACCTTGCGCGAGTACGACACCGTCTTCGGGCGACCTGCCGCGAGCAGGCCGGCGTCGCGCACCTTCGCCGCCGACGCGCACAGGTCCTCGAGGTCGGCACCACGCGCATGCAGCAGTGTGGTCGCCTCGTCGACGTTGAGCGTGGCCCCGTCCCGGGCGCGGCGCAGCACCCGCCGCATCGCGCTGGCGGACGGCGCTGCGGTCGCCACCGGAGGCCCCGGTACCGACGGAATCGGCAGGATCGTGGACCGGTCGATGTCATCGCCTGAGTGGGTCACCCGTCGATCATGCGTCACCCGCCCCGGCGCCTGCCACCGCGGGTCCCGGTCCGTCCGCTCACCCGCGGGGATAGTCCTCGTCGACGGGGACGCTGCGGCGCTGTTCCGCCGCGTCCGCCTCGTTCACTTCCAGTGGCGGCTCGGTCCGGTCCGAATCCTCACGTTCGTCGTCGCCCTCGGCCGGGGTCATCTGCTCCACCAGATCGGCTTCGGGCACGTCGGTGGGGCGGACGACGTCCTCGGCTGCCTCCGAACCCTCGGCATCCCGGGCGTTGTCGGTTCCGGATCGCTCCATGACGACCACCTTCCGTCTAGGCAGACTCTCGCGGCCACCTCCACCATAGGACGCGGAACGCCGACTCGGGCAGGATGAGGTCGTGAGCCTTCCCCCCGACCCCGCGCCGGTCGAACGCACGGTGACCATGGCCGAACCGAAGTGGCGTCCCAGCGCCCGCGCCCCGCGACTGTGGGCGACGGCGGCCACCCTGATCTGGCTGCCGGTGTTCGTCGCGCAGGTCGTGTGGGCGGTCGTCGCCGGGGACTGGACCACATGGCCGCACGTGCTGGCCTTCGCGCTGACCGCCGTGGTGGCGATGGTCGACATCGTGGTCGTGCCCCGGTGGCGCTACCGGGTGCACCGCTGGGAGATCAGCGACGACGCCGTCTACACGCGCACCGGTTGGTTCAACCAGGAGCGGCGGATCGCCCCCATCACCCGCATCCAGACCGTCGACACCGAACGCGGCCCGCTGGACCGCTTCTTCGGCCTCGCGACGGTCACCGTCACCACCGCTTCGTCGGCCGGTGCCGTGAAGATCACCGCGCTCGACCTCGACGTCGCCGACCACGCCGTCGAACACCTCACCGAGATCGCCGCCCGCAACGCCGGGGATGCGACGTGAGCGTGCCCGTCGAGCAGTCCGGTGACGAGGCCCTCGCCGCCGAGGAGGAACAGCCGTGGCTGCGCCTGGACAAGCGGATGCTGCTCGTCCACCCCGTCCACGAGGTCCTCAAACTGCTCCCGGTGATCGCGGTGTCGTGGATCGTCGGCAGCCAGAGCGGCAACCCCTACTGGGGTCTGATCGCCGTCGCTGTCCTCGTCGTCTACGGCGTGCTCCGCTGGTTCACCACCACCTACCGCATCGGTCCGGTGCACGTGCAGCTGCGGCACGGCGTCTTCGAGAAGAAGGTCCTGTCGGTGCCGCGCACCCGCATCCGCTCCGTCGATGTCGAGGCCGGGGTGCTGCACCGGCTGCTCGGGCTGGCCGTGCTCCGGATCGGCACCGGGCGACAGACGCAGCGCGGCGAGAGCAGGTTCGAACTCAATGCGCTGGACGCCACCCTCGTCCCGGACCTGCGCGCGGCGCTGCTAGCCGGACACCGGGAACACCGGCCCGAGGCGGGCACCGATGCCGCCGCGGACACCGCATCGCCCGAGAATCCGGGCGTCGAGATCGGACACTGGTCGCCGTCGTGGGTGCGGTACGCGCCGTTCTCGGTGACCGGGCTGATCGCGATCGGCGCGTTCGTCGGCATAGTCTTCCAGTACGGGCTGGCCGACCGGATCGCCCGGTCCCCCGCCCTCGCGGACGGGTTCGACTCCGCCGAACAGGCCGGCGCGTTGGGCCTCGCCGTACTCGGCCTGGTCGGACTGGTGATCCTGTTCGTCGCCGCGAGCGTCCTCGCGTGCGGGCGCTACCTGGTGGTGTACGGCCGCATGAGCGTCACCGACAACGGCCGGACACTGCACGTGAGTCACGGACTGCTGCGGACCCGGCAGACCACTCTGGACCTGGCCCGACTCCGCGGCACGACCCTGAAGGAACCGCTGCTGCTGCGGGTGGCGGGCGGGGCGTCCCTGGACGCGATCATGACGGGCGTCAGCGCCGAGCACCGCGAGTCGTCACTGCTGCTGCCGCAGAGCCCCCGGGCGGAGGCGACGCGGGTGATGGCGACCGTTCTCGGCGACAGCCGGCAGGCGGACGTCGCACTGATCCCGCACGGACCGGCAGCGCACCAGCGCCGGTACACCCGCGCGCTGTGGCCGGCCGCCCTCGCCGCGCTGGTCGCCGCCGGGTTGATCGTCGCGGGCCGGCAGGTGCCGTGGCCCGCGTGGGCGGGCGTCGTCGTGCTCGCCGGCGTCGGCGCGGGCCTGGCATGGGACCGCTACCGCGGTCTCGGGCACGCGGTGCTGCCGGGCTGGCTGATCACCCGCAGCGGCTCGCTGGACCGCCGCCGCGACAGCATCGCGGCCGCCGGCATCATCGGGTGGACGGTGCGGCAGACGTTCTTCCAGCGCCGCGCCGGCGTCGCCACGGTGATCGCGGCAACCCCGGCCGGCACCGGGAAGTACGTCGTCCACGACGTCCCGGTCGAGCAGGCGTGGGCACTGGTCGACGCCGTCACCCCCGGCGCGGGCGGGATCTGGCGGCGGCCGGCCTAGCGGATCGAGCTGCCGTGCTTCGTCATCGGCATGACCTCGACGGTCATGTACGGGAAGAGCGGCAGGTTCCACAGGATCTCGTGGAGTTCGTCCGCCGAGTCGACGTCGAAGATGCTGATGTTGCTGTACTGCCCGACGATGCGCCAGAGGTGCGCCCACTTGCCCTGCCGCTGCAGCTCCTGCGAGTACGCCTTCTCCCGCGCGATCGTCTCGTCGCGCACCGCGGGATCCAGATCGCGAGGAATGTCGACGTCCATCCGGACGTGGAAGAGTGCCACTGTCGTGTGCCTTTCGATATCGCGAATCAGGTCAGACGCGGGAGAACGCCTTGACCGCGTCCATGTTCAGTTCGACGCCGAGTCCGGGGCCGTCCGGCAGATGCACCTGCCCGTCGGCGTAGCGCAGCGGCTCCTGCAGCAGTTCCTCGGCGAACAGCAAGGGGCCGAACAACTCCGAACCGAAGTTGATCCCCGGCTCGGCGCACGCGAAGTGCACCGATGCCGCGGTGCCGATGGGGCCTTCGATCGACGTGGCGCCGTGGCAGGCGATTCCCGCGGCCTTCGCGATCGCGACCACCTCGCGGCTGCGCTTGAGCCCTCCGCACTTCGTGGTCTTGAGCGCGATGACGTCGGCTGCACCCTGCCGGACGATCTCGAGCGCGTCGTGCGGCGTCTGGACGGACTCGTCCGCCATCACCGGAATCGGCAGTAGACGGTTCAGTTCCGCGAGAACCTCGATCTGTTCCCCCGGGGTCGGCTGCTCGATGAGCTCGACCCCGCCCTCCGCGAGCTGCGGTAGATGCCGCAGCGCCGTGAACCGGTCCCACCGCGCGTTGATGTCCACGCGCACACCGGCCTTGCCTTCGAGCGCCTTCGTGATGTCGAGGACACGAGCGACGTCGACCTTCGGCTCCAGCGCACCCATCTTCAGCTTGAAGCTGAAGTGCAGGCCGGCGTCCATCTTCGCCTGCGCTTCGGCCACGATCTCCTCGGCGGGCGCGGCGCCGAGCGCCCACGTCACGTCGACACTGCGGCGGAAGGCCCCACCGAGGAGGGTGTGCACCGGAACGCCCAGCGAACGTCCCCATGCATCGTGCAGCGCGACGTCGACGGCCGCCTTCGCGAACCGTGCACCCGAGACCACCCGCTCGAGGTCCACCATGATGCCCGTGATGTCGTCGACGCCGCGACCGACCAGAACCGGGGCGAGATAGCGATCGACGACCGCCTGCATCGTCTCGACGGACTCGCCGCCCCACCACGGCCCGCCGGGCACCACGCCCTCGCCGTAGCCGACGACACCGCCGTCGGTCTTCACCGCCACCAGCAGGATCGGCTGCGCATCCATCGACGTCGTGGCGAACTTGTGGGGACGCACCAACGGCACGTCGAGGATCGTCGTCTCGACGGAGACGATCGTCAGGTCGGTCATCGAATCGCTTTCTCTACCAGAGTTCTTACTGAGCGGCGGGGTCGAGCACGAAGTCGTACGTGACCCGCTTGACGCCCTGAGCGTCGGGCTGGGGATCGAGGATCAGCTCCGGCTTGACAGCGGTCGCGACGTCGTCCTGCACCCACTCGCCGCCCTGGAAGTACAGCTGCGTGGTGATCGTGCGCTTGCCCGGCGCCTTGACCATCAGATGCAGGTGCGCCGGACGCCACGGGTGCCAGCCGGCCTTCTCGATGAACCAACCGGTCGGGCCGTCCGTCGGAATCTGGTACGGCGCGGGCAGAATCGTGCTGATCTCGAATCGGCCGTCGGTGTCGACCTCGATGGTCCCCCGCAGGTTGCCGTCCGGGATGTGCGGCGCGAAGTGCGAGTAGTAACCCTCCGCGTCGGCGTGCCACAGCTCGACCGTGGCGCCCGTGAGCCCGTTGCCGTCCAGGTCGCGGACCTGGCCCTCGAACACCAGCGTCTCGCCGATCTCGTCGTCACGCTTGGGCAGCGTGCACTTCGCCGGCAGACGGACGGTGTCGGCCACGTAGTACGGGCCCTCGATGCTGCCCTTCGTGCCACTCTGGCCGCGGTACGCGACCTCCTCGATGTTGTGCTCGACGAACACGTCCAGCCACAGGGGCCACTCGCCGTACGTGCCGACGTCGATCAGCCACTGCTTCAGGACGCGGTACTCGGCGTAGGTGACCCCGTGCCTGTCCACGACATCGGCGAGCGCCGCCAGGACGTCCGACGCGATCGCCGACAGGCGCTCGGGAGAGGTGTCGGCACTGACGCGCTCCTGGCTGAACTTCTCGGTTGCGGCCGTGCCGGAACCGATCGCGGTGGGGCTGTCGGTGGTGGTCATGAAGTCCTCCTCGGTGCGGTGTCTCGTCGGGACGCATGTGCGCCGACGGAATTCGAGATGCCGGGCGGGGGGCTGCTCCCGCCGGCGATGCACGCGGCGTACGCTGTGCGTACTTGCATGCCGCTGTGCGTACGCTGATACTGTTCGCCAGGTCACAGGATTTGTCAACAGGCGTGGTGGATCCGATTTACGAGCCGCAGGTGGTGGGACGAATTTGAGCGAGAACGATCGCGACTACATCCAGAGCATCGAACGTGGATTCGCAGTTCTTCTCGCGTTCAACGAATCTCGCCCGACACCCACGCTGGCCGAACTTGCCGCCGAGACCGAGCTGTCCCGTCCGGCGGTCCGCCGGATCCTGCTCACCCTCCAGAAACTCGGATACGTCACCGGGCACAACGGGCGGTGGTCCCTCACCCCGCGGGTCCTGAGCATCGGGCGGCACTACTCGGCTTCGCACGCACTCATCGACGCGGCGATGCCACGCTTGATGGAGATCGCCGAAACCACCCACGAGTCCGCCTCGATCGGCGTGCTCGACGGCACCGATGTCGTGTACGCCGCCCGAGTTCCGGTGCGGCGCATCATGAGCATCAACGTCTCCGTCGGAACTCGGGTGCCAGCGTACGCGACGTCGATGGGGCGGGCACTGCTCGCGTGGGCGCCGGCCGACACCGTCGACCGGGTGATCCAGCACTCGAGCTTCGAGAAGCTGACCCCGCACACGGTGGGCTCCGCGGACGAACTCCGCGCAGCACTCGAGACAGTCCGACGGGACGGCTTCGCACTCACGGCAGAGGAGCTCGAACAGGGCCTGATCTCGCTGTCCGCGCCGGTCAGGGACGCGAGCGGCGCCGTCGTCGGGGTTACCGCATGCTCGACCTCGATGGGCCGGTCGACCCCCGACCGGTTCCGTGACGAGGTCGCCGAGTTCCTCGTCCGCGAGGCGGACGCCCTCAGCGCCGACCTGGGCTACCACGCCGACTGAACCCGGGCCGACCCTGGGCCGAGACTAGGTACTTGCCCGGTGCACACCTGGGTCCCCGATGTGAGAGTCGAGTTCAGGTTCGACCGTCGATGAGGTGAGGTGTTCGGCCATGAGCCCCGAGATGAGCACAGGCGACGAGGCTCCGGCGCGGCCCCGACCGTCGACCGAGGCCTGGAACGCGTCACTGTCGAGCGAGTTCGGCGGGCTGGCCGCGGCACCCGCCCGCGACGCCCAACCGACCGGCGAGCTGAGGTCCGCGCGCCTGGGCGACGTGGACGCGTTCACGATCCGCGGAAATCCGCAGACGCTGCGCCGCACGTCCCGGGCGGCGCAGCGGCATTCCTCCGACTCGCTCAAGATATGCGCGATGACCAGCGGGCGCGCCGTGCTCCACCAGGAGGACCGTGAACTGGTCGCCGATCCCGGGCAACTCGTCTTCTACGACGTCGCCAAGCCGTACGAACTGCGGTTCGACGGACCGTGGGCGTGTGCGGTGATGACGTTCTCCCGGCCCGCGCTGGGTCTGTCCCCCACCGATCTCACGCGAACCATGGAGCATGTCTACGACATCCGACGAGGCGCCGGCGCACTTCTGGTCGGATTCATCACCTCGGCCGCAGCCGAGTCCGGACGCGTCGACGACTGCACCGCACCGCTTCTCGGCGATGCAGGCATGAATCTCGCCTCGGCGGTCCTGACGGCCGACGCATCCGCGACGGACACCTCGTCCTACGCAATCCGGCAGCAGGCGCTGCGGCACATTCGTCGAAACATCTGCGACCCGGACCTCAGCCTCGCCTCGGTCGCCGCCGCAGTGCACGTCTCCCCGCGGACACTGCAGCGTCAGTTCGAGGACTACGGACGGACCGTCAGCGAACTCATCCGCCACGAACGCCTGGAAGGGGCCCACCGGGATCTCACGGATTCCCGATTCGCCGACCGCACCATCGCCGCACTTGCGGCGCGCTGGTGCTTCGTCGACGCCCCGACGTTCAGCCGGGCCTTCCGCGCCGCGTACGGAGCCTCCCCGTCGGAGGTCCGTGCAACCGGACGCAGACGATCCGTCGCCTGAGGTCAATCACCCTGGCGCGCAATGCCAACTCGACGACTGTCTCCCGGGTCACAGTGTCATCGACAAGAAGAATCGACGAGCAAGGGGCATCCCATGTCTGATCTCCTCGGAAACGAGTCCTGGCACGGCAAGATCTTCGACGGGGGCTGGATCGACCCGACCGGCGGTTCCGTGATCGTGACGGAGCCGGCCACCGGCGCCGAGCTCGGTACCGTCGGCGTCGCATCGGCAGCCGACATCGACCGCGCCGCGCGGACCGCGGCGCGCTCGCAGCCGAACTGGGCCGCCCGCACCGGCCAGGCACGCGCCGAGGTGATGCGTCGCGCGGCGCTCACGCTGGAGACGCATCGCGCCGAAGTGGAACGCTGGCTGATCCGCGAGGGCGGCTCCGTCCCCGGCAAGGCCGCGTTCGAGGTCGGGCTCGTGCTCTCCGAACTGTGGGAAGCCTCGGCACTGCCCACTCAGCCCTGGGGTCACCTGCTGCCGTCGAGCGAGGAGGGGCGCCAGAGTGTCGCTCGGCGCGTGCCGCTCGGGGTCGTCGGCGTGATCAGCCCGTGGAACTTCCCGTTCCTGCTGGCCATGCGGGCCGTCGCTCCGGCGCTCGCACTGGGCAATTCGGTGGTACTCAAGTCGGACGTCCACACCGCCGTGAGCGGCGGCGTGGTGATCGCCGAGCTGTTCGCCCGGGCCGGACTGCCCGAAGGTCTACTGCACGTCGTCACCGGTGAAGCCGAGGCCGGTCAGGCGCTCACCGAGCACCCCGACATCGCGATGATCTCCTTCACCGGGTCCACCGCGGTGGGCCGTCAGGTAGGCGCCACCGCGGGCCGCGCACTCAAGCGCGTCTCGCTCGAACTCGGTGGCAACAACGCGCTGATCGTCCTCGACGACGCCGACCTCGATGCCGCGAGCTCCGCGGGCGCGTGGGGATCCTTCCTCCATCAGGGCCAGGTGTGTATGACCGCCGGCCGGCACATCGTGCTCGAGAACGTCGCCGACGAGTACCTCGACCGACTGACCCGGCGGGCGTCGGCTCTGCCGGTGGGCGATCCGAACACCGCCGAGGTCGCGCTCGGCCCACTGATCAACGCGCGCCAGCTGGCCGGTGTCGACCGCATCGTCCGTGACACCGAGGCCGCCGGCGCCGAGATCCGCACGGGCGGAACCTTCGACGGCCTGTTCTACCGGCCGACCGTCCTCGCGGCCGTGACCACGACGATGCCCGCGTTCCGCGAGGAGATCTTCGGCCCGGTCGCCCCGGTCACCGTGGTCAAGGACGAGGCCGAGGCGATCGCGGTCGCCAACGACAGCGAGTACGGGCTCGTGGCCGCGATCCAGACCGGCTCGGTCGACCGCGGCCACGCGGTCGCCGATCAGCTGCGAACGGGCATGGTGCACATCAACGACCAGACCTTGAACAACGATGCCTACGCCCCCTTCGGCGGGTTCGGAGCATCCGGCAACAAGGCCAGCTTCGGCACGCAGAGCAGCTGGGACGAGTTCACCCAGTGGCAGTGGCGCACCAGCCGCCCCGCCGCGCAGCTCTTCCCCTTCTGACCACCGAGCACGTCCCGACAACTCTGATACGCAACAACTTCGGCGACCACCCTGGGGTCCTGGTCGGAACTAGGCATTTGCCTGATGTGACTGCCGACACGTCGTGTCAGTCTGAACTACACAGCCGCACCGGAGCCGAGTCGCCGGCCAGTGCGAGCAGAGCGAGAACTGGAGAATCCCATGACCGAAACCCTCGACAGCATGTGCGCAAAACTGTCCGACGCGCTGGTGGAGGACGCCGAGACCGGTCGCCACCAGGTTCGGCGGAGCATCTTCACCGACGAGGAGATCTTCGACCTCGAGATGAAGCACATCTTCGAGGGCAACTGGATCTACCTCGCGCACGAGAGCCAGATCCCGAACGTGGGCGACTACTTCACCACGTACATCGGACGCCAGCCCGTCGTCATCAGCCGCAGCAAGGACGGCGAACTGAACTGTCTGATCAATGCGTGCAGCCACCGTGGCGCGATGCTGTGCCGCCGCAAGACGGACAACCGCACCACTTTCACGTGCCCCTTCCACGGCTGGACGTTCAACAACAAGGGCAAGCTGCTCAAGGTCAAGGACCCGCGTGACGCCGGCTACCCGGAGCAGTTCAACACCGACGGCAGCCACGACCTCACTCGTGTCGCCCGGTTCGAGAGCTACCGTGGGTTCCTGTTCGGCAGCCTGAACCCGGACGTCAAGCCGCTCGAGGAGCACCTCGGCGACACCACCAAGATCATCGACATGATCGTCGACCAGTCACCCGAGGGGCTCGAGGTCCTGCGCGGTTCGTCGACATACACGTTCGACGGCAACTGGAAGTTGCAGGCCGAGAACGGTGCTGACGGCTACCACGTCTCCGCCACGCACTGGAACTACGCGGCCACGACGGCCCGCCGCGGCTCCGGAGAGTCCGCCAACGAGACCAAGGCGATGGATGCCGGCACGTGGGGCAAGCAGGGCGGCGGGTACTACTCGTACGACCACGGTCACCTGCTGCTGTGGATGTGGTGGGGTAACCCGGAGGACCGCCCGCTGTTCGAGCGCAAGGCCGAGCTCGCCGAACAGTTCGGCGAGAAGAAGGCCGAGTTCATGGTCGGCGCGTCGCGCAACCTGTGCCTGTACCCGAATGTCTATCTGATGGACCAGTTCTCGAGCCAGATCCGGCACCTGCGGCCGATCTCGGTGGACAAGACCGAGGTCACGATCTACTGCATCGCGCCGAAGGGTGAGAGCGCGGTCGCACGCGCCAACCGGATCCGCCAGTACGAGGACTTCTTCAACGCCACCGGCATGGCGACACCGGACGATCTCGAGGAGTTCCGCTCCTGCCAGAAGACGTATCTCGCCACCGCAGCGCCGTGGAACGATCTCAGCCGCGGAGTCACCCACCAGCTGAACGGTCCGGACGAGGTCGCCACCGACCTGGGCATGACGAACGTGCTCTCGAGTGGAGTCAAGACCGAGGACGAGGGTCTCTACCCGATCCAGCACGGGTACTGGCTCGACACCATGCGCGCGGCCGTGGAGGCCGAAGCCGCCCTGTCCGCTGACGCCGCCACCGAGCGCTGAAGAGAGTTCCGATCATGACTGCTGCAATGGATTTGACCCAGAACGACATCGAGCAGTTCCTCTACCGTGAGGCGCGCCTGCTCGACGACCGCGAGTTCGAGAAGTGGCTCGAGTGCTACCACCCCGAGGCCGAGTACTGGATGCCCGCGTGGGACGACGCCGGCGAACTCACCGAGGACCCGCAGTCCGAGATCTCGCTCATCTACTACCCCAACCGAGGTGGCCTCGAGGATCGTGTGTTCCGGATCCGCACCGACCGCTCGTCGGCGACGTCGTTGCCGGAGCCGCGGACCGGACACAACGTGACGAACGTCGAGGTACTCGAGCGACGGGCCGGCGAAATCGACCTGCGTCACAACTGGTTCTCGCTGTACTTCCGCTACAACACCACCGACACCTACTTCGGGACGACCTTCGTCACCCTCGACGTCTCCGGTTCGCAGCCGGTGATCAAGAAGAAGAAGATCGTGCTCAAGAACGACTACATCCACCACATCGTGGACGTCTACGTCGTCTGATTCACCCCCAATTCACGAAAGGAGGTCGATGTCATGAGCTTTCAGGTGGCATTGAGCTTCGAGGACGGGGTGACCCGCTTCGTCAAGTGCGGCCCGAACGAGACAGTCGCCGACGCGTCCTACAAGGCCCGTATCAACATTCCGCTGGACTGCCGCGACGGTGCGTGCGGCACCTGCAAGGCGCTCTGCGAGTCCGGCAGCTACGACGGCGGCGACTACATCGAGGAGGCGCTCACCGACGACGAGGCAGCGCAGGGCTACTGCCTGCCGTGCCAGATGACGCCGGAAAGCGATCTGGTGCTGCAGATCTCGACGACCTCGGATGTCGCCAAGACCTCGGCGGCGACGTTCACGTCTACGATCACCGAGATCCGCCGGTTCTCCCCCAGCACCGTCGGGTTCACCGTCGAGATCCCCAACCGGGACGAGCTGGTGTTCCTACCGGGCCAGTACGTGAACATCCGGGTGCCCGGCACGGACCAGACCCGGTCGTACTCGTTCAGCACCGGCCCGCACGACGACGTGCTGTCGTTCCTCGTGAAGATCACCGAGGGTGGCCTGATGTCCGAGTACCTGCGCGATCGGGCACAGGTCGGCGACACTCTCGAGTTCACCGGCCCGCTGGGGAGTTTCTTCCTGCGCGAGCGCAAGCGCCCCGCCCTGCTGCTCGCGGGCGGCACCGGACTGGCACCGCTGCTCGCAATGCTGGCCAAGTTGGCCGCCCAGGACGGCGGTGACACCGCGCTCCCCGTCCACCTCATCTACGGCGTCACCTTCGACCACGATCTGGTCGAGTTGGACAAGCTCGACGCATACACCCGCTCGCTGTCGAACTTCACCTTCGACACGGTGGTCTCCGATCCGAACTCGACGGCGGTGAACAAGGGCTACGTGACCGGACTGTTCGAGCCGAAGCACCTCAACGACGGCGACGTCGACATCTACCTGTGCGGCCCGCCGCCGATGGTCGAGGCGGTCCGCGCCCACCTCGACGCCGAAGGCATCACCCCGGCGAACTTCTACTTCGAGAAGTTCAACACCTCGGCCGCGACCGGCGATTCGGCTGCCGAGGCACCCGCAGCGACCGAGCCCGACACCACCGGAGCCGAAGCGGCCGCGTACGAGATCGGCGAGGAGCACGCTCCCGTCGCCGAGTCGGACGCGCAGTTCGACGCCCGGATGGCCCTCGAGCTCGGCGCGATGGAGCTGACGATCGGCCGACTCACCCCCGAGCAGCTGGTCGAGTTCCGGATCCTCGCAGAGGCGACGGGCGCGTCGATCGATGCGGACCACTTCACCGACGCGGCGGCGTTCACCGACGCCAATGCGGTCTTCCACGAGTATCTGTTCCGTTGCTGCGCCAATCCGGTGCTGCTCGAGGCGTACAACCGCCTCGAGGTGACGCAGCTGATGAAGCGGGTCCTGCGGACCGCCCAGTGGGTCGACGAGCAGGTCCCACACGACCACCTCGAGATCGTGCAGGCCTTCGAGCGCGGCGATCGGGCGGCGGCCCGGGCGCTGATCGTCAGCCACTCCGAGCACGCCAAGGCCACCATGTGCCGAGCGATCGCGGAATCGGCCCGTCCTGCGGGCGTCGCATGAGCGCGCGCGTGTGTCCCGACCGTTTCGACGGCAAGGTTGTCGTCGTCACCGGCGCGGCGCAGGGCATCGGTTGCGCGGTTGCCGCGCGTGTCGCGGCCGAGGGCGGCGCCGTCGTCCTCGTCGACCGGTCCGAGCTCGTCCACGACGTGGCACACGAGGTTCGCCGAAACGGCGCTTCGGCGCACTCCGTGACTGCAGACCTCGAGACCTTCGCGGGAGCGCAGGCCGCGGTCGACGAGGCCGGCGACCGGCACGGCCGAATCGACGTGGTGATCAACAACGTCGGCGGAACCATCTGGGCCAAGCCGTACCAGCACTACACGCCGGAGCAGGTCCAGGCCGAGGTGCAGCGCTCGCTGTTCCCGACGCTGTGGACGTGCCGGGCGGTGCTGCCGCGCCTCATCGAGCAGTCGGCCGGCACCATCGTCAACGTGTCCTCGGTGGCGACACGAGGCATCAATCGCGTGCCCTACGCGGCCGCGAAGGGTGGGGTCAATGCCATCACCGCGGCCCTCGCACTCGAGGTGGCGCAGTACGGGATCCGGGTGGTCGCCACCGCGCCCGGCGGCACCGATGCACCTGCCCGGCGCGTCGCCCGCGGACCGGGGGCGCAGACCGAGCAGGAAAGACACTGGTATCAGCAGATCGTCGACCAGACCGTCGACTCCTCGCTGCTCAAGCGCTACGGCACGCTCGACGAGCAGGCCGCTGCGATCGTCTTCCTCGCCTCCGACGAGGCGTCGTACATCACCGGGTCCGTCCTCCCTGTCGCCGGAGGCGACCAGGGCTGACGCCCCGAATACGGCCTCGCCGACACTCACCCCGAGTTGTCGGCGGGGCCCTATTCGGCCCGAATTCGACTGTGACACAGGCCATTTGAACGCCATTTTGTGATCGACTCCACGTCGGTCACCAAACTGTATCGGAGCCCCGTCATGCCCGACACCTCGAATCAGACCTGGGCCAGTCCCGCCCACCGTCGCACCGTCAACTGGGTGGTCGCCATCTCCGCGATCGCGATCGTCTTCGACGGGTACGACCTCGTCGTCTACGGCACCGTGCTCCCCACGCTCATGGCGGATCCCACACAGATCGGCGCGATCTCGGCGCAACAGGCAGGCGCGCTCGGGTCCTATGCCCTGGTCGGGGTCATGGTCGGCGCACTGGTCTCGGGCGCGATCGGCGACTACGTCGGCCGTCGAAAGATGATGCTGATCAACATTGCCTGGTTCTCGATCGGTATGGCCGCGGCGGCCACGGCGTCCTCGATCACCGCGTTCGGCCTGCTGCGGTTCCTCACCGGCATCGGCGTCGGCGGACTCGTCGCCACCGCGGGCGCGGTGGTGGCCGAGTTCGCTCCCGCGGGCAAGCGCAATCTGTACAACGCGATCGTCTACAGCGGTGTCCCCGCGGGCGGCGTCATGGCGTCGATCCTGGCGATCGCCCTGCGCGACTCGATCGGTTGGCGCGGACTCTTCTGGATCGGCGCGCTCCCCATCGTCTTCCTGCTCCCGCTGGCACTGGTCAAGCTTCCCGAGTCCCCGCAATGGCACCTCGCCCGCGGACGCGCGGACCGTGCCCACGCGGTCGCCGCCCGCTTCGGGCTGCCCACACCGACCGCCCCGGACGCTGCCGTGGTCGAACCGAAGGTCGGCTACTCCGCACTCGCCACCCGCCGCTACGCGCTCGGCACGACTCTGCTGGGGCTGATGAGCTTCGCCGGCCTGCTACTGACCTACGGGCTCAACACCTGGCTGCCGAAGATCATGGAGGATGCGGGCTACGACGCCAAGGGATCGTTGTGGTTCCTGCTGGTCCTCAACGGCGGCGCGATCCTCGGCGGGCTCGTCGCGTCCCGTGTCGCCGACATCACCGGCCCGCAACGGGTCGTGGCAACCACGTTCGGGCTCGCCGCGCTCGCGCTGGTGCTGTTGACTCTCGGTCTGCCGTTCGCCGTGCTGCTGGTCAGCGTCGCCGTCGCGGGTGTCGGCACCATCGGCACCCAGGTGCTCGTCTACGGATTCGTCTCCAACTACTACCCGACCTCGGCGCGTGCCGCCGGCGTCGCCTGGTGCGCCGGGTTCGGCCGCCTCGGCGGCATCCTCGGTCCGATCATCGGTGGCCTGCTCATCGGCGCCGGTCTGAGCAACGCGGTGTCGTTCTACATCTTCGCTGGTGTCGCACTCGCCGGAATGGCCGTGACCTTCCTCGTGCCGGTCACCACGCGCGAGCGTCACGAAGCGACTCCCGCCGGCCCCCGCAGCACCCCGCTGAACGCGGCTACGGTGGACGGATGACGGGTCCGTGCGCACCACTGGCAGGACGCGTCCGCGAACTGGGCCGGCTCTCGGCCCTGCTCGCGGACGCGTCGGCAGGGCTCTCGTCGTGGACGATCGTCGAGGGAGGCCCGGGGATCGGGAAATCCGCTCTGGTGGAGCACTTCCTGCGCGGCCGTCCGGACCTCACGGTCTCGTGGGCCGTGGGAGCCCGCTGGGAGAACCGGGTCCCGTACGCGATTTGCGAACAGTTGTTGCGCTCCCCGGTTCGGGACGACGACCCGATCGCAGCAGCGCAGCAACTGTTGGAACTTCGCGACGGCACGACGGTCCTCGTGGTCGATGATGCCCACTGGGCCGACATCGAATCGCTCCAGGCCCTGGCTTCGGCCGTTCGACGCGCCGCCCCGGAACCGTTGACGGTGATCCTGATCATGCTCGACGCACCACCGAAGGACATGACGGACGCAGTAGCGCAGTTCCTTTCGGAGCATCGTGGTCATCGGGTCCATGTGGGTCCGCTGTCCACCGCCGAAGCAGCGGACCTCGCCCGCCGCCGCATCGGGATCGACGTCCCCGCACGAACCGCGCGTCAGCTGCACGACCACACGCAGGGCAACCCGCGGCTGATCGAGCAACTACTCGACGAGGTACCGGTCGCGTACTGGCTCGAGTGGCGGCCCGATCTGCCGGTCCCCCGCGCCCACGCTGCCGCGATCGGCAGAACCCTCGCACCGCTGGATCCCTCGACCCGCACCCTCGTCGAGTCGGCCGCAATTCTCGGGCAGGACAGTTCGTTCCACGAAGTGGCAGGCCTGGCGGATGTCGGCGACGCGTTGGCAGCCCTCGACCAGGCCAGCGAAGCGGGACTGCTGTCCGTCCACAGCGCACGGGGAACGACTGTCGTTCACTTCCCGGACCCGATGACAATTGCCGCGGTGCGCTCGGACCTGTCCCCCACCAGACGGCGCGATCTCCACACCCGAGCCGCGGCGCTGGTCCAGGACGAGGGGCGGAGCCTGTACCACCTCGTCGACGGGACACCACTGGCCGACGAAACCCTCGCCGACCGCCTCGAGGACTACGCCACGACCCAGGCGTCGGTCGGGGCTTGGTGCGACGTCGCGGACGCACTCATCACGGCGAGCCGAATGAGCCCGGACAAGTCGGTGCGGGAGGATCGCCTGGTGCGCGGAGTCGACGCACTGGCCGGCGCGGGCGACCTCCCCCAGGCACTCGCGTTCGTTCCGGAGATCGAATCGATGCGTGGCACCGCTCGACGGGACGCCGTACTGGGATACCTCGCGATCCTGCGCGGCCGGCCCGCAGAGGCGGAACGTCTACTCGGCAAGGCCTGGCAAGAAGTGGATCCGGAGCAGGACCCGGACACGGCTGCGCTCATCTCACAACGGATGGTGCTCCATTCCCTCTGCCGCCTGCGCGGCACGGAACTCGTCGCCTGGGTCGACCGAGCAGTGGCGTTGGTAGGCCCCGACGAACCAGCGGCAGTCGAATCCGAGGCGATCAGGGGCCTCGGCCTGGCAGCCATGGGGCGCACCGACGAGGCCCGCGCATCGTACGAGGCGCTGTCGAGTCGCGCTGCACGCGGCGCCCAGGCCCAACGTTTCCGCATGGGAAAGGGGTGGCTCGAGGCCGCGCTGGACAACCCGGTGACTGCGCGGCGCGAACTCGAGAGCGCCGTACCGACGGTGTATCGCAGCGGCTCGGCACGGATTTCGCTGTGGGCCCAGGCCTGGCTCGCCCGCACGCATTTCCTGCTCGGATCCTGGGACGACGCCCTCGACACCGTGAACCGAGCGGCCGACCAACTCGACGGGTCGGGCCTCGAAGTCGTTCGCCCGCTGGTTCATTGGACCGGAGCAGTCATCCATGCCCTGCGCGGCGACTGGCCCCGCGCCGAGGAACACCTGCGGCACACTTCCGCGGCCGCACACAACTACGAGATCATGCTGGCGCCGGCGTGCCTGGCCCAGGCCCAGTGCGCGGAGGTCGTCGCCGACTACGAGGGCGCCCTCCGGGCGCTCGAACCGCTCGTCGGCATGCAACCACGGGGTGGCATCGACGAACCCGCGCCGTGGCCGTGGCCGGACGTCTACGCGAACGCCCTCGTGATGACCGGACGTATCGACGAGGCCGACGAGTTCCTCCGGCCCCATGAGCATCTCGCGGCAGAACGTCGACATCATTCATCGGCCGCCCGCCTGGGGTGCGTGCGTGGTCGTATCCTCGGGGCCCGCGGAGATGTCGACGGCGCCGTCGAGGCATTCGAGGCTTCACTGCACCTGCTGGCACCGCTCCCTCTCCCCTACGACCGCGCGAAGGTGACGTTCGCCTACGGACAGACACTTCGCCGGGCAGGGAAGCGACGCGAGGCCGACGCGGTGATGCGGTCCGCGCGCCGCCTCTACGACGAGCTGGGCGCGGAAACCTACGTCCAACGATGCGACCGTGAACTCAAGGCGGGCGGTCTCCATGCCAAACGGGCCGGAGCGAGCCACACCGATCTCACCCCGCAGGAGATCGCGGTCACCGATCTCGTTGTCGGGGGCCTGAGCAACAAGGAGGTTGCCGGCGAGTTGTTCTTGTCCGTCAAGACCGTGCAGTACCACCTGACCAGGATCTACGCCAAGCTCGGGGTGCGCTCGCGCGGCGAGCTCGCAGCGTTCTTCCGTGACCAGAACTCGGGAACACCCACGTGACCGCAATCGATTCCGAAAAAGAGTCGACAGGATCGAAGCTCGTCGAGCGTCCACCCCGACCGCGGGCCGCACTGAGCCGCTTCCGCACCGATATCGGCGGCGAGTATGCCGTGAACGGGCTTGTCGGACTGATCTTCTCGTGTACCGGGCCGGTAGCCGTCATCTTGGCGGCCGGCGCCGCCGGGCAGTTGACGCAGGCCGAACTCGCGTCGTGGATCTTCGGCGTCTTCTTCCTCAACGGCATCCTCACGATCCTCGCGAGCTGGACGTACCGGCAACCGTTGGCGTTCTTCTGGACCATCCCGGGCACCGTCGTGGTCGGTGGTTCGCTCGGCGACCTCACGTGGCCCGAGGTGGTGGGCGCCTTCATCGCGACCGGCGTTCTGATACTGGTGCTCGGACTGTCCGGGTGGGTGCGCCCGGTGATGGACGCGATCCCCGCGCCGATCGTGCTCGCGATGGTCGCCGGAGTGTTCCTGCACTTCGGGGTCGAGCTCGTCCTGGCCCTCGGCGCCGACCTCGGCATCGCCGGACCGATGGTGGCCGTGTTCGTCTTGGCGAGCGCCAGCCGCCGGATCGGGCGCATCATGCCGGCGACGCTGGGCGCCCTTCTCGTGGGCGCCGTCGCAATCGGGCTGTCCGGTCGATTCGACCCGGCACCGTCGTCGGCGGGGGTGCTGGCCCACCCCGTCTTCACGACACCGGTCTGGTCGTGGCAGGCGATGGTCGAGCTCGTGATTCCGCTGGCGATCACCGTGCTCGTGGTGCAGAACGGCCAGGGCGTCGCGGTGCTGCGGGCGGCCGGTCACAACCCTCCGATCAACGCCGCCACCATCGCCTGCGGGATCTGGTCGCTGGGAGCAGCCTGTGTGGGTGCCGTCTCGACGTGTCTCACCGGCCCGACCAACGCACTGCTGACGGCGTCCGGTTCGCGCACACGCCAGTACACCGCCGGGATCGTGTGCGGGCTGCTCGCAATCGTGTTCGGGCTGTTCGCGCCCGTCTTCGTCCGGCTCATGTCGGCCGCGCCCGCGTCCTTCGTCGCGGCACTGGGCGGGCTGGCGCTGCTGCGCGCACTGCAGAGCTCGTTCACCGGGGCCTTCGGGGGTAGGTACTCGATGGGGGCGCTCGTCGCACTGTTGGTGACGGTGGCCGACGTGAAGTTCCTCGAGATCGGCGCGGCCTTCTGGGGACTGATCGCGGGTGTTGCCGTGTCGCTGCTACTCGAACGGGAGGACTGGAGAACCGCGAAGGGGCGATGACCGCACCGCGGCGGCGGCCCTCACGCCGTGGCAACCGCACGCGAGTACGAGGACTACGGCTGAGGCTGAGCCGGGGCCACGATCGAGTCCAGCTGGACCCGGAACAGGTAGATCCCGGCCGGCAGCAGCGCCGCGACGAACAGCAGCAGCGTGCGCCAGTCCTCGAACACCAGCACGTCGCCACCCGGTCCGCCGATCACGCACAGACCGAAGCCGAACAGCCAGCCGAAGATCGGCAGCGCAGCGAGGAGGGGTCGCTCGGTGAACTTGCGCGCACCGAGCACCAGCAGCAGATTGACCACGGCCGCTACGAGGATGCTCACCGGGAACGGCGTAGCCCCGAGGTAGGCGGGCAGGAACAGCACCGACAGCACCGCGCACAGGAACCCGTCGAACGTGAGCAACGCCAGCGTCGTCCGGGCTTCTGCGGTGGACACGGGCGGCTCGACGGGGAGGCTCTCGACGGTCATGTCACCGATCGTGGTCTATCGGCGACGACGCCGCGCCGTCGGGGTCCGCTCACGGTACCGGCGGGTAGCCGAGCATCGTGAGCAGTTCGCTCTGCTGATGCACGAACGCGTGCAGCGACCCGATGTAGAGATCGTGGAAGTACGGCGCCATCGGCCGCAGACTCTCCACGAACGCCGTGATCGCATTCTGGAGTTCCCAGTTGTACATCCGCCGCACCCTCCCGTTCGACAGCTGTCTGCGCCGACGAACGGGCCCCCACGAACGTGGCGTAGCTCACAGCATACTGGGGTTCGGGCCGCGACGAGCCCGGGTAGCTTCGCCCGGCCGATGTATCCGCACTCGCCGGCTGTGTACTGGCCGCCCAGGATCGTCATCGGCGCCGCGGTTCCGGCGATCGTGTCTGCGTGGAAGCACCGGCAGCTGAAGGCGCAACACGGTTCGAAACGGCTCCTCCTGGATGCGCGCCGGTACCGTCCGGACGTCCCGCGCTATCAGAGCGCCGTCAGGATCCGAGTCCGGCGCACAGGTCCGTCTCCCGCCCACGCTCGTCGACGGGACCGGACTGCCCGCGCACCAGCACGAAATGCTCCTCGGACAGGACCGGCTGCGCGACGTCGTTCGACAACGCGAACGCGGTGCCCGACGGCGCCACGGTCACCTGGGTACGGTGCGCGCGGAGCCCGGCGAGCTTCGCTGCCATCACCGGCGCGACGTCGACCACCGCGGTGACCGTCGAGTCCGGGACGCGTGGCAGTTCGCCCGGCTCGGGCAACCGCCAGCCCGCGGGCACGGTTTCGATCGCGGCGATCCCCGATTCGAGCGCGGACTCCTCGGTCACCGTCCAGTAGAACTTCGCGACGTCCCACGGCGCACCCGCCTCGGGGAAGGCTCCGGTGCCGGCGGCCTCGACTGCGGCCGTCGTGAGGTGATGTGCCCGAACGTGATCCGGGTGCCCGTACCCGCCGACCGGGTCGTACGTGACGACGACCTGGGGACGCAGCTCGCGGATCACCGCGACCAGCGCCGCCACCGCCTCGTCCGAGTCAGCGTTGACGAACGCACGCGGGTTCGCGGCCGACGGTGTCCCGGCCATGCCCGAATCGCGCCACCGGCCGGCGCCGCCGAGGAATCGCGGCTCGGAGGCGCCCAGCGCCGCGAGTGCCCGGGTCAGTTCCAGGATCCGGAAGCCCCCCAACTGATCGGCGCGGTCGGCCACCAGACCGGCCCACCGGTCGCCGATGACCTCGCCCTCCTCACCGAGGGTGCACGTCAACACCGTCACCTCGGCCCCGTCCGCCGCGTAGCGCGCGATGGTGCCGCCCGTGGTGAGGGTCTCGTCGTCCGGATGCGCGTGGACGAACAGAATGCGCCGACCGTTCACAGCCACTCGTTTCTCTCGCTACTTCGTCCGGGTCCACGCTCCGGCATCGGCGAAGATGCCGACCTGGACCGGACCGCCCATCACGACGCCCTCCACACCGGGGCCCACCGCGACCACCGTGTTGTCCTGGAGCACCGGCAGCACCGCCGCCAGATCCCACAACTTGGGCTCGGCGTCCGCCATCACCCGGGCCACGTCACCCTGGCCGCGCAGCGCCTCGTCGATCGCCGGTTGCAGCGCCGGTTCGCACAGTCCCGACAGATTGCTCGGCGACCGCAACTCGCGTGCCGATGCCGAACCCGGCTCCGGTGTCGCGGAGGCGGCCTCGGCGGCCGTCAGCGGCAGGCAGCCGAACCTGGAGGCGAGAGACGTGGCCGGATCCGAGCCGGCGCGTTCCCAGCCGACGACCGCGTCGACGCGGCCCGTCGCCAGCGACTCCCCGTACAACTCCTCGGCGGGCAGCGACACGACGGAGGCGGCGATACCCGCGCCGCGCCACTGATCGGCCACGGTGCTCGCCACCGCGACGGCGGTGTCGTCGTTCTCGGGCGCCCCCACCACCAACGTCAACTGTTCGCCGTCGTGCACCAGCCGCCCCTCCGTCAGGGTCTCCGGCTCGGCGCCCTCGACGGTGTCGGGCACGTTCTGGTAGCCGGCCGCGGCCAGCAGACCGAACGCCTCCTCGCGCGTCGGCGCCGGCGGTGCGGTGGGCGCGTAGCCCGGGTCGGACGGAGCCAGGATCTGGGCGCGCGCCGGCACCGCCGCCGACTCACTACCGGCACCGACCGTCGCGAGCAGATTCTGGTCGACCAGCCCCAGGAGTCCCCGTCTCACCTGCCTGTCGGCCAGGGCGGGAACCCGTCCGTTGAGCGTCACCGCCAGCACTCGGGGCTGAAGCTCGGTGCCGGTCTGCACGTCCGGGATCACCGACAGCTGTGCCAGCGTCGCGGCACCGCCGTGGACGCGGGCCACCTGCGCGTCGCCGGACCGCATCGAGTCGGCGAGCTGCGCGGGCGAGCCGCCACGGCGCATGAGGATCTGATCCGGCTTGGCGGGGGTGTCCCAGAACCGGTCGTTGCGCTCGAGCAGGATCTCGTCCCGACCGCGATCGACCGACTTGATGTGGAACCGGCCACCCGACACGGGGATGTTGTCCGACAGGCCGCGCGCGAATCCGCCCGGCGAATCCTTCACCAGATGCGAGGGCAACAGATCGGTGAACAACTCTCGCCACGCCGGGTACGGCGCGGACATCGTCACCGTCACCGTCTTCCCGCCACCGGACGACGCGATGTCCTCGATCAATCCGTAGCCCGCGGGGTCGACGACACCGGGCTGACTGATCATCTGCTGCCACAGGTAGCGGAAGTCCTCGGCGGCGATCGGCGCGCCGTCGGACCACTGGGCCTCGTTGCGCAACTGGTAGGTGATCGTGGTCGGCGCCGCACCGGGAGCCTCGGGCGCTGCACCGGGAGTCTCCGGGGACACGGGAGCTTCGGGCGTCGCGGTGGCGGACACCAGTACCGACGGGTCCGGAACCCAATCGGTGACGCCCGGCCGCGCCGGGTCGACCACGGGGCGGAACGGACTCGGCAACACCAGGGCGCTCACCGCGGAGTTCGCGGGCGACTGGTCGGCCAGCAGATGCGGGTTGAAGCCGATCCCGACGTCGTCGATCGCGACGACGACGGTGTTCTTGGTCGGGACGGCCGTCGTCGGCTTGGGGCTGTCGGTGCTCTCCACCGGCGGCGGTGGGTTCGCGGTACACGCGGTCAGTGCCAGCATCGACACCGCCGCGGCGGCACCCAGCACCCGCCGACCGAATGCACGGGACACCCCGCGCCTGACCTGAGCCACTATCGGTTCTCCCCTCCGCGAGCGGCTCCCCCGCCCGTGCGCGTTGTGCGAGGGTTCAGACTCGCACAACGCGCACGGAACGCGTCACACACTTACAGTGCGGCCTTGTCACGCGACTTCGCACGCGACCGCTCGCGGGCGCGGTCGGTCTGCGACAGGTGCAGCTTGCGCACGCGGATCACCTCGGGGGTGACCTCGACGCACTCGTCGCCGGCGCAGAACTCCATCGCGGCCTCGAGCGTCAGCTCGATCGGCTTGGCCAGGGTCTCCGTGGCGTCGGCGGTCGCCGAACGCATGTTGGTGAGCTTCTTCTCCTTGGTGACATTGATGTCGAGGTCCTCGGCACGCGGGTTGATGCCCACGACCATGCCCTCGTACGTGTCCGAGCCCGGCTCCACGAAGAACGTGCCACGGTCGGCCAGCTGGATCATCGCGAACGGGGTGACCGAGCCGGTGCGGTCGGAGACCAGCGAGCCGGTGTGGCGGGCGCGGATCTCGCCGGCCCACGGGCCGTAGCCGTGCGAGACGGCGTTGGCGATGCCGGTGCCGCGGGTCTCGGTGAGGAAGTCGGTGCGGAAACCGATCAGGCCACGCGACGGGACGATGAACTCCATGCGCACCCAGCCGGTGCCGTGGTTCGTCATCTGGACCATCTTGCCCTTGCGGTTGGCCAGCAGCTGCGTGATCGCGCCGAGGTGCTCCTCGGGGGTGTCGATCGTCAGCTCCTCGAAGGGCTCGTGCAGCTTGCCGTCGACCTGCTTGGTGACCACCTGCGGCTTGCCGACCGTGAGCTCGAAGCCCTCACGACGCATCTGCTCGACGAGGATGGCCAGCGCCAGCTCGCCACGGCCCTGCACCTCCCACGCGTCGGGGCGGCCGATGTCGAGCACGCGCAGCGACACGTTGCCGACCAGCTCGGAATCGAGGCGCGACTTGACCATGCGCGCGGTCAGCTTGTGGCCCTTGACGCGGCCGACGAGCGGCGACGTGTTGGTGCCGATGACGACGGAGATCGCGGGCTCGTCGACGGTGATCGTCGGCAGCGCGACCGGGTTCTCGATGTCGGCGAGGGTGTCGCCGATCATGATCTCCGGGATACCGGCGACGGCGACGATGTCACCGGCCACGGCGACCTCGCCGGGCTCACGACTGACGCCCACGGTCTTGAGCAGCTCGGTGATCTTGACGCTCTTGACGCCGTCACTGTGCATCCACGCGACCGTCTGCCCCTTGCGCAGCTCGCCGTTGTGGATACGGACCAGCGCGAGGCGGCCCAGGAAGTCGGAGGCGTCGAGGTTGGTGACGTGTGCCTGCAGCGGGGCGGCGGAATCGCCCTTGGGGGCCGGCACGTGCTCCATGAGAACGTCGAACAGGACGTTCAGGTTCTCGGTGTCGGGGGCCTGACCGTCCTCCGGACGGTTCATCGACGCCTTGCCCTCACGGCCCGACGCGTAGAGGACCGGCAGGTCGAGCAGTGCCTCGGCGGCCGCGGCGGCCTCGTCGTCCAGGTCGGACGCCAGGTCCAGGAGCAGGTCCTGGGCCTCGGTGACGACCTCGTCGATGCGGGCATCGGGACGGTCCGTCTTGTTCACGACGATGATGACCGGCAGCGACGCGGCGAGCGCCTTGCGCAGCACGAAGCGGGTCTGCGGCAGCGGGCCCTCGGACGCGTCGACGAGCAGGACGACGCCGTCGACCATCGACAGGCCGCGCTCGACCTCGCCGCCGAAGTCGGCGTGGCCGGGGGTGTCGATGACGTTGATGACGGTCACGGTGCCGTCCGGGTTGTGACGGTGCACGGCGGTGTTCTTCGCGAGGATGGTGATGCCCTTCTCGCGTTCGAGGTCACCGGAGTCCATGACGCGGTCGACCAGCTCGGCACGCTCGGCGAAGGCGCCGGACTGGCGCAGCATGGCGTCGACAAGAGTGGTCTTGCCATGGTCGACGTGCGCGACGATGGCGACGTTACGGAAATTGGTGGTGCTCACGCGGGGCGTTCTCCTGGCTGCTGACGGGGCCACACGAATTTGGTGTCGTACGGCTTCTGGCTGCCGCTACGCGCATGCGTGATTCCCATTCGCGACCCCGCGTCACTGAATGTCCACGATGTTCGCGTCAGCGCCGGGATTGCGGCCAGCGAATACCCTACCCGCCCGCAGCGCGAAACCTCGCATCGAGACCGTCGATCGATACCCCTGACCAGGCAATAGTGATCTGCACCACTGGGCCTCCAGGGTGCCTTCACCGTACCTGTCAGCCCTGGACGCCCAGCGACACCCGGATCGCTCGGCGGTACCGGTTCGACGCTCCCCGACCACCCTTGCCGGATCGGAGCATGAGGGTACGCTAACCCGCGTGCGGACAGATCCGATCCTGGGCACCGCACTCGGGAGGAAGGCCGGGCTCGGCAATGGGCAAAGGCAAGGGAAAGGTCAAGGCCAGCAAGGTCTCCGGCCTCAAGCCCAAGAAGAAGTGCTGCCGCAAGAAGACGCGCTGCCTCAAGTGTCCCGTCGTCATCATGCGGATGAAGAAGCTCGAGAACGAGGGCGCGACCAAGAAGGAACTCAAGAAGGGGCTCAAGAAGGCGCGTGCCGCCTGAGCGACGGCGTCACTCGCCGAGCAGTGCCACCAGTTCCGGCACCCAGCCGCGGTCGTTGTCCACGAGCGCGATCGCGGCCAGTTCCCGCGCGTCGACCCAGCACAGCGCCGCGTGATCGAGCGCCTGCGGGATCCCGCTGATCAGCTCGGCTCGGTACGCACGCAGCACCAGACCATCGTGCAGGGGCACGTCGACACCGATCCGCTCGCCCGCGGTCACCTCGACGCCCAGTTCCTCCCGCAGCTCACGGCGCACCGCGTCGGCGGCGGTCTCCCCCGGTTCGATCTTTCCGCCGGGCAACTCCCACAGCCCGGCCAGCGCCGGCGGCCGGGTGCGCTGCGCGAGCAGCAGGCGTCCGTCCCTGATCAGCGCGGCGGCGACGACCCCGCGTTCACCGGTCATTGCGGTCCCCTCGACATCGCACCATCATGAGGTATGGCCGAGTTGCTGTCCGACACCGAGACCGACTCCGCACTCGAGGCTCTGCCGACCTGGCGACGCGACGGCGCCACCCTGGTCCGCACGGTCGAGTCCTCGAGCTTTCCCGCCGCGATCACCCTGGTGGACCGGGTCGCGGAGGCCGCGGAGTCGATGAACCACCACCCCGACATCGACATCCGCTGGCGGAAGGTCACGTATTCCCTCGCCACCCACTCCGCCGGCGGGATCACTGCGCTGGATCTGGAGCTGGCACGGCGGATCGACGATCTGGCTGCGTCGGCGTAGCGGGCCGGCGACGGCCCGCGTACGCGACCCACGCGAACACGACGAGCGCACCGACGACGTTGACGGTGCCCGCCCACGCGAGCGCGCCGGGGCGTGAGATCGCCTCCTCCTCGAACTGCTTGAGGACCCACGGCACACCGATGACGGTCACGATCATCCACAGCGACGCCACGACGCGGGTGCCGGTCATCCGCGCGTACGGCCCGTGAACGAGCCAGACGAGCATCGGCAGCACCCACACCCAGTGGTGGACCCAGGAGATCGGCGAGATCAACAGTCCGAACAGCTGCACCAGAACCAGCGTGCCGAGCCGGTCGTCGCGGGCCAGTGCACGCCATGCCAGGAACGCGAGCCCGGCCGACAGGACGACGGCGATCAGCCACAAGAGACCCGACTCGACGTCGTGGCCGACGATCCGGCTGAGGGCGCCGCGCAGCGACTGGTTCCACGCCGACCCGACGGGCCCGATCCGGTCCGCGTCACCGAACTTCGACGTGAAGTAGTCGCGGGCCTGCGCGCCGATCACGAGGTAGCTCAGCCCCACGGTCCCGAAGAAGGCGACCGCCGAGAAGACAGCGGCGCGCCAGCGGCGCTGAGCGACGAAGTACAGGCCGGTGACCGCGGGGGTCAGCTTGATCCCGGCGAGGATGCCGACGATCCCACCGGACACCCACCAACGGGCGCTGCGAACCGCAAGCATCGCGCCGAGGACGAGGAACACGTTGACCTGGCCGTAGTCGAGCGTGGTGCGCACCGGTTCGGTCCACAGCCCGATCGCGGTCCACAGCATCGCCACGTACCTCCAGTGCCGCTCGCCGACCGCGGCCGAGCCGAACAGCAACTCGAGGCTGATCCGGATCACCCAGTACAGCGCCAGGACGGTACACACCTGCCAACAGAATCCGACGAGCGGGAACGGCAGGTAGTGCAGCGGCAGGAACACGAGCGCCGCGAACGGCGGATACGTGAACGGCAGCGGGAACTCGGGCGTCTCTTCCGAGTACGTGAATCCGTACAGATCACCGCTCAGGAGCGCCGCCGAGCCGTCGACGTAGACGTGCAGGTCGACGAGATTGAGGCCGTTGGGCGTCAGGATCATCCACAGCATCCGCGCGAACACGGACAGGGCGAGCAGGACGGGCGCCCAGTCGACGAGTGCGCGATACGCCGCGTGCGCGCGTGGCCGCCGCCCGGCACGTGGAAGCTGAGACACTGGCTGGCGCTCTCCCGTGATCGTGTGCTGGCAGTAAGCACCCAGTGTGACGCAGCGGGGGAAGGACCAGGTGTCGCGTCAGCGTAACCCGATGCCGACGGGCACCGAAAATACCTTGCTCATCAGTAACAGTTGCATCAAGGTTCACAATTTCCACATAAGCCACGCGATATGGTCACCAAGCGATGGCAGTCACGTCACAGCTTGCATAGACTCCTCGGGACGCAGGTCACGAATGGGTCGTACAGAAGAGTCTGTACACATCGGGGGTCGATCCATAGAGTGACCCGCGACCGTGATGGGCCGTGGCGCCCGCTCGGCAGACCGACGCTGCTCCGCACGCGTCTGAACGACAAGGATGGGGAAAACCGTGATTCGTAACCGA
Organism: Prescottella sp. GW823-FHT02E09; assembly: GCF_058797375.1. Classification (NCBI taxonomy): domain Bacteria; kingdom Bacillati; phylum Actinomycetota; class Actinomycetes; order Mycobacteriales; family Nocardiaceae; genus Rhodococcus; species Prescottella sp. GW823-FHT02E09. Next base: position 113,605 of record NZ_JBXAJP010000001.1, read on the forward strand.
GGAATGCGACGAGCACTCACCGCGTGTGCAGTTGCGGCCGCGGCGGCGCTCGCCGTTCCGGCCAACGCGGTCGCGCAACCGACCCTTCCGGGTGTCCCCGAGGGTGTCTCCATCGAGGCGCTGGCGGCTCTGGCCCCCGCCATCCTGGGCGCGGCCGCCGCGCCGGCGGACATCGCCGACGTCGACACCAAGAACGACCTGCTCGCTCAGGCGCGTGCGCTGCTCGAGTCCGCCAACCTGCCGCCGGAGCTCGAGTCCACCCTCGAGCGCGTCATCACCTTCCTCGACGGCAGCGGCGGCGGTGGACCCGAGATCCCCCAGGACGGGCCCGCGATCGCCCAGTTCCTCTACCCCACCGTCGGCAAGGGCTGCATCGCCCCGTCCAGCGACGCGGTCGGCACCGCCCTCGCGGTGCCGGGTCCCGCGCACCTGCCTCCGCCGGGACCGGGTGCCGGTCAGGCCGGCTTCGTCTTCACCGCGCTCGGCACGGCGAAGGCCGCCCCCACGCAGGGCATGACGGTCACCTGGATCAACGTCGACAACGGACGTCGCGAGACGCAGACCCTCACCACCGAGGCGCGGATCAACCCGGACGGCCCGGCGACGCTGTCGGTCATCTCGAACACCGGCCCGGGTCGTGTGCTCGCGGTGATCTCCGGTGACCTCACCACCGAGCCCGAGGGCGCGGCTCCGCTCACGTGCAACTTCCTGCCGACGATCGGAATGTTCACGGTCGCGTAGTTCCACCGTCCACCAGTGAAGGCCCCACCGACAATTCGGTGGGGCCTTCACTGCTCACGGGGCGCCCGTTCGTGGTAGACCGGGGAATGGCCGACAACACGCAGTCGATCCGGTCCCGGCATTCACGACGGTCCATCCTGTCAATCCGCTCGGAGGGCTCGATCCTCTCGATCGGCAGCGTCGGTTCGATCCTGTCCATCGGCAGCGTCGGCTCGATCCTGTCGATCGGATCCATCGGGTCCGCCGGTTCGGCGCTGTCCTCGCTGTCGTTCGCGAGCGTGGGCTCGGCACTCTCGGGACTGTCCCGATGGTCACTGCTGTCGTGGCGCGCGGTGGCACATTCCCCCGACCAACGTCCGCCACTCGTCGTCGTACCCGACGAACCCGACCTGGTGGAGTCGCCGACGCGACACGTCCAGTCCTAGCCCTCCGCCGGGCGGGGCCACGGCTGCCCCTCGATCTCCTCGACCCCCCGGTTGAATCGGACGAGCGCGTCCCGCAGGTCCCGGATCTCGTCCGCACCCCAGCCGTCGAGCACCCGCCCGATCCCGGTGCGGTTCAGGTCCCGGTCGGTGTGCAGTCGGTCCAGCCCCGACTCCGTCGGCCGGACCTTGCGCGCCACACCGCCGTCCGGGTCCGCGACGCGTTCGACGAAGCCGTGACGTTCGAGCGCGCCGACCTGGCGGTTGATGGTCGAGATGTCCAGCACGAACGCCTCCGCCAGTTCCTTGAGGCTCATCGGCGGCTCCAGTTCGAGCCTGGCCAGGATCAGGTACGCGGACCGGTCGAGCTTCTGCCCGCCCCGCTGCTGCGCGAGGGCGTGGTAGCGCGACAACAACGTCAACTCGTACTCGATGTCCGTCATCGTGTGGTCTCCGTCGGACACCCGTCACCCTTCCGCTCCGACATTGCCCGCAATGTCCGCATTGTGCATCATGCACATCCATGTGTACCGTACACATTCTTGCAAATTTATTGTGTTGCAGTAAATCCGAGGAGCCCCATTTTGAGTGAAACCGTCGCGCCCTCGCCGACGGACACCGCGAAAGCCAGATCCGGCGGCGTCATCGTCGCGACTCTGGGCTTCTGCGGCATCGTCGTCGCCCTCATGCAGACGCTGGTCGTCCCGATCATTCCGCAACTGCCACATCTACTTTCGGCAACGCCGGCCGACGCGTCGTGGGCCGTCACCGCGACGCTGCTCGCGGCCGCGGTGGTGACACCGATCAGTGGACGCCTCGGCGACATGTTCGGCAAGAAGAAGATCCTGATCGCGAGCCTGCTGCTGGTCGTGATCGGCTCGGTGGTCTGCGCCTTCGCCGATTCACTGATCCCACTGATCGTCGGTCGCGCGCTGCAGGGCGCGTCGGTCGGTGTGATCCCGCTCGGCATCAGCATCCTGCGCGACGAGCTTCCGCCGCGGAAGGTCGCCGGCGCGATGGCCATCGTCAGCGCCACCCTCGGCGTCGGCGGCGCGATCGGGCTGCCGGTCGCCGCAGCCGTCGCACAGGTCGCGGACTGGCACGTCCTGTTCTGGATGTCGGCCGGGCTCGGCCTGCTGTGCACGGCGCTCGCCGTCGTCGTGATCCCCGAGTCCACGGTCCGCAGTCCCGGACGGTTCGACTTCGTCGGAGCCGTCGGGTTGAGCACCGCCCTGATCCTGTTCCTGCTCCCGATCACCAAGGGCGGCACGTGGGGCTGGAGCGATCCACTGACCCTGGGCCTGCTCGCGGCGTCCGCCGTGGTGTTCGTGGTATGGGGCTTCGTGCAGCTGAGGACCGCTCGTCCCCTGGTGGACCTGCGCGTGTCCGCGCGGCCGAACGTCCTGTTCACGAATCTGGCGTCGATCGCGATCGGCTTCTCGATGTACGGCAACTCGCTGACGCTCCCTCAGCTGCTGATGGCACCGGAGTCGACCGGCTACGGGCTCGGTCTGTCGATGGTCACCGCCGGCATCGCGCTGGCGCCGGGAGGTCTCGTGATGATGGCCCTGTCGCCGGTGTCCGCGAAGATCTCCGCCTGGCGCGGCCCGCGCTTCACCCTCATGGTGGGGTCGGTCGTGGTCGGCCTGGGCTACGGGTTCGTCTACTTCCTGTCGTCGTCGGTGTGGATGATCGTCGTCGGCGGCATGATCATCGGCGCGGGCGTCGGCCTGTCCTACGCCTCCATGCCGGCGCTCATCATCGGCGCCGTCCCCATCTCGGAGACGGCGGCGGCCAACGGCCTCAACTCGTTGATGCGATCAGTCGGCACGTCCAGTGCCGCGGCTGTCATCAGTGTCGTACTGGCGAGCATGACGGTGACCCTCGGAACCGCGACGATTCCGTCGTTCGACGCCTTCCGCGCAACGTTCGTCATCGCGATCGTGGCCGCCGTGGTGTCCCTGGTGTTCGCGTTCCTCATCCCGAGATCGACACCTGCGACGACCGGCGTCGAGCACCGCGCCTGACACCCGACGCAGACCACGAACGCCCGCCCCGGATGTGCATAGGGGCGGGCGTTCGACGTTCGAGCTCGCGGGCTACTGCGTCGGCGTCGTCTGACCCCCGCCCGACGATCCGCCGTTCACTGCCCCCGAGGAGCCCATGTAGAGATTCGCAGCGATCGTATAGAACAGGTTGATGAGGAATTCCACGAGACCCTCCGCGTCGTAGCTGATTTCGGACGCCAAGGCTATCCGAAGCCGATCCGTGGCCCGGACCGTATCCCCATATCGGTCATTCGGCACAGCTTGTTTCACCCCAGCGCAGCGGTAGCGTTGGGAGGGGAATCGTGTAGTCGCTCCAGGACGGGAGTAACGACCATGAGCAAAGAGAAGTGGTGGGTCCTGGCGGGCCCGGAGTGTGGCTGGTACCTCGAACAACGCGCCAACGGCGAGAATGTGGTCGTCAACAAGGCGACGTCCGAGGAGCACGTACTCGCGGGCTACCAGTGGATGCACGTCAGGCATGCCGATGCGGTGACCGGTACGCCCGCGCACGGCGTCAAGGTGCTCGGCGAGGGCCCGCCGCCGTTCGGCGAATGGACCGAACTCCACGGAACCTGACAATCTGCCCGATTGCGACGAAAAACTGAAACACGTTCCAGCGTTGCGTTAAGTTGCAGGTGAAGTCGTCCCGCAACCGACCAGGAGGAGCGCAGCGATGGCGTGGACCCGCGAAGAACTCGAAGCCGCGTTCGAGAACTATCAGAAGACCGTCGTGCAGGCGACGCAGACCCGCGACTGGAACGCCTTCGCGGACCAGTTCACCGAGGACGCGACGTACCTCGAACACGCATTCGGCAGTTTCACCGGCCGCGAGGAGATCCGGCGCTGGGTCACCCGGACGATGACGGCCTTCCCCGGCAACCGGATGCCCGAGTTCCCGGTCTCCTGGTACGTCATCGACGAGGAACGCGGCTGGGTGATCTGCGAGGTGCAGAACCCGATGGAGGATCCCGGTGACGGCACCGAGCACGGTGCCGCGAACATCACGATCCTGCATTACGCGGGCGACAACCTCTGGTCGCACGAGGAGGACGCCTACAACCCGATGAACTTCCTGTCGATGGCGAAGAAGTGGTGCAAGCACGCGGAGGCGTGCGGCAACCTGCCCGACGATGCCCGCAGCTGGCTCGGCAAGATGGCGAACGTCCCCAGCTGACAACCGCCGCAAACGACGGCGGGCGCCCTCCGGATGGAGGGCGCCCGCCGTGTGCGAGTCGAAGGTCAGTAGCTCGTCCAGAGCACCGCGATGAGCGCGTTGACGATCGCCAGGATTCCGACGATGTGCGCGAAGTTCGGGTTGCCCTCGCCGCGCTTCTGCCGCGCGCGGCCGATCTCGGCGACGGCCACGATGATCAGCGCGATCACCATCTTGACGCCGATCTTCGCCATGTCGTAGTCCTTGCCGAGCGACTCGACGGCCTCACCGAGTCCGACGATCACGAGACCCGACAGCAGCTGGATGCGCGCGCCCCAGACCATCACCTCGCTGATGCGGGGGGCCTTCAGGACCGAGAGGTAACCACCGACGATCGCGGCCATGCCCAGCAGGTGGACGGCCACGAGGATGTTGTAGACGACAGACATGCCATTACCTTAGCTTTACGTATCCGGTGGCTTCACAATTCCCGCGAGAATCCATCCAAGGGTTGATTCTCACCGGGCTCGCGAAGGTGCGCCTCGCGGCGCCGACGATGCGATGTGGCCTGTGACTCGAGACTAGGACAGGAAGAACGGCTTGCGCAGCGACCACTGTCCGTAATCGGGCTTGAGGATCGAGTTGAGGTCGATGCCGATCCCCTCGATCTGTCGCTTGTCGATCTCGAACTGGTGCATGTGCGCCGCCGAATGGACGAACCCGGCCGGCGAACCCCAGTTGTGCTGCCAGAACCATGCGCCGACACCGGCGCGCAGGCACCGGTCGATGGTCGGCGAGTTCGCGTACACGCCGACGTTGCGCCGGCCCATCACGCTCTCCCAGCCGCGCAGATACGGCGCGATCAGGTTGTCGAACTCCCACGCGGACGGGTTGTCGTCGATGGAGGCGTAGATCGGGCAGTTCTCCGGCCCGCCTGCGGCGCGGTGCAGTTCGACGCCGCGCCGGGCGTGACTGACGCCGGCGTCGTATCCGCCCCGCCAGTCCGACGTCGCGCCCTTGCCGAACTGGTAGCACGAGACGATCTGCAGACCGACCGCCGCCATCGCGGCGGCCTCGCCGAACTGCATGGGCTTGCCGAGCATCCACGCCGCGTCGGGGCGACGGTCCGAGACGTAGCGGATGGCGCCGACGTGCCCGGCCAGGCGGATTCCGATGGGCGACGGGACCCCTGCGGAGTAGTCGATCAGTGTCGCTGGTCCCGCGTTCGCGATCGCCGGACCGGCAACGGCCGCGATGCCCGCGGCCGCGGTGCCGGCTGCGGCGATCCGGAAGAGTTCTCGTCTGGAAACCTGCACTGCAAACCTCGCATCGCCGGTGGACTCCGGCATCGATGTGACCGGGCATCCACGAGGTATTCGCCGTGGGCCCTGTGGGATTCGACGCCTATTTCACCACAGTCACTCTGGTTTCGTCAGTCACATCAGTGACTTCGGCCCCCTAGTCCGACTCGAGTCCCGCGAAGAAGTCGGCACGCACGGATACGTCCTCCACGACCCGGGTCGTGGTCTTCACGCCGAGCGAATGCTCCTTGAGGAGGGTGCACAACCGGTCGCCGTCGATCAGGTCGATCGGGGGTGCGCCGTCGCGCCGCGATTCGGCGCGGGCCTCGCTCGTGAAGGTGCCGGTCGTGATCAGCAGGCCCTTCTCCCCGCGTCCGGCCATGACGCCCCGGAGATCCCGGACGGCACCCGCCCCGACGCTGCCGCTGACCCGCTTGCACTGGAACGCGACCGGGAAGCTCAGCAGCGAGATCTGGCACATCCCGATGCCGTCGATGCCGCCGTCGGTGGTGCGCCCGGTGATGGTGGCGCTCGAGAAGCCGGCCTCACGGAGCAGGCGCTGCGTGAGCCGTTCGAAAGCGGTCGACGACATCCGCAGGAGCGAGTCCAGCAGCGTCGACTTCCACGCCACCGCATCGGCGGCGTCACCGTACGACGAGTCTGCCGTCGACTCGGATTCCGATTCCGCATCCGCCAGCGGAAGAGCCTGCGCACCAGGGGTGTTGGCCTTGCGGTTGAGGCGCTGACGCCGCTTGTCCGCGGTGAACGCCGCCAGCAGCGGGCGCAGTTCGGGTTCGGTCGCCTCCCGCCCCTGCTTCGTCACGCTCCACACGGCACGCCGACTGTTGGCCAGCAGACCCATGCCCTTGAGATACGTACGCGCCCAGGCCAATCGGTACTCGACCTCGGTTCCGGGCCCGTCACCGTGGAGCACCCCCTGCAGCTCCGGCGACCAACCCTCCCGCTCGACGACGGCGCTGTCGAGTTCGTTGTTGGACGCCGATCCGCCGAGCGCGATCAACGCCTGGAGGGTGGGCCACAGCAGCTCGGTGTACGGGGGAAGCTGTGCGATCAGAGCCTCCTGACCGGCGACGTCCCCACGCTGTGGCTCCTGCACCTGCACACCCGCTCCCATCGCACCGTCCGTCGGTGGCCGCTCGACACCGGATCGGCCAGCCGACCTGGATGTTATCGGGTATCGCGCGCCGCCCCGAATCCGGTGGCTCCGCCCGTGTGGCGGAACCACCGGCGCACGTCAGGCCCGGGCCGCGGCGTCGCGTCCGGCCACCCGGCCGAAGGCGAGTGCGTCGGCGATGTGGAATCCGCCGTCCTTGGTCCAGCTGTAGGTCGAGCTCATCTCCCCCGCCGCGTAGAGGCCGTCGATGGCGACACCGCGGGTGTCGACCACGCGGGCCCGGCCGTCGCGACGCGGCCCGCCGTTGCTCCACCCCAGCAGCGGCGTGACGTCGAGGACGTAGAACGGCGCCTGCGACACCGCACCGAGCTTCTCCGGGTCGCGACCGAAGCGGTCGTCGGAGCCGGCGACGCAGGCCGCGTTGTACTGCTCGACCGTCGCCTCGAGCGTCGCGGCGTCCAGCCCGATCAGCCCGGCGAGCTCGGCGATCGAGTCCGCGCGCCGGATCCAGCCCTTCTCGATCTCGTCGCTGTTGTCCAGACTCCACCGGGTACCGTTCATGAGCAGGTTCCACCCGACCGGCAACACGTCCGGGGTGGGACTCAGGGGGCCGGCGGTGCGCATCTGCTCGTCGAAGACCAGGTGGAAGGGGCGCAGCGGGAACAGCTCGTAGGTGCCGTTCCGGAGGATGTGACCGTGCTTGGGGTCGGCGGCCTCGTCGACGAAGCGGCGTCCGTCCGCAGACACCCACAGATAGTTGTGCGCGTTCCACAGCGCAAGGTAGTGGCCGAAGTCGTCGTCGCCGCGCACACCGGTGATGGTCATCATGTTGCCCATGTGCCACAGGTCGGCGCCGACCGCCTGCGCCATTCGGTGCCCGTCTCCGGTCGACGCCGGCGACCCCCACAGCACGTGATCCTCGACCCGCAGGTAGTCGCGGACCATCGCGGCGTCGGCCTGGAACCCGCCGGTCGCCAAGACCACTCCGCCGCGTGCACCGATCCGACGCCGACCGCCGGCATCCTCGACCTCGACACCCACGACCGCGCCACCGTCGGCGATCAGCTCTACTGCCGGCGTCCCGAAACGGGTCTCGATGCCACGCTCGGCCAGTGCGCCGCACAGGAAGTCGTAGAGCAGCGCATTGCCCATGCCGCCGCCGACGGTGTCCATACCGGCGTAACAGTCGCTGCCGTCGAGCTCGAGATACTCCGGCTCCGTGTGGTAGTCGGGGCTCAATGCGACGTCGGCACCGAGTTCCTTCAGCCACCGCGAGTTCTCGGCGGTCTCCGATGCCCACGCGGCGACGACGTCGTCGGCGACAGGGAAGGCCGCGCTCAGCGAGTGCAGGAAGGTGCGCGCCCGCTCAGGGTCACGGTTGACCCACCAGCCGCCGCCGGAGACACGCGTGTTGCCGCCCGCGGTGGCCTCGTCGCACTTCTCGACGATCAGAACACTCGCTCCCGCATGGTGCGCACCGAGAGCCGCGGCCGAACCCGCCGCCCCCGATCCGACAACGACCACGTCGAATTCCTCATCGAAACCCGCAACGCCCACGTTCGCCCCTCTCGACAGGTGTGACCTGAATCGCTACTGCGACCCTGTGTGACTCAGGTCATTATCGGAGGGTGGGGGCGGTCGGCGCGCGGGGCTTCCCATCCAGCGGAACGCCGCTCCGGCCGCCCGCCCATCGGCATCCTGGCGAATCCCAATGGGCGGGAAGATCTCCCACCCACCACCCCGCTCGGGACATGATCGACCCGGGCGGCGTTCGTCGCCCCGGAGGGTCGAGGAGCGTCGATGTCGTCAGGCACGAATTGGGAAGAGGAGTACGGCTACTCGGATGCCGTGCTCAGTGGAGATCTGTTGTTCTGCTCGGGTCAGGTGGGACTGGAGTCGGACGGCACCCCGCCCGCGGACCCGGAACGCCAGTACGACCTGGCCTTCGCGACGCTCGGCACCCTGCTCGCGAAGCACGGCGGCTCGCCGCTCGACGTGGTGGAGTGGACGAGTTACCACGTCGACTACCCCCACCACATGTCGGAGTTCATGGCCGCCAAGGCCCGATTCCAGGGCTCCGCACGGCCTGCCTGGACCGCCATCGGAGTCGCCGCCCTCGGACAGCCGGGCATCCTCGTCGAGATCAGGGCGATCGCGCGGATCGGCGCCAGTCGCTGAACGACAAGGACTTCCCGACCCGCTAGGGCCGGAGCGCGCTCGATCCGATCAGCCGAGGCTGCCGTACACCGTGTTTCCCGCGAAGACCGTGGCCCGCACCTCGAGGTCGGCCAACTCGTCGGGATCGACCGTGAGCGGGTTGGCCGACAGGACGACGATGTCCGCGTGCGCGCCGGGCGTCAGCGACCCGATGCTGTCGTCGCTGAACAGTTGCCACGCGGCGTCGATCGTCTGCGCCCGCAGCGCGGCACCGACCGGGATGCGCTCCTCGGGAGCGAGGACGTGGCCGCTGCGGGAACGCCGCGTGACCGCGTCCGCGATGTTCCGGATCGGGTTGGTCGGGGTGACCGGTCCGTCGTTGTGGAACGAGATCCGATGGCCGGCCGCGAGCGCCGAACCGGCTGCGGCCCAGTGCGCTCCGTGGTCACCACCGAACAGGTCGTCGACCAGGACATCGCCCCAGTAGTACAGGTGGTCGACGAACAGGCTGCACGTGACGCCGAGGCGGGCCGCCCGCCGGAACTGATCCGGGCGCATCGCGCCGACGTGTTCGAGCCGCAGACGATGGTCGGGGCGGGGGTTGTCGCCCAGCATCTCCTCCCACGCGTCGAGGACCATCGTGATCGCTTCGTCGCCGTGTGAATGGCAGGCGATCTGCCACCCCTGTTCGTAGTAGGGCGTGCTGATCTCGACGATCTGGTCCTTCGTGTAGTTCGCGTGGCCGTGACTGCAGGCCATGCCGAGCGCCCGGGTGGCCGCGGTGTCGAGGTACGGGAAGCTGAGTGCGATGTTGCCGATCCACGGGGAGCCGTCGGACCAGATCTTGATGCCCACCTGCCGAACCATGTCGTCGCCGGCGCCCGGGGCGACATCCGAGGACCGTTTCGGCCCCGACGTCTCGTACAGTCGCAGCCGCATGGTGAGGAGGCCGGCCTCGGCCGCCGCCGCCAGCGCCGGACGCATCGCGGGGTCGAACGCCATCTCGCTCACCGTCGTCACCCCGGCTGCGTTCATGCGGGCGCACTCGGACGCCAGCAGCTGCGGGAATCGGTCCGCTTGCGACATCAATCGGGGGCTCGCGACGGCGAGCACCGCCGCCATTTCGTACGCGACGCCGTCCAGGTCCCCGGATTCGTCACGGCCGAAGCGCGCTCCCTCGGGATCGGGGGTGTCACGGGTGATGCCGGCGGCGACGGCCGCGGCGGAGTTGAAGTAGGCGGCGTGCCCCGAGTTGTGCAGGATCACCAGCGGCGCGTCGGGCGACAGCTCGTTCATCCACTGCAGGGTGGGATCGGACAATCCCTTCTGCAGCAGCGGATCCCAGCCGTTGAGGAGCGCACCGTCCGAGCCGCCGTCGGCGACGGCCTTCTCGATGGCGGCCAGCACGCCGGCCGCGTCCGGGATCGTCACCGGACGGATGTCGACGACGGGCTCCCCCAGCACCACCGCCTCGTTCAGCGGATGGCCGTGCGCCTCGATGAATCCGGGCATGATGCAGGCGGCGCCCAGATCGCGGACGGTGGTGCCCGGCCCGATGTGCGGCGCGATCTCCGCGTCCGAACCGACTGCCACGATGCGGCCGTCCGCGACCGCGACGGCCGCGGCCCTCGGATTCGCGTCGTCCATCGTCACCACGTCGCCGAAAAGCACCAGATCCGCCACTGACACACCCCGCTACTTCCCGCTTCGCTCCGGCCTCCGGACAGCCGAGATCCCGCACGCGACACGCTACCGACCGACCGCTCTTTCTGCGCGTCGTATGTCGTCGTGTCGGCATTGCTGAATCGGGTAGGAAGGACCCGGGTACGTTCGATCGACGCGAAGGACTAGGAGAGCGACATGGTGAAGAAGCGATGGGCCGACCTGAGCCCGCGCCAGCGTGCGGTGGTTCTCGTGCTGGGCTCGGTGCAGTTGAGTCTGGCCGCCACCGCGTGGACGGATCTCGCAACGCGCGACCGCGACCAGGTCAACGGCAGCAAGGGCAAGTGGGCCGCGATCATCGCGGTGAACTTCCTCGGCCCGCTGTCCTACTTCCGCTGGGGCAGGCGCACATCCGCATGATCGGGTAGCGGGAGGCCTCAGTCGGCCGGGGCGGCCGTGTCGCGCTGGTCGACGAGGTCTGCGAACACCACGGTGTTGTCGCGATAGCTGCGGACGGAGTCGTCGAACTCTCCCCCGCACGTGATCAGTCTGAGCCCGGGGTGGTCGAGGTCACCGTAGACGGTGCTCGTCGGGAACGCGGCTTTCGCGAATCGCTCGACGCTCGCGACCCGGAACACGGCGGTGACGCCGTCGCTGCGGGTGGCGGTGACCTCGTCGCCTGGGGTGAGTTCGTGGAGCCGATGGAAGACACCGGTCTGGCCCTTCCAATCCACGTGCCCGGCAACAATCGCCGGGCCGATCTCGCCGGGAACCGGTGAGCCGGAATACCATCCCGCGGGATGCGCTCCCGGCGGCACTTCGAGGGTGCCGTCGGGTTCGAGGCCGAGCATCATCAGTTCCGACGTGACGCCGATCGCCGGGATCGAGATGCTCACGGGGTGCAACGACGCCGGTGCCGCCGGGTCGGTGTCGGCACCGAGTGCCCGGGCTGTCGCCGATGGTGTCGTAGCCGATGCTGTCGTCGTCGGCGGTTGCTCGTTCGCTGGTGCGGTACTTGCGCATCCGGTGAGAACGAGCGCTGCTGCGGCACAGGCCGCGACAACCGCCGACAGGCCGTTGCCCCGCGAGCGAGAGCAACGGCCTGTCGATCTGTCGTTCATGAATCTACGACGCTCCTACGGCTCGCGACGGTGTCGGCCGACCACGGTGGCTCCGGCCGCGGCTGCGAGCAGCAGGGCGGTACCGAGGAGCGCTCCGCGCGCCGGGGCGTCGTCGGCGACGCCCTTGTCACCTGCTTCGACGCCACCGACCGGCACGGCCGTTATCTGACCGCCGGTGCGAGCCGCAGCGGCTTCCGGAGATGCGTTGGGCGCGCTGATGTCCTGTGCGGCGACGACACCACCGGGTGCCGCGGGAGGAAGGGCGATGTTCTCTACCTGGCCCCCTGCGGACCCTTCACCGCTTCCCGTTCCGCCGCCAGCGGCGGCACTGCCCAGGGTGGCCCCGCCCGCGAGGGCGCTGCCGAGGGCTGCGCTACCGAGGGTCGCTCCGCCGGCGAGCGCACTGCCCAGGGTCAGACCACCGATCGCCGCACTGCCGAGGACGGGTGCTGCGCTACCGAGCGCCGCGCTGCCCAGTGCAGGGCCACCGAGGCTGCCGCTGTCGCCGGCGCTCCCCGATCCACCTTCGCTGCCTCCACCCGGGGTAGTGCTGCCCCCGGCGCTACCGGAATCGGCACTACCGGAGTCACTTCCGGAGCCTGCACTGCTGGTGTCGATACCACCCGCGCTCCCCGAGTCACCGGTACTCCCCAGAGCCGCGGCGCTACCCAGGAAGGGGAGCGCCAAGCTCCCCAGTGGGAGGGCAAGGCTGCCCAGCGCAATCTCACCGCTGCCGACGTTCCCGGCACTGCCAGTGTCGCCCGCGCTACCTGATCCGAGGTCGGCCAAGCTGCCGAGGTTCAGCTCGGCGCTGCCACTGCTGTCGCTGCCCGAGCTACCGGCAGCACTACCCGAATCGGCACTACCGGAGTCACTTCCGGAGCCCACACTGCCAGTGTCGACG
>NZ_JBXAJP010000001.1:126345-624090 GCF_058797375.1 Prescottella sp. GW823-FHT02E09
CCAGAGCAGCCGCACTGCCCAGGACCGGAAGAGCCAAACTACCGAACGGAAGCGCAAGGCTACCCAGCGCCAACTCACCGAGACTGCCCAGATCCAGATCGGCACCGCTACCGGAATCAGCGCTACCAGAATCGGCACTACCGGCTCCGAGGTCGGCCAAGCTGCCGAGATTCAGGTCAGCGCTGCCACTGTCCGCGCTGCCACTGTCGCTGCCCGAACCGAGACTGCCGAGCGCAAGCTCGGCGAGACTACCCAGATCGAGATCACCACTGCCCGAGCTACCGGCAGCACTACCCGAATCGGCACTGCCCAAATCAGACCCGGTATCGGCGCTACCCGAATCGCTGCCCGCGTCGAGATCGGCCAAGCTACCCAGATCAAGTCCCGCGCCACCCTCGCTGCCCGAGGCCAGGCTCCCCAGCGGGGCCGCCAGGCTGCCGAGTGGGAGAGCCAGGCTACCGAGCGCCAACTCACCAAGGCTGCCCAGATCCAGGTCCGCACCGCTGCCGGAATCAGCACTTCCGAAATCGGTGCTGCCGGCGCCCAGGCCGGCCAGGCTGCCGGGCGTCAACTCACCCAGGCTGCCGAGGTCGGGACCGGAAGCACTTCCGGACTCTGCACTACCGGTGTCGATTCCTCCCGTGCTGCCGGCGTCGCCGGTGCTCCCCAGAGCCGCGGCACTGCCCATGGCCGGAAGAGCCAGACTGCCGAGCGGGAGAGCCAGGCTACCCAGCGCCAACTCACCCAGGCTGCCCAGATCGACATCGCCGGCACTACCCGAATCCGCAGATCCCGCAACCAGGTCGGTCAGACTACCGAGATTCAGGTCGGCGCTACCGCTGCCCTCGCTACCCGAACCGAGACTCCCGAGAGCAAGCTCGGCGAGGCTTCCCAGATCCACCTCGCCACTACCCGAACTTCCTGAATCAACGCTTCCCGCGTCGGACCCGGAATCCAGGCTGCCGAAATCGCTGCCCGTACCGAGGTCCGCCAGGCTGCCCAGGTCCAGCCCGGCGCCACCCTCACTGCCCGACGCCAAGCTTCCGAACGGAAGCGCCAGGCTACCGAGCGCCAGCTCACCCAAGCTGCCCACATCCAGACCGCCACCGGCGTCACTGCCCGCCCCGAGGCTGCCCAGCAGGAGCTCCGCCAGACTGCCGAGATCCACATCGCCACTGCCCGCGCTACCAGCTTCGGCGCTGCCCGCATCGGAACCCGAAGCGCTACCGGTCCCGAGATCCGCCAGGCTGCCCAGGTCCAGCCCCGCGCCACCCTCACTGCCCGACGGGAGCTCGAGGCTGCCGAGTGCCTGCTCACTCAGGCTGCCCAGATCGAGGCCTGCACCGCTACCGGCGCCGAGATCGGCCAAGCTACCCAGGTTCAAGTCCGTGCTACCACTGTCCGCGCTGCCTGCACCCAGGTCGGCCGAGCTGCCCGGATTCAGTTCCGCACTGCCGGTGTCGCCCGCGCTGCCGGCGCCTACGTTGCCGAGGCTGCCCGCCGCGAGTCCGGCCACGAGCTGCACAGCTTCTTCGAGGCTGCCGACACCCAGGTCACCGCCCGCGGCGCTGCCGGCGCCGACGTTGCCGAGGCTCCCCAGCACCAGCTGGGTGAGGCCGTTGAGATCGAGATTGCCCGCACTGCCGGCATTCACCCCGCCGTTCGCACCACCCGGCCCCGCGTTGCTCCCGAGGCCGGCCTCGCCGTTTCCGCCGGCACTGCTGCCGAGGCCGGCCAGTCCTCCGTTCGCGCCACCGTTGGCACTGCTTCCGATGCCGTTGCCGGGCGCCGGCTCTGCATGACCGACGGCGGGTGTGGCGATCGTCAGGGCACCGACCGCCGTTGCGGCGACCATGATGCGGCTCTTCATTTTCAGCGTGCGGATGTTCCGGCCCCTGTGGGTAGACATCGTTTTACGACCTCCTGATCGGCATGCACAGCAATGCAAAGACAGTCAGCCCAACCGCATGACGACAGAAATGACGAACGACGCCCCCCAAGAATCCGTCAATCCCCCGATTGAACGGATAGCAACTTTCCCCCGGCCACATGCATATAGGCACAACGACGATAACATCTCGAACAGGTATCGATTACGAAATCTGCACCGCACCTTGTCATTCGTCCAGTTGCAGCGACGCCCGACGCGGCGCAATCCACCCACCGATCTGGCATTTTCGCTCCGGAGACCGGGGTGTGCGGGGTGGTGAATTCACCCCGCAACTCACCTTCGGAACGAGAGTGTCACCTCACCGCAGCGGCAAAGTTGCTGTGCCACGGAATCGCTCAGATCCTGTGATCGGGTTCCGCGGCATCGGCGTACGCCTTCGCCCACCGATAGTCGGGTTTTCCACTCGGTGTGCGCTCGACTCGGTCGGCGACCCAGATCGAGCGCGGAATCTTGTAGCCGGCCAGCCGGTCGCGCGTGTGCCGTTCCACGTCACCGAAATCGATGTTCCCACCGTCCCGGGCCTGCACCACCGCGGCCACCCGGTGGCCCCACCGTTCGTCGGGCACCCCGATCACGATCGCGTCGTAGACGTCGGGATGGGCCTTGACGACGCTCTCGACCTCCTCCGCGAAGACCTTCTCGCCGCCGGTGTTGATGACCATGTTCCCCCTGCCCAGCAGGGTTATCGACCCGTCGACCTCGACCCTGGCGCGATCATCTGTAACGACCACTCGCTCGCCGTCGATGACACGGAAGATCTCGGCGCTCTTCTCCGGGTCCTTGTAGTAGCCGACAGGTACATGGCCGCCCTTGGCCAGCCACCCGTGGGCCGCGGACCCGGGTGCGACGCGGTCACCGTTGTCGTCGACCACGAAGGAGGCCCGACCAGGCTGCACCCGAGGACCACCGCTGTCGGGACCGTCCTTCGACGCGAATCCGATACCGCCGAAACCTGTTTCGGATGATCCGACGGAGTCGGATACCAAGAGGTTGGGGAAAGTGTCGAGGAATGCCGCCTTGATGGTCGGCGAGAAGAGTGCGGCGCCCGACGCCATCACCGCGAGGCTGGAGACGTCGGCCGTCGATTCGGCGAACGCCTCGATCAGCGGACGCCCCATGGCGTCTCCGGTGATGATGAGAACCTGAACGTTCCTCTGTTCCACGATCTTCCACGTCCGGTGGGCGTCGAACTTGGGATCGAGGACCACCGTGTTGCCGGTGAACATCGCAGTGAACGTGGGCATCATCGCAGCGGCGTGGATCAACGGTGGCAGCGCGAACCAGCGCATCGGCTCGCCGGCCGTTCCGATCCGGGACTGCTGGTGTTCGTCGGCGACCGGTTCGCCGCTGTAGAAGTCGATGCCGCCACCGAGCACCCGCCAGATGTCCTGCTGGTGCCACACGACGCCCTTCGGACGACCTGTGGTGCCGCCGGTGTACATCAGGAACAGGTCGTCGCTGCGCCGCTCGTCGAAGTCGCGGACCGAGGAGCGTCCGTCGAGCGCACGCTCGTACTGCACACCGCGACAGGGCAACCCGAGACCACCCTGATCGTCCTCGACGACGATGGTGTGTCGAATCCCCGGCAGCGCCGGCAGAACCTCCTCGATCCGTGGCCCGTACACGCGGTGGTGGATCACCGCCTCCAGATCGGCGTTGTCGTACACGTACGCCAGCTCGTCCCGGGTGTACCGGTAGTTGATGTTCACCGGCACGGCGCGAATCTTGAACACCGCGATCAGCGACTCCATCGTCTCCAACGAGTTGTGGAGGTGGATGCCGATGTGGGAGCCGGCGCCGAACCCCTCGGCCAGCAGATGATGCGCCAGCCGGTTGGCCCGTTCGTCCAGTTCGCGGTAGGTGAGCTCACGATCGCCGCTGATGAGGGCAGTCCGGTTCGGCATCGCATCGACGGCGTGCTCGAACAGGTCGGCAAGGTTGAGGGCCATGCGTGACGTCCTTCCGATGGAGTCCGCTCACACGACGGTGAGCGGCAGTGGGATACCTCGGTCCGCGAACGCGAAGTTCGCTCCGGTGCTGAAACGGGTGATGGCTACCTCGTCGCATTCCTTCGCCGGGACATCCTCGGTACGGACGTCGACGACCAGCGCATCGACGTCCTCTGACACGACGTGCACGGTGAAGCGCGCGTTGACGCCTCGGACCAGGGCCTGCAGCGGCTCGAGGTGGTCGCCGTCGATCAGCGTCGGCCAGGCCCGGTCGGCATCGGCACGGCCACGCCGTCCGAGCGTGATGCGCAGGTGTCCGCCGTCGAACGCGATCCGGCCGTCGACGTACTGTTTCGGCGCGAACAGCGGGTGCACCGACAGCACCGCGGCGAGCCCCTCCAGGTCGTCGGGCAGTCCCAGCGCATCCCGGATTCGTTCGGCTGCCAGACCGGCGATGCCGGTGAGCTGTTTGCGAGTGATGATTCGCGCGGCCTCCTCGTCGGTGCGCTTGCGAACCCCGAGGAGGAAGCCGAGCGCCAGCAGGTGGTGCTGCAGGGACACCTCCTCGGCGATCCGCACCAGCGCCGACCGGGAGAAGTCGGCGAACCGCACGTCCGACAGCAGCGGGCCCGCGTAGTCGGCCCGGCCGTCGTCGCCCGGGTCGATGGGCGTCAGCTCCGTCGCGACGGCTGCCGTCCGTCCGATGGCCTCGGTGTGCGGCTGCACGACCGGCGGCACGTGCGACGGGTCGATCGTGACGGTCCACGCGCAGTGCGGATGCCGGTCGGCGGGCACGCGCGGCGGACGGTGGATGGGCCGGACCTGTGCGTGGGCGTTCGTCGCGAGGGCGGTCGCGTCGAACGTCGGGTCCTCGATGTCGTGACACATCGAGGTGACGAACGCGTCACCCATCGGTTCGACGTCCATGAGCGCGCCGCAGTGGTCGAGCCAGAACTCGCCGTGATCGTGGTCGTCGACGCGGAATCGGAAGTCCATGAACTGCGGCGGCGCCCCGATGTCGAGCTGCAGTCCCTTGAAGATGGTCTCGACGCTGTCGCCCTCGTAGTTCAGGGCCCGCTGCATGCGCTGCGTGTACCAGGGGCTCGACGCCTGCCACTCCTCGATGGCGACCTCGGTCATCCCCTCCCGCCCGAACGCGACGATCAGATGGGCCATCCCGGAGCGGTCGATCAACTGCCCGCACAGCAGCAGCTCCGGGACGAGCACCGCGAGGTCCGCGCGGGACAGCGCCTCGAACGACGATCGCGCGCGGCTCTCGGTCACCACAGTTCCACCGGGGACTTGCCGGCCGGGAACCAGCCGGGCAGCCTCTCCCCCGAGACCGACCGCTGGATGCGCGCGGACATGCCGTCGGACAGCGCGTTGTTCGTGATCATCTCGACGAACAGCGCCGACACGTTGCCGAAGTCGAAGAAGTCGCGCTGCCACTCCCACTGGAAGTTGCCGCCGTAGCGGAACCAGCTGCCGCCGATGCCGTGGACCTGGTAGTGGCTGCCGTCGTCACGCGTGCGGTCGGCGACCTGCTTCCACAGTCCGATGACGTCACCGGTGCGGTCGTCGATCACGAACTGCTGGTACGGGTACTGCCAGCCCTCGAGACCGAGCATCTCCTGTCCCAGCGCCAGGTCGCGGATCTCGTCGCGGCCGACGGCCATGAAGTCCTGCTGCGGGCCGTAGTTCCAGCCGTAGGTGGCGTCCTCGGTGTACATCTGCGCCAACGGTTTCCAGTCACCGTTGGCCTCGCAGCGCTTGTTCTCCTCGATCCATCGCTGGACCATCTCGTCGAGTTCGGCGCGATCGAACTGGGTCATCTCTCAATCACCTTCCGTGGTGTGGGCACTGGGTTCGTTCACGAGCCGGAGCGCGGCAGTCGGGCAGTACTGCACTGCCCGTTCGACGTCCGCGCGCATGCCGTCGGGGATCTCGCCGACGGCGATCTCGACCTGGCCGCGCTTGGGCACGCTGAAGATGTCGGGGGCCTCGAGCTCGCACATCGCATGCCCCTGGCACAGGTCCAGGTCCACTTCGACCCTCATCACCCCTCGCTTCCCCGCGTCCGCCTGCGATAGCGCACACGGCACGGCTGCTCGAGCTGGACGACCATCTTGCTGTGGTCGTTGCGGTAGCTGTCGGCCGGTTGAGCCATCTCGAACTCGAAGTCCTGCAACAGGATCGAGAAGATCGCCTTCAGCTGCATCAGCGCGAAGGCGGCGCCGACGCAGCGATGGCGGCCGGCCCCGAACGGGATCCAGGTCCACCGATTGACGATGTCCTCCTGGTTGGGGTCGATGTAGCGTCCGGGATCGAAGGTGTCGGGGTTCGGGAAGTCCTCCGGGATCCTGTTCGAGATCGCCGGCGTCGCCGCGACCAGATCGCCCTCGGCGATGCGGTGCCCCGCCACCTCGAAGTCGCCGCGTGCCACCCGCAGCAGCAGGATCAGCGGCGGATGAAGCCGCAGGGTCTCCTTGAGTACCGATTCGAGGATCGGGATCTGCCGCAGCCCGGCGAACGTGATGTCGGAGCCGTCGCCGTACAGGCCGTCCAGCTCGGCCGTGACCTTCTGCATGAAGTCCGGATGGCGGAGCAGTTCGATCAGCGTCCACGCCGCAGTCCCGGACGTCGTGTGATGGCCGGCGAACATCATCGAGATGAAGATGCCGGTGATCTCGTCGGCGCCGAAGCGCTCCTTGCCGTTCTCGTCCTTGATCGAGACGAGCACGTCGAGCATGTCCCGATCCTCCTTGCCGCGTGGAGGATTCGCGATCCGGTCCGCCATGATCTCCTGCACGAGCGCCACCAGGGCGAGCCGCGCCTCGTCGCGTCGACGGAAGCTGTCGATGGGCGCGTACGGATCGACGAACGCGATCGCATCGGTGCCCTGCTCGAGCTCGTGGTAGAGCTGCGCGAACCGTTCGTCGAGCTGGTCGCGGAACTTCTTGCCGATCAGGCACGCCGAGGACGTGTAGATGGTCAGCTCCGCGAAGAACTCGAGCAGGTCGATCTCGCCCTCGTCGTCCCATGCTTCGACCATCCGCGCGACCTCGTGCGAGATCGTCGCGGCGTGCCCCTTCATCTGCTCGCCGCGCAGCGCCGAATTGTGCAGCATCTCCTTCCGCCGCTCGGGGCTGGCGTCGAACACCACACCCTCACCGAAGATCGGCTTCATGAACGGGTACGCGGCCTGCTGGTCCAGTTCCTCGTCCGAGGAGCGGAAGAAGAACTCGTTGGCCTCCGCGCCCGACAGCAGCACGACGTTGCGGTCGGCGAGACGGAACGACCCGACGTCCCCGCATTCCTCGCGTACCCGCCGCATCAGCGCGATCGGGTCGGTGCGCAGTTCCTCGAGGTGGCCGTGTTCGTGTTCGCCCCCGGACACGCGCCGGGGTTCGACGATGGTGGTCATTCGTCGTCCTTCCGCAGGGGTGCCTCGGGCTGGACCTCGACGAGCACCATGTGGGCGCCACGCGGGGTCGACACGACCGCGACGACGGCCGCCGCGATGTCGGAGGCCCGCAGGAAGTAGGGATGCCGGGCGAAGCCCCAGGCGGACCAGGCCTCGAGCATCGGACCGACGACCTCGGGCGTGGAGTCCATCCCCATCCCGGTCAGTGTCGGGCCGGGGCGCACGATCGACGCGCGAACCCCGGTGCCCTCGAGCTCCATTCGCATCTGTCGCCCCATCGCCTCGAGGCCCGTCTTGGCGGCGTTGTAGGCGCCCATCCACGGCCGCGGCATGTCGGCGCAGTCGGAGCCGATCAGGACGAAGTCGCCGCGACGACGCGCGATCATCCCGGGTAGCACCCGGTTCACCAGCCGCTGGGCACCGACGAGGTGGACGTTCACCTGCGCGAGAAAGCTGTCCGGGTCCATCTCGTGGGCCTCCGAGAACACCAGATCGCCGGCGCCGGACAGCACGATCTCGGCGGGTCCCAGTCGCTCCTCTGCGCCGGTGACGAATCGGTCCACCGACGCGGTGTCGGTGACGTCGAGATGCAGCGCGACGGCCTCCCCGCCGTTGCTGCGGATCTTGTCGGCGATCTCCTCGCACTGTTCGGTGCGGCGAGCACCGAGCGCCACCGGATGGCCGAGTTCGGCGAGGGCGTAGGCGGTTGCGGTCCCGATGCCCGACGACGCGCCCGCGATGAGCGCCGGCCGCCGGTCCGGATGGGGTTCGAATCTAGGCACTGCGCACCTTCACTTTCATGGGAAGAGAAGCGAAACCTCGAACGTTGGTGGAATGAACTCGGACCGAGCGGGACTCGTCGACCTCGAACTCCTCGACGCGGTCGGCGAACTCGGCCAGCGCGATGTTGGCCTCGAGCCGCGCAAGATGCGCACCCAGGCAGAAATGGGTGCCGCTGCCGAAGCTGGCGAGCTTGTTGCTGCTGTCCCGGGAGATGCGGAACTCGTCGGCGTCCTCGAATGCCCGGGAATCCCGGTTGGCGGATCCGACGAGCAGCAGGACGCGGTCACCCGCCGGGATGGTCTGCCCGTGGTATTCGAGGTCGACGGCCGCGGTGCGGGCGAGGATCTGACTGGAGGTGTCGTAGCGCAGCGTCTCCTCGACCCACTGCGGGGCGAGGGTCCGATCGCGTAACACCGCCCCCGCCTGGTCCGCGTGACGCGCCCCCCAGTACAGCGCGTTGCCGAGGAGCTTGGTAGTGGTCTCGTTGCCGGCGACCACCATCAGGAACATGAACCCGATGATCTCCTCGTCGGTGAGCTTGTCGCCGTCGATCTCCGCGTCGATGAGCGCCGACGTGAGGTCCTCGGTCCGGTTCCGGCGCCGCTGCGCGAGCATCTCGACGTAGTAGGTGATCAGTGTGATCGACGACTCGATGGCGGCGGGCGGAATGTCGAGGACACCGTCCTCACGATGGACCACCAGGTCGGCGAGCCGTCGTAGTTCGGCGCGGTCCGCGTCCGGCACGCCCATCAGCTCCGAGATCACGTCCATCGGCAGCTTGCCGGCGAACTCGGAGATCCAGTCGAACTCGCCGGCGTCGAGCGCGGGCTCGAGGTACTGCCGCGTGAGTTCTGTTATCCGGCCCTCGAGTTCGGCAACGCGCCGCGGCGTGAACCCCCGCGAGACGAGCTGCCGCATCCGCATGTGCCGCGGATCGTCCATGGCGAGGAACGACATCGTCCGGTGCGCGTGCGGGCCGTATGCGGCCGGATCCAGCGAGACACCGTTCGCGCTCGAAAGACGTTTGCTGTCACGGAAACCAGCCATCACATCGGCGTGTCGCGACAGCGCCCAGAAGGACATGTCGGCGTTGCGGTACAGCGGGTGCTCGTCCCGCAGTCGGGTGTAGACCGGATACGGGTCGTCGTGGAAGTCGTAGTCGTACGGGTTGAACGTCACCGGGTCGAGCGACGTTCCGGACGGGGGCGCTGAGGTCATCGGGTCACTCCAGAATCAGCTTGACGGAAGTTTCGAGTCGATCGGCAAGTCGTTGGTAGGAGCCGTATCCCATGCCGGCGTGCACGAGTGCGCCGGAGTAGAGCATTTCGAGCGTCTCCACCACATTCGGATCGGAGTCCGGTCCCAGCGCCCCTGCGAGACGCCGCCTGATCTCGACGCCGATCCGGGTCCGCAGGTGCTCGACGTCGGGGTCGCGCCCGAGCAGCGCACTGGTGACGGCGCCGGCGAGCGCGGGTTCGTCGACCATGAGCAGCGCGATGTCGCGCAACACGGCGGCCACCCGGTCGGCGCGGCCGCCCACCACCGGATCCGGCTCGGGGGCTGCCGCCAGCCGTCGCCAGAACACCTCCGCCACAAGGTGTTCCTTCGACGAGAAGTAGGTGTAGGCCGTGGCCGGTGCCACCCCTGCCTTCGACGCCACCGCGCGGACGGTCAGCCCCGCGAATCCCTCGTCGTGCAGCACCGCGACCGCCGATGTGGTGAGGCGGTCGACAGTATCGGCCTGCCGTTCGCTGAGGCGACGGCGTGTCGATTCGAAGTGCACTTCACTGGACACGTGTCTGGACATTACTACGCTTGCGGACTACGGTCCAGACACATGTCCAGTCGGATTCCGAACAGACTTGGAGAGGCCACGAGATGACGCTTCGCCCGACCGACAGTTCAGCTCTTCTGATCGACGGCAAACTCGTCCCCGGCTCGGGCGGCGTGTTCGAGGTGATCGATCCCGCGACCGAAGAGGTCGTGGGACACGCAGCCGAGGGCACCGCCGCCGACATGGACGCGGCCGTCGCCGCGGCACGACGCGCGTTCGACGACACCACGTGGTCCCGGGACCACGCCTTCCGCGCCCGCTGCCTGCGGCAGCTGCGCGACGCCCTGCAGTCGCACATCGAGGAACTGCGCGAGATCACGATCGCCGAGGTCGGCGCGCCCGCGATGCTCACCACCGGACCGCAGCTCGAGGGCCCGATCGCCGACCTGGAGTACTTCGCCGACCTGGCCGAGTCGTATGCGTGGGAGACCGATCTCGGCGTGGCGTCCCCCATGGGCATCCGCACCCACCGCCGCGTCCTCAGGGAGGCGGTCGGCGTCGTCGGCGCGATCACTCCGTGGAACTTCCCGCACCAGATCAACTTCGCGAAGATCGGTCCGGCGCTGGCCGCGGGCAACACCGTGGTTCTCAAGCCCGCGCCCGACACCCCGTGGTGTGCGGCGTTGATCGGCAAGGTCATCGCAGAGGAGACCGACATCCCCGCGGGCGTGGTCAACGTCGTCACGTCCACCGACCACCAGCTCGGCGCCCAGCTCTCCCGCGACCCACGCGTCGACCTGATCTCGTTCACCGGATCCACGGCCACCGGCAAGGCGGTCATGGCCGCGGCGTCGGAGACCCTCAAGAAGGTGTTCCTCGAACTGGGCGGCAAGTCGGCGTTCATCGTCCTCGACGACGCCGACCTCGCCACCGCCTGTGCGATCGCCGCGTTCACCGTCTGCACCCACGCGGGACAGGGCTGTGCGATCACCACGCGCCTGCTGGTGCCGCGGGAGAGCTACGACGACGCCGTCGCCGCCACCGCCCGCACCATGTCGGGGATCCGTCCCGGCGACCCGAACGAGCGCGGAACCGTCTGCGGACCACTGATCTCCGCGCGCCAGCGCGCCCGTGTGGAGAGCTACCTGAAGCTCGCCGTCGAGGAGGGCGGGACGATCGTCGTCGGCGGCGGCCGGCCCACCGAGCACGAGCGCGGATTCTTCGTCGAGCCCACCCTGATCTCCGGTCTGGACAACAGTTCCCGGGTGGCGCAGGAGGAGATCTTCGGGCCGGTCCTGGTGATCCTCCCCCACGACGGCGACGACGACGCGATCCGCATCGCGAACGATTCCCCGTACGGGCTGTCCGGGTCCGTATGGGGCAGCGACCCGGACCGCGTCCGCCACGTGGTCGCGGGCGTGCGGACCGGCACCCTCGCCGTCAACGGCGGCGTCTGGTACGCGGCCGACGCTCCGTTCGGCGGCTACAAGCAGTCCGGCATCGGACGCGAGATGGGCGTCGCCGGGTTCGAGGAGTACCTCGAGACCAAGCTCGTCGCGGAACCCGCCACCACCTAGCCGAATTCGACGACAGGAGACAAGCACATGGGACGCTTCGACGGACGCACCGTCATCGTCACCGGCGCCGCGCAGGGCATCGGCGAGAGCTACGCCCGCGCGCTCGCAGCCGAGGGCGCCGACGTGGTCGTCGCCGACCTCAACCTCGAGCTCGGCGAGACCGTCGCCAAACAGATCACCTCGGACGGCGGATCGGCCGTCTTCAAGGAAGTCGATGTGGCCGAGCCGGATTCGGCTCTCGAGCTGGCGTCGTTCACGATCGGGAAGTTCGGCCGGATCGACCACCTGGTCAACAACGCCGCGATCTACGGCGGCATGAAGCTCGACTCGCTGCTGACGGTGCCGTGGGACTACTACAAGAAGTTCATGAGCGTGAACATGGACGGCGCACTCAACGTGTGCCGCGCGGTGGTACCGCACATGCGGGCGAGCGGCGGCTCCATCGTCAACCAGTCGTCCACCGCCGCCTGGGTGTACTCCAACTTCTACGGGCTGGCGAAGGTCGGCATCAACGGTCTCACGCAGCAGTTGGCATTCGAGGTGGGCTGGTCGAACATCCGGATCAACGCGATCGCGCCGGGGCCGATCGACACCGAGGCCACCCGCACCGTGACCCCCGGCAACATCGTCGCGGACATGGTCAAGCGGATTCCGCTGCAGCGCATGGGCACCCCCGACGACCTCGTCGGCATGTGCCTGTTCCTGCTCTCCGACGAGGCGGGATGGATCACCGGCCAGATCTTCAACGTGGACGGCGGGCAGGTGATCCGGTCGTGAGCGAACCAATCCGCGCGGTCGGCTACATCGGTCTGGGGAACATGGGCGCCCCGATGGCCACCAGGCTGCTCGAGCGGCCGGGCACGCTGGTCGTGTGCGACGCGCGTCCCGAGGCCGTCGAGCCGTTCACGAAGGCGGGGGCGACGTCGGTGTCGACACCGGCCGAGGTCGCGGACCGCACGTCGGTGATCTCGGTGACCGTGCTCGACGACGCCCAGGTCCGCGACGTCGTGGCCGGGTCGGACGGCATCCTGTCCACGGCGCGGCCCGGCACGGTGATCGCGGTGCACTCGACGATCAGCGACGCGACGGCGACCGAGCTGGCCGCGACCTGCCGGGCCAAGGGGGTCGACCTGATCGACGCGCCCGTCAGCGGCGGGGCGCCCGGCGCGCAGCAGGGGCGGCTGGCCGTGATGGTCGGTGGCAGCGACGAGGCCTTCGAGGCCGTGCGAGAGCCGTTCGGGTACTTCGCCGAGCTGGTGATCCACGCGGGGCCGGTCGGTGCGGGAACCCGGATGAAGCTGGCGCGCAATCTGCTTCACTTCGTCTCGTTCACCGCGGCCTGCGAGGCCCAGCGGCTCGCCGAGGCCGCCGGCATCGACATCCGCAAACTGGGCAAGGTCGTCCGGCACACCGACGCGATCACCGGCGGTGCGGGGGCGATCATGCTGCGCGATACGACCGCGTCGGTCGCGGACGACGATCCGTGGTTCTCGATCCTGTCCCACGTCCGCAATCTCGGGGAGAAGGACCTCGCGCTGGCCCTCGATCTTGGCGACCGGTTCGACGTCGATCTCCCCCTCGCCACCCGGGCCCTCACCGAGCTCGGCACCGGGCTGGGCGTCGGTACCGGACCCGTCGCCGATCAGTCGGCCCACCGGAAGGAAAACGTATGACACACGAGAACGGCGATGCCGCCACGTCCGAACGACGGGCGCGTGGCGTCGCGATGATGAACCAGGTGTACGGGTGGGAGATGCCCGCGGACGTGCCCGGCGACTTCTTCGCCGTCACCGCGGACCACCTGTTCGCCGACATCTGGACCCGCCCCGGGCTGAGCGTGCGCGACCGGCGCCTGCTGCTGCTCGGTGCGATCGCTGCGCAGGGCCAGACCGATGTCGCGAAGATCCAGATCAACGCCGCGCTGGGCAACGAGGAGCTGACCGAGCACCAGGTCGAGGAGGCCGCGATCTTCCTCTGCCACTACGTGGGCTGGCCCCTCGGCACCGGGCTGAACAACGCGTTGATCTCGGTCAAGGCCGATCGGAGGAAGGCAGCGGGCGCGGCGGAGAAGCAGCGGGACGGATAGTCCGGCGATTCGGGCACGTCGACCGTCCGAGGCGCGGATACTGATTTATAGAACACGTTCTACCCCGTTGCGCGTCGAAAGGATCTACCCCAATGTCCGAGGCAACCCCCGTTCGTCCCCTGTCCGCCGAAAGCATCGAGACCTGGGACTACGAGGCCGACGTCGTGATCGCCGGTTACGGCATCGCGGGCGTCAGCGCCGCCGTCGAAGCCGCCCGTGCCGGTGCGGATGTCCTGGTCCTGGAACGGGCCGGCGGCTGGGGCGGCGCGGCGTCCCTGGCGGGCGGATTCATCTACATGGGTGGCGGCACCCCGCTGCAGAAGGCACTCGGATTCGACGACACCCCCCAGAACATGAAGACCTTCATGATGGCCGCGCTCGGGCCCGGTGCCGACGAAGCGAAGATCACCGAGTACTGCGAGGGCAGCGTCGACCACTACAACTGGCTGGTCGAGTGCGGCGTGCCGTTCAAGGAGAGCTTCTACGGCCAGCCCGGCTGGGAAACCCCCTTCGACGACGGCCTCATGTACTCCGGCGGCGAGAACGCGGCGCCGTTCAACGCGATCGCCACCCCGGCCCCGCGCGGCCACATCCCGCAGATGGCCGACAAGAAGGTCGGCGAGAAGGGCGGGGGCTACATGCTGATGAAGCCGCTCGTGGACACAGCAACGGCGCTCGGCGTCCAGGCCCAGTACGACATGCGGGTACAGACGCTGATCACCGATGCCACCGGCCGGGTCGTCGGCGTCCAGGCCAAGCAGTACGGCAAGGACGTCGTCGTCCACGCGCGCAAGGGCGTCGTCCTCGCGACCGGCAGCTTCGCCTACAACAAGGACATGGTCGAGGCGTTCGCACCGCGGCTGATCGGACGTCCGGGTGCCGCGATCGAGGAGCACGACGGCCGGTCGATCCGGATGGCGCAGGCCCTCGGCGCCGATCTCGCCCACATGGACGCCACCGAGGTCGCGTTCTTCGGCGATCCGCAGATGATGGTCCGCGGCATCCTCGTCAACGGGCGCGGTCAGCGCTACGTCAACGAGGACACCTATCCGGGCCGGATCGGTCAGCTCACGTTGCTGCAGAACGACAATCAGGCGTACCTGATCATCGACGAGGACGCATACGAGGAGGCGAAGACGACGCCGAGTTCGACGCCGTTCTTCCGGTTCCAGCCCAAGTGGGTCGCCGAGACGGTCGAGGAACTCGAGTCCGAGATGGGCCTGCCGGAGGGAACCCTGCAGTCGACGGTCGAGGTCTACAACAAGCACGCCGCGAACGGCCAGGACCCGGTCCTCGGGAAGAAGCCCGAGTGGGTCAAGCCGATCGGTTCGCCGATCGCGGCCCTTGATCTGCGCAACTACACGGCGGGCTTCACGCTCGGTGGGCTGCGCACCAATACGGCCTCGGAGGTGCTGCACGTCTCGGGCGATCCGATTCCCGGGCTGTTCGCCGCCGGCCGCTGCACCGCGGGTGTCTGCGCGTGGGGCTACGCGTCCGGCACGTCACTCGGCGACGGCAGCTTCTTCGGTCGTCGTGCCGGGATCAGCGCAGCGAGGGGCTGACCGCGAGCTGACACTGCGGACATGCCGGATCAATCGGTCCGGCATGTCCGCACCTGCTGACCTCGGCCGCTCGAAGGTGGATACTCGGAGGAGACCGTCGCCCCGCACGGGGCGGAGTCCAGCCGTCCGGGGATGCGCACATGACCGACGTCGAGACTGCCGACGGGAACGATCTCGTCGTCGACGCGCTCGAAATCAACGGGGTCACAACGATCTACGGAGTCGTCGGCATCCCGGTCACCGATCTCGCCCGGACCGCGCAGGCCCGCGGCATCCGCTACCTCGGCTTCCGCAACGAGCAGGCCGCCGGGCACGCCGCCGCGGCCGCGGGCTTCCTCACCAGCCGACCCGGTGTCTGTCTCACGGTGTCGGCGCCGGGCTTCCTCAACGGACTGGTGGCGCTCGCGAACGCCACCACCGACTGCTTCCCGATGATCCAGATCAGCGGGTCCAGCGACCGATCGATCGTCGACCTCCAGCGGGGCGACTACGAGGAACTCGACCAGCTCGCGGCCGCCCGCCCGTTCGCGAAGGCCGCCTACCGGATCGACTCCCCTACCCTGATCGGCCTCGGCGTCGGACGCGCCGTCCGGGCAGCCGTCTCGGGCCGCCCCGGCGGCGTGTACCTGGACCTGCCGGCGAACGTCCTGGCCGCTTCCGCCCCGCGCACGCCGTGCCCGCCGATCGTCGACCCGGCACCGCGCCAGCTTCCCGCACCCGACGCCGTCGAACGGGCCGCCGCCCTGCTCGAACGGGCGCAGCGCCCGCTGATCATCCTGGGCAAGGGCGCGGCGTACGCCCGCGCCGACACCGACATCCGCGCTTTCGTCGAGGCCACCGGTGCGCCCTTCCTGCCGATGTCGATGGCGAAGGGACTGCTCCCCGACGACCACCCCCAGTCCGCGGCGGCGGCCCGTTCGCTGGTGCTCGGCAGCGCCGACGTGGTCGTCCTCGTCGGGGCGCGGCTCAACTGGCTGCTCGAGCACGGCGACCCGCCCACGTGGTCCCCCGATACCCGGTTCGTGCAGCTCGACATCTGCCCGACCGAGTTCGACAGCAACCGCCCGGTCACGGCACCGGTCGCAGGAGACATCGCGTCGTCGACGGCGGCACTGCTGGCAGCGATACGGCCCGGCGTGATCGCACCGGCAGCCGAATGGCTGCAGGAGATCGAGGCGAAGAAGCGGTCGAACGCCACGAAGATGGAAGCACGGCTGCGCGCCGACGTGCATCCGATGAACTTCGCGGTCGCGCTCGGTGCCGTGCGGGACGTCCTCACCGCGCATCCCGGCGTGATCGTCGTCAGCGAGGGCGCGAACACCCTCGACAACGCGCGCAACATCATTCCGATTCACCGGCCACGGCACCGGCTCGACACCGGAACGTGGGGCGTGATGGGTGTCGGACTCGGCTACGCGATCGCGGCGGCCGTCGAGACCGGATCTCCGGTGGTCGCGATCGAGGGTGACAGCGCATTCGGGTTCAGTGGCATGGAGGTCGAGACGATCTGCCGGTACCGATTGCCGGTCGCCGTAATGGTCTTCAACAACGGCGGCGTCTACCGCGGCGACGAGGTCGACTCGCAGTCGGCTGATCCGGCTCCGACGGTGCTGCTGCACTCGAGTCGGTACGACACCGTCATCGAGGCATTCGGTGGCGTCGGCTATCACGCGGAGACGCCCGGCGAGGTGGCCGCGGCCCTGCGGTCGGCCCTGGCATCGGGTGAGCCCGCGCTGATCGACTGCGTCATCGATCCCGCGGTGGGAACCGAGAGTGGGCACCTGCAGAAGCTCAACCGTCCGGTGCACGAGGAGGAGACATGACCGAGCACGATCCCGGCGGGCACCTCGACCCCACCAAACCGCAAGCCCTCGAGGGCATCACGGTGGTCGACTTCACGCACGTGCTGGCCGGACCCACGTGCACGCGGATGCTCGCCGACGCCGGCGCGCGGGTGATCAAGATCGAGCGTCCCGGCATCGGTGACGACACCCGGCAGATGGGCCCGTTCGCCGATGACGGCAGTTCCGAGTACTACCGCCTCGCGAACGTCGGGAAGGAGAGCATCGCGCTGAACCTGAAGGAGCCCGACGACATGGCGCTGGTGCGGAGGATGATCGCGCACGCCGATGTGGTGGTCGAGAACTTCCGACCTGGCGTGATGGCGGGTCTCGGTCTGGCCCCCGACGATCTCGTCGCAGAGCATCCACGGCTGGTCGTCTGTTCGGTGTCCGGGTTCGGCCAGTACGGACCGATGCATCAGGAGTCGGCCTACGACACCGTGATCCAGGCGCTGTCGGGGATCATGGACGCCACCGGCTGGCCCGACGGTCCGGCGACCCGAGTGGGCACGTCGATCTCCGACATCACCGCCGGCATCATGGGGTACTGCGGCATCGTCACGGCCCTCGTCGCCCGCGAGCGGACCGGTCGGGGCACCACCGTCGACATCGCGATGCTCGACAGCACGTTCGCGTTGATGGAACACGGACTGATGGACGCCCTCGGTCCGCGGGTGCGACCGACCAGACTCGGCAACCGGCACCCGTTCATGTACCCGTTCGACACCTTCGGGTGCCGCGACCGCCCCATCGCGATCGCCGTCGGCAACGACCACCTTTTCGAACTCATGTGCGGTGCAATGGGGCTCACCGACCTTCCGACGGACCGGCGGTTCGCGACCAACGTCGACCGCTGCGCCAACCACGTCGAACTCAAGACCGCGATGGAGGACGTGCTGCGCACCGACACCGGCGAGGCATGGCGCGGCCGCCTGATCGAGGCCGGTGTACCGGTCGGCATCGTCCTCAACGTCGACGACACCCGCAAGCTCGATCAGATCGCGGTGCGCGGGATGATCAAGAACGTCGGCGGCTTCGACGTCCCGGGCACACCACTGAAATTCGGGACGTGGGATTCGCTCGGTGCGACGATCCCCTCCCCCGAACTCGACGACTGCGGCGACATGCTCCGCCGGGAGTTCGCACCGCGCCCCGACGCGTGACGGTCAGCCGCGCGGCGTGAGGGTGACGGTCACCTCCTGCCGGGTGTCCGGCGCGCGCAGCGTCAGGATGCGGGTGTCGGGGTTCCAGTCCGCCACGCGCCCGCCCTGCACATCCGCACCGTTCGGGAAGGTCCGGGCGGGAACATAGATCTCGGTAGGCGCGGTGATCGACAGGTTCGGCACGTAGGAGAATTCGAGTCGGTCCGCGGCTGCGCTCCACCCGGTGGGCTGTCCGGCGATCGCGCGCGGGTACGGCTTGTCGAGCGTCGCGACGAGGTTCCGTTCGGCTCCGTCCTCGGCGTACGGTCCCCACGGTCCGGGGTCGCGCGACCAGTAGGAGACGCCGGCGCCCATCTCGCGTGCCGTGTCGTAGATCCGGTCCACGTAGTCCAGCGCGCCGGGCAGCGTCGTGTCGAGTCCGAACTCCCCCAGGATGATCGGCACGTTCCCGAGGTCCGCGGCGGTGCGCAGGACGTTGCCCCGCCACGTGTCGATCGTTGCGTCCACCTGCGTGCGCGAACCGCCGGTGTACCCGCCGCCGAGATCCATCGGCAGCGGGTAGATGTGCGGGCAGTAGGCGATCCGCTGCTCGCCGTCGCGGGCGTCGTCGATCGGCCGCAGCCCACTCGGGGTCCCCCAGTTGGTGCCCATCGCCTGCGGTGCGACGCACACCCACGTGTCCTGGTCGACGGTACGGATCGCGTCGGACGTCTTCTGGTACAGCGCCGTCAGCGGTCCGGCCTCGAACGCCGGGCCCTGCAGGGTGCCGCCGTACGGCTCGTTCATCAGGTCGTACGCGATCACGGCGGGATCGTCGGCGAACCGTTCGGCCACCGCGCGCCACGCATTCGCGTAGTGGTCGGTGAGTTCGGGATGCTCGCCCGTGGTGTTCCAGAAGTTGTCGAACGCCCGCATCACGCCCGGCTCGAGATAGTACATCTCCCACATGTCGTTGTCGCCGACCGGCAGTCCGTCCAGGTAGGTTGCCCAACCCGGCGCACCGTTGCCGTTCATGCCACTCGGCGTGATGGCGCTCGAGTACAGGTCCTGGTGCATGTCGAGCATGACGCTGTAGCCGCGCCGGGAGTACCAGCCGACCCGCTCGGCGACCCGATCCAGATACTCCTGACTGTAGACGCCGGGTTCGGGCTCCACCGACCGCCACGAGATGAGGAACCGGACGAAGTTGGTTCCCATGTCGGCGTGCTCGCGATCGAGGTCGGCCTCGGTGAACTGCGGCATCCCGTCCGGTGTGCTCTTGGCGCTCGACGCGGTGTTGAATCCGTTGAGGACCAGCGCGCGCCCGACGTCGTCGGTGATGTACGCCGTCGACGGCGCCGGATCGGCCCGCAGCACCGCACCGATCCCACCCACCAGCACGAGCGCCCCGACCGCCGCCAAGGACAGCAACTTCACACGCCCCACCGCTCCACCACTCACTTTCGCACGCAAAACCTGGACGATCGTCCTACTTCCTGGGCTAATGTTGCGCCATGTCTGTCCAGAACGGGGCGTTTTCGGCAAGGCCACTGCTCCAGCGCATCGCCGCGAGCCCCTGGCCGGCGACCACGACTCTCGTGCTCGTCTCGATCCTGTTCGGCACATGGACGATCACCGGCCGGGTGCTCACGTTCAACCCGGAACTGTTGATTCCCAGCGCGATCGGGCTTCCGTTCGGCGTTCCGCCGCTGCGCCTGGTCCCGCTCGGAGACACCACGTGGACGTTCTGGCTGGTCGACACGCTCGCCGCGCTGACGATGATCGTAGTGGTGTGGGCTCGGCTGCACCGGGAGGTCCGCCGCCCGTTCCTATCGGGCCTGCTCGCCACCGTCCTCGGTGTCGCCGCAGGAAATCTGGTGCGGATCGTGTTCCTCAGCTTCGAGACCCACCAAGGCATCGGCACCTACGCCATCGCGCTGCTGCTCGGCCTGGTGATCGCGGCGCTCTGGGGCGCCGCCGTGGGCCTGTTCGTCGGGTTGGCGCACCAGCTCGAACACCGACTCCGCCGAACCTCCGAACCGGCGCCGCAGGCCAATCCCACCCGACGTCCCGCGAAGGTCGGATCGCGCTGACTCGGAGTGCCGTCCCCGCACGGTCGGTCCGGGTGTGAGAGCGTCGCTGTATGGGGAGAACCAACAGCTGGCCGATGCTCGATCGCGGGACGCGACTGTGGTGGCGGGCAATCGGCCGACTGATCGATGTCGAGGGCGATCACGCATGGTTGGCCGCACCTGTCTCCGGGCGCGGCGCCATCGCCGACCGTTGGCTTTCCACCGAAGCGGAACGCATCGGCGGCAGGCTCGTTCGCGACGGAGGGGCCACGAACGGGCTGTTGCCGAGTATGGACGCCCTGGCCGGCCCCGGCTTCGATCCAGCGGCGGTACATCCGGCAATCCGAAGCTTCTATGAACGCACTTCGCTATGGCGTATGGACGCGTGGACGAAGTGGTCCCGCGGATTCGCAGGTCCGGGCGCAGTGGTCGAGTCGCTGTACGGCAAACGGCTGCAACAGCTTGCGCTGCCCGTCGATTCACTGGCGGTCGCGCACGGGGTGGACAGCGAGATCGTGACGATCGTCGGCCCGGACGGCGCCCATGCCGGGTCCGCCTGGCTCCGAACCCTCCGGCGGACGGGCGATTACATGTTCAGCGGCT
This sequence comes from Prescottella sp. GW823-FHT02E09, assembly GCF_058797375.1. Classification (NCBI taxonomy): domain Bacteria; kingdom Bacillati; phylum Actinomycetota; class Actinomycetes; order Mycobacteriales; family Nocardiaceae; genus Rhodococcus; species Prescottella sp. GW823-FHT02E09. The sequence goes on from NZ_JBXAJP010000001.1 coordinate 147,110, forward strand.
ACTACCGCATCGGCGGGCTACCAGGTCACGATCAGCCGAGTGTCCATGTCAGTTTCCCACTCGAACAGGGCAACGTTCAGGTGTATCTCCGCCCGTCCAACGGTCCCGACGGTTCGATGACGCTGTCGTCACCGCCCGGGGGCTTCGGCGACAACGGCGCGTATGTCACGGTGATCGACGGCGGGCGCACGTACGCCGCCCGCGTGCCGGTCCACGAGGAGTTCCATCTGTACGTCGACGACGAAGAAGTCGCGCGGACCGACCATGTCCTGAAGATGTGGGGTGCGACGGCCGTTCGCCTGCACTACCGACTGGTTCCCGTCATCACAGGAATCCGCACTGCTGAGGTGCGGTGACGAGGTCCACCGACCGTCAATGACCTCGAGCAGCGCGCGGAGCACCTCCGCCTCCTCGCGTAGCTTGCGGGCGCCGAGGTCGGTGATCCGGATACACGAGCGGGTCCGTCGACCGTTGTACTCGCGATGCACGTCGATACATCCCGCGCCGAGCAGGATGTCGAGGTGCCGACCGAGGTTTCCGTCGGTGCGGCCCAGTTCGTTGCGCAGGAACACGAAACTGACCCCGTCCGATTCGCCGAGCATCGCCAGGATCGCGAGTCTGGTCGTCTGATGGACGACCTCGTCGAGTCCCAGGATCCGACGCTGGGCGCTAACCAATCTCCGCCAACTCGTCCGACTCGGCTATGAAGCCGAGGACTCCGAGCGCAATCACGATGACCCACGGGATCGCCACGATCGACACAACGGCCACGGGGATGTACCCGACCTGCCGTCCCCTGATGCCGATCCGATTGCTGCGCCGGGTCATCACGGCCGCCAGCACGGCGAAGAACGCCGGAATCAGCAGCCCGGTGAGGCCGAAGGTCGAGTCCGATGAGCGGAGCATCCAGCTCAACCCGATCAGCACGGCGGCACAACCGAAGAACAGCAGATTGGTCGATGACCCGTGCGGAGCGCCGCCGCTCCACGTCGAACTTGATCAGAGCTGCCAGTCGACCGACTGATTCATCTGCTCAGGGTATCGCTTGTTCCAGAAGTTCACGGCATCGACGAGGTGAGCGCGGCTCGCCATCTCAGCCCGTTCAGGATCCCGCGCCCGCAAGGCGTCGAGGATCTCACGATGAGCCTTGGCCACCGCCACGCTGTTGCGCTCGGAGTACTGGATGCCAGCACGCCCGCCGTCCGCAATCGCAGTCAGACTTGCCGCGAAAACGTCCAGGACCACACTGTGCGCCGCCTCCGCGATGACCGTGTGAAATCTCCGGTTCTGCTCGATGAGAAGTGCCTGATCGTCCGGGTTTTGCTTGATCAGCTCTATCGTTTCTTCGAGCACGTCCAACTGATCGTCATCTGCCCGCTCCGCGGCGCGCCGAGCCAGCATGGGCTCGAGGGAGCATCGAGCATCTGCAACGTCACCGAATGACGCGCGTTCGTACTGCAGCACCAAGGTGAGGGCCTCACTCAGGCTCTCTTTCCGGGGCCGCATCACGATCGGCCCACCGGCCGGCCCGGTCTTGAGCTTGATCAGGCCGCGGGCTTCCAGAAGTCGCAATGCTTCACGAACGGTCGTGCGCCCAGCACCGTAGCGGTCCATCATTTCGACCTCGCGCGGGAGGCGATCACCTTCCTGGAGTGCACCAGTAAGGATCGGCTGAGCCAGCCGGTGCGCCAACAGCTGAGATGACTTCGGCGCCCGCCAGGACTGCCCCGGATCCGTCACTATCCCCTCCTTATGGAACTTCTTCTCTGTGCCAAAGTAGCCCCTTGTATTTATGTACATAAACTGTATCGTCTGCGTAGTGATCAAGGCAACACTGACGGACGTCAGCCTCCTGCGCATCGGGACGCCCCCATCTGATCGTGGCCAGAGCGCGCTCACAGAGGGCGGCGAGGTGGCCGGTGCAGCGTTGGATTCGATGAGCCTCCGGGCCGACATCACCATGCGTGACGCGCACGATCATCGGGAGACACAATCACCCACCCACGCCGCCTTCAAACTCGGTCGGCAAACCCGAACCTGGAAAGAAGCAGAACAACGAGTCCGCACACCGGCGAATGCGCTGACGACGTCGGGAGCGACTCGAGGAAGCCGTGTCGGGCCCCTGAGCGCGAACGACCGGACCTGCGTCGAGGTCGTGTCGGCCGCAGCCCGCGTCGGTGACACGCTCACGCCACTCGACCTGCGGCGATCGATCGACGAAATCTCCACCATTGCAAATGGTTCCATGGTCCCCGCACGCCCGCGCAGTGCCGCCGACAGAACCATCGAACGCGAACTGCGCCTGCACTACCGCTGACAACATGGCCACAATCCGCACCCACGACACGCACCCCACCGCCTACGTTCCGCAGTAGCGGGCAGGCCGATCGCTACCGATCCGCCAGGTCGCTCGTTCGGACCGGAACTTCGCAGCGAAAGCTGATCTGACAACGCCCGCGCATTCCCATGCATACAGGCGCAGCTTTCGCGTACCCCGTACCGCCCGCTGCCGACGCACAGAACGAGTCGACGCCGCCGGCGGAGCTATGCCGATGCAGTCACACCCCGGCTGCACAAAGGCCAATGGGATGCACTCCGTCCTTCTCCCCACACCACCCCACCCCGAACTCTCTCCAGAATCGAGCTGAACATGACACATGCTGCGTCATCCCCATCCCCTCGCTCTCAGATGCCCCGCAAACTCATGGCTGCCGGGCTGGTCAGCAGCGCGCTCGAGTGGTACGACTTCTTCATCTACGGCACGGCCGCAGCACTCGTATTCGGACCACTCTTCTTCCCCAACGCCTCGGAAACCACCGGAATCCTGCTCTCGTTCGCAACCTTCTGGGCCGGTTTCATCGCACGACCTCTCGGCGGTCTGATTCTCGGATCGCTCGGCGACCGAATCGGCCGCAAGCCCATCCTGCTAGTCAGCCTCACCTTGATGGCCGTCGGCACAGTTCTCATCGGGCTGCTACCCACGAGCGCGACTATCGGTGTCGCAGCGCCGATTCTGCTGGTGGCGCTACGTTTCGTCCAAGGATTCGCGGTCGGAGGGCAATGGGGCGGCGTGGTCCTGCTCCTGACCGAGAGTTCCGGTCCGCGCCACAAGGGCCGCGCTGGGACCTTCGGACAAATGGGAGCGCCGCTCGGCTTCATCCTCGGGAGCATTGTCTTCATCGCAGCCACAACCCTGACGACATCCGAGCAGTTCATGTCGTGGGGTTGGCGAGTGCCGTTCCTCGCAAGCCTTCTCCTCGTCCCCATCGTCCTGTTCATCCATATGAAAGTGGAGGACAGTCCCGAATTCCGTCAACTGAAGGCCCGTAGTGAAACGAAGCAGTCCACCGTCGAACCGGCCCCCGTCCGCGAAGCGTTGCGAACCCACGGGCGCCTGATTCTGATCGGCGGCGGACTGATGTCTGCCAGCAACGCGATCTCCTACCTGATCATGACCGGCGTACTTTCGTACGGCACAAAGACATTGGGACTCTCGCGGAATGCTCTTCTGACGACGTCCCTCATCGCCGGCGTCGGAATGGTCGTGTCCGTCTATGTCAGCGGGTCCATCTCGGACCGCGTGGGTCGACGACCCATGATCATCGCTGGCGCGGCCGTACTCGTGGCTTGGGCCTTCCCGTACTTCTGGCTGGTCGACAGTGCATCGATCGTCCTCATCGGCATCGCATCCTTCGTCGGATTCGTCGCCGCTGGAATGACTTTCGGTCCGATCGCCATCTATCTCGCAGAACTGTTCCCGCCACGCGTGCGCTACTCGGGGGCGACCATGTCCTACCAAATGTCTGCCATACTTGTCAGCGGACCGACCCCATTCATCATGACCGCACTGCTCAGTTCCACTGGAACCAGCGCATCAGTCTCGGTCTTCGTCATGGTCATGGCACTGGTCACCCTGGCGTCGGTCCTTCTGCTGCCCGAGACCTACAAGCCCGGTGCGACGGACGACAGCGATCGCTCGAACGACGAACCCGCGGTCGATCAAGCGTCGGTGTGAGCATCAACGGATGGGACCACCGTCCGCTGAGTACTCGAACCCGAACCCGAGTCTCCGCCGGCCACTGATCTGAACAGTCGTTCGGACCTCCAGCCCGTGGTTTCCGTCTTCCGCCTCGTCGCGGCAGACGGAAACCACGGGCTTTCCGCGGTTCACATCGCGAGCAGTTCCATCCGCGCCGTCGGCACACGGGTTCTCGCCCTACCTACTCTCAGGCCGCATCACAAGCACTCGGGAGGACGACGGACGCGGCATCGACCGACGACGTCCGACGGAAGCGCACCGAGGCAGGCGCCCGTCGGCAGTCGGCGACGGATCGAGAAAAGCCCCGGGGTGGAATGCATGTCGGTGCATTCCACCCCGGGGCCGCTGTGAACTCACGCTGAGTCTGTTCTCTGCCAGGAGATCCGCTGACTACCGCAGCGATGTCGTTCGCGGTACCAGTTCGCTAGTAGGCGGCATTGTTCGAGATTCCTGCGAAACTGGATCGCACCTTGATTCCCCAGCGCCCGTCCACCTTGTTGAACACATAGAACGATCGAAGGGTTGCGATCGGCTTCTCGTCTCCGTCGTACCTCGTGAACTGCACGGCCCAGTGCATGGCGGAGTCATCGAACTGAATCAGCTGACTCTTGTCGATCTTGGTCGACATCCAGCCCGGGTAGTCGGCAGCCTGGGGTATCTTGGCGAGGACCTCGGCCGAGTTGTCGCGAAGATAGTCGTCCCGAGTCTCCCAGACCTTCATGACGGGTCCTGTAACCCGCACGTGGGGATAGTTGTTGACGTCTGCGTAGCCTTCGGCATCCTTGGCATTGAAGGCGACGATCCAATCGTCGAGGATCTTGCAGCCCTGTTCGAGCTCCGGTGTCGTGCGCTGGGCGCAGTCGTCCTGGACCGGCAGCTGCGCGTCGCCCGACACAGTCGTCGCTATGGCCGTGCTCTCCGCCGACTGGGCCGACGGGTCGGTGGACTCCGATTCAGAGCATCCGACGAGAACCAGTGTCGCAACCAATGCGCTGCCTACGCTTGCCACACGTTGTACAACTTCCTTCACAGAAGTGTTCCTTCCAAATAAGTTGCTCAACCGCCCCCGATTCGGGAGCGTCGCTGTTTGTAGTGAACGAACAGGTCGACCGGAGAGCGGTAGCCACTGATACTCTCGGCCGTCAATCGGAATCCGAGCGAACCCAGGAGATCGAGTTCGGGAATACATGAATCCGGCGCAGGCCGCCCCGGCTAGTACGCGGCGTTGTTGGAAACGCCGGCGAAGCTGGACCGAATTTGAAGTCCCCAGTGCCCGTCCGCGTTGGTGAGAACGTAGAACGTTCGTATCGTTGCGATCGGCTCGCCGCTCTCGTCGAGCCTGGAGAACTGCACAGCCCAGTGCATGGCGGACTCGTCGGACTGGATGAGCTGTCTCTCCTCCCACCGGCTCGTCTTCCAGTTCGGGTAGTTGGCCGCTTCCGCCTTCTTGGCGAGAACCTCGGTCGAGTTGTCTCGGAGATAGTCTTCACGCGTTTGCCAGACTTTGACGGCCGGCCCCGTAGCGCGGACATGCGGGTAGTTGTTGCTGTCCGCGTACGCCTCGGCATCGTTGTCGTTGAAGGCAGCGAGCCAATCGTCGAGCACCTCGCAGCCCTGCACCAGCTGCGGCGTCCCGGGTTGCGCACAATCGTCCCGGACCGGCAGCTGCTCCTCGGTCGCCGACGCCGGCACCACCGCCGCGGAGATCTCGGTGTCCGACTGCCGACCGGTCTCAGAGGCAGGCTCCTGCGAGGAGCACCCAGTGAGAACAAGGGCGCCGGCAAGCGCTCCGCTGACTACTGCAGAACGTCGCATGACGGACTTCATGGTCGTGTTCCTTTCCGATCGATCCCGATCTCGACGTTCTGTTTACTGGAGAGTTCCGATGAATACTGCAGCCGGAGTTCGCGTTTGAGTACCTTCCCCGCCGCGTTGCGCAGTAGTTCCGTTACCACCGCAACAGACTTCGGGCACTTGTAGGCCGCCAACTGCTCCCGGCAGAAGGCAAGCAGGTCCTGAGGGTCGACGGTCCGTCCCGGCGCCGGGACGACGATCGCCTTGGCGACCTCGCCCCACCTGGGGTCGGGAACACCGATCACTGCCACCTCCGCGACGCTGGGATGTTCGACCAGTACGCGCTCGACCTCGGCCGGGTAGACATTCTCGCCTCCGCTGATCACGACGTCCTTGAGGCGATCGACTACGTACAGGTAGCCCATCTCATCCAGCCGACCGATATCGCCCGTGCAGAGCCATCCGTCTTCCGTGATCGTCTCCGCAGTAGCCTCGGCCCTACGCCAGTAGCCGGTCATGTTGTGGGAACTACGCACCCGGATCTCACCGGACGTCCCAGTCGGCACCTCGCGGCCCGTCGCGGGATCCGCGATCATGTACTCGACACCGGGCAGGGCGGCCCCCGCGGAGGCGAAATGTTCTGCGCACCTTGGGTTCCGATGGTCTTCGGCCCGCAGAGCGCCGACGACGCCCGTCGTCTCTGTCATCCCGTACAGCTGATAGAAGTCGGCATCGAACGCCTCGAGACAGCGACGCAACAGCGGGAGCGGCATCGGACCGGCACCGTAGGCGAGGGAGCGCAACGAACTCAGGTCGACGTCGTCGTGATCGAGACCGGCGAGCATCTCCGAGAGAACCGCCGCCACGAGGAAGGTGTGCGTGACCCCGTGCACGTCGATAGCTTCGAGTATCTGGGTGGCACTCGCGTCCCGTGCCACAACCATGGTGGCGCCGTGGTAGACGGAGAGCATCAGGAACACGAACCCGCCGACATGGAACATCGGCATGGCGACGAGATTGACGCTGGTTCGGTCGAAGCCGATCACCTCGGACAGCGCATGGCTGTGCGAGACAAGGTTTCGATGCGTGAGCATCGCGCCCTTGGGCCTGCCGGTGGTCCCCGATGTGTACAGCTGGAGGCACACCGTTTCGGAACTGAACTGCGGCACATCCACGAGCGGGTTTGCAGTCGCAATCCACGCCTCGTAGTCGGCGCCGAAAGTGATGAGGTGCTCGACGCCGCTCAACCGGTCCCGGATCCCGTCGATCGCCGGGCCGAACTCGGCCCCGATCACGAAGACGGCGGCCTCGGTGTCGTTCACAATGTAAGCGACTTCTTCCGGAGCCAGGCGCACGTTGATCGCTGCGAGAGCAGCCCCGATACAGGCTGCTCCGAGAGCGATCTCGAGGAACGCTGGATTGTTCTTGTCCAGAATCGCAACGCGGTCACCCTCTTCGACACCCAGTGCGCGCAGTGCACTCGCTACGCGGCGTACGCGGTCGGCTGTCTCACCCCACGTGCGGGACCTGCCGTCGAAGATGAACGCGGTCCCGCCTGCATTCTCCGACTCCAAACGCCACAGGGCATCGCAGATGTCGTACCGGAGGGAGGTACTCATATGGTCCTCTCAGGATCTTGGTGGATGTTTCGGGTTCAGTACTGCAGCGACTGGAGCTCACAGAACTCCTCGAGTCCGTGGACGCCGAACTCCCTCCCGTACCCGGACTGGCCACGCCCCCCGAAAGGCGCTGCGGGGTTGAACCCTCCCCCGTTGACATCGACCTGCCCGGAACGCATTCGACGCGCAAATGCCGTGGCGTGCTCCTCGCTGTCGGCCCACACCGAGCCCGCAAGTCCGTACTTGGTTCCGTTCGCGATCTCGAGAGCCTGCGCCTCGTCCTCGTAGGACAAGACGGACAGGACGGGCCCGAAGACCTCTTCCTGAGCGATTTCCTGATCCGGGCGTACATCGGCCATCACGGTCGGCCGGACGAACCAGCCGCGGTCGAGCCCCTCGGGCGCGGCGCTCCCGCCGGCGGCCACACGGGCACCGTCCGCAACGGCACGATCGATGAATCCCCTCACCCGATCACGATGTGCGGCGGTCACCATCGGCCCCTGACGCGTGGCGGGGTCGCGGGGATCACCCGGGGCGAACCGCTCCACGATGGCGGTCGCCATGTCCACGGCCTCCGCGTAGTCGTCGCGATGGACGACCAGACGGGTAGTGGCAAGGCACGTCTGGCCGGAGTTGAGCAGGCAACTGTTGACGGTCGCCTTCACCGCCTTGGCGAGATCGGCACCCGGGAGCACCACGGCGGCCGACTTGCCGCCGAGTTCGAGCGCGACACGCGTGATGTTCTCGGCGGCCGCCCGTGCCACCGACTTTCCGGCGGCAGTGGACCCGGTGAACGACACGAAGTCGACGCCGGGATGTCCGGCCAGATACTGGCCGACCTCGCGCCCCTCACCGCTGACGAGGTTGAAGGTTCCGGCAGGAAAGCCCACTGCGTCTACCAACTCGGCCAGCAGGAACGAAGTCAGGGGCGCGACCTCGCTCGGCTTGAGCACGACGGGGCAGCCGGCCAACAACGCGGGTACGACCTTGGCCACGACCTGGAACAGCGGATAGTTCCATGGAGTGATCGCGGCGACGACTCCCACCGGTGCTCGGTGGACGCGGGAGTTCCCGATCAGCTCGGGACCGTCTGCGCGAGCGGCGGCGTCCAGGAAATGGCCCATGGACGCCGCCGGAAGGCCCACCTGCAGCTTTCGTGCCATTGCCACGGGGGTGCCGACTTCCGACATGATGCTCTCGGCGAACCGGTCGGCAGAGGCGACCATGCGTTCGCGCAGTGCCGCAACCAATTCGACGCGGTGGTCGAGCGGTGTCTGCGCCCACGACTCGCGGGCTTCGAGTGCGCCGGCGACAGCCGCGTCGACATCGGCGCGATCACCCGCTGGCACATGGGCGATCACCTCCTCCGTGGTCGGGTCGATCACTGGCAGCGATCCCGACGAGGCGGATGCCCGCCAGCGCCCCCCCACATAGATCTTGTCCCTCATCTCACCTGTCCTCATGAATGTTGGCCGAGTCACATTGAGGATGATACAGTTTATGTGCATAAATGCAATGAGGGTTCGTAGCCAGGAAATGGCCGGAAGTCGACGAGACGACGCGGCACCGCCGCGACTCGGAGCCCCGATCGACCTGCGCCCACGACCCGCCCCGACCCGCCAACTCCGTGGAGAGACCCATGTACGAAGGACGCATTGCACGTTTCGACGGCCCGAATCAGCCGCTGACGATCGACGAGGTCTCACTCGACGGCCGGGGCGTGCTCCCCGGCGAGATCCTGATCCGCGTCACGCGGGCGAACATCTGCGGCAGCGACCTGCACGCCTTGCACGGAAACTTCAACACCCGTGGCCTCGGCGGAAGCCTGCCGACCGTCCTCGGTCACGAAATGGTCGGCGCCGTTGCCGCCCTCGGCGAGGGCGTCACGCACGATTCGAACGGCGCACCGCTGGCTGAGGGAACGCGGGTCGTCTTCCCCTACTTCCATCCCTGCCACCGCTGCCGCTACTGCTCCACCGGGCGCGCAGCATCCTGCATCAACATGACAATGACCATGCTGGGCAACGCTACCGAGCCGCCGCACTACTTCGGCGCGTTCGCCGACTACTACATGATTCCTGCCGGCGGTCTTCTCTACACAGTTCCGGACAATCTGTCCGACGAACTCGTCGCAGGAGCCAACTGCGCTCTCTCCCAAGTGATGTACGGCTACGACCGGGCTGATCTGCAGTACGGCGAGACCGTTCTCATCCAGGGCGCCGGTGGCCTCGGCCAGTACGCGACCGCGCTGGCGAAGGCCCGCGGCGCCCAGACAGTCATCGTCGTCGACGGTGTGGCCGACAGGTTGGCAGTCGCGGACCAGATGGGCGCCGACCTCACCATCGACATCTCCGAGGTCACCGAGGAGAAGGCACGGTTGAAGCTCGTCCAGGAGGCCACCGACGGTCGGGGTGTCGACGTCGTCATGGAACTCGTCGGCCGTCCCGAGGTCGTCCCGGAGGGCCTCAAGATGCTCGACCGGTACGGCCGTTACGTCAGCATCGGCAACATCAGCTACGGCCACACCTACAATGCCGACCCATCACGCCTGACAATGGCCAACAAGTCGATCATCGGCGTCTCGCTCTACGCACCCGCCACGCTGTCGAAGAGCCTGCAGTTCCTGAGTGCGGTGAAGGACGAGCTTCCCGAATCATTCACCGCGACAACCACCTATGCACTCGAGGACATCAACGAAGCGATGCGCGCAGCGGACTCCCGCGAAGTCCTGCGCCCGAGCATCGTCCCGTGACCCTCGACCGTCCCAGTACCTGCCCAGACAAGGAACCTCATGGCTGAGCTCGATTACGTGGTCCGAGACCACGTAGCCACGATCACCCTCAATCGCCCACATCGAAAGAACGCGTTCACCCTGGACATGCTGGACGCGTGGGCCGCGGCGCTCCACAGCGCCGAGAACGACCGCGACGTACGTGTCGTCGTCCTCCGGGGAGCGGGCGGCGCGTTCTGCGCCGGAGCCGACTTCGATGTCCTCGACGGGCGCGAGCGCACACCGCTGGCAGAGAAGGAGCTGCTCACCCGCCGCGTCCACAAGGTCGCCTTCGCCGCCGAAGCGCTGAACAAGCCGTACATCGCGGCCGTTGACGGACCCGCGGTCGGAGCCGGCATGGACATGGCACTCATGTGCGACATCCGGTTCGCGAGTGAATCGGCCCGCTTCTCGCAGGGCTACATCCGCGTGGGTCTCGTCCCTGGGGACGGTGGCTGCTACTTCCTGCCGCGGATCATCGGCAAGGCACAGGCACTGCGGATGATGTGGACCGGCGAGTTCGTCGATGCGGCGGATTCGCTGCGGATCGGCCTCGTATCCGAAGTACATCCCGTGGATGGACTGGATGCAGCGGTTACGGAGTTCGCGCGGCTTGTCGCCGGACAGCCTCCGGTCGCGGTCCAGCTGATCAAGCGCGCGACGAGTCAGAGCGAGAACCACAGTCTGCGAACGGCTCTCGACCTGATCTCGTCTCATCAGGCTGTCGCTACGTCCACTCTCGACTCACAGGAGGCGCGGCTCGCCTTCCATGAGCGCCGGGCCGGCTCCTACCAGGGGCGATAACATGACGTACGCACAGACTCTGCGGGACGATCCACGAATCCTCCGCAACCTGGTTCGTGAGCTGGTCACCGAGTGGCTGGCCGCGGGCCGTTTCACGCCTCGGAGTGACAGCTGGCTGCGTGGGTTCGATCCGGCCTTCAGCCGCGAACTCGCGAACCGACATCTGATCGGTCTCACGTGGCCGACCGAGTTCGGCGGCGGCGGCCTCGGGAACGTCGCCCGGTTCGTCGTCACCGAAGAGCTGCTGCGCGCCGGCGCGCCGGTTGCAGCGCACTGGATCGGCGATCGGCAGATCGGCCCGTCGATTCTCCGGCACGGGTCCGACCAGCTGCGGCGAGACTTCCTCCCCGGGATCATTCGGGGTGACTTCACCTTCTGTCTCGGTATGAGTGAGCCCGAGGCCGGCTCCGATCTCGCCTCGGTGCGAACGACCGCGACGGCGGTGCCCGGCGGGTGGCAGATCGACGGTCGAAAGATCTGGACGAGCGGGGCGCACCGTACGACACACATGTACCTGCTCGCGCGGACAGCCAAGGGCGAGCGCAAACATGACGGCCTGACCGAGTTCATCGTCGACCTCGACTCTCCAGGAATCGAAGTCACTCCGATCGTTGATCTCGCCGGCGAACACCATTTCAACGAGGTCCTCTTCGAGAACGTCTTCGTCCCCGCCGATCGGGTTCTCGGCGAGATCGGACACGGCTGGAGCCAGGTTGTCGAACAACTCTCGTTCGAACGGGGCGGACCCGAGCGACTACTGTCCACCTATCCCCTGCTCCGAGAGCTTCTAGCGATGGAAGAGTCTTTCCCGAGCGACCATCACCCCGCACTGGGTCAGCTCCTCGCCCGGTTGGGGACCCTCCGCACGCTCGCTTACGCGGTTGCGGTTCATATGGACTCGGGTGCTGCTCCGGTCCAGGAAGCTGCAACCCTGAAGCTCCTGGGAAACTCCTTCGAACAAGACGTCACCGAACTGGCGCGACTCGTCCTCGGAGGCCGAGCGGTCAGTTCGAGCGGCGTCTATGGACAGGCGCTTCTGGCGTCACCCGGGTTCAGCATCCGAGGTGGATCGGCAGACGTTCTCCTCTCCCTCATCGCTCGACAGGAGCGTGCTAGCAAGAAGGTCCACACATGAGTGACGACATCACCATCGAGCTGCGCGAACTGGTCAGCTCCATCGCGCAGAGCCACGCAGCACCACGGCCTGGTGAGCTCCCGGAGAGCTGGCCGATCATGGTCGAACTCGACCTGCCACTCATCGACGTCGCCGAGGATCGTGGCGGCGCGGGCGGCACCCTCGACCAGCTCGCGGTCGTGACTCGCGAGCTCGGCCGGCACGGAATCAGCTCGCCACTCGTGGACAGCTCCGTCGCGAACTGGATCGCCGGACCGGATCTCAACTTCCGCAGCGGTATTCGGACCGTGTTCGCAAACGCGGATGTCATCGTCAACGACGACAGCACGTTGACCGGGACGCTGACGTCCGGGGCCTGGGGCGCACACGCGGACAGCTGGATCGTCTACGTCGACGGCGATGCGTACACCGTCGACCCGGCGGCCGAGGGGATCACGATTCGACGAGGCAGCGATCTCACCGGCGCAGAGTTCGTAGACGCGACGCTCGACCGTGCACCTGCAACGCGCATCCATACCGATTGCACGGCATCGCACGTGCAGACACGGTTGGGTCTGCTCTGGGCAGCCGCCCTGACCGGAGCCGCCGAGGCCGCCTACGAGCTGACTCGCGAGTACGTCAGTACCCGTGAACAGTTCGGCAAACCCTTGCTGTCCGTCCCGTCCGTGGCAACGTCACTTGCAACGATCAAGACATCGACCCTGCAGTCCGCGACGGCGCTCACGCACGCACTCGCGGCGCAACTCGACCCCGACGCCGGCGACGACCGCCGACGTGCAGTCACCGCAACGGCACGTGTCACGAGCGGACAGGCCGCGACGCTGGTGGCGCGGACCAGCCATCAGCTCCACGGAGCAATGGGAGTAACCGAGGAGTACCCGCTCCACAGACTGACCAAGAGCCTGTGGTCCTGGCGCGACGCCGAGACCACAGAGCAACAGTGGGCCGAGATCCTCGCGGAGCTCGCGCTCACGCGTGGCGAGGACGCGCTGTGGAATGAACTCACCCTGTGACACGCCCCCAGCCGACCAAAACATGAACCAGCAGAGGGCTTCCAGAGAATCCATCAATCGGCAGGATCGAGCTTGACATGACTGACTCTCCTTACCTGGGTGACTTCCTCGAGGATTCACCGACCAACTGGGGAAAATGGGGGCCCGACGATGAAGTCGGCGCCCTCAACTACTTGACTCCCGACGAGGTTCTCCGCGGCACCGCCGAAGTCTCGCGTGGCGCGGTGTTCACCCTTCAGCGACTTATCGGCGACCCGAATGGCGATCCCGTATGGCCCGGTCGGACACAGGCCGAACGCACTCAGATCCTCGACGAGAGTAGTTGGGACACAGGAGAAGCACCGGACTACCCTGGAGGCTTGCACTACGCCGACGACAAGATCGACACCTTCCTTCAGGGGTCGACCCAGTACGACGCGCTCGGGCACGTCTGGTACGACGGCAAACTCTGGAACGGCTACGACGCCCGCACCACGGTCGGTGGCCTCGAGAAGGCAAGCATCGTGCCGATCGCGAATCGCGGCGTAGTCGGCCGCGGTGTACTGCTGGACATCGCCCGCTTCCGCAACAAGGCACACCTCGACAAGGGCGAGACGATCACCCTCGATGACCTCCACGAGTGCGCCGCCGCGCAGGGCGTGACGATCCAGAAGCGAGACATCGTTCTCATCCGCACGAACTTCCTGCAGCTCGCTGCCGAGCTTGGTGCGGGCTTCTACGAGAACTTCTGTGAGGCAGGCCTGGTGTACAGCCCGGAACTCGTCACGTGGTTCCACGAAATGGAGATTCCGAACCTCGTCACCGACACGATCGGAAACGAGGTCACCTTCGATCCGAACAACGGGATCGCGATGACACTCCACTGTGCTCTGATGCGCAACCTGGGCGTCGCATTCACCGAGATCTGCAACCTCGAGGACCTCGCAGCCGACTGCGCATCGGACGGGCGGTACTCCTTCCTCTACACCGCAGCACCGCTCAAGGTGGCCAAGGCCGCCGGATCCCCCGTCAATCCGATCGCGATCAAGTAGGAGAACCGACTGGTAGTCGGGCTCGACACCGCGAGGTGACGAGCCCGACTGCGATCGACTCAAAGTGCCTGGCCAGCCAGTCGACAAGGATCTCGTTGGTGCCCCGCGGATCTTCGAGCTGAGTCCAGTGCCCGGTGCCGATCATCCGGCGCTCGAACGTCTCGAAGTACTGCAGCAGGTTGTCGGTGAGCATCGGGTGGCAGATGGGGTCACGACGCGCCGCGACCAGCAGCGCGGGCACCGCAACCTTGGGCACGACGCCGTCCGGGAACTGTTCGGTGTGCACCTCCCAGTTCCGGATGATGCTGTGGTACCAGCTCAGTCCCCCACCGAATCCGGTCCGCGCGTATGCGTCTGCGTAGTAGCGCATCTCGTTGTCGTCGAGCACGACCTCGCCGGGCCACGTCGACTCGTCGTCGGCGAGCCAGTGGATGTAGCCCATCGACTCGGGATCGTGCTTGCCTCCCACTCAGCGGGAGATCTCGACGCCACCCCTATCCGGTCGGATCGTTCCGAATACGACTGCGCTGATAGAGATTCAGCGAACAGATGGCGGAGTCTTCCGAGCCCACCGACACAGAAGCCCGCACCTCGAGCACGACTGATCGAGGTGCGGGCGACGTGGAGCCGGTCGGCCGGCGTCAGTTCGGGACCGTGAGAGCCGCCTCCAGACCGAGGTGCATGTCCTCACGCGTCCGATCGGAGACCGTGATTCCGGGAAATCCGTTGGATCCGTGGAATGTTCCCGGACGGTGATGCAGTTCCACGGGCACACCGGCGCGCATCAGTCGGAGCGCATACTCGATCGCCTCGTCACGCAGTGGATCCAGATCGTTGGCCGAGATCCACGCCGGCGGCAGTCCCGATACGTCGATCGCGCGTGCAGCGGCGGCATAGGACGGCGTTTCCTGCGACCGGTCGCCGAGATAGAAGTCCCATCCCAGGACCGCCTGCCCGTGGGTCCACAGCGGTGTGTCCGTGAACTCACGAACCGACACGGTCTCCAGCCGGTCGTCGAGCATCGGGTTGTCCAGCACCTGGTACACGAGCCGTGGACCGTTCTCGTCGCGGACCCGCAGCGCCAGTGCCGCCGCGAGCCCGGCGCCGGCACTCACACCACCGACCGCCAGCCGCGCCGGATCCACCCCGAGCTCGTCGCCGTGACCCGCGACCCAGGTGAGCGCGGCGAAGCAGTCGTCGAGCCCGGCAGGGTAGGGATGCTCGGGCGCCAGCCGGTACTCGACACTCACGACGACGCATCCCACCTCGTCCGCGATCTCGACGCACGCGCGCTCGGACGCCTCGATCTCCCCGAAGACGTAGCCGCCGCCGTGGAACCACACCAGCGCGCCCGTCCCGGCCGACGTTCCGCCCGGTGTGTAGATGCGTACCGGCACGTCCGGCGCACCGGCAGGCCCCGGGACGAGTCGGTCGACGACCGCCATGTCCTGCGGCCGCGCCACCGCCGCGGCGAGCTCGGCCGCGCGGATCCGCTGTCGCTCACGGAAGGCAGCCGGTTCGGCAATGTCCACCTTCGGGAGCGAGGGGATCAGGCTACGAAGTTCGGGGTGAATGCGATCGATCAACGCGGGCTCCTGTTGTCTCGGAACGGCATACTCAGCGATGGCGCTGCAGCTCGACACGACCCAGGGTAGGAACGGGCACCTCGGGCCAGAACCGGTGCGCCCACGGAGCGGGACGGCCCGACACAGGAAGGGACGCGGCAGACCTCAGCGCAGCATGCGCTCGGCGCCGCCGACGACGAACGCCACGAGATCCTCGTAGAACTCGACCAGTTCGTCGCGGCTCTGACGGGTTACGCCGACCGTCCAGTCGTCGACCCTGCTGAGGGACTGCAGGAAGCTCATACCGCGATGGGCCACCGATGGTCGATCCGCTCGGAAGGAGTGCCGGGCAGTGCCCGGCGGACCCGGTCCCCAGTCGGAACGACAATTCGTCCTGACCCGTCGCGGTGACGGCCGGCCGCGCCTCGCGCGACACCTGCACGACGATTTTGATCCAGCGAACGCCCCGAACCCGTTGATTCAGAAGCAGTTCCAGATACGGATCCGTGAGCGCCCGGACTACGTCCTCGAGCTCGGGACGCGACTCGGACGCCGCCAGTTCCTCGACGCGCGCAGAGATCTCGTGCGAGACCCGGGCGCCGACGTCCAGCAGCACCGCGGACAGGAGGTCTTCCTTGGAGCCGAAGTGATAGTGGACGGCGGCCGGGCCCTGGCCCGCCGCGGCGGTGATTGCACGCACGGACACCGCGTCGACTCCCTGCGCGGCAAAGAGCTTTTCGGCTGTCTTGATCAGGCGTATCCGGGTGGCGTCACCCTGGCGATTCGGCATCGTGCGGGCCATGTGACGAGCGTAGCCGACCGCCGCGGATCCCCTTCCCCACGGGGAACCGCCTGGCATGGGGCGGGCTATCGAAGAATGAAGTGCTCCTCGATCGGCGCGCGGTGCTGCTGCCAGACGTCCACCAGCCGCCACGGGCTGGCGACGATCACGCGGCCGCTGTCGTTGCGGTAGTACGTGTGGGCACCCGGTGTGTGCCGCCACACCGTGTTCTCCATCGCCCGGTCGATCTCGTCGACGTATGCCTCGTATGCCTCCCTCGTAGGTTCGAGAGACCGGGCGCCGCGCTCGGCCAGCAGGTGCAGGCATTCGACGATGTAGTGGACGGCCACCTCGATGCCGAAGTTGTTGCCGGCGCCGTGGCTCGGGTTGGTGTTGGGCGCCGACGTGATGAACAGGTTGGGGAACCCGGGGACTGTACCGCCGCGGTACGCACGCGGGTTGCCGGACCACTCGTCGACCAGCGCACGCCCGTCTCGACCGCGAATGTCCATGGTGGACAGGAAGTCCAGGTGAAAGCCGGTGGCGTACACGATGACGTCCACCTCCACGAGATCGCCGTCCGGGGTAACGATGCCCTCCGGCACGATCCGGGCGGGTTCGGAGACGAGGACGTCGACGTGGTCGCGGGTGAGCGCCGGGTAGTAGTCGCCGGGATCGCGGATGATGCGCTTGCCGAACGGTGCGAAGTCGGGCGTCACCTTCGCGGACAGTTCCGACCCGGCACCGAACGTGCGGTCGATGTATGCGAGGCAGTCCTGCAGCAGCATGTCGTTGGCCCGCGAGATCGACAGGTGCGTCGACGCCCATTCCGGGTCGACGATCACCACCGGGTAGGCACTGTCGGCCGACCCCCAGAAGGCTTTGAGCCGCAGCCAGTTCGCGTAGAACGGGACGTGCCGCGACAGCCACCGGTGATGCTCGGGGACGTCGTCGCTGTCCCGCTTGCGCGGGGCCACCCAGTGCGGTTGACGCTGGAACACCGTCAGGTGCGCGACGTCGTCGACGATGGAGTCGACGATCTGCGCGGCGGTACACCCGGCCCCGATCACCGCGACCCGCTTCCCGGCGAGGTCGAGCGAGGGATCCCACTCCCCCGAGTGGACGCTGATGCCGGCGAAGGAGTCTCGACCCTCGACCCGCGGGAACTGGGGGCGGTTGAGGTAGCCGAGCGCGGTGATCACCGCCGCGGCGTGCGTCACCGAACGGGTGCCGTCCGTCGAGCGCACGTGGACGTCCCATCGGTGTTCCGCGTCGTCCCAGACGAGCGACTCGACCTCGATCCCTAAGCGGGTGTGTCTGCGTATCCCGTGCTTGTCGGCGACGGCCTGCAGGTAGTCCTGGTATTCGCCGCCCTTGGGGTAGTAGCTGGTCCAGTCGGGATTCAGTTCGGAGGACAGTGAGTAGTACGACGAGGGGGTGTCGACACCGACACCGGGGTAGTTCTGGACGAGCCAGGTGCCGCCGAGCCCGTCGTTTCGCTCGAGGACCTCGTACGCGATGCCCTCGCGCGCGGCGGCGATCGCGGCCGCGATGCCCGCCAGTCCCCCACCGACGATCACCAGGTCCAGGGTGCGAGGCAACGGTGCAGTGCGCGGCAACACGGGCTGCGCAGTGTGGAATCCCCCCTGCTCGAGCAGCATCGGCAGAAACTCGTCGCCTGGCGTCACCCCGAGTGCCAGTGGAACCAGTCGGGCGAACAGATCCGGGTCGTCCGGCGCGAGGCCGGGCGCTCGGCGATCGGCGGCCAGCGCCGCGCTCAGTTCCGAGACGATCGCGGCGACCGTGTCGGGATCGGCGACGCCGGCCATCTCGGGCGCGTCGGGCACGTGCGAGATGGCGCCGGCATGGCGGTCGAGGACGACAACGTCCCCGGTGACCTGAGCCAGTACCGCCAGTAGGACGGCCGGGTCGGCTTGCCGCAGACGATCCGTCAACGCCTCCGCGGCCGCATCGTCGTCCGAGAGAAGCGGTGCAGCGGTACCGGAGGTCATGGAAATCTCCTTGCAGGCCAGGCGATCCGGGGCGGGAGTCGCGGGACGGGAAGGGCACGCAACACACCCGTGCACGTCATGTAGTTCGGGACAGTAGGCCACCCGACGGAGCCTGTCCATACCTACATCCCATTTACCAGACTCGTAGTCTGGTTTTTTGCTCGAATGTCTACCATCGACGGTTTCCGTGCGCTACGGTCCGATCCATCCCCGCTGCCCAGACGAAAGGCGTTGCCGGCCATGAATCCACTACGTTTCGACGGACAGGTCGCCCTCATCACCGGAGTGTCCACCTTCGGACTGGGCCTCGCATACGCCCGCCTGCTGGCCGCCCGCGGATGCTCGGTGGTCGTCAACGACCTCGGGCGCGATTGGACGGGCGGGGCTGACACCCCGGGTACCGACGAGGCCGTCCGCCTGGTCGAGTCCGACGGCGGCACCGCCGTCGGGGTCACGGGCGACGTCGTGACCGAGGCGGACCGCATCGCGCAGGCCGCGATCGACGCCTTCGGCCGCCTGGACATCGTGGTGAACAACGCCGGTGCGGGCGGGAGCTTCGACGCACTGGTGGACGTACATCTGCGCGGCGCGCACCGTATCACCGAGGCCGCCTGGCCACACCTGTCCGCGACCGGCCACGGGCGGATCCTCAACATCTCGTCGAACGGAAGCTACGGTGCTCCCGCGATGCCCGGGTACGCCGCGGCCAAGGGCGCGATCCTCTCCCTCACCCGGACGCAGGCGATCCTCGGCAAGCGAATCGGTGTGCGCTCCAACGCGATCCTCCCTGCTGCCTGGACCCGGTCCACCGCCGGAATCGAGCAACCGGGGTTCGGAGAGTTCATGCAGACTCATTTCCCGCCCGATGCGGTCGCGGCGTTCGCCACCTATCTCCTGCATGCCGACACCACCCTCAGCGGCGAGGTGTTCGCGGTGGGTGGCGGACTGGTCTCCCGCGTCGTGCAGGCCGAGACACCGGGCGCACTGACCGACGACCACACTCCGGAGGCCTGGTCGTCGCTGATCGACGAGGTGATGACACCCGGCGACATGACCGTGTCGAAATCGCTGTGGTCCCAGCTCGATTCGTTCGTCTCCCGGATGAGCCCGCAGACCCGCGCGGACTGGGTCGCGATCCGGGTCGCGCCCGACGTCGACGGCAAGGTCAAGGCCTGATTCCGGGCCCGACTCCCGAAAGGACACCGAACATGCTCGAACTCGATCCCGATGTCGCCGCCTACCTCGGCACCCGTGCCGACTGGGTGCCGATGCACGTGGCGGGAGTCCACGCCGCCCGCACCGCCTTCGAATCGTTGCCGCAGCGGCCCGGCCCCGACATGCACCGCGTCGGGGACCGCGTCGTCGACGGGCCGCACGGACCGCTGCGCCTGCGGATCTACCGCCCCGTCGACGCGCCGGACCTCCCGGCGATCGTGTACTTCCACGGCGGCGGCCTGGTCATCGGCAGCATCGACAGCTTCGACCGCCTCGCCCGCCTGCTGGCCGAGGCGTCGGGCGCGGTGGTGGTCAGCGTCGACTACCGACTCGCCCCCGAACATCCCTATCCGGTGGCGACCGACGAGGCGTACTTCGCAACGCAGTGGGTGGCCGGCAACGCCGCGGACCTCGGCCTCGACCGGGATCGGATCGCCGTCGCCGGGGACAGCGCCGGCGCGACCCTCGCGGCGGGGGTGACGCTGCAGACCCGCGAAGAGGGCGGAGTGCCACTGGTGTTCCAGTTGCACATCTACGCGGGCATCGACCGTGACGACACCAAGCCGTCGGTACTCGAGTTCGCAGACGGCCCGATCATCACGGCCGGCGACTTCGCATGGACGAAGAACCTGTATCTCGGCGACGATCCCAGCCGGGACCATCCGTACGGGGTGCCCAGCCTGGCGGAGGACCTGTCGGGCCTGCCGTCGGCGATCGTGGTCACGGCGTCGCACGATCCCAGTCGCGACGGCGCCGAGGAGTACGCCCATCGCCTGCGCGACACGGGAGTCCAGACGGCGGTGCTGCGCTATCCCGGTGTGGCACACGGATTCCTCATGCATGCCGATCTCCATGTCCGGGCACGGCTGGCGCTCGCCGAGATCGGCGGAATCGTGCGGGCCAAGTTCGCCCTGGGGTGAGCGCTACCCCGACCGCAGGGCGGCACACCAGAGGTCGGTGATCGTGTCGATCGCGCCCTCGCGATCGACACGCCACCCGCGGACCATCCAGGTGTTGAGGAACAACTCGAGCCCGCTGATCAGCAGCAGTGCGCGACGCTCGATGTCGGCGTCGTCGAAGCGCCCCCACAACTCGGCGTTCGTGGTGAGCGCCACGACGAAACGGCGGTGGTAGTCGAGGTAGAAGTCGTCGAACCGAACCACGCCGGCGGACTGGACGCGGAGCCTGTCGCCACTCGCCTCCCAGGCGTCGACGACGCGACCCACCCAGCCGCGAATCGTCGGTCGCGACCAGTCCTCGAGACCGCCGAAGTCCCGGTACAGCGCCTCGGCGCGGTCCCACACCTCGACGACGATCTCGCGGACGATCGCGTCCTTGCCAGGAAAGTACGAGTACAGCGTGGCGCGGCTCGCGCCGGCGGCCTTGGCGATGTCGTCGATGGTCGTCTCGCGGAACCCGCGTTCCCCGATCAGCCGCGCCGCGGTGTCCAGTAGGTGCGCCCGGCTCCTCTGCTTCTGCAACGCGCGCAGCGACAACTTCTCGCCGGGTTCGGTTTCCATACTCGCAGTCTAGTGTCCGCGAACGATTGTCTGTGACCGCCCTTACACTCGGGCCATGACCGTGGAAGTGACCCGCGCGCAGGTGCTCTCGTACCGCTGGCATGTCCAGCAACTCGATCGCGGCCCCGGGATCGCCACCGGCCCCACCGACTGCGACATCCTCGATCTCGGGATCCAGAACACCGGACCCGACGGTGCCGCGTGGGCGCTGCACGTGCGCGGAACACCGGCCGGCTCCTCCGCCGACCTAGCGCTGGCCTGGACGCTGCGCGGCGCGCCGCACTGCTACCGCCGCGCGGATCTGCCGAAGGTGGCCGTCGCCACCGCGCCCCTGTCGGATGCCGACGCCGCCAAACGGATCTACGACGCGAACCGCCCGCTGAAGGCGGCCGGGATCGGTACGCTCGACGCGCTGCGTGAGGTAGCCGACGAGATGCGCGACATCGTCCGTGCGCCCACCGTCAAGGGCGAGATGTCGTCGGCGCTGACCGCGCGGATGAGCGAGCCGTATCTGCGGTTCTGCCGGCCGTGCAACGCCACGCACATGTACGAGATGCCCTTCCGCCTCGCGGCGCTGCAGGCCGGTCTGGAACTCCGGCCGGACACGTCGCCGCCTGTCCTCGAGCACATCCCCGGGTGGCGCTCGAAGCCGTACACCCGCACCGGCGCGGACGCCGATCCACGGTTGGACGTGGTCCGCGGCTACCTGCACTTCTTCGGCCCGAGCGAACCGAAGGCGGTTGCCGCCTACCTCGACGCGCCTGTCAAGGACGTCAAGGGCCACTGGCCCGGCGACATCACCGAAGTGGCCGTCGACGGCGCGGTGCGGTCGATCCCGACCACCGATCTCGATCTGTTGCTCGATCCGCCGTCCGACACCTCGGTACGACTGCTCGGCCCGTTCGACCCCTATCTGCAGTCGAAGGATCGCGACCTGCTCGTGGCCGACGAGTCGCACCGCAAGGCGCTGTGGCCCACGCTCGGGCGTCCCGGCGCGATCGCGATCGGCGGCGAGATCGCCGGTCTGTGGCGGCCGCGGACGTCGGGGAGGAAACTCTCGCTCGAGATCACGCCGTGGGGAACGCTGTCGAAATCCGATCGCGGGTCGCTGAACGAGCAGGCGTCGTCGCTCGCGGAGTTCCGGGGCGTGCCGCTCGCGGGTGTCACGGAACGGGACTAGCCCAGGGAGGCGTGCCAGACGAGGGCCGCGGCGAGGGCACCGATGCCGTTGAGCGACCAGTGCAACGCGATCGGGGCCAACAGGCTCCCGCTACGGCGGCGCAGCCACGTGAAGACGAAACCGGCGACGGCGGTCGCCGCAACCGCACCCGCGATGCCCAGTATCTGGCCGACCAACCCGCCGCCGAGGACACCGGTGAGGCCGCGATTGTTGGTGGTCAGACCCAGCGACGACGCGATGTGCCACAGCCCGAACATGAGCGAACCGGCCGCGAAGACGCCGCGAACGCCGGAGACCCGAGACAGTGTGCCCTGGAGCACGCCACGGAACGCGAGTTCCTCCGGGATCACCGTCTGCAGCGGGATCACGATCATCGACGCGATGAGGGCACCGGAAATGGTGGCGTACCGGTCGGCCATGAAGAACTGTCGCGTGAAGGGCAGCGCGATTCCGATACCGACGACCGCGAGCACCAACCCGACGGACGCGAGTGCATACAGCGATCCCTTGCGCCAGTGCCGGGGTGAGAGCCCGAGCTCGGCCCAGCCCAATCCGCGCCGGCGAGTCAGCGCAACCAGGATCACCGCGGAGATCGGGACGGTCGCGAAACTCGCCCACGGGGTGGTGAAGTGCGCGATGAGATTGGTCGAGACGAGCACCGCGACGACGACGGCCACATCGAGCCACGCGTGTGCCGCTCGGATCCGATGCAGTCCGGACGCGTGGCCGAGGCCGGGTGTCACCGAGTGGCCCACGCCCACAGTTTCGACAGTCATGTGCGGTGCTGCCCCCAACCCCTGCGGCTCGCCGCGAGACGACACACCGCAGATCGTTATCTGGTTGTTACGTATCCGAGCCTACGGAAATCCGTGGGTCCGCCGCGGTGACCTCGAACACACAACATTCGGCACACCTCGATGATATGCCCGCACCGGCCGCCCCGATTCGGGCCGTCCACGCCGCGCGGTTAGCCTGAACGTCGAACTTCGCACCCCCGTGTTCAGGAGAGATGATGGCCGAATTCCTCTACGAGGACCTGCTGCCGATCGGTGAAGACCCCACCGAGTACCGGCTGCTCACCACCGAGGGGGTGTCCACCGTCGAAGGACCGGACGGCCGCACCTTCCTGAAGGTCGAGCCCGAGGCCATGCGGCTCCTCACCGAGACGGCACTGCACGACATCTCGCACTACCTCCGCACCGATCACCTGAAGCAGGTCGCGAGCATCCTCGACGATCCCGAGGCGTCGAACAACGACAAGTTCGTGGCGCTCGACCTGCTGAAGAACGCCAACATCTCCGCCGCCGGCGTGCTGCCGATGTGTCAGGACACCGGCACCGCGATCGTCATGGGCAAGCGCGGCCAGCACGTGCTCACCCCGGGCGACGACGAGGAGTCGATCGCGCGCGGCGTCTACGACGCGTACACCCGCCTGAACCTGCGCTACTCGCAGAACGCCCCCATCACGATGTGGGACGAGAAGAACACGGGCAACAACCTGCCCGCGCAGATCGAGCTGTACGCGGACACCGCGAAGGGCCACGAGAACTCCTACAAGTTCCTCTTCATGGCCAAGGGCGGCGGCTCGGCCAACAAGTCGTACCTGTACCAGGAGACCAAGGCGATCCTGAACCCGGACTCGATGATGCAGTTCCTCGAGGCCAAGATCCGCTCGCTCGGCACCGCGGCGTGCCCGCCTTACCACCTGGCGATCGTCGTCGGCGGCACGTCCGCCGAGTTCGCGCTCAAGACGGCCAAGTACGCGTCGGCGCACTACCTCGACGAGCTGCCCACCGAGGGTGCGATCACCGGTCGCGGCTTCCGTGACCACGAGCTCGAGAAGCAGGTCTTCGAGCTCACCCAGAAGATCGGCATCGGCGCACAGTTCGGTGGCAAGTACTTCTGCCACGACGTTCGCGTCATCCGTCTGCCCCGCCACGGCGCGTCGCTGCCCGTCGCGATCGCTGTCTCGTGCTCGGCCGACCGCCAGGCCAAGGCGAAGATCACCCCCGAGGGCGTCTTCCTCGAGCAGCTCGAGTTCAACCCCGGCCGGTTCCTGCCCGAGGTCACCGACACCCAGCTCGACGCCGAGACCGACGGCATCTCGGGCACCGGCAAGGGTGCCGCGGTCAAGATCGACCTCACCCGGCCGATGCCGGAGATCCTGGCCGAGCTGTCCAAGCACCCGGTCAAGACCCGCCTGTCGCTGACCGGCCCGCTGGTCGTCGCGCGCGACATCGCGCACGCGAAGATCAAGGAGCGCCTGGACGCCGGCGAGGAGATGCCGCAGTACCTCAAGGACCACCCGGTGTACTACGCCGGGCCGGCCAAGACCCCCGAGGGCATGGCGTCGGGCTCATTCGGCCCCACCACCGCCGGCCGCATGGACTCGTACGTCGAGCAGTTCCAGGCAGCGGGCGGATCGATGATCATGCTGGCCAAGGGAAATCGTTCCAAGCAGGTCACCGACGCGTGCAACACGCACGGCGGCTTCTATCTCGGCTCCATCGGCGGCCCGGCCGCGCGTCTGGCACTGGACTGCATCAAGAACGTCGAGATCGTCGAGTACGAAGAGCTCGGTATGGAGGCGGTCTGGAAGATCGACGTCGAGGACTTCCCGGCGTTCATCGTCGTCGACGACAAGGGCAACGACTTCTTCGCCCACACCGGCGAGGTCACCCTCACGATCGGCAAGCGACCCGGCATCTGATCCGCGTATCGAACTCCGAAGGCCCGGTGGAGCATCCGCTCCGCCGGGCCTTCGCGGCGTCCAGGCCCTCGATGCGATAGTCTCGTTCACGTGCCGCACGGGTAGCGGCGAAACCATCACCCATTCCGCGGTGTACGCCGCAGACACGGAGTTTCGTCATGCCCGAGATTCGTTCGTTCCGCCGAGGCGATCGTCAACAGTTCACCGATCTGGTCAATGTCCACCTCGGGGCCATCGCGCCCGGCTGGGCGATCTCGAGTGCCACGCTGCTGGCAAGCCTCGAATCCAACCCGACGCAGTACGTCACAGATCCGTGGGTCAGGTCTCGCTGGACACTGGTCTCGGTGGTGGACGACCGCATCGTCGCCGCGATCCACCTGCGCCGCTACGGAAGTGAGGGAAGCGTCTCGAACGACTATCGCGGAGCCGGGGAGATCGCCTGGTTCGTCCACCTGCCGGATCGGGCTGACGCCGCCGCTGCGCTGCTCGACGCCGGCCTGGCAGTCCTGACCCGGGACGGCGCAACCGCGGTTTTCGCCGACGGCGATCTGCCGACGCCGGTCACATACGGGATACCCGACTGCTGGCCGCACGTCGCGGCCACGCTCCGGTCGGTGGGGCTGTCCCCCGACCCGGCGAGCACCGAGATCGTCCTCAGCACCGATCTCGACTTACCCACGCCACACGATGTGTCGGCGCCGACGGACACAGTCGTGCGGACGGTCGGCGACCACGGCACCCGTTTCACACTGAAGGACGCTGGCGGCTACGTCGAGGTAGTCGAGAATCTGACCCGCGGAGGCACCCTGATGCCGCTCGACGGCTGGTCCGAGCTCGCGGAACTCGTCATGGCGGACGACGCCGACCGCAGGGCCGACGACCTGATCGCGCATGCCTGTGCGTGGTTGCGGCGGGCCGGCTCCCGGCACCTGCTCACCTCGGTCGGTGCGGCCGACATCGCCGACCGCGCGTACTTCACGCGACTCGGCTGGCAGCCGCTCGTCACGATCGAACGCGGCTGGAAGCTCTAGAGCACGTACGGAATCAGCCGCTTGGTTCGGCGCATGTACTGCCGGTACGGCTCGCCCAGCCCGTCGACGAGCACCCGCTCCTCGTGCGGGATCCGCACCACGTACGCGGCCGCCAGCGCGAGCACCGTCAGCGGCGCGAGCCAGTTCGTATACGCGACAGTGAATCCCAACGCGCACACCAACGCACCGGTGTACGACGGATGCCGGATCCGCCGGTAGAGACCGGTGTCGATCACCGATTGCCCCGGCGCGGTCTGTACCTGGAAGGTGAACGACGCCCCGAGCTCGTGGACGGCCCGCAGCCGCAGGCCCTGCCCGGCCCCGGCCACCAGCAGGCCGATCCAGAAGCACCACCAGGCACCCGTCGTGATCACCGTCGTCGACACCAGCACGCTCAACACGGCCCCGCCGACGTACGCGACCATCAGCCCGAGCCCGACGGCGGGACCGGTCCACCCGTCACGGTGCGAGGCACCGCCGGGATGTGTGCGCCCGATCCGGTACTCGGAGAACAGCAACGCGGCGAAGGCGAGCGTCAGGATCACCGCCGCGGCCGACTCGGTGGCGAAGAGCGGCAGTGGCGAGTCGGCGCCGGTCACGGGCGCGGCGCCTCCCCGACGCCGATCGCGATCAAGGGATGCTGTGCGGGGTCTAGTCGGCCGAGGATCGACACCAGCGACTCCCGGTCGACGGCAACGCAACCGGCCGTCGGAGCGCCGTCCGCGACGTGCAGGAAGATCGCCGACCCCGCGCCGGGTGTGCGCGCGGAGTTGTATCCGATCACCGCGGCGTAGTCGTACACCGCACCGGCGCCGTACAGGTTCTCGCTGGCGGCGCCGGGGCTGACCGGCTGCCGCACGTGCGTGTTGTATCCGGGTGAGGCGGGGTTCGAGTCCCACCAGTCCTGCACATCGGTGCGAAAGTACGGCATCGCGGTGCCCGGATCGGGAAGCCGGCCGAAGGCGCCGGTCAGCGGGAACACGCCGGCCGGCGTGCGGGCCGCGAATTCACTCGCGGACCCGATCCCGTCCGCCCCGACGTGCGCGACGACCGGCCCGGCCACCTCGCGCCAGACGCCGTCGGCGCCCCGCGCCCACGCCGTCAGTTCCGCCACGGTCGACTCCGGTGTCGGCGCGAATACCGTGATGACCTGGTTCGAGGTTCCACCGAAGATGACGGAATCGACCACCGCACCCGCCCGCGGTGCTCCCACCAGCCCGAACGCCAGCGCGATCAACACCATCAAGCCGTTGGTCCACAGCCGATGCCACCGCCCGCGCCGGATCTCCGCCATCCTCCGAGTGTGCCTCGACGGCCCCCTCGCTGTGTTCCGATTCGCGAGGACGATACGTTCCGACGGTCTTCGGTCAGCTCAACGCGAGTCGGAACACGCCGTTCGACGCGATGTCGGTGAAGTACGGCGACCGCCCGTCCGGGGCGACCACGAGGCCGGCCAGCCCGGTCTTGCGACATACGAGTACTCCGACAGCATTTCCATCGGCCGGATCCGTGCCATTCTCAGGTGTTGCGACAGTACCGTCCTACACAAGAATTCTCCTTCAGCGCAAGGAGTTCGGAGCCGTCCACCGAGAAGGTCAGACCCTCGAATGCCAGGTTGTTCCCGATATCGATTCCGGGTCGAGACCCTTTTCCGGGTAGGGCCGGCCGCCTGCGTCGGTCAGCAGAGTGATCCCGGTGAACTTCGGGGCCGGCGCCGTGAACCTACCGCTCCCGTCGAGGCCCAGGTCGAGGGTGTACGCGCGGGCCGGGCCGTTCTGCGCACGATCGTCGCTCACGACGAGATAGCGGTCGGTGGCGGAGTCGTAGTCGATGCCGGACAGACCGCCCAGAGGCGTATCGAACGGATCGAGACAGTCAGGAACCTGCATGGTGGACAACTGCGTGACGAACAGGCCCTTGGAGATCGTGGGCGGCAACGGTGAACCGATCACCGTGTTCTGGTGACCGCCAAGGAACGTTCCAGTAGCTAATCCGTGCCGGGAGTTCCGGCGGCGTCGACCACCCCCGCCTCCACGGCGGCGGCGCGGTACGCGTGCGCGAGGGAGTCGACGGTGTCGTGGGCGTTGAGCCCGCTCGGGTTCGGCACCACCCACAACTCCGCACCCTCGAAACCGTCGGGCTGTCGACCCTTCTGCGCCGCTCGCACTCCGAACGCGGCCCGATAGGCGGTGATCCCGGCGATCGCGACCACCCGCGGGCGCGCCGCCGCCACCACCTCGCGCAGCCGCCGGCCGCCCACTCGCAGTTCCTCGGCGGTGAGCTCGTCCGCTCGGGCCGTCGCGCGCGCAACGAGATTCGTGATGCCCACGCCACGCCCGACGAGCAGATCGCGGTCGGCATCGGACATGCCGGCGGTGGGATCGATCGGCCGGTCGACGATCCCGGCCCGCAGCAGCGCCGGATAGAAGCGGTTGCCCGGACGCGCGAAGTGCGCTCCGGTGGCGGCCGTCCACAGCCCCGGATTGATACCCACGAACAGCAGTCGACATCCCGGACCGATCAGGTCCGGGACCTCCTTGTCGCGGAACGATTCGAGTTCGGCGCGGCTGAATCCCATGAGGACAGCGAACCGCACCGATCAGGTGTCGGCCAAACCGTCAGGAGCCCTCGTAGGCCGCGCGGATGACACCGATGTCGAGCTTGCGCATCCCGAGCATCGCCTGCGTGGCCCGCTGCGCACCCGCGGGGTCCGGGCCGCCGATGTACGAGCCCAGGGCGGCGGGAACGATCTGCCACGACACCCCGAACCGGTCCTTGAGCCACCCGCACTGGCTCTCCTGCCCACCGTCGGCGGTGAGCTGGGACCAGTAGTCGTCGACCTCGGACTGATCGGCGCAGCTCACCTGGAACGAGATCGCCTCGTCGAACGTGAACTCGGGCCCACCGTTGAGGATCGTGAACGCCTGCCCGTCCAGTTCGAACTCGACGGTGAGCGCCAGGCCCTCCGGTCGGTGCATGCCGGGGCCGTACCGGGAAATGTTCGAGATCTTCGAATTCTTGAACACCGAGACGTAGAACTGCGCGGCCTCCTCCCCGTCGGTGTCGAACCACAGGCACGGAGTGATCTTCTGCATGACATGGTCCCTTTCGACAGCCTGACGAATACGGGCCACCCAATACTCATCTATTCGGACGGCTTGTGCAGGGCAAACTCATCGGAGGGCCGTCATCACTGCGGTGACCAGGACGAGGAGCCCGATGTATCCGACCGCGTGGACCCGGTCCGGAATCCGCCCGATCGACCGTCGGACGATTGCGATCACCGGTAGGGAACCTGCCAACAGCGCCCCTGCTGCGGCCACGTCCACGAGCCCCGCTCGCAGCCCCGTCGACGACGCGACGGCCGTGGGGCCGGTGGTCGCGTAGACCACGGACGCCGCCAGGGCGACCGGCAGCGTCAGCAGGTTGGCCAGGCCTGTCGCGTCGATCATCGACATCCCTCGCCGCCGCAGAATCGGCACCGTCATCACGCTGCCACCGACTCCCAGAAAGCTCGCGACCGACCCGACCGCGACACCGCCGACCGTAGTCGCGGTGCCGCCCGGCGACCGCCGGTATGTCGCCTGCGCGACGAGGAAGCCGCGCCTGACAGACACGTCGACGATGGTGGCGACGAGGTAGACCACGAACAGCGCGTGAACGACCGCCCCGTCGACGCGTGTCGCCAGAAGCGCCCCGAGCAGTCCCCCGATTGCCAGGGCGGGTAGCAGCGTCGCCGCTCCCACCAGTCCACGTCCGCCGTTCCGGCGATACGTGGAGGTCGCGATCGTCGCATTGACCACCATCACTGCCGCGGAGGTCGCAACGGCTACGTGCATCGCCGTGTCCGCGGGAACCGTAGCCGACCGCCCGACATACCAGTACACGACCGGAACCGTGACGAATCCGCCCCCGAAACCGAAGGCGACGGTGGTGATCCCGGTGATGCACCCGAAGAAGAGAAGAACCGCAATACTCACGGATCCGACGCTACGAAGACCGCCTGGTGGCGCACAATCGATGATTTGCCACCCTCTATCGCAAATCCGCCAAAGTCCGGCGTACGGTTTCTTCGTGCGCAATGTTCCGGTCGACGATCTCGACACCACCGATCGCGCCGTTCTCGCCATCGGCACCGACTACCCGCCACGCCACCTACTGGATTGGCACAGGCACCGCCGCGCCCAGTTCCTCTTCGGCGCGTCGGGCGTCATGAAGGTCGAAACCGATTGCGGCACATGGACCGTACCGTCGGACCGAGCGGTGTTGATTCCGCCCCGCACCCGGCACCGCGTCAGGATGCTCGATGTCAGTACGCGCAGCCTCTACATCGAGCCCGGTGCGGCGCCCTGGTTTCCCCGGGCGTGCCGTGTCGTCGACGTACGTCCGCTCCTGCGGGAACTACTGCTCGCCGCGGTCGACGTCCCCCTCCGGTACGACCACTTCGGCCGTGACGGCGCATTGATGACCTTGCTCTTGCACGAGATCGCCGATACCGCCCCGCTGCCGTTGGAACTACCGTTACCCGGACACCCCGAACTTCGCGCACTGTGCCAGGCGTTCCTCGATGCCCCGGACATCCACGACCGGAACCACGCGT
Source organism: Prescottella sp. GW823-FHT02E09 (assembly GCF_058797375.1). Taxonomy (NCBI): domain Bacteria; kingdom Bacillati; phylum Actinomycetota; class Actinomycetes; order Mycobacteriales; family Nocardiaceae; genus Rhodococcus; species Prescottella sp. GW823-FHT02E09. The sequence goes on from NZ_JBXAJP010000001.1 coordinate 177,929, forward strand.
GGGCCCGCACATTGCACGTCAGTACCCGAACCCTCGATCGGATGTTCTCCTCGGAGACCGGGATGAGTTCGGCGAGTTGGCGTCGACGCGCCTGTGTCCTCGCCGCACTCCCCGAACTGGGAACGGGCCGCCCTGTCGCGGCTGTCGCGACCCGCCTCGGTTATGCCAGCCCGGCGTCGTTCACGGCAATGTTCACCAAGCTGCTCGGCACACCACCGAGCAGCTTCTCCCCCAGGTGACACGCTCGCTGATCGGCAGCACACGCCGGTAGATTGGACCGCGAACGTCACCCGCGAATCATCGATCGCCAGGGAGTTCACATGTACCACGTTCCCGACATGCAGGACCGGTACGTCGTCGTCACGGGCGCGAACAGCGGCACCGGCAAGGAGGCCACCCGTCGGCTGGCCGCCGCCGGCGCGCACGTCGTGATGGCCTGCCGCACTTCGGGCAAGGGCGAGGCCGCGTGCGCGGAGATCATGCACGACATTCCGCACGCGCAACTCGAGATCCGCCGGATCGATCTGGCCGATCTCGGCTCGGTCCGCGAGTTCGCGGCCGGATTCCTCGACGACGGACGCCCTCTCGACCTCCTGATCAACAACGCCGGAGTCATGTCGCCACCCGAGCGGTTCGAGACCGTCGACGGATTCGAGCTGCAATTCGGCACCAATTTCCTGGGCCCGTTCGCGCTGACCAATCTCCTGCTGCCGTTGCTGCTCGACGCTCCGGCTCCCCGGGTGTCCACGATGACCAGCGGCACCGCCCACTACGGGCGCATCAACTTCCGGGACCTGCACTCCACCCACCGGTACAGCCCGGCGATGAGCTATGCGCAGTCCAAGCTCGCCGACATGCTGATGGCGCAGCACCTCGCGAACGTCGCGGTCGAACGCGGTTGGAACCTGCTCAGCACCTACGCGCATCCCGGCTACACCCGCACAAACCTGCAGACCGCGGGCGCGAGCCTGGGCCGGGACCGGCCGCGGCACGGGATGTTCTCGGGCAGCGACCGCACGATACTGCCGTCCCAGGACGTCCAGCAGGGCACCGAACCCCTACTGTTCGCCGCGACAAGTCCCGACGCCGCGCAGGGCGGGTACTACGGGCCGGGCGGACGAATGGGACTGATCGGGCCGACCCGCAGGCTCGACCAGCCCCGCAGTTCCCGCGGCGTCGACCTCGCGCCGTCGCTGTGGGCGGTGGCCGAGAAGCTCACCGACACAACTCTTCTGTACTAGGACAGGAGCTCGGTCCGCCTAGACGTTGACAGCGTCACCGAACCGCGCAACACTGAACTAGATGGTTCAGCATTTGGATCTCGACGCCACGTTCGCGGCACTGTCGGACGGCACCCGTCGCGGAATTCTCGAACGCCTCACACAGGGGCCCGCCACGGTCAGCGAACTGGCCCAGAGCTTCGAGATGACCCTGACCGGGATCAAGAAGCATCTGGCACTGCTCGAGGCCGCCGACATGGTGGTGACCGAGAAGCGCGGCCGGGTCCGGCACTGCCGATTGGGCACCAACCCCCTTCGGCAGGAACTCGATTGGATGCTCGGATATCGCCGCGAGGTCGAGGCGCGGCTGGACCGTCTCGCGGCCTTCCTGGAGAACGACGACCCCAACCGAACGGAGAAGGATCGATGACCAGCCAGACATCCGCCACGACCGTCACCACCCCGGGCGAGCGTGGAATGCACATCGAACGCATCGTGAATGCGCCCCGCGACCGCGTGTGGGCCGCGTACACCGAACCCGAGCAACTCGCGCAGTGGTGGGGTCGCGGCCACCGACTCGACATCGAGAAGTGGGAGCTCGAGCGGGGCGGGCACTGGCGCTTCGTCGAGCACCACGAGGGCGAGAGCGCCGGCTTCGAGGGACGATTCGCCGAGGTCACCCCGAAGGACCGCATCGTGTGGTCGTTCGAATGGGACGGCATGCCGACCCACGTGTCCGTCGAGACCATCGACTTCGTCGATCTCGGCGACAGCCGCACCAAGCTGGTGTTGGACTCGATCTTCATGACGGCGGAGGACCGGGACGGAATGATCGAGTCCGGCATGGAGCAGGGCCTCAACGAGAGCTTCGCGGCCCTCGACGCGCTGCTCGCACGCTCCGCGTGACAAGACCCAGCAATCTTGGACGATCGTCCAGATAATTTTCGGCAAAACGCCGTATTCGACGAGCGGGTGACCTATATTTCGCTTCGATCACAATTGCTCGACGAAACCTTGGTCAGGGGAGAGTCCGCCATGAACCTCAATCTCATCTCGCTGTTCCCGTCACTGATCGGAACGATCGGGAACCTGGTGAACTTCGGCAGCACCTTCGAGTTCAGCTGACCCGACACTCGACGAACACCCCGGGATACTTCCCGGGGTGTTCGTCTGTCCGGAGTGCTTCTTCGACTACGTGCCCTTCACGTTGAGGATCTGCCGCAACTCGTGGCGGATCTCGACGAGGTCGCGGGCGTCGTCCATGACGATGTCGATGTCCTTGTAGGCGTCCGGGATCTCGTCGATCCACTCGGCGCCGTGCCGGTACTCGATCCCCTGCATGCGCTCGGCCAGGTCCGCGACGGTGAACCGCTTCCGGGCCTGTGTGCGGGAGAACCGGCGGCCGGCGCCGTGCGGGGCGGAGCACAGCCCACGCGCGTCGCCCTTGCCCCGGACCACGTAGGAGCGGGTGCCCATCGAACCCGGAATGACGGCGTCCACACCCTCGTGGGCGTCGACCGCGCCCTTGCGGGTGAGCCACACCTTCTCGCCGTAGTGCTCCTCCTGTTCGGTGTAGTTGTGATGGCAGTTGATCCGCTCGGCCTCCACCACCGACTGCCCGATCCACTCCCCCAGCACCGCACTGAAGCGGTCCATCATCTCGGCCCGGTTCAACAGCGCGAACCGCTGCGCCCACCGCAACTCCCGGATGTACCCCCAGAACTCGGGGGCACCCTCCGCGAGATAGGCGAGATCGCGGTTCGGTAGGTCGATATGCCATGTCCGGCACAACTTCTGGGCGATCGCGATGTGCTTCTGGGCAATCTTGTTGCCTACACCTCGGCTCCCGGAGTGCAGGAACATCCACACCCGATCCTGTTCGTCGAGGCACAACTCGATGAAGTGGTTGCCGCCACCCAGGGAGCCGAGCTGCTCGCGCCACTTCGGGGAGTGGGACAGCTCCACGCCGTCCTCGGCGGCCCGTTCCTCGAGCTCCGCGATCTTCGGTTTCGCGAAGAACTCCCCGAGGGATGCCGTGAGGTTGTAGTTGCCCGGGGACAGCGGGATCGCGTCCTCGATCCGCAGCCGCAATGCGTGCAGTGTCCGGCCGTCCGCGCCGGCCCGTTCGATGTCGGCCGACGTGAACTGGGTTCGGGCAGCGATCATTCCGCATCCGATGTCGACGCCGACGGCCGCCGGGATGACCGCGCCACGAGTGGGGATCACCGTGCCGACCGCCGACCCCTTGCCGCTGTGCGCGTCCGGCATCAGTGCCACGTGCGGGTACACGAACGGCATGGACGCGGTCTCTCGCGCCTGTGCGAGCGTGCTCTCCTCGACGTGACTGGCAAAGTTCAACAGGTTGCGGCCGTGCTCGGTGGGGGTCACTGTCTTCTCCGGTCGTGAACGATCGCGCGGGGATCGCCCGCGACATCGTCCGAATGATTGGTAGTCCCACCGTAGAGCGATTTCGGGACCGGGCAAGCGAATTACCGTCCGACGGCGTTCAATGGACCGGGACCGACGAGCGAATCCCGAGGACGGTGGCAGGCATGGCACGACACGACGACTGGTCACGCGACAGCGGAGCCGCGGCACTACGACGCCACGCCCCCGAGGTGGCGTCCGCAGTGGACCGTCTGGTCGCCCTCGTCCCGCCCATCGGCGACGGTTCCCTCGTCCCGCGGGCTCGCGCGCTGTGCGGACGGATGCTGTCGCTCGCACCACTACCGGCGCCCACCATGTCCCCCGGTCCGACGGACGCCGACGAGGCCGCGCGAGTCGCGCTCGAGTTCGCCGAACAGTTCGGCGTCGACGTGTCGATGATCGACGACACCATGCGCGGCGCGCTCGCGTCGGCGCTCGGCGACCGGACCGGCACCTTCGTCCAGTCGCTCTATGTCGCCGACTGGGTGCCGCGACTGCGCGCCGGGCTCGACGCGCTGTTCGAGAACGGCGCCCCGGACTGGGGCATGCCCACCGAATGGACCACCGAGGGCGAACCGTGGTCGCTGATCCAACGCACGCTGGTCGACGTCGCCCGGCTCCGCGAACTCGACCCGGTCACCACCGAGGTCGTGCGGCTGTATCAGGCCCGCCAGCACAACTGCCGGCTGTGCAAGTCCCTGCGTAACCGCACCGCGCTGCAGTCGGGCGGCGACGAAGCCGTCTACGCCGAGATCGACGACTACCGCGCCGGCGGGCTGTCCCTGCGCCACCAGGCGGCACTGGGCCTTGCCGAGGGACTGACGTGGCAGCCCGGCCGTCTCGATCCGCAGACGATCAATGCTGTGCGCGAGCACTTCTCGCCGGCCGAGTCGGTGGAGTTGGTGCTCGACATGATGCGCAACTCGTGCAACAAGATCGCGGTGGCGACCGGAACCGATCGCCCCAACGTCACCGACGGCGTCGAGATCTACGACGTCAACGCCGACGGCTCCGTGGACTTCGGCCTCACGCTGCCCTGCTGAGCGACCGGTGGACGCACGGCGCCGGCCGGCCATTGCCATGCCCCGCGTGCGGGAGGAAGGTGGGGTAAGGAATGGGGCCGGTGGCGCCCCCTGGCGCCACCTCGAGCAGAAAGAGGTGGATCGTGTACGCACGTTCTACAACTATCCAGGCACATCCCTCGTTCATCGACGCCGGCATCAAGCACGTCCGCGACACCGTGATGCCGGAACTCGCCGACATCGAAGGCTGCGCCGGACTGTCGCTGCTGGTCGACCGGGAATCCGGGCGCTGCATCGCCACCAGTTCGTGGATGGACGAAGATGCTCTCCGCCGGAGCGAGGGACCAGTCATGCAGCTTCGCGATCGGGCCGCCGAGGTCTTCCACGGCACCTGGCAAGTCGAGCGGTGGGACATCGAGGTCCTGCACCGCGATCATCCGTCCCACCACGGCGCGTGCGTCCGCGCTGCCTGGTTCAAGGTGGAGCCGGGCACGATGGCGCGCGCCGTCGACGTCTACAAGCTGGCGGCGTTGCCCGCGATGGGCGAGATCGACGGGTTCTGCAGCGCGAGTCTGATGGCCGACCATGCGGCCGGACGCGCGGTGTCCTCGGTGACCTTCGACAGCGTCGAGCAGATGGCAGCCAGCCGCGACCAGGCCGAGACCATCCGGAACGCAACCCTGAGTGAGGCCCGAGCCGAGGTGCTGGAGGTGTGCGAGTTCGAGCTCGCGATCGCCCACCTGCACGTGCCCGAGATGGTCTGACCGACCCGCCGGCCGGTCCGGGAGCCACGAAGTGACTCCCGGACCGCCTCCGTCCGCCCATCACGCGACCTGCAGCAACCCCTGCCGCGACAGGATCGGACGCACCCCCTCCCCGAACCAGTACGCCTCCTCGATGTGCGGCTGACCCGACAGCACGAAGTGCTCGACGCCCACCGCCGCGTACTCCTGGATCAGCGATGCCACCTCCGCGTGGCTGCCGACGAGCGCGGTACCGGCGCCGCCGCGGACCAGTCCGTATCCGGCCCACAGGCCCGGGTACACCTCGAGGTGGCGCAGATCCGCGCTCAGGCCGAGCTGACGGCGCTGACCTTCGGACTCGCTCTGAGCCAACCTGTTTCGTGCCGACTCGATCTGCGCGGGATCCATCCACTCGACCAGCTTGCGCGCCTCGGCCCACGCCTCCTCCGAAGTGTCCCGGGCGATGACGTGCGCGCGGATGCCGAAGCTCAGCGTCCGCCCGTGCAGCGCGGCGCGACGGCGGACGTCGTCGACGAGCGCGCCCACCTTCGCCGGTGGCTCGGTCCAGGTGAGGTAGGTGTCGACATGCCGGGCCGCGACGTCCAGCGCGGGCTCGCTGGCCCCGCCGAAGAAGATCCCCGGTGCCGGGGACGGCGTCGGGAACGCCACGGCGCCCTCGACCGTGTAGTGGGTGCCCACGAAGTCGAACGGCGACCCGCCCCACGCGCCGCGGATGATCTCGAGGAACTCCCCCGTCCGCTCGTAGCGCTCCGCCTTGGTGAGGAAGTCGCCGAACCGCCGCTGCTCCTCCGCGTCGCCGCCGGTGACGATGTTGAGCAGCAACCGCCCGCCGGACAACTGCTGGAAGGCCGCCGCCTGCTGCGCGGCCAGGGTCGGGGTGATCAACCCGGGCCGGAACGCGACGAGGAACTTCAGCGTGCGGGTCTCCCGGATGAGTGCCGCGGTGGTGATCCAGGCATCGGAGCACCACGTCCCGGTCGGTGTGAGCACCGCCTCGAATCCCAGCTGCTCGGCGGTCCTGGCGACCAGGGACAGGTAGTCGAGCGACGGCGGACGGAACGCGGACGCCCGGCCGGACGACCCCGCGTCGAGCGCGCCGATCACCTCCCGGCCGTCCCCGGAGGTGGGCAGATACCAGTGGAAGTGCAGGGTCATGCGGGAATCCCTTCGAGAACGCCGAGATGCGTGAGAACCGTGCTGCGCAGCTCGACCACGTGCGGGTCGGCGCGCAGCCGTGGGCGCGATGCCGACACCGCGACGTCGTGGGCGATCCGGCCGCCGTCTAGGACGAGCACACGATCCGCGAGCAGCACCGCCTCCTCCACGTCGTGGGTGACGAGCAGGACCGCGAAACCGTGCCGCTTCCACAGCCGGATCAGCAACTCGTAGGCGGTGATTCGGGTCAGTGCATCCAGCGCACCGAACGGCTCGTCCAGGAGCAGCAACTCGGGTCCACGGACGAGTGCCCGCGCCAACGACACTCGCTGCGCCTCACCGCCGGACAGCGTCAGCGGCCACGCGTCGACACGGTGCCCCAGGTTCACTTCGCCGAGGGCCTCCGTCGCGCGTTGCCTGCCGTCGGCTGCCGGCAGTCCGAGCGAGACGTTGCGGTGCACCCTCTTCCACGGCAGCAGCCGCGGTTCCTGGAATGCCACGGCTACCGAACCCTCGACGTCGATGCTGCCGTCGTGCCCGCGGTCGAGGCCCGCGATGGTGCGCAGCAGCGTCGACTTGCCGGACCCGCTGCGCCCGACGAGCGCGACGATCTCGCCGCGGCGCAGCGTCAAGTCGATGCCGTCGAGCACGACGTCGGTGCCGAACACCCGTCGCACGCCGCGGGCGGTGACGACGGCGTCACTCACACGCCCTGGTAGGTCTTGCGCCATGTCAGGAGCCTCCCTTCGAGGGCCCGCACGATCGCGTCGGTCGCGAGACCGAGGACCGCGTATACGAGCAGACCGAAGATGACGATGTCGATGCGGAAATAGATGCGGGCGTTGTTGATCAGGTAGCCGAGGCCCGCGTCTGCGTTGATCTGTTCGGCGACGATGAGCGCGAGCCACGCGACGCCGAGCGACATCCGCAGACCGGTCAGCGCCTGTGGCAGCGCACCCGGGAGGATGACGTGCAGAGCGAGCTGGAACTTGTTCAGCCCCAGTGTCTGCGCCGCCTCGACGAGCTTGCCGTCGATGCTGCGGATGCCCGCGAACAGATTCAGGTAGAGCGGGAACATCACCCCGAGCGCGACGAGGAACACCTTGGGTTGTTCACCGATCCCGAACCAGATGATGAACAGCGGGATCAGCCCGAGGAACGGCACCGTCCGCAGCATCTGGATCGGCGGATCGATCGCGAGTTCCACGATCCGGGAGAACCCGGCGAGCACACCGAGAACGACGGCGAGCGCGACACCGAGCACGACGCCGACCAGCACCCGCTGCACCGACACCGCCAGCGCGTCCTGCAGACTGCCGTCCGACCACAGCTCGCCGGCCGCCGAGATCACCTGCGCCGGCGAGGCGAGCGTCTTGTCCGACACAACCCCGGCGCTGCTGAGTGCCTGCCACAGCACCAGCAGCACCAGCGGGGAGATCAGTCGCAGTAGCGGCGTCCACGAGCGGCGCGCTTGCCCGGTCGGTTCCGGGACAGCGCTGTCCGACGAGTCGACGGTCGCGATGTCATTCGTCAGGACCGCGGTCATCTCCGGCCCTCCTCGATCTGCTGGTTGAACCGGGCGTCGAAGTACTCACCCGCGACGGCAGCCTGCTTCAGCAGGCCCGCGGCGGCGAGCAGGTCGATCAGCTTCTGCTGCTTCGCGATGCGCTGGTCGTCGATCGGCACGTAGGAGCCCTTCGACGTGTCGAACGACGCCGCGGCGACGTCCTCGGGCAACTTGGTCAGCTTCGCGAAGATCGGCACCCACGCTTCCGGGTGCGCGTCGGCCCACACCTGGGCGCGGGCCAGCCGTCGGAAGAAGTCCGCCAGCGCAGCCGACTTCGCCGGGTCCGCCAAGGCCTCCGACGCGGCCGAGAAGTAGGACTGTCCGGTGGTCACCTCGCTGCCGTCGGCGATCACCTTGGCGCCGGCAGTGTTCGTGCCGACGGTCGCGTAGGGGTTCCACACCGCCCACGCATCGACCTGTCCGGCCGTGAACGCACTCAATGCGTCTGCGGGGCTCAGGAACTGGAACTGGAAGTCCGACACCGGGAGACTCGCTTGCTCGAGCAGGCCCAGCACCAGCCCGTGTGAGCTCGAGCCCTGCGTGACCGCGACCTTCTTACCCTTCAGGTCGGCGATGGACGACGCCGTAGAGTTCGCGGGCACCAGCAGAAAGTCGTTGGCACCGGTCCGCGCCTGCACCGCGACGATCCGGCCGGAGTTCCCCGTGGCCTGGGCGAACACCGGCGGCACGTCACCGGTGCCACCTGCGTCGATCTTGTTGGCGCCCAGCGCTTCCAGCAGCGGTGGCCCCGCCTCGAACGTGGACCATTCGATCTTGTAGTCGAGGCCGTCCAGCGCCCCGGCGGCCTCGAGCAACGATTGCGTGCTCTTGACCTGGTCTCCGATTCGGAGGGTGACGTCGGAGTGCGTGCTGCCGGCAGTGCCGGACGGCTCCGTGGCGTCGGAGCTGCTGCACGCGGTCATTGCGAGGGATGCGATGACCGCGGCGGCGATCAGGGAGAAACGTGGACGCGTCGAACGACGCATGGAAACCTCCGATACGTACGTGGGGAGTGCTCAGACGATCCCGCGCGGTCGCGGACTGCGGGAGGGCAAGGAGTGACGGCCCGCCGAACTCCGGGGGCCGGCGACATCAACAGGAGCGCGGACAGATGGCACCCACGCAGCAGGCCGGAACGGCGTGCCGGGGTGCCCGGGTGTCGACGCTGATTGTCATGCCGGGAATCCTGTGTGCCGCCGACGAGATCGTCAACGGCGACGCGGCCGCCGCCCACAGCCCGAGAACGCCTGTCCAGGCGGTTCAAGAGTTCGGATCACCGAGTTCGATACCCACCACGATTGTTGTCGTCGCGAAATCGTGTCTTTGCGACAAAACAAGGAACCAGCAGGGAAAGGCTGCCTATACTCCCGCCATGCTGATCATCGGGATCATTCTGTTCGGGTTGCTCGTCGGCGTCGTCGCCCAGCTCATCATGGGCAGATCCAAGAACGGAATCGACTGGAGTCTGGCCTGCGCTGCCGGCATCGGGGGTTCGTTCGTTGGCGGCCTGGTCATCAGCCTCCTCGCCGGAGACGGCCTGGCATTGCGCCCCAGTGGGATCATCGGCTCCCTCGCCGGCGCCATCATCGTCACGGCCGCCTGGTCGTGGTGGAAGACCCGGGCAGCGTCGTCGGTCAGCTGAGACGCCGCCCATCGAGCATCCGGAACTCCGGCGGCCTTCTTCTCCGCCTCGTTCAGCAACCGCGGTCGCAGCACCTCGACGCCGTGACGCTCGAACACAGCACACAGGTTGTCGCGCTCGGCTTCCCACCGACGTTGACGCTCGGGAGAGGCATCGGCGTGATCGCGGCCGAGCATTGTCGCCGGCATGTCTCGGTCCTCCGGCGCCAGGAACGCGGTGCCGGATTCCGACAACACATCCGGTGCGCCGAACTGGGACTGTGACACGACAACCGTGTGCAAGGGGGCGAACTCGCTCCGCACCAGGACCCGACCCGGGTCATGCTCCACCGCAGAAGGATTCGTGACGTCTTCCATCGAGATCCCCTCGCATCGGACATCGAGCCCACCCGGCAACGGAGTCTGCGTCTCCGACCTGCCCCGTGCCGTACGAGCGGTCGCCGCGCCGGCGCAGCGACCGCTCGGATTCGGCGCCGAACGGGCGGTTTGCTGCGGTCGGCACTCGGACGATGCGGCACGCCAGGTGTGAGGCGGTCCCGGAACGGGTACTCGCTCCCGGACGGACCCTTCTCGCTCACCTGGAGTTGCCATGATCGTCATCATCGGCCTGATCATTCTCATCGCGGCAGTCGTCGTCGGTGTGGCAGGCGTCCTCGCCAACGGGGGCAGCGAGCATGCCCTGACCGACGACTTCTCGGTGTTCGGCTATCACGTGACCGGATCGACCGGTGCCCTGTTCCTCTACGGAATCGTCGTCGGGGCCGTCGGCCTCCTGGGGCTCGCCCTTGTGCTCACGGGGGCCCGGCGCGCCTCCAGACGAGGACGGGCCGACCGTAACGAGTTGGAGCAATCGCGCCGGAACGAGGCCGCACTCACCCAGGAACGGGACCAACTCGCCGCCACCGGAACGCAGACGACCACCGCCCGTCATGCTGCCGCGGACACCGACACCGGCACTCCCACCACCACCGGCAGTGCCGAGACCGCCGGCGAACGAAGCTGGAAACACCCCTTCGGAGGGGGACACCAGGACCCTCCCGCGTCCCCTCGCCCGGCGCACTGAGACACCGGACGGCACCGCAGAACCGGCGGTTAGGGCGGTCGACTCTCGGCCGTTGTCGCAGCAACCGCCCGTCGTCGCGGCCCTCGGCGCGGCCGGTGAGATGATGATGCCCGTGCCGATGCCCTCACCCCTGCCCGTGAAGAACGGGGTCGGACCGACGCGGCTGCGCGTCCCGACGTCGGGGCCGTGGGCGACGATCGCCGAGTACGTCGTCGGGAGGTTCGACCACCTGGACGCCGACGACCTGTACCGGCGGTTCGACGCCGCCGAGATCGTGGGCATCGACGGCCGGCCGATCGGGCGCGGCACGGTGCTGGGCGCGCACCAGTTCATCTGGTACTACCGCGATCTTCCGGTCGAGGAACCGGTGCCGTTCCACGAGGAGATCCTGTACGTCGACGACGACCTCGTCGTGATCGACAAGCCGCACTTCCTGCCCACCACCCCGGGCGGGCGGTACCTCCGGGAGTCCGCGCTCGTCCGGTTGCGGACCCGACTCGACAATCCGGACCTGACGCCGATCCATCGACTCGACCGCGCGACCGCCGGACTGGTGATGTTCTCGGCGCGCCCCGCGACACGCGGCGCCTACCAGTCGCTGTTCGAGAAGCGGCAGGTCACGAAGGTCTACGAGGCTGTATCGGCCCTACCGTCCGGATGGAACCCGGACGCACCGACGCTCGCCGGGCACGCCGTCCCCGTCGTCTACCGCAACCACATCGAGTCGCGGCGCGGCGAGCTGCGGGTCGTCGTCGACGACTCCCGTGAGCCCAACTCCGAGACGCTGGTCGAGATACGTGGTGCCGGCGTGAGCGCCTCCGGTCGTGCTGTATTGCACACGATCCTGCGCCCGCACACCGGACGGATGCACCAGCTGCGGGTACATCTGGCAGCCCTCGGCATCGGGATTCTGGGCGACAGCTGGTACCCGGACCTGTTGCCCGAAGTACCGGACGACCATTCCCTACCGCTCCAACTGCTCGCGCGGGAACTGGAATTCACCGATCCGCTGTCGGGTACTCCGCGGCGGTTCGTCACCGAGCGGACGCTGAGCGAGGCGCCCGCGTCCGGGCTGTGACACGCGGCGCCGCCTGCCACCAACCCGCCACAATCGCGATGGAACCGTTCACGTCCGGCCTGCGTCGAACCGACCACGGCCAGCGGCGCACCGCTCGACGAGCACGCCATCAGGACAAGTGTCCAAAACCGCCCTACAGGTCGGCACTGCCCACTACAGTCGCCGGGACCCACCACGGAACCTCAGGGAGAAAACGGAATGCGCAAGTCCATCGCTGCCGGCGTTGTCGCAGCAGCATCGGTCGGAATCATCCTCGGAGGCACAGGAATCGCGTCCGCAGCCTCCAAGACCATTCCCGAAGGGACCGGGATGTATTACGTGAACAAGGACATCCGACCCGGCATCTACTCCACCGAGGGTGCACTCGTCGACGGAAACCAGACCTGCACCTGGGTGCGCGGCAGCATGAAAACGCTCCGCATGGAACCGATCGCGTCCGGTAAGACCAAGGGCCCGACCACGGTGAAGATCGAAGAAACCGACGACGTGTTCATCACCTCCGGGTGCGGCGAGTGGACGCGCGACACCCAACTGGACGGCGGCTTCCTCCATTCCCTGTTCGGCTCGCTCGACGTCGGCTCCCTGGTCGACCCTCTGGTCGGGTCTCTCGAGGTCGGTTCGGCGGCAGGGTCGCTCGGTGGTTCCCTCGCCACCGGTTCCATCATCAACGGATCACTCGCGAACGACTCGACCGGTTCCTGATCGCTGGAACGCGAACAGCTCAGGCGGCCGGCTCGCAGCGCCGGCCGCCGTGAGGGGTGAGGTGGCTGAACCTGACCACGGGCGCTACCCGAACCACGGCGATTCGCCGAACGCCCGTCGACTACAGTCGCCCCGTCGCCGCGGACGAATGGTGCCGATACACCCCGGCCACGGCGGTCACCGGCGGCGGCACCCTGGTCGCAACAGCCGACACCGACTCGGTCGTCGCCCCGGGAGGCTTCCAGGTTCAGGTCAACCGGGGTTCGGAACCATCGGCGTTCCCTAGAGTTGTGTGGTTCATCCCCGCCGACAGGCGTCACCAACCCGAAGCAATCGTGAGGGAAGCGTTCACCGCCCGCCTGCGTCACACCACACAGGCTCCGCTGCGAGCCCCGGACCGGGCCGCGCCCGGTGCAGCCACTGCGGAGGCGAACGTCCGTGGCTACGACGACACCGACCACTGCTCCTTGATGAAGGCCGACGAGAACCGGATCGTCACCGAAATCGGCAAGACGCACCGGTTCGGCCCCGACCCCAGCACTCCGACTTCGAACAACTCTCCGTCAACGCAGGCACCCGCCCCGACGGCGTCCACCCGCACTGAACTGGGAACCGGACCGCCCGAGGGAACAGCACGGATGCGGCGGCGCCTTCGGGAAAACCGACGGTCTCTCGATCGAGACCCAGTTCCTCGTCTCACCACCCCGATCTCCGACGCCGAATGGCCACTCGTGCTCCAAGCCGCCCGTGACATCGCCGCGCCCCTCGGAATCACCCAGCTGAACGTACGCGTCGACAAGCCGGGCGATCACGCCGTGGTGCTCACCAGCGACGACGGCAAGATCTGGATCGGAAGCCGGGTGGCCGCCCTCATCAGGGCCGAGACCGGCTGTCGCCTGCCCGCCGAGCGAACCGACCCGACGACACCGGGAGCCACACCATGACCAGCCCCGCACCGCTCGACGACCTCTCTGCGTCCGGCGGCCGCATCACCGCACTGCCCATCACCGACACCGCTGCGCCGCGCCACCACCCCGCGCCCGAGGAAGACGACGACGCGTACTACTCCACCGGAGCCCTCGTCCGACGCGTCTGACACCCGAGCGGTGGGATGACGGCGCATATGCCGATGCCCTCTCCACAGATCCGCCGCGGCACGGCGTTGGGTGCGCACCCGGTCGTCTGGTGATTACCGCGATCTGCCGGTGGAGGACCCGGTGCGCCTGTCATCGGGTCGGTGTCATGCCGGCTCTCGCATCACACCGAAGTGGCGCACCTTCCCCGAAGAACCTGGAAGCTCTTGCACGGGCGACCAGGTACTCAGCCCATCCGTGCTGTCGGAGTACAGATACTTTCCTTCGGTGTACGCGTCGAGATAGATCCGCCAAACACCGTTCGGCAACTGGACAACGGCTGGACCCTCCACCAGCGTGCCCCAGTTTCCGGGTGGGACGAAGGAGTACGGACCGGTCACCGATGGGGCGACCGCATGCTCGATGACCTTGGTCGTCTCGTTCTTGGTGAACGCATGATATGTCGATCCGACCTTGACCACGGTGGTGTCGATGTGGTCGGCTCCGATGCCGGCGAGCGGAACAGGCAGGCTCCACTGCCGGAGCGAGGGTTCCAGCGCCGTCATCAGATACGGCACGAATCCCCCACCGGTCGACATCGACAGGATGACGTTGACGCGGTCGCCCTCGACGAACCATTCGGGCGCCCACGCCTTGGTGACGAACGGCGACAACGACGGCCCGTCGGCCGAGCCTGCGGACCCCGAGGAGCCCAAGAAGTTCGAGGAGCCCTGCAGGCTCGCCGATCCCTTGCCGTCCCCCGTCCCCGGCATGAGGGCGCAGCAGAACGGGACCGGAAGGTTGCCCATGTGCGTCCAGTTGACGCGGTCACTGCTGCGCGCGAAGCCGATACTCGCCCCGCCGCCCGTCGTGTACGTGATGTAGTACAGCCCGTCCGCGTTCCGGAAGATGCTCGGGTCACGCACGAGTCCTGACGGGGGTCGATACGCCGACGGTTGGACCAGTTGGAACTGAGACCCGTCCCCCGACTCGAACACGTCCATGTCGCTGTCGCTGGTGTTGCTGAACGCCACCATCGTGTATCGCCAACCCGACGGCGGTGCGGCCCCACTGCTCCCCGACGCCGCGACCAACACGCCTGCGACACACAGCATCACCACCCATAGGGCGGAACAGCTTCGCTTGGCGAATGTCACCTCTGCAGCATCCACGACGGCAGGCGCACCACGCCCAGCTTCGGCCACAGGCCTTAGCAGATCGTTACCGACGACGTGGCGACGCCGCACTGCCGTACACGAGTGAGGGGCCACGTCGACGACTCCCACGAACCCGACTCCGAGACGCTGATCGAAGTGAGTGACATCGGCGAGAGCGTCTCGGGACATGCTGCGCTGCACACGATCCTGCGCCGCGCACCGGACGAATGCACCAGCTTCGTCGCCGTGACGTCACACCCGTGAGCGGAGGTCCGTGGCGAGTTGTGTGACGGTTTCGGCCGCGCAGGCGCGGTTGTCGCCGACTCCGCCGGACGCACCTCGCTTGGCCCAGCCGACGACGTACAGCCCCTCGAGCGGATCGCCCGTCTCGTGGGAGATCACCTGTCCGCGACGGTTGGGCACGACACCCCGGGCGCCCAGCGGAACGCCGTCGATCGGCTTGGTGGTGAATCCGGTGGCGCAGATCGCGGAATTGGCATGGAGGGTCCGACCGCTGGTCGTGGTGACCGCGACGGCACCGAGTCCGGTCTTCGCGAGGTCGGCCACCTCCTGTCCGAACGACAGGACGATGCGCAGCGGGCCCGCGGCCCCGGTCGGCGAGGGGTGCACGTCGCCGACATCGGTGGAGGGCAGGTGCGACAACGCGCGCAGCAGCGGGCTGTCCGCGGCGACGCACGGTGCGCTGCCTGCTCGGTCGATCAGCACCTCGGTGTGCTCGAGGTCGAGAAGCTCGTAGAACGCCGACGGAGTGAAGGCGGCGCCGTCCGGGGCCGACCGCGACAGGATCACCAGTTCTCGGAGCTGTTCGCTCGCGGCCGCCCGGTGACGGGTCCTCGCGACCCACCGGACCACGTCGCAGGCGACGTTGCCCGCTCCGATCACGACGCATCCGGGTCCGGCAGGTGCGGGCGGCGGGAATGTGCCGCAGTTCTCGGCAACCAGAATGTCGATGGCCTGGTGGATCTCGTCACCGGCACCGGAGGAGCCGATCCGACGCGGCTGCGAGGCTCCGCAGGCGAGGATCACGGCATCGAACCCCCGCCGAAGCTCTCCGATCGAGATATCCACGCCGACTTCGGTTCCGGGAACGATCGTGACGCGGTCGTCACCGAAGGGCACATCGAAGAGTCGGATCATCTCGCGCACACCGACGTGGTCCGGGGACACACCCCGGCGCAACAGGCCCCCGATCGTGTCGTACTGCTCGTAGACGGTGACGCGGATCGACGACGATCGCTGCAGGAGTTCGCGAACCGTGTACATCGCGGCAGCCCCCGACCCCACGATGGCGATCTCGAGTCGGTCACTCGGGCCGGCCAGTGGCAGCTCGAAGACGGCTCGTGGTCGGGAGCGCGGCGCCGCGGGGGCCTGCACGAAGAACTCCCTGTTGCGGGTGGCGTACGGGAGTTCGGTCGAGGTCAACGCATGCTCGGGTTTGATCGCCACGGCCGGGCAGGCCTCGACGCAGGCAGTGCAGTCGATACACGAGTCGGGGTCGATGTAGAGCGTCTCGGTGGACGCGAAGCCGTCCTCCCCGGGCGTGGGATGGATGCAGTTCTGTGGGCACACCCGCACACACGAGGCGTCCTTGCAGCAATGTCCCAGGATGACGTGGGCCACGACAACTCCTAGTCAGAGAAGGTTCGACTTTCGGTAGATCCATCGAGCGCCGGAATTCAGCAGCCCTTCTCTGCTCAGGAATTCGATGAACGGCTCCGCAGCCCTCCGGAACATCATCCGATGGTGTTCGTTCCCATCGATGTTCGCCTTCACGACATCCCAGTCGAGGCCGAGATCGTCGTACACCCGGCGATTGATCAGGCTCCTCGCGATCAGGTGCATTCCTGCCGCGATGATCATGGTGCTGACGAACCGGCGGAAGCGGGAGCGTCCGACCAATCGATCGCGGATCTTCCGACGCGCGAACGCCATGTGCCGGGACTCTTCGACGACGTGAATGTAGGCCGACCGGCGGATGGGTGCCGCGACGTCGTCACTGTTCATCCAGTCACGCTGCATGACGTCGAAGATCTCCTCGCCGGCGAGGACGATTCCGTACGCGACTTCGTCCCACGCGATGTGGCGGAACAGCCAACCGAAGAAGTCCAGCATCCGGTCGCGCGGATAGAAGTGGGATCCGATGCTCTCGATGGCGTTGGCGAACATCAACGAGTGCAGGTTCTCGTCGGCGCATTCGTTGAAGAGGAATTTGATATCCGGGCGACCCGGATCCGCGCTGTGGCTCGCCCTCAGCAGAGCCACCTGCAAACCCACCTCGAGCCAGATGCCGATGCCCAGGAACTGCGCGACCTCGCTCCTGGTGAGCCGGACGCGCGCCTCCTCGGACAGGCCGTCCCACAGCGGGGTTCCGTAGAGCGGTGACCACTGCGGCGTCATACCGTGGCGTTCGTCGTCGCCAGGTTCGGGTCGGTAGACGAGCGGACTCCTCGAATCGAACGACAGTCGCTTGGCAGATTCCAACAGGGTCTCGAAGATCGCGTCGCTCTCGGAACCTGCCATCGTGTCCGACTCCTCCGATCACTGTGCCGGTGTGGACACGGGGGTTCCCGCCCTTCCACTCGTACGGGCATGGAAACACAGGTTCGGCGAGCTGTCGCGACGAAGCGGTGCCTCGAACACCGACGGCGCTTCACCGTCGATACCCGCAGGCCGAGCGTAACCCGGATCACACCTGTCGACGGTGTGCGTGGCCGACGCAGAGGACAGAACCGCAGGGCTCCGGACGAAATGTCCGAACCTCTGTGGGTTCTGCTGCGCACCGTTGGCACGTTTGAACACCGCTGGAAAAACCCTCCACAGAAGCGGATTCGGGCGTCGCACTCGTTGGCCGGCATCGGTGCTCGTTGGCGCTACTGCGGACGCACTGTGGACAAACCCTCCAACGGTAATGACGGCTGCCGCGTTGGGGTGCATCACCAACCGCTCGGCGATCTCTGCCGCCGTGAGTGCCGGACGGAGAGTCTCATTCTGCGTGGGTCATTTGACCTTGGCGAGTCCATGCCACCCCTAGTCGACACCCGCACTGCCCGCCACGCCTCGAAGACAGGTGGCTCTCCGGCCGATCGGAACATCCCTCACAAATGGGGCCCCTTCCCCCTCGGGTGCCGGGCCCGCTCCGTCTTGCGGTACAGGCCGTCTCGGTGCACGGCAGAACTGGCGCCCATTCTCTCGACGGTAGAGACTGCCGATCCACCGGGTGTAACTTGCGCCACATAAGGCCTGGCCGCTAGCTTCTTTGGGCATCCGGCAGTCCCGCCGTGCAGCCACTTTCGCTTGAAGGAGTTAGCTATGGGTCCGTTCTCCGAGTTCACGCTGATCGATCACGTTGCCGGCAGTGTCAGCTGGGCTTTCGGAAGTCTCGTCATGCTCGGCCTTGCCCGTGTACTGAGCACCGCCAGCTGACCTACACGCGGACCCTCACCCTGGGTGAATACACATTCAACCACCACCCCACTACCGAAACACGGCAAGCCCCCAACCATCGCGTGGATGGCGGGGGCTTCATCGGGTCTGGTGGCTGAATGTCCGCGAGAAAACAACGCACACAACGGAATTCGCAGGATCCGACGGTCCTGAATGGTTGACGTCACCCGTGTCTGTGCTCCCTTGCTGCAGACACGGGTACGCGCTTCGCCTCCTCAGTGTTGCACGTAAAACGTGGCCGGGCGGTGCGTCCACTGGAGGGGCATCGCCCGCCACCCCGCGAGTTCCCCGCCGCCACCGGCGAAGATGAGCTTGCCGTCGGAATCGACCATCTGCGTCATGGCCCAGTGGACGTGGTCGTAGTGCTGGGCGAAGGTGTCGGTATCGAAGGAGAGCGGTCAGGCCCGCAAGCCCAAGTTCGGGCCGCGGACGCCGCTCGTCGACCACCGGTGGCACCAAGCCTGAGCGCCCACTCCTCGCCCCGATCGGCGGGAACCCTCGGGAGCGGAAGGATTGGGCACTCAGGCCGACGACCCCAGCCCCCGAGCTTGGTGAAATCGGGGTAGTTGGCGATCTCCCAGCCGCCGTCGACCATGAGGCTGGTCCCGGTGATGTAGCCGGCGTCGTCGCTGGCCAGCTGTGGCCGGATGTGAATGACAGAACCCGCAGGGCTGCGGAAGAACTGATCCGAGCCTCTGCGGGTTCTACTGCGGACGTACTGCGGACGGAGCCCTGAAAAAGCCAGACCCCCTAGACGTTGAAGCGGAACTCCACGACGTCGCCGTCCTGCATGACGTAGTCCTTACCTTCCATGCGCACCTTGCCGGCGGCCTTGGCGGCGTTCATGGATCCGGCTTCGACGAGGTCGTCGAAGGAGACGATCTCGGCCTTGATGAAGCCGCGCTCGAAGTCGGTGTGGATGACGCCGGCGGCCTGCGGGGCGGTGTCGCCCTTGTGGATGGTCCAGGCGCGCGCTTCCTTGGGACCGGCGGTGAGGTAGGTCTGCAGGCCGAGGGTGTGGAAGCCGGTGCGGGCGAGGGCGTGCAGGCCGGGCTCGGACTGGCCGATGGAGTCCAGCATCTCCTGGCGGTCTTCCTCGTCCAGCTCGAGCAGCTCCTGCTCCACCTTGGCGTCGAGGAACACGGCGTCGGCGGGCGCGACGGAGGCACGCAGCTCGGCGACCTTGGCCTCGTCGGTGAGGACGGCCTCGTCGGCGTTGAAGACGTACAGGAACGGCTTGGTGGTGAGCAGGCTCAGCTCACGCAGCAGCGAGAAGTCCAGCTTGTCCTTGACGCTGAACAGCGTCTTGCCCTCGTCGAGGAACGCCTGAGCCTTGAGTGCCTCGTCGTGCTGCGCCTTCAGTTCCTTGTTCTTGCGCGCTTCCTTGTCCAGACGCGGGAGCGCCTTCTCCAAGGTCTGCATGTCGGCGATGACGAGCTCGGTCTCGATCACCTCGATGTCCGACGCCGGATCGACGCGACCGTCGACGTGGACGACGTCGTCGTCGGCGAACACGCGGACCACCTGGCAGATGGCGTCGGCCTCACGGATGTTGGCGAGGAACTTGTTGCCCAGGCCCGCGCCTTCGGAGGCACCCTTGACGATGCCGGCGATGTCGACGAACGACACGGTGGCGGGGAGGATGCGCTCGGAACCGAAGATCTCGGCCAGCTTCTTCAGCCGCTCGTCCGGCAGCTCGACCAGGCCGACGTTGGGCTCGATGGTGGCGAACGGGTAGTTCGCGGCCAGCACGTCGTTGTTGGTCAGCGCGTTGAAAAGGGTCGACTTGCCGACGT
Source organism: Prescottella sp. GW823-FHT02E09 (assembly GCF_058797375.1). Taxonomy (NCBI): domain Bacteria; kingdom Bacillati; phylum Actinomycetota; class Actinomycetes; order Mycobacteriales; family Nocardiaceae; genus Rhodococcus; species Prescottella sp. GW823-FHT02E09. The sequence goes on from NZ_JBXAJP010000001.1 coordinate 198,059, forward strand.
TGGGAAGTCCGACGATTCCGAGGGTAAGGCTCACGGTATAGGGATTCTACGGCGTCCCGGCGCCGCAGCGGTGGTCGGCCGCACTACGGCCGACCACCGGGCGGGTCAGTAGCTGTACGAGTAGCCGGAGCTGACCTCGTTCGCGGTGGCCGCGATCACGATGATGATGAAGATCACGTACAGCACGACGAGCCCCGCGGCGATGCACAGTGCGATCTTGCCGAGCGCTTTGACGCGGTCCGACGCGTACTGCGCGCCCTGGTAGTCGCCCATCGCCCACTTCGGGAAGATGTCGTGCAGATGACCGAACGCCGAGAACGCGACCGGCCAGAAGAAGATGATCGCGGCGACCGCCCAACCGGCGTTCGACGGCGGCAGCGGCGGGACGCCGTACTGGGCGGGGGCGGGCTGGTACTGCGGCGCGGACGGGTACGGCTGCTGCGGGTAGCCGGGTGCACCGTACGGGTCTTGCGGGCCGGGGTTGTAGGTCGGCTCGGACATGGGATCCCCCTGGGTCTGACGACGGTGTGTCGGCAGAGACCGTAACCGAAACCGACGAGTCGGTCAGTGGCCAGGTTTGCGGGCCACGGTGACGGCCCAACCCGCTTTGTCGCGCCACGGCCGCAGGTCCCACGTCGCGAAGCGGTGCTCCCGGACGAGGCCGATGGCAGCGAGGTCTGCGTCGAACTCGTCCACCGTGTACTCGTAGTCGGTCGCGAACCCGGTCACGAGGACACCGCCGGGCACCAGGTGGTCCGCGAGTCGCTGCAGCACCCGGCGCTCGGTGCCGCGGGCGACGAAGATCAGCACGTTGCCGGCCGCGACGACGGCGTCGAACCGCTCCCCCGGCAGGTCGAGCGTCGCCAGATCGGCCTCGTGGACTGTCAGTGCGCTGTTCTTCCGCGCCTCCGCCACCAGGATCGGGTCCAGATCGACGGCCGTTACCCGATGTCCCCGGCGTGCCAGTTCCGCGCCGAGTCGCCCTGTGCCGCAACCGGCGTCGAGCACGCGCGCGCTCCGCGGCAGCATCGCGTCGACGGCGCGGGCCTCGCCGTGCAGGTCCGTGCCGTCGGCTTCGAGCTGTGCGAAGCGCTCGATGTACTGACGGGAGTCGGATGCGGATCGTTCACGCTGCCAGCGGGTGTCGGCCATGGCCACGAGCCTATTGCGTGCGGTCGGGACCCTGTGAGCGCCCTCCCCGGCGACGCACAGGAGGACGCACAGAGGGTGGCGTGGGCGGCGATTCAGTGAATCCACTGCCCACGCCACCCTCCGGGTGAGTTGAACCTGCCCCTACTGCCTTCCGGGGTCACCGGGCTTCGCGGGGAGCGGGTCCACCAGGACGGGGTCGCCCTGGACGATCTCGGCGAGCTCGGCGTCGATGTCGTCACCGGTCGCCTCGGCCCGCCGCTGGTCGTCGGCGCTGAAGGTGCGCAGCGCGACCTCCTTGATGAACAGGACCGCCGCGAGGCTGAGCAGCGAGACGATGCCGGAGATCAGGAAGATCCGCGCGGTCGCGTCACCGTAGGAGCCGCGGACGATGTCCGCAATGGGACCGGGCAGCTCGTTGAGGTTCGACAGCCCCGCCCCGGACCCACCACCCCCGCCGACGTCGATACCGACCGCCGCCAGGCCCTTCGCGGTGAGGTCGGCGACGTGGCTCGACAGCACCGCGCCGAGAACGGAGACACCGGCTGCACCACCGAGCGAGCGGAAGAAACCGACCGTCGAGCTGGCCGAACCGAGATCCTCCGGACTCACGGTGTTCTGCACCGCCAGCACCAGATTCTGCATCGTCATACCCATGCCGATACCGAGGACGAACAGGAAGCTGCCGAGCAGCACCATGTTGGTCTGGTGGTCGATCGTCGAGAGCAGGAAGAAGCCGACCGTCATCATGATCGAGCCACCGACGATGAAGCCCTTCCAGCGGCCGAACTTGGTGATGAGCGAGCCCGAGACCGCGGACGAGACCATCGAACCGATGACCATCGGCAGCGTCAGCAGCCCGGCCGCTGTCGGCGAGTAGCCGCGCGCGATCTGGAAGTACTGGCCCAGGAACACCGCGCCACCGAAGAGGGCGATGCCGACCGCGACGCTCGCGAGGGTCGCGAGTGCGGTGGTGCGGTCCCGGAACAGCCGCAGCGGGATGATCGGGTCCTTCGCCCTGGATTCGACGAAGATCGCCAGTCCGAGCAGCACCACGCCGAGCGCGACGAGCCCGTACGAGACTCCCGACGCCCAGTCGAAGTTCTTGCCTGCCAAGGTCACCCAGATCAGCAGGGTGCTCACACCGGATGCGATCAGCAGTGCACCGAAGTAGTCGATGCTGACGTTCTTGCGAACCACGGGCAGGTTGAGGGTGCGCTGGACGAAGACCAGCGCGATCACCGCGAGCGGCACGCCGACGAAGAACGTCCAGCGCCAGCCCAGCCAACTGGTGTCCACGATGACGCCACCGATCAGCGGCCCGGCGACGGTCGCGACGGACATCACGGCAGCGATCGGGCCCTGGTAGCGGCCACGCTCACGCGGGCTGAACATGCTCGCGATCACGATGACGACCAGCGCCTGGAGACCACCGAGTCCGATGCCCTGGATCACACGGAATCCGATGAGCATGCCCACGGACTGCGACAGGCCGGCCAGCACCGATCCGATCGTGAAGATCACGATCGACAGCTGGACCAGGAGCTTCTTACTGACCAGGTCGGAGAACTTGCCCCAGATCGGGGTGGTGGCGGTGGACGCCAGCAGCGTCGCGGTGACCACCCACGTGTACTGGTCCTGCGTGCCGTGCAGATCGGTGATGATGGTCGGCAACGCGTTCGAGACGATCGTCGACGACAGGAAGGCGACGAACATGCCGAGCAGCAGACCCACGAGAGCCTGAATGCGCTGCGCGTGGGTCATCGGTGAATCGGTCGACGGATCGAGTGTCCCGGTATCCCGGGTAGCGGATGTGCTCATGCGGAAACCTCACGAGTTCTTCGAGTTTCCCCGAAAACAGTTGCACAAAAAGTGAATTGAAAAGTCTGACGTCACGACGTCGAGGTCGCGTCCCGCACCGACAGACGCAAGCGCGCGAGCCCGTCCACGAGCTGTTGCGCTTCCCCGTCCGACCAGTCCGAGATCGAGGCCAGCAACCACGCCCTCTGCCGGTCGCGGTGCCGACGGAGAACCGCTTCCCCCTCGTCGGTCAACGCGGGCAGGGTGGCCCGGCGATCGGCGGGATCGGGAACTCGCATCAGGTAGCCGAGTTCCTCCGCGTGGGCGATGTGCCGACTCAACGTGGAGGGAGTGATTCGCATTCGCTCGGCGAGAACGTTGCAGCGTCGCCCCTGACCGGCGGCGACGTGCGACAGCACCGCCCCCATCGGTTCGGTGAGCATGTCGCCACCGGACTCGCGAGCGAGCACGGCAGAGACGTCACGACCGCGGCGCACGATGTCACGCAGGTTGTCGAGCAGCGCATCGGCGGTATCCGTCGCGACCATGACCCCTCCCAATTAGTTGAGTAGTACAACTATAGGGGGCGATGGTTGCGTCTCGCAACTAAATATTCGACCAGCTGCTCAGTCGGAGCAGTCGCCGAGCCGATGCAGCAGCGTCGTGAGCTGACGAACATCCGCGGGATCCCACCTCGACAGCCGTTCACGCCACCGCGCGATCACCACCTCACGCAGGGCGGTGAGCTGACCGCGCCCGGTTTCGGTGAGCGCGACCAGGCGCGCGCGGGCATCCTGCGGATCCGGTCGACGCTCGACCAGACCGAGACGCACCAAGGCGTCGATCTGACGGGTCATCGTCGACTTCTCCACGCCGAGCTCGGCGACCAGATCCGACATCGGAACCGCATCGGTGCGGATGAGGATCATGAGGAGCGCGTAGCAGGCCGGATCGAGCTTGGGATGGATCGCGCGTGCCCGCTCGCGGGATTGGATCCGCCCACGCCGCCACATGTCGACCAGCTCGGCCTCCAGCTCGGTGATCGGATCCGTGCTCATGTTCGTGGGCGTCCCTTCGTATGACCGGAGCCGGTGGACACACCGACCGCAACGCCCGACAGGGTACGGCCCGCGTCCACCGCCTACCATCGCCGCATGGTTCGTTGGTCGATCGTCGTCAGTGTCTGGATACTCGGGGCGGCAGCCGCCGTCGCGACCGGAGTCTTCTCGCCGTGGTGGCTCCTCGCCACGATTCCGCTGGTTGCGCTCGCCCTCGTCGGAACGTGGGATCTGTTGCAGCGGCGCCACAATGTGCTGCGCAACTACCCGATCCTCGGCCACATGCGCTTCCTCATGGAACACATCCGACCCGAGATTCAGCAGTACTTCGTCGAAACATCAACCGGTGGAACACCGTTCGATCGCGAGACGCGAGATCTGGTGTACCAGCGCGCGAAGGGCACGCTGGACGAGGAGCCGTTCGGCACCGAACGGGACGTGCACGCGATCGGCTACGAGTTCATGACCCACTCGCTGCGCGCCCGGCCCGCGCCCGAAGCGACGCCCACGGTGCGCATCGGCGGGCCCGACTGCAGCCGCCCGTACGACATCGCGCTGCTCAACGTTTCGGCGATGAGCTTCGGGTCGCTGTCGGCGAACGCGATCGAGGCACTCAACGCCGGCGCGGCGCGCGGGGGGTTCGCGCACGACACCGGCGAAGGCAGCATCAGCCGGTACCACCGCAGGCACGGCGGCGACCTGATCTGGGAGATCGCGTCCGGCTACTTCGGCTGCCGCACCCCCGAGGGCCGATTCGATCCCGAACAGTTCGCCGCCAAGGCCGCCGACGACCAGGTGAAGGCGATCTCGATCAAGCTCTCGCAGGGCGCCAAGCCCGGACTCGGCGGTGTCCTGCCCGGCACCAAGGTGACCGCCGAGGTCTCCGAGGCCCGCGGCGTCCCGATCGGGCACACGGTGATCTCACCGCCCGCGCATCGCGAGTTCGGCACACCGCACGAGTTGATCGACTTCGTCGTCCGTCTGCGCACGCTGTCCGGCGGCAAGCCCGTCGGCTTCAAACTCTGTGTGGGGTCCCGCGTCGAGTTCCTCGCGATCTGCAAGGCGATGCTCGCACGCGGCGTCACCCCGGACTTCGTGATCGTCGACGGCGCGGAGGGCGGTACCGGCGCCGGCCCCGTCGAATTCGAGGACAACATGGGCATGCCGCTCACCGAGGGGTTGATGCTGGTGCACAACGCTCTCGTCGGCGTCGGCCTGCGCGACCGCATCCGGATCGGCGCCTCGGGGAAGGTCGCCAGCGGATCCGACATCGTCAAGCGCATCATCCAGGGCGCGGACTTCACCCTGTCCGCACGCGCGATGATGTTCGCGGTCGGATGCATCCAGGCACAGGCCTGCCACACCAACCACTGTCCGGTCGGTGTCGCCACGCAGGACCCGGCCCGGGCGCGGGCCCTCGACGTGCCCGACAAGACGGCGCGGGTGTATCGGTTCCAGAAGGCCACCGTCGCGAGCGCCAAGCAGATGGTCGCGTCGATGGGACTCGACAGCTTCGACGAACTGCATCCGTCGATGCTGCACCGCCGGGTCGACGGCGTCACCACCCGCACGTACGCCGAACTCTACGACTGGCTGGAACCGAAGGAACTCCTCGACCACGCGCGCGGATCCTGGCGGCGCGACTGGCGCGCCGCCGACCCGTCCCGCTTCTGACCGGCGGACCTACGGGCAGGCCGGCCGGACGATCTGCAGGATCCGCGCAGCCTGGTCCTCGGTCGGGACGGTGCCGTCGTTGGTCGCGACCTCGGTGACCTTGTCGGTCAGCTCCTGATCGCTGGCGCCGGCGTCGATGGCGGTGCACGTCTCCTTGACGATCGACTCGATCGACTCGTCGTCGCGGTCGCTCGACAGGTTCGGGTACGCCGTCCGGAACGCCGCGGTGAATGCCGTCAGCTTGGCGTTGTCCCACGCCCCGCCGATACCGGACACCGCGCTCGACGCCGTCGCCTCGATGCTCGAACGCAGCGCCTCTCCGGGACCGGTCTCGTCGGTGGCCTCCGGCGTGGACGTGACCGCGGAACTGATCCGCTCCTTGGTCTCCTCGGACGTCCCGCTGTCGTCGGTACATGCTCCGAGCGTCAGCACGACCGCAGTTGCTGTGACGATCGTGGCGGCGAACTTCCCGTTGATTCTCGTCATGCGCCGGATCCTACGGACGGTGTCAGCCACCCTTGTCCGCTTTCACCGGGTCGTGACCGGATCGAATTGCTCGCGCCGATTCGAGGAGGAATGCGTAGATTCGACGACGACCGTCGTCACCCTGCCGGAAGGATCCTCTCCCCGTGAGCGTCAAGAAGACCGATCAGTCCAGTTCGCGCCTACGCATGCGTGATCGTGGCGAGGTTATCGGTGCCGGCGGTATGTGGCTCGCGAAGTGGTCGCTGTGCATCGCCGCGATCGCCGTCGGGGCGCTGGTGATGGGCTGGGTCCTGCAGAAGCTGTGGGTGATCGTGCTGCCGGTGCTGCTCGCGATCGTGGTCTGCACGGTGCTGTGGCCCCCGACCCGTGCCCTCACCAAGCGGGGCGTGCCCCCGGCCGGGGCGGCAGCCATCACGCTGCTCGTCTTCTTCGCCATCTTCGGCGGGATCGTGGCGTTGGTCGTGCCGTCGGTGGTGGATCAGGCCCCGGAACTCGCGAACAAGGCGACCCAGGGCATCCAGCAGGTGCAGGACTGGCTGAAGGGCCCGCCGATCAACCTGCAGGACGACCAGATCGACACCGCGGTCCACGCGATCACCTCCAAGGTCCAGGAGAGCGGTACCGCGATCGCCTCGGGCGTGTTCAGCGGTGTCACCACCGCGGGATCGATGATCGTCACGCTCGGCCTGGTCCTGGTGCTGGCGTTCTTCTTCATCAAGGACGGCCCTCGGTTCATCCCCTGGATGCACAGCGTCGGCGGCGGCCGGGCGGGACGGCACCTCGAAGAGGTCCTCGGCCGGATGTGGGACACCCTCGGCGGCTTCATCCGCACGCAGGCCCTCGTCAGCCTCATCGATGCCGTCTTCATCGGAGCGGGACTGTTGATCCTCGGCGTGCCGCTCGCCCCGGTGCTCGCGATCCTCACGTTCATCGGCGGCTTCGTCCCGATCGTGGGCGCATTCGTCGCGGGCGCCCTCGCGGTGCTGGTCGCGCTCGTCGCCAACGGCCTGACGACGGCGCTGATCGTGCTCGCGATCATCATCGCGGTCCAACAGATCGAGGGGAACGTGCTGCAGCCGGTGCTGCAGAGCAAGAGCATGAAACTGCACGCCGTGGTCGTGCTGCTCGCCGTCACCGCGGGCGGTTCCCTGTTCGGCATCGTCGGCGCGTTCCTCGCCGTGCCGGTCGCCGCGGTGGGCGCGGTCGTCATCCGCTACCTCGGTGAGCAGATCGACCACCGTCTCGAGGAAGACGCGCTGCTCGACGCCGCGGAAGCAACGGCCGACGGCACCGCCACCGAGAACCCCGGGCAGCCGCCCGAGGAACCGAGCCCGCTCCGCAAGGCCCTCCCGAGCGGGAACTCGTCGGGGCCGGAGCCCGTGCAGAGCTAGCCGGCGATCATCTCGAGGGTGGACCCGGCCCGGCCCCGCACCACGTGCAGCCGGCTCGGGATCCGCTGCCGCATCTCGTCCACGTGACTGACGATGCCGACCACGCGGCCGCCCTCGCGCAGTTCGTCGAGCACCCCCATCACCAGGTCCAGGGTGTCGGCGTCGAGGGTGCCGAAACCCTCGTCGATGAACATCGTGTCGAGCACCACGCCACCGGACTCGGCGGCCACGACGTCCGCAAGGCCCAGCGCCAGCGACAGCGACGCGAGGAAGGACTCGCCGCCCGAGAGCGTCTTCGCGGAGCGGACGACGCCGGTGTAGTCGTCACGGATGTCCAGGCCCAGGCCGCCGCGGCGGCCACGCGAGCCGGCCTCGTCGGAGTGCACGAACTCGTAGCGTCCGGCGGACATCCGGCGCAGCCGCACCGACGCCGACACCGCGACCTCCTCGAGCCGCGAGGCCAGGACGTACGACCGCAACGACATCTTGCGCGAGTTCTGGCCTCGCCCCTCGACGACGTCGGCCAGGCCCGCCAGTTCGTCGTGCTGCGCCAGCACCGGACCCAGCCCCTTCATCGCCTCCTCGAGTTGGGTGGTCAACCGCTCGACGTTGGTGCGGCGGGTCTCCGCCTCGGCAACCGCCGTGGCGGCGACCTCCACGGCCGTCGCGGCCTCGCGGGCCGTCGCCTCCGGCATCGACGGGTCGATCGGGTCGAGCGACGCGATCGTCTGGACATCGGGCTCGGACAGCACCGCACCGGCTGCGACGAGCCGGTCCCGGGCCGCGGTCAGGACTGTGTCGATCTGCTCGATCCGTGCCGCGGGGCGCACCGCCGCCAGCGCCTCCGCCAGCGAGACGAAGCCGGCGTCGGCCGCCGCCGTGTGCGCCCGGTCCGACAACTCCCGTGCGGCTGTGTCGAGCGTCGCGGCCCGGTCACGGGCGTCGAGCAGGCCGGCGGCCCGGGTGGAGAGGGCGTCGAAACGCTCACGACGGGCCGGCACGCTGCGATCGGCCCCGGCCGCCTCCAGCATCCGGTCGCGCATCCGGCGGACCTGCTCCTCGGCGGACTCGATACGGGTCTCGAGTGCGGTGCGCTCGTTGTCCACGGCACGCGACTGCTCGTCCAACTGCACACCGCGAGAACGCAGTTGGTCCAGCACGCCGGTCGCCTTCGCGCGCGTGGCGGCCTCAGCCCGCGCCCGGGAGACCTCGGCGGTCGCGACGGCATGTGCCTGCTGCAACGCCTCGCGGTCCCCGTCGCCACCACGCTGGATCAGCAGATCCACGGTGCGTTCGAGACTGGTGACCCGCTCGGTCTCCGCCTCGAAGGCGGTGGCCGCCTTCTGTTCGACGACCCGCGCGGCGTCCTCGTCGACCTTCGTGACGGTGGCTGCACCCGGACGCGCGGGCTCGGGGTGCTCGAGCGAGCCGCAGACCGCGCACTTGTCGCCGTCGACCAGTTCCGCGGCGAGCTCCGCCGCCATGCCGGCGATGCGCCGCTCCCGCAGGTCGAGCAGCCGATCCCGGGCATCCTGGTGGCGGGTCCTGGCGCTCGCGGCGCCCGCGCGGCGTTCGTCCAACGCCGCGCGGGTCGACACGAGTTCGGCCGCGGCGGCCGCGGCGTCCGCAGCGCGGGTACAGGCATCCTCCAGCGCCGGCAGGGCCGCCTGAGCATGCTCGGCCGACCGCACCGCTTCCTCCGCCGCGCGCAACTCTTCCGGCCACCGCGCGCGGGCGCTCGCAAGGTCCTCGGCCCGGCGGGACAACTCGACACCGCGACCGCGCATCGCCTCCAGATCCCGACCCAGCTGGTCGGCGGTCCGGGCTTCGGTGTGCAGCGCGTCGAGGCGGACGACCTCCGCGGTCCAGTCCCGGGCCTGCGCCCGGATCGCCTCCCGGTCCGCCTCGGTCTGCGGCCACGACAGCTGCGCGACCAGACCGGCACCGTCCACCGATCCGCTCAGGCCGTCGGCGAGGGCACGCGCACGCGAGATCGCGGTCTCGGCGTCGCGCGCAGCCGACTCCGCATCCGCGGCGACAGCCTCGACCGGGGCTGCGCGGCGTGCACAGTCGACCTCGGCGGCGAGTTCGTCACGCTCGGCGGCACCCGACTCGAGCTGCGCCAGTTCGGCATTCGCACGGTCGCGTCGGAGCTGCAGGTCGTGGACGCGGCGGGACTCCGCGGCGGCGGCACGCGCCTTCTCCTCGACCGTGCGTGTGCGGGCGAGTTCCACCGACGCCAGGTCGACCGTCTCGGCGGCCTGCTCCAGCAGTCTCCTCGACCAGCTGAGCGGGTCGCCTTCGGTACCCACCTCGAGGCCCGCCGCGGTCGAGACCCGCGCCAGCAGCAGGTCCACCTGCTTGCGGTGTTCCTCGACCCGAGCCGCACTGGCCCGCCGCCGGTCCACGAACCACTGTTCGACTGATTTGAACCGAGTGGTGTCGAACAGCTGCTCGAGCAGCTTGCCGCGGTCCTCGTTGTCGGCCCGCAGGAACTTCGCGAACTCCCCCTGCGGCAGCAGCACCACCTGGAAGAACTGATCCGACGTCATCCCCAGCAGCCGCTCGACTTCCCGGGCGATGTCGGGGATCCGGGACAGGTTCTCGCCGGTACCGTCCAGCCACTCGAGGGTGGCCTTCGCGTTCTCCGTGATGGTTCCCGCGCCCCGCTTCTTGGGCCGCTGATACTCCGGTGAACGGATGAGACGCAGTCGACGTCCCCCGATGGTCGCCTCGAGCGTCACCGTCGGCACCGAGCCTGCAGGCGCGTGATCGGACAGCAGTCGCTTGCCGTCCTTCCGGGCGCCGGGCACCGTGCCGTACAGCGCGAAGGCGACGGCGTCGAGAATCGTCGTCTTGCCCGCCCCGGTCTGGCCGTGCAGCAGGAACAGACCGTCCGAGCCGAGTTCGTCGAAGTCGACCTCGACGGTCCGGCCGAACGGTCCGAACGCGCTCACCTCGAGGTTGTGCAACCTCACGCCGAGACCTCCATCGACTCGGAGCGCTGGGCGACGCCGGGCGACGACTCCTCCGGCGCGGTGGCGCTGCGCAGCGCCTGCTCGAGCAGACGCACCTCCCCTGCCGTCGCGCCGCTGCGGACGTCGGACACGAAGCTCTGCGTCACCTCCAGGTCCGATCGACCGCGCACCCGATCCCGATACTTGAGCTCCGGATTACCCTCCGGGCGTTGCCATTCCATGTGCACGGCGTACGGGAAACGGGTCTGCAGCGCCCGCATCGCGTCGACCGGCCGGAGCGGGTCGGTGAGCACCGCGGACACGTAGTGCTCCTCCGCGGACGCGAACGCCGCATCGTCGAGCAGTTCGTCGAGCGTGCCGACGAGCTGGCTGAGCCCCCGCACCACCGGCAGATCGATCCGCTCCACCGCCGCGAGCCCGTTCGCGTCGATGTCCACCAGCCACACCGACTTGCGGTGCGAGCGCTCCCCGAACGAGTACGGCAGCGGCGAGCCGCTGTAGCGGACGTGCTCGGCCAGCGTCTGCGGTGAGTGCAGGTGCCCGAGTGCGACGTAGTCGACACCGTCGAACGCGGACGCCGACACCGTCTCGACGCCGCCGACCGAGATCGAGCGCTCCGACCCGGTAGCCTCCCCGCCGACGACGAAGGCGTGTGCCAGCAACACCGCACGCATTCCAGGCGCGTCCGCCCTGCGCGCGTCGAGATCTGCCCGGACACGCGTCATCGCGACGTCCAGGATGTCGGCATGCGACCGCGCGTGGGGTGCGTCGAGCTCCGCGCGGGTGATCTCGGGCTCGAGGTAGGGGATCCCGTAGAACGCGACCGGCCCGTACTCGTCGTCCAGCAGCACCGGGGTGTCCAACTCCCCCACCCGGGTCCGGAGGTGCAGGCCGCCGGCCGCCGCGAACGCCGCGCCCGCGCCGAGGCGCACCGGCGAGTCGTGATTTCCCGATGTGGCGACAATCACCGCACCGGCCGCCCGGATCGCCTCGAAGCCCCTGTTGCAGACCGAGACCGCGTCCGCACTCGGGATCGACCGGTCGTACACATCGCCGGGGACCACCACGACGTCCACATCGCGTGCGACGACCGTCTCCGCGATCGCGTCGAGCACCCGCGCCTGGTCGCCGAGCAGGTCGACGCCGTGGAACGTGCGCCCGATGTGCCAGTCGGACGTGTGCAGGATCCTCATGCCGCAAGACGGTAGAGCACCCCGCCGACACTGCGCCGACGCGGACGGGTCGGCCGATTTCTCGGCTTCCGACGGTCCCGCCAACGAATCAAGCCGACCGTTAGCGACTACTGTCGAAGTGTGTCCGCAACCCAACGTGCTAGATCCGGGGTGCCGCTCGACCAGAGATCGGCCCTCCCCACCATTCCCGGCATACCCGCCTGGGGAGCTGTCGCAGTCGCCGCTGGGTTGACCTTCCTCGGCTTCGCATTCGACGGTATGTCGGGCAACGAGCTGACCTCGACCTTCTCGACGATGTACTTCCTCGGCTGCGTGCTGGCTGTGCTCGCCGTCCGCCAGCGGGGACTGTTCACCGCGATCGTGCAGCCGCCACTCCTCCTCTTCGTCGCGGTACCGATCGGTCAGCAGGTACTCACCGACAACGCCGGCACCGGGCTCAAGGACCTCGCGTTCAACGTCGCGATTCCACTGGTCAACCGTTTCCCGTTGATGCTGGCCGCAACCGTCGTGGTGGCGCTGATCGCAGGTGCCCGGACGTTCCTCGCCCAGCAGAAGAACGGTGCGCCCACGCGTTCACGTACTCGGCGGACGTCCGGCCGTCCCGCTCGCACCGAGGCGCGCACGGCTCGACGGGACGAACCCACCACCGCGACACGCCGCGCGCGCCCCCGCCGCGACGTCCGTGATGCCGACCGCGAGCCCACCCGTGAGCCGCGTACCGCGCGCGCGCCGCACGACCCCGTCACGGCGCATGCGTCGTCCTACAGCGGCGCCTACGCGGGCCCCGACCAGCGTCGGGGGCGGGACGGGTATCACGACCCCGTCGCGCGCGAGCCGATCCACCGGGAGCCGATCCGCCGCGAACCGATCCACCGGGAGCCGGTCTACCGCGACGCGCCACGCAGGGACAACGTGCGCCGCGACAACGGCTACGACGAGCCGATCGTCAGGAACCGTGAGCCACTCGATCGCGACCCGATTCCGGCCCGGACGGCCCGACCGGTGGCCGACGCCCCTGATCACCCCGTCCGGCAGGTGCGTTACCGCGATCGCCGCGAACCCCCGATCGACCAGTAGCCGCAAACGAAAGACCGCCCCGGGACGAATGCTTGTCCCGGGGCGGTCTTCGTTGGTTCGGTGGCGCTACGCGCGCGCGGCCCGCAACTCACGCGGCAACGCGAACACGAGCGTCTCGTTGGCGGTGGTCACCGGCTGTACGTCGTCGAAACCGTGCTGCGCGAGCAGGTCGATCACGCCGCGGACCAGGATCTCCGGCACCGACGCGCCGGACGTGATGCCGATCGTGCGGACACCGTCGAGCCACGCCAGATCCACCTCGCGAGCGAAATCCACGAGATACGCGGCCTCGGCGCCCGCGCCCAGCGCGACCTCGACCAGTCGCACCGAGTTGGACGAGTTCCGGGAGCCGACCACGATCACGAGATCGCATTCGGGCGCCATCGCCTTGACCGCGACCTGACGGTTCTGGGTGGCGTAGCAGATGTCGTCGCTCGGCGGGTCCTGCAGCTTGGGGAACTTCTCCCGCAGACGGTTGACCGTCTCCATCGTCTCGTCGACCGACAGCGTGGTCTGCGACAGCCAGATGACCTTGTCCTCGTCGCGGACGGTGATCGAGTCGACCGCGTCCGGGCCGTCGACCAACTGCACATGATCGGGCGCCTCACCGGCGGTACCCTCGACCTCCTCGTGCCCCTCGTGACCGATGAGCAGGATGTCGTAGTCGTCGCGGGCGAACCGCTTGGCCTCCTGGTGCACCTTCGTCACCAGCGGGCACGTCGCGTCGATGGTGTGCAGGCTGCGCTCCGCGGCCGCGGCGTGCACTGCGGGCGAGACGCCGTGGGCGGAGAACACCAGGACCGAGCTCTCGGGAACCTCGTCGGTCTCGTCGACGAAGATCACGCCGCGCTCGGCGAGCGTGTCCACGACGTGGCGGTTGTGCACGATTTCCTTGCGCACGTAGATCGGTGCGCCGTGCTTCTCGAGCGCCTTCTCGACCGTCTCGACGGCACGGTCGACGCCCGCACAGTAGCCACGTGGCTCGGCGAGAAGGATCCGCTTGCCGACACCAGCCGCATCGGAACCCGCGGATCGTGCGATACCCAGATTGAGAGGAACAGCCGAAGACATGACTCCAGCCTACGGGGCATGTCCGCGACCGCCCCGGCAGTACACGACCTCTCGCCGACGTTCGGTCCCGTCAGCTACCAAATCGCGCCATCGTGAGGCAGGCTGTTTGCATGATCCGTCCCCCGTTCGTGGCGCGCGTCGCCGCCGGAATGGCCATCACGGCCTACGAAGAGGCGCTCAAGCTGCCGTCCACAGCCGTGACACTGCCGATGACCGCGGTCAGCCAGGTCCTGCAGACGACGATGCGGATGCAGCAGTCCATGACTGCGCTCGCCATCAAGGGCGACCAGGCGTTCTGTCTGCTCAACCGCGCCGAGGAGGAGCCGTCGTGGGCGGTGTTCGACGAGGACCGCTCCTCCGGCTTCGACACCGACGGTGAGGTCGATGTCGAGGACGACCGTCCAGCGGCACCGGGCCGGTTCGCGCTGTACTCGATGACGCCCGCCGACACCGGCGAGGCGGGGGAAGCGGCGTCGACCCCGGCGGCCCCCACCGCCACCACGACCCCGAAGACGCCGATCCCGGACACGACGGCCGACGATTCCGACGAGATCCCGGTTCCGGAGATCGCCGAGGAACTCGACTACGCGGCGCTCACGCTCGCCCAACTGCGCTCGCGCCTGCGTTCGCTGTCGGTGGAGGATCTGAGCACGCTGCTCGAGTACGAGGAGCGCACCGCGGCTCGGGCACCGTTCCAGACCATGCTCGCCAATCGCATCACCTCCGCCAAAGCCAAGTGACTTCCGCGCGCCCCGCCTCCGCCGCCGGTGGCCCGTCGCCCAGCACGGCCGAACAGCCCTGGCCGGTCCGGACCGTCTCGACCAAGGTCGCGCAGTGGATCGACAGGCTCGGCAGTGTGTGGGTCGAGGGTCAGATCACCCAGATCAACGCCCGCCCGGGGACACGGACCGCGTTTCTCGTCCTGCGCGATCCGTCGGTCGACATGTCACTGTCGGTGACATGTTCCCCGCAGCTGTTGCGGGACGCCCCGGTGCCGCTCACCGAGGGCAGCCGGGTCGTGATGTTCGGGAAGCTGTCTTTCTACACCGGTCGCGGCAGCGTCTCGTTGCGGGTGACGGAGATCCGCGCGGTCGGCATCGGTGAACTGCTGGCCCGGATCGAGCGCCTGCGCGCGCTGCTGGCCGCCGAAGGCCTGTTCGACCCCCGGCTCAAGCGTCCGCTGCCGTTCCTGCCCGGCACGATCGGCCTCGTCACCGGACGTGCCAGCGCGGCCGAGCGGGACGTGCTCAGCGTCGCCCAGCGCCGCTGGCCGGCCGTGCGGTTCGAGGTCCGCAACACCGCCGTGCAGGGCCCCACCGCGGTGCCCCAGATCATCGAAGCGCTCCGGGAACTGGACCGCGACCCGCACGTGGACGTCATCATCCTCGCCCGCGGCGGTGGCAGCGTCGAGGATCTGCTGCCGTTCTCCGACGAGGCGCTGTGCCGTGCGATCGTCGCGTGCACCACGCCGGTGGTGAGCGCGATCGGCCACGAACCGGACAGCCCGCTCAGTGACCACGTCGCCGATCTGCGCGCGGCCACACCCACCGACGCCGCCAAGCGCGTCGTACCGGACGCCGTCGCCGAGCAGGCGTTGGTGTCCGATCTACGCCAGCGGAGCGCCGCCGCGCTGCGGAACTGGGTGCAGCGGGAGTCGCATCTGGTCGCGCAACTCCGCAGCCGCCCGGTGCTCGCAGATCCCCTGTCCGGGATCGACCGCCGGGCCGAGGAGGTCGAACGCCTCCGCGTCACCGCCCGCCGGGACGTCACCCGCACGATCGACGCCGAAGCGACCGCTGTCGAGCACCTGCGGGCACGGCTGGCCACTCTCGGCCCCGCCGCGACCCTTGCCCGCGGCTACGCGGTGGTGCAGCGCGTCCACGGTGACAGCGAGCCCGAGGTGCTGCGGTCGGTGGACGACGCACCGCCCGGCACGCAGATCCGAGTCAGATTGGCCGACGGCGCCGTCCGCGCCGCCGTGATGGGAAGAGAGTCTTGAGCACCATGAGCAACACGGATGTGACCGAACTCGGATACGAGGCGGCGCGCGACGAACTGGTCGTCGTCGTGAAGACCCTCGAGTTGGGCGGACTGGACCTGGACGAGTCGCTTGCACTGTGGGAGCGCGGCGAGGCCCTGGCCAAGCGCTGCGAGCAGCACCTCGCGGGCGCCCGCAAGCGGGTCGAGGACGCACTTGCACACGCCGACGACGACCCCGCCGACACCGCCGACGAGTAATCGTCGGCAGGGTCGACCGCGTGTCCGGCCCTAGCGCTGCATCGGCTCGACGCCGCCGATCGCGGTCGCGAGCTGGGTGAAGTCCTCCACCGGAGCCGGGCCGGTGAGGAGCACTCGGGCGTCGCCGAAGTCGGCGACCCAGATCGCCTCGGAGTCACCGTCGTCGAACACGTCCCAGGTGCGGCCGCCGACCTGCTCGGTGCCCGTCTGGATGCGCGGTTCCCCCGCGATGAACGGGACCAGCGCCTCGACGGTCGCATCGCTCTGGGTCAGCTGGAGGTAGCGGCCGATCTCGGTGATGAACCCGATGTTGCTCGAGTCGCCGCCACCATCGCCGGAGACGATGCTGCGGCTGCCCGAGTTCGCCGTCCAGCCCTCGGGGATCTCCGGCTGCCGGATCGGGAACCCGAGCTCGCGGGAGTCGTACTTGAACGCGGCATCGGCGTCGAAGCTGGGGATGGGGCCGGGTGTGGGGCCACCCGGGCTGAACGAGCACTGGCTCGCAATTCCCGCGATCAGCAGACACGCCAGAACGAGCGGAATGAGCGACCACGCCATGTCATGGCCGTTCTGCAGAATGCGGGGCTTCTTCTCGGGCACGGTGTCCAGTATTCCTGTTCCACCGTCGGGGTGGCCCAGCAGCCCACTCATCGTGGGGGTTCTGAGAGAATCACCTCGAGATTCGTCCACCGAATCGACGGCAGGCCGCACCGCGGTCGCCGTCCCATCGTGTCGGCCACCACATTGTGCCGACCGTGACTGCAGCAGGAGGCACTGCCCATGACGGCCAGCACCCCATCGAGTCGCCGCGAGGCCCCGGACCGCAACCTCGCTCTCGAGCTGGTACGCGTCACAGAAGCGGCCGCCATGGCTGCGGGCCGCTGGGTCGGGCGGGGTGACAAGGAGGGCGGCGACGGCGCTGCCGTCGATGCCATGCGCCATATGGTGAGCTCGGTCTCGATGCAGGGCGTCGTCGTCATCGGTGAGGGCGAGAAGGACGAAGCCCCGATGCTCTACAACGGCGAGGAAGTCGGCAACGGCGACGGCCCGCTGTGCGACGTCGCGGTCGACCCGATCGACGGCACGACGCTGATGAGCAAGGGCGCGCCCGGCTCCATCGCGGTCCTCGCGGTCGCCGAGCGCGGCGCGATGTTCGACCCGTCCGCGGTGTTCTACATGGACAAGATCGCGGTCGGCCCCGAGGCCGCCGACGTCATCGATCTGGCCGCCGGCGTCTCCGAGAACATCCGCCGCGTCGCGAAGGCGAAGAATCGCGCGGTGTCGGACACGACGGTGACCATCCTGGACCGTCCACGTCACGCCGAGATCATCCGCGAGATCCGCGAGACCGGCGCGCGCATCCGCCTGATCTCCGACGGTGACGTCGCCGGCGCGATCGCGACGGCCCGCCCCGAGTCGGGCGTGGACATGCTGCTGGGCACCGGCGGCACCCCCGAGGGCATCATCGCCGCGGCCGCACTGCGCTGCATGGGCGGCGCGCTGCAGGGCCGCCTGGCCCCGACCGACGACGCCGAGCGTCAGAAGGCGATCGACGCCGGCCACGACCTCGACCGCGTCCTGCGGACCGAGGAACTGGTCACAGGCGAGAACATCTTCTTCTGCGCGACCGGCGTCACCGACGGTGACCTGCTCAAGGGCGTGCGCTACTACGGTGGCGGCGCGACGACCCAGTCGATCGTCATGCGCAGCAAGTCCGGCACCGTCCGCATGATCGAGGCCTACCACCGCCTCGAGAAGCTGCACGAGTTCTCGTCGATCAACTTCGACGGAGTCGACGGCGCGCAGCCGCCGATGCCCTGATCGACCACCTCCAGTTCCCCAGCTGAAGGGTCCCTTCGTGCGCTGCGAGCGCACGAAGGGACCCTTCAGCTCTTCCAGCGGTGGCAAGCTGGATCCATGACCGACAGCACCGATCCCCAGTTCCGCATCGAACACGACACGATGGGCGAGGTCCGGGTCCCGGCCGACGCGCTGTGGCGCGCGCAGACGCAGCGGGCCGTCGAGAACTTCCCGATCTCCGGCCGTGGCCTCGAACGCGCCCAGATTCGCGCGATGGGGCTCCTGAAAGCCGCCTGCGCGCAGGTCAACAAGGATCTGGGACTGCTCGAATCCACCAAGGCCGACGCGATCGTCGCGGCGGCGAACGAGATCGCCGCCGGCCGCCACGACGACCAGTTCCCGATCGACGTGTTCCAGACCGGATCCGGGACGAGTTCGAACATGAACGCCAACGAGGTGATCGCGAGCCTCGCGGCGAGGGCCGGCGTGACCGTCCATCCCAACGACGACGTCAACATGTCGCAGTCTTCGAACGACACTTTCCCCACTGCCACCCACGTCGCGGCGACCGAGGCCGCCGTCAAGGATCTCGTGCCCGCGCTCGATCATCTGCGGCTCGCCCTGTTCGACAAGGCCGCCCAGTGGCAGACGGTGGTCAAGTCCGGCCGCACCCATCTGATGGATGCCGTCCCGGTCACCCTCGGTCAGGAGTTCGGCGGGTACGCCCGACAGATCGAGGCAGGCATCGAGCGGGTTCTCGCGACGCTCCCCCGCCTGGGTGAGCTGCCCATCGGCGGCACCGCCGTCGGGACCGGGCTCAACGCCCCCGACGGGTTCGGTCCTCGCGTCGTCGCGGAGTTGGTCCGCACCACAGGTCTCGACGCACTCTCCCCCGCCCGCAACAGTTTCGAGGCGCAGGCCGCCCGTGACGGTCTGGTGGAGGCGTCCGGCGCGCTGCGTACCGTGGCCGTGTCGCTCACGAAGATCGCCAACGACATCCGCTGGATGGGGTCGGGGCCACTGACCGGCCTCGGCGAGATCCGACTCCCGGATCTGCAGCCGGGCAGCTCGATCATGCCCGGCAAGGTCAATCCCGTTCTGCCCGAGGCGGTCACCCAGGTCGCGGCCCAGGTCGTCGGCAACGATGCGACGGTCGCGTGGGGTGGCGCCGCCGGGGCCTTCGAGCTCAACGTCTACATCCCGGTGATGGCCCGCAACCTGCTCGAGTCGTTCCGCCTACTGGCCAACGTCTCCCGACTGTTCGCCGACCGTTGCATCGTGGGGTTGGAGGCGAACGAGGAGCACCTGCGGATGCTCGCCGAGTCGTCACCGTCGATCGTCACCCCACTGAACTCCGCCATCGGCTACGAGGAGGCCGCGGCCGTCGCGAAGCAGGCCCTGAGGGAGAAGAAGACCATCCGACAGACCGTGATCGACCGAGGGCTGATCGGCGACGGGCTGACGGAGTCCGAGCTGGATCGTCGGCTCGACGTGCTCGCCATGACGAAGGTGGAGCCCACGGAGTAGACCGCGGGCCCGCTGTTCGCCCACGGAGCATCGCAGGTCGGTCTACCATCCGACTGGAGAGAAGGGTCCACCATGCGCTCATTCCGTCGCGGTGCGCTCGCAGTCGCGGTCGTGTCGGCACTGGCGACCGCATGCAGTTCCGCCCCGGACGGGAACACGGCAGGGCCCACGTCCACCCCGCCACGGAATCCCGCACAGGTCGCCGGAGTTCCGCTGCCCGAGGCCTCGGTCGCCGAAGCCGTCACACAGTTGGACGGGCTGGCGGAGAAGCTGATGGCGGACTCCGGCATCCCCGGGATGGCTGTCGCCGTCGTACACGGAGGAGAAACCCTGTACGCGAAGGGGTTCGGAGTGCGCGAGGTGGGCAAGCCGGACAAGGTGGACGCCGACACCGTCTTCCAGTTGGCATCGATGTCCAAGCCGATCGGGGCGACGGTCGTGGCACGACAGGTCGGCAGCGGCGTCGTCGACTGGGACTCCCCCGTGGCGACCGAACTTCCCGGTTTCGCTCTGGCCGACCCCTACGTGTCCGAGCACGTCACCGTCGGTGACCTGTACGCGCACCGCTCCGGCCTGCCCGACCACGCCGGAGACGAGCTCGAGGACCTCGGCTACGACCGCGGTCAGGTGCTCGAGAGGCTGCGGCAGCTACCCCTCACGCCGTTCCGGGATTCCTACGCCTACACCAACTTCGGGCTCACTGCGGCCGCAGAGGCCGTCGCGACCGCGTCGGGTACCGACTGGGCCACCCTGTCGCAGCAGACGATCTACGGGCCGTTGAGCATGTCGGACACCAGTTCCCGGTTCGCGGACTACGCCGGACGCGAGAATCGTGCGGTGGGACACATGTCGGTCGACGGAAAATACGTCGCGCAGGCAGTGCGCGAGCCCGACGCCCAGTCCCCGGCCGGCGGCGTCAGTTCATCCGTCGCCGACCTCACCGCGTGGCTGACGATGTTGCTGGGCGACGGCCGGGTCGACGGGCGACAACTGATCCCGGCCGAGGCGCTGCTGCCCGCGATCTCCCCACAGAGCGCCTCCTCTCCCCCCACCACCCCGGACACGCGCGCCGGCTTCTACGGGTTCGGATTCAACGTGGGCACCAGCCCGGCCGGACGGGTCACGCTCGGACATTCGGGCGCATTCACGCTGGGCGCTGCCACCAGCTTCGTCGCGATACCGTCCGCCGACGTCGCGATCGTCGCTCTCACCAACGCGGCCCCGATCGGTGTGCCCGAGACCCTCACCGCCGAGTTCGCGGATCTGGTGCAGTTCGGCGAGATCCGCGAGGACTGGACCGCGCTGTACAGTGAGAAGTTCTCCGAGTTCGACGCGCCGGAGGGTTCACTCGTTGGGCAGCAACCACCCACCGATCCGGCTCCGGCACAACCCCTCGGGGCCTACTCGGGTACGTACGCCAACGACTACTTCGGCCCCGCGCAGGTCACCGAGCGCGACGGCGGCCTGGTGCTGACCATGGGACCGAAGGGGCTGGCCTTCCCGCTCACACACTGGGACGGCGACACCTTCGTCTTCTCCCCCGACGGCGAGAACGCCCCGGACGGCTCGATCTCCAAGGCCACCTTCACCGGGAACACCGTCGTGCTCGAGTACTTCGACACCGACCACCTCGGCACCTTCACCAGGAGTGCTCCATGAACGCGACATCCGACGCCGACCGTAGCGACACTGCCGTCCGGGTGGTCGAGGAATTCTTCTCCGCCCTCACCGATCTGGACGTCGACCGCGCCGCCGAGTACCTCACGCCCGACATCGTGTGGCAGAACCGGACCCTGCCGACGCTGCGCGGACTACCAGCGGTGCGCCGTGCCCTCGCGTTCGCGAATCGGCCGACGCGCCGCTTCGAAGCCGTCATGCAGAACATCGCGAGCGACGGCGACACCGTCCTCACCGAGCGCATCGACACCCTGTTCGTGGGGCCGCTGCGCTCCACGTTCTGGGTGTGCGGGACGTTCGAGATCCGCGACGGCCGGATCGCGCTCTGGCGGGACCGGTTCAGCTGGGGCAACCTCGCCGTGGGCACCGTCACGGCGACGGCCCGCTCCCTCCTTCGCCGGTAGCGACGCGAGTAGGCTCCCAGATCGTGCGGTACCGGCGATGTGTGCCGCCAGACCCTGCACAGGAAGCCGACGACGATGAGCGAAGAGCACCAGAACACCTCCCCCGCATTCCAGGCCGGACTGGGTGTCCGCACCGAGGTGATGGGTGCCGACTTCGTCGAGCGGGCTTTCGAGCGCACCCGCGGCACCGACTCGGAGGACATCCAGGAGTTCATCACCGAGCACGTGTGGGGATCGGTGTGGACGCGTCCCGGTCTGGACCGCCGCAGCCGCAGCCTGATCAACCTCGGCATGCTGATCGCGCTGCGTGCAGAGAACGAACTGCGCGGCCACGTCCGCGGCGCGCTGCGGAACGGGCTGACCCGCACCGAGATCGTCGAGGCCGTCATCCACGCGAGCGCCTACTGCGGCGCCCCCGCCGGACTGGCCGCGATGCGCGTCGTACAGGAGGTCCTCGAGGCCGAACTGGGTCCGCTCAGCGACGACTGACCGACCGGCCCGCCTTCGCTGCGATATCCAGGGCCGCAAGGTAACCGAACACGAGTGCGGGGCCGATGGTGGCGCCCGGTCCGGCGTACGTGTGCCCCATCACCGGCGCACTGGTGTTGCCGGCCGCGTACAGCCCGTCGATCACCGAGCCGTCCTCACGCAGGGCCCGTCCCGCGACGTCGGTGACGATGCCGCCCTTGGTACCCAGGTCGCCGGGCACCATCTGCGCGGCATAGAACGGCGCCTTGGTGAGCTCGCCGAGGCTGGGATTGGGCTTGTTGGTGATGTCGCCGTAGTAGTGCTCGTACTTGCTCTCGCCGCGGTGGAAGTCCTCGTCGACGCCGGTGCGGGCGAAGCCGTTGAACTGTCGGACCGTCGCGGCGAGCACGCCGGCCGGGATCCCGATCTTCTCGGCCAACGCCTCGACCGTGGACGCCTTGACGATCGTCCCGCTCTCGAGCCACTTGCGCGGCAGCGGACTGCGCGCGGTCACCCCGGCGAACAGGTAGCGGTCACGGTAGGTCTGGTCGAAGATCAGCCAGCAGGGCAGGTTCTCGCCCGGACCGTCACCCTGACCGAACTCGCCGCCGTACATGCGGTGCGTCGCCTCGACGTACGGCAGCGACTCGTTCATGAAGCGCTCACCACGGTCGTTGACCATGATGCTGCGCGGTAGTGACCGCTCCGCGAGCGCGAACCACGGTCCCCGCGGCAGCGGAATGGACGGCGCCCACCAGGCGTCGTCCATGAAATCGATTGCGGCGCCGACCTTCAGCCCCGCGTTGATGCCGTCACCGGTGTTGGACGGGGCGCCGATGGTCCAGTCCGCACCGATCGGCGCCCGCTGATACTTCTTGCGCATCTCGTCGTTGGCGTCGAAGCCGCCGCAGGCCAGCACGACGCCGTGCGCGGCCCGCAGAGTGCTCTTCTCGCCACCGGATTCGACGACGACACCCGTCACCTGGCCGTCCTCGACCACCAGGTCGACGAGCCCGGTGTTCAGGCGCAACGGAATCCCGGCCTCACGCACCCCGAGCAGCAACTCGGCCATCAGTGCGCCGCCCATGCCGATCAGCTTCTGCCGACGCGCCTTGGCCACGAAGGTCCGCATGCCGACCCGGAGCATGCGGACCGGTCCGCGCCAGTGCCGCAGTCCCGTGCTGAGCCACCGGTAATCCGACTGCTTCACAACGACGTTCAGTGGAGTCTTGCTGTAGGGCGGGTGCAGGGTGTCGAGATCGGCACCGAGCTTGCGGGCGTCGAACGGCGTGGGTTCGCACGACCGTCCGGACGACAGACCGCCGGGGGCCTCCGGGTAGTAGTCGGAGTAGTTCTTCACCCACTCGAGCTTCAGCGGGGAGTTGTCGATGAAGAACTGCAGCGCCTCGGGGCCACGATCGATGTAGGTGTCGATCCGCGACGGATCCACTCCGGGCCCGATGATGCTGTGCAGGTAGGTGCGAGCGGCCTCGATGTCGTCGGCGGGTGCGTCACGCTTCAGTACCGAGTTCCCGGGGATCCACACGCCGCCGCCCGAACGGGACGTCGAGCCGCCCCAGTACTCCGACTTCTCGACGATGACCACCTTCAGACCCTGCTTCGCGGCCGTGATCGCAGTGGCCATACCGGCCCCGCCGGCACCCACCACAACCACGTCGAACTGCTCGTCCCGCTCCGTGTGCGCTGCCATAACCGCTCCTGATCCGAGTGCGAAAGCTTGCACTCGAAACCTAGAACACGTTTCACTATTGATCAACGATTTGGCACACCTACATACATTCACCTGCATCGATAACGCCCTCGTCCGAACATTTCCGGTAGAAATTCCATCCAACAATGCGGGCCATCGGAAGGCCCGGGATAGAAAAATTGGTCCAACCAGTTGACCAGCCGCCCCGTTCTGATCCAGCATGGGCGCATGGCCATCGCCCCAGTGCTTCGCGAATCCGTCTCCGATCTGGTCTTCGCCGGACTGGTCGACGAGATCCTGTCCGGACGGTTCGCCGCGGGCTCGCCGATCCCGTCCGAACGCGAACTCGCCGAGCAGTTCCAGGTCAACCGGCATGCGGTGCGGGAAGCGCTCAAACGCATCAGACAGGCGGGACTGATCCGCATAGCCCAGGGCGGCAAGACCCTCGTGCTCGACTGGCGAACGCACGCGGGCCTCGATGTGCTCGTCGAATTGGTTCGGGCCGGGGCCGTCCCACCCGTGAAGGTGCTGCACGACGTGGCCGAGATGCGCCGATCCGTCGGCGCCGACGCGGTCCGCGCCTGCGCCGAACGCGCCGACGACGCGACGCTCACACGGATCGCGACCGCTGCCGAGCGCTATCCCGATCCCGATGCCGACACCGAGTTCTGGGAGGCCGTCATCGAAGGATCCTGCAACATCGCGTACCGACTCGGTTACAACACGCTCGTCGCCGCGATCGACGGCCTCGGGATCGACCGATTCTCCGGCCTCGCAATGGAGGTGGCGGATCGCGACAGCCACGTCCGGCTCGCCACGCTGATAGTGGACCGGAGCGGCGACGAGGCCCGCGCCCACGCCGAACGCATGTTGAGCGGCGTGGTCACCACACTGTCCGAGGGGATCTGAGATGTTCGACCTGATTCGGACCGCGATTCCGGTGTTCGTGATCTGCCTCGTTCTCGAGGCCGCCTCGTTCCATTTCCTGCGCGACGAGGACCAACGCGGCTACGGACTTCGCGACACCGCAACGAGTCTCACAATGGGCATCGGGAACGTCGTGGTCAACCTCGGGTGGAAGCTCGTCGTGTTGGCGACCTATGCCGCCGCCTACACGATCAGCCCGATCCACCTGCCCACCGACAACCCCCTGACCTGGATCGCGCTCTTCTTCGCCGACGACTTCCTCTACTACTGGTACCACCGGACCCACCACACCATTCGGATCTTCTGGGCGAGCCACGTGGTGCACCACTCGAGCGAGTACTACAACCTGTCTACGGCATTGCGGCAGCCGTGGACGCCGATGTCTTCGCTCCCGTTCTGGCTTCCCCTGGCGTTCCTCGGTTTTCCGCCCTGGATGATCCTGCTGCAGCAGTCGATCAGCCTGCTGTATCAGTTCTTCATCCACACCGAACGGGTCGGCACGATGTGGAAGCCGATCGAATGGGTGCTGAACACCCCCTCGCACCACCGCGTCCATCACGGGTCCAACGCGCAGTATCTGGATCGCAACTACGGCGGGATCCTCATCGTCTGGGACCGACTCTTCGGCACTTTCGAACCCGAGGGCGAGCGGGTGGTCTACGGGCTCACGAAGAACATCGGAACCTTCCAACCCGTGCGCGTCGCGTTCCACGAGTTCAGCTCCATCGCATCGGATTTCAGACAGGCGACGACCTGGCGTGCACGGCTCGGGTACGTGTTCAAGGGCCCAGGTTGGCAGCCGGCGGATTCGTAGCCGGAAGAAGCACATCCAGCAGGTTCACCCAGACGTCCCCCGCGCCGAATGTCACATACGTTCGATCCGACTGAACGTATGTGACATTCGGCCGGTCGTGGGTCAGGCGGTGGGACCGAACTCCTCGAGCATCTCCGTCACCAGTGCAGCGATGGGCGAGCGTTCGCTGCGGGTAAGGGTGATGTGCGCGAACAGCGGGTGACCCTTGAGCTTCTCGATGACTGCGGCGACGCCGTCGTGTCGGCCGACCCGGAGGTTGTCACGCTGGGCGACGTCGTGGGTGAGCACGACCCGCGAGCCGCTGCCGAGCCGGGACAACACGGTGAGCAGGACGTTGCGTTCGAGTGACTGCGCCTCGTCGACGATCACGAACGAATCGTGCAGCGAACGGCCACGAATATGCGTGAGCGGCAACACTTCCAGCATGCCGCGGCTGAGCACCTCCTCCATCACCTCGGGGCTCGCGAGGCCGTCGAGGGTGTCGAACACGGCCTGCGCCCACGGCCCCATCTTCTCGCTCTCGCTGCCCGGCAGGTAGCCGAGCTCCTGCCCGCCGACGGCGTACAGCGGCCGGAACACGACGACCTTGCGGTGGCTGCGCCGTTCGAGGACTGCCTCGAGCCCCGCCGTCAACGCCAGCGCGGACTTGCCGGTGCCGGCCTTGCCGCCGAGCGAGACGATGCCGATGCTCTCGTCGAGCAGCAGGTCGAGCGCGACGCGCTGTTCCGCGGACCGGCCGTGCAGGCCGAATGCCTCCCGTTCGCCGCGCACCAGTTGTACCCGCTTGTCCGGTGTGACACGCCCCAGCGCACTCGACCGTTCACCCAGTAGACGGATACCGGTGTGACACGGCAACTCCCGGGCCTCGTCGAGATCGACGACGCCCTCGGAGAACAGCTGGTCGATGGCGCCGGACTCGACGTCCAACTCGGTCATCCCGGTCCAACCGGACGGGACGACGTCGTGGGCACGGAACTCGTCCGCCGGCAGACCGACTGCGCCGGCCTTGACGCGCAGCGGGATGTCCTTGCTCACCAGTACCACGTCCCGGCCCTCGGCGGCGAGGTTGAGGGCGCAGGCGAGAATCCTGGAATCGTTACTGTCCGTCCGGAATCCGACGGGAAGCACCGACGGGTCGGTGTGGTTGAGCTCCACCTGGAGCGTGCCGTTCTCGGTGCCGATCGGCACGGGACGGTCGAGTCGACCGAACTCGAGACGAAGGTCGTCGAGCATCCGCAGTGCTTCGCGGGCGAACCATCCCAGCTCGTGATGGTGACGCTTGTCCTCGAGTTCACTGATCACGACCAGCGGCAGGACCACCTCGTGTTCGGCGAATCTACTGACAGCCCACGGGTCCGAGAGCAGGACCGAGGTGTCGAGGACGTAGGTGCGGACGGAGCTGATTGCGGTCACGTGAGGCTCCTCGTTGTCTGCGTGGCACCCGCGCAAACGTATGTCGCTGGACCGGTCCGAACCCGAGTGTCAATCGACACGAGGGCCGGGCGCCGGCCCCCTCGCACTGACTGCATCAGCCACGATCAGGACCTCCCGTACAGTCAGCTACCCGTGCTGCCTGTTATCCGGGACGCTACGCCCGTCCTCCCGGGTGCGCGATGCTCACGCACGGCGTGTCGAGTGAACGCCGCGTTAAGTGTTCGCGGGTCACGTGAAGATCCGCTCGATGTCGTCGAAGCGCATCAGGGTCGCGCGCGGCGAGTAGCCCGCTCCCCACAGGCTGTCGTCGACATAGTGGACGCGCCCGGCACGGACCGCGGGCAACCGCTCCCAGAGCGGATTGAGCGCCATCTGCGTCCGGATATCGTCGAAGTCGCCGAACGCACTCACGATGACGACGTCGCTGGTGACGCTGTCGATCCTCTCGGCGGGGATCTCGCGGGCGAACTCGTCGGCCGAGGGTCGGTCGCCGGGGAATCCGACGGCACTGAGCAGTGGGTCGACCTGGCTGTACATGACACCGCCCTCGCCCGCCCGCAGCAGCGTGACCGACGGCAGGGCGCCCAGTGCGGACAGCCGTGTCTTCAGCTCGTCGCGCCGCTGACGGGTCTGCTGCACCAGCGCTGCCGCCTCGGCCTCCCGGCGCACGCCGACACCGAGGGTGGTGACGAGCCGCTCGAGGTGCTCCCACGTCGTGTAGCCGTTGAAGCCCGCGAACACCGGCACGCCCGTGGAGGCCAGTTCGTTCTTCGTCTTCGTGAAGAACGGGCTGCCGTGCGACAGCATGACGATCAGGTCGGGGTCGGTGTTCACGATCGCCTCGAGGTTCCACGTCCCGGCGGTGCCGATGTTCGGGATTCCGGCGGCCTCCGGCATCGTGCGCAGCACGGCATCGCCCTGCACACCGTCGGCTCCGAAGAAACCGCCGACGATCCGGTCGGCCGGGATCCCGAGATCGAGCAGGGTCACCAGCGCGCTGACGTGGACGACGACGATCCGCTGCGGGTCGGCCGGCACCGCGACGGGACCGAACTCGTCCGACACGTCCGCGGCCGTGTCCGACGCCGAATCACGCCCCGCCGCACCGCCGCTCCCGCATCCGGTCGCAACGGCGGCGACGGACAGCCCCACCCCCGCGAGGAAACCCCGACGGGTCAACGAATCGACGATCCTCGCCCACTCGTGGTCGGGGACGGTCGCGGGCACGGAACGTACGAGCACGGCAGATTCCTTCATCGACGGATTCAGTACGACCATTCTGAATCATCAACGCGGCGAGAAGGTTCTGGCGACTACTCCGAATCGGCCGAGCGGTGTCGCGATGACGCCGCGGCAGCCGACCACGATGTCACGACTCGCTGCTGCCCTGCACGACCGGCGGCGCCGGCTCGTCGACCTCGACCCCGAGCGATTCCATGAGGATCGGCCACGATGCCTTCAGTTCGTCGTTCCAGTAGCTCCAGCGGTGGGTGCCCGTCGGACGCAGATTGGTGGTGTGCTCGATGCCGAGCGAATCGAGGCGTGCGCCCAGGCCGGCGGTGCACACCAAGGTCCCGAACTCGACGAACATTCCCGACGCTGTCTGCTCGAACGAGTCGCCGAGCAGCTTGTTGTACTGACCGGGAATTCCCGAGCCCGAGGACAGATAGATCGTCTTGCCCCGCAGTTTCTCCGCGTTCACGCTCGGATCGTGGGCGGCCCATGCCGGATCGGTCGACGGACCCCACATGTTCAGCGGATCGCCGCCACCGCGGCGCACGTCGTACTGGATGACCCACTGGTTGATCGGGCTCGACGTGTCCGCACACTTGCTGTAGCCGGCGACGCCGCGGTAGAGATCCGGGTTGCGGGCCGCGAGGGTGAGGGCAGCGGCGCCGCCCATCGACGCACCGCCGATGGCATTGGCGCCGTTGCCGCCGGCCCACGCGTCGATCACCGGCGGCAGTTCCTTCGTCAGGAAAGTCTCGTATGCGACCTTCCCCTGGACCGGGTCCGGGCGTTGCCAGTCGGTGTAGTACGTGTGTGCACCGCCGATAGGCAGCACCACATTGACGTTCTGCCCGCGGGCGACCGTCTCGAGATCGGTGATCATGGTCCACGCGCTCGCGGACGGATCGGCCTCCGCTCCGTCGAGGAGGTACAGCGTGGGACGGGTACCGTCGGCGCCCTGCGGGCGCAGGACGTCGACGAGGATGTCCCGGTCCATCGAGGGCGAGTACACCGCCAGCCGGGTCCGTTCGCCACCCATGTCGGTGGTCGACGTGACCTCGGCGGCGCGGACGGCGCTGCTCGGGGCCGCCGGTTCGGCCGAGACCGGTGCCGAGGCACCGAGCACCAGCCCGACCGCGGTGGTGGCGACGAGCGCCGCCGGACCGACCGCGAACCGACGTCTGAAGCCGGCAGCCGCCGTGCGTGGACTCATGTGATCTCTCCCCCTGGGAACCGTCGTGGCGCGCGAAGTCTACGACGGAAGACTGACGAATACCGGCAAACCGGAAACAACCCGGTGACCCACCGATGCACAGAGGGGTGTCCCACCCGTATGAACAACGCGACGGCCCGCCCCGACAAGGGGCGGGCCGTCGTCGTGGTCCGGAAGGATCAGGCCTTGGGCAGCAGGCCCCAGTTCTCGAGGCCGTCGTACAGCGGGAAGTCCTGGGCCAGCTTGGAGACGCGGGCACGCAGGGCCGGCACGTCCGCGGCGGCACCGTTGGCGAGGGCGGTCGCGATGATGTCGGCGACCTCGGTGAACTCGGCGTCGCCGAAGCCGCGGGTGGCCAGGGCCGGGGTACCGATCCGCAGGCCCGACGGGTTCATCGGCGGACGCGGGTCGAACGGCACCGCGTTGCGGTTGACGGTGATACCGATCTCGTGGAGCAGATCCTCACCCTGCTGGCCGTCGAGCTGCGAGTGACGCAGGTCGACCAGCACCAGGTGCACGTCGGTGCCACCGGTGAGGACCGAGATGCCGTTGCCGGCGACATCGGCGCCACCCAGACGCTCGGCCAGGATCTTCGAACCGGCCAGGGTGCGCTCCTGGCGCGCCTTGAACTCCGGGGTGCCGGCGATCTTCATGGCGACAGCCTTCGCAGCGATCGCATGCATCAGCGGGCCGCCCTGCTGACCGGGGAACACCGAGGAGTTGAGCTTCTTCGCCCACTCCTTCTTCGCCAGGATCATGCCCGAGCGGGGGCCACCGAGCGTCTTGTGGACGGTGGTGGACACGACGTCGGCGTGCGGGACCGGCGACGGGTGCAGACCCGCGGCGACCAGACCGGCGAAGTGCGCCATGTCGACCCACAGCTTGGCGCCGATCTCGTCGGCGATCGAACGGAACGCCGCGAAGTCGAGGTGGCGCGGGTACGCCGACCAGCCGGCGATCAGGACCTGCGGACGCTCGGCGAGCGCGGTCTCGCGGACCTGGTCCATGTCGACCACGTGGGTGTCCTCGCGGACGCCGTACGACGCGACCTCGTACAGCTTGCCCGAGAAGTTCAGCTTCATGCCGTGGGTGAGGTGACCGCCGTGCGCGAGGTCCATGCCCATGAGCTTCTCGCCCGGGTTCATCAGCGCCATCAGCACCGCGGCGTTGGCCTGCGCGCCGGCGTGCGGCTGGACGTTCGCGAACTCGGCACCGAAGACGTCCTTGGCGCGGTTGCGGGCCAGGTCCTCGACGACGTCGACGAACTCGCAGCCGCCGTAGTAGCGACGACCCGGGTAGCCCTCGGCGTACTTGTTGGTCAGCACGCTGCCCTGGGCCTCGAGCACCGCGCGGGGAACGAAGTTCTCCGACGCGATCATCTCGAGAGTGTCACGCTGACGCGACAACTCACCCGCCATCGCGGTGGCGACCTCGGGGTCCAGTTCGGCGAGGGACGCGGTATTCACGTCGGTGGCAGGCACAGCAGTCATCAGCGAATCTCCAGGCTGGATTGCGGAAGTATCGCTCCCAGTCTAAGGACGACCTCGGCCGAGCATCGAGGCGGCTCCGTCAGCGCTCACGAGGTCGCCGCGTAGCGCACCCGGAGTGAGGGGTTCGTCGAGCAGTCGGCGGAACCGCTCGGACCTCTCGGGCCCGACCGGAGCCTGGGCCAGCCAGCCGCCGAGCAGGCGATATCCCTCGACGTACGTGCTGATGTACGCGCGCCACAACGGCGACGACAGGAACCGCAGGCTCTGCCGCGCCCGCTCGGGACTCGACAGCGTCCAACGCTGCAGGAACTCGGCGACGTCGTCGGCGCTCGCTCCGCGATCGTGCAGCAGCAGCGCGGCGTCCTGCCGCACCGACAGCAGCCCGCTCGACGCCGCCGCGAGCTCCTCCGCCCGCTCGCCGTCGAACCGCAGACCCAGGTCGGCGTAGATCTCCTGCGCCCAGCGCCCCCAGCCCTCGCCAACGACGGATTCCAGCGCCAGATCCGCCAGTCCCTCCGCCATCAGGCACTGCGGGGTGTTGACGACGAACAGCGTCTGCTCGAGCTGACCGGCCCCCACCAGTCCGGCCTCCTTACGGCAGTGCTCGGTGTGGTGACCGGGATAGGACTCGTGCGCGATCAGCCGCGGCAGGTTCGACATGTGCTGGTCGAGATCGGAGTTGATCGCGACCGTGGAGCGGTAGCCGCCGAGGTAGTAGTTGAACCCGGACCACGGCTTGTCGCCGACCACCTCGTAGTCGACCCGCTCGTGCTCGGGCAGCGTGTACTCGGCGCGGACACGGTCGCGCAGCGCGCTGTCGAACGCCTCGACGCAGGCCTGCAACCGATCCGGTGGGATCCGGTCGGCCGCGCGGTGCGCCTCCATGCGTTCGGCGAGGGTGCCCGGTCCGGGCAGGACGGCATCCATCCGACGGTGCGCGTCGCGGTACCGCTCCTCGTCGCCGGGCGCGATCCGCACGTCGAAATACGCTGCCACCTCGTCGACGAAGCCGATGTCGTCGCCGGCGAACTTGCGCGCCGAGCACTCCAACGCCGTCAGGTGGGCCTCGAGGAACCTCGTCCGGTCCTCACTCAATCCGCCCGAAGGCAGTTCGGCGCGCAGCGCACGGGCATCGCCGACGAGTGTGCGCGGATCCGGCCGCGGCTCGTTCTCCACCTGACGGCGCAATGCCGGATCACCGATGTAGGCATCGACGAACCCCTCCTCCAGGCGGTCGAAACGCAGACCCAGCAGGAGGTATTCACGCACCAGTGTGTCGAGCTCCATGGCGGCTGACACTAGTCGTTTTCGGTGCGAAGTGGACCCGGCGCATCGGCGGTGTGTGGCTGCGAGCACAATCTGGCTCATGCACCTGCCTCCCCCCAGCACGCGCATGCACCGATCGCAGTCGGAGCCGCTCTCCCGAGAGGTGCACCGATGGCACGGGTGAGCGAGTCCAGCCCCTACGTCGAGTTCGACCGCAAGCAGTGGCGCAAGCTGCGCAAGTCGACGCCGCTCGTACTCACCGAGGAAGAGCTCGTGGGCCTGCGTGGTCTCGGTGAGCAGATCGACCTCGACGAGGTCGCCGAGGTCTACCTCCCGCTCGCGCGACTGATCCACCTGCAGGTCGCCGCCCGACAGCGTCTGTTCGCCGCCACCGCAACCTTCCTCGGCGAGAAGCACCCCGACCGTCAGGTGCCGTTCGTCATCGGAGTCGCCGGCAGCGTCGCGGTCGGCAAGTCCACCACGGCCCGCGTCCTGCAGGCGCTGCTCGCCCGCTGGGAACACCACCCGCGGGTCGACCTCGTCACCACCGACGGGTTCCTCTACCCCACCGCCGAACTCACCCGACGCGGCATCATGCACCGCAAGGGTTTTCCCGAGAGCTACGACCGCCGCAAGCTGCTGCGGTTCGTCACCGAGGTCAAGTCCGGTGCGGAAGAGGTTGCCGCCCCGGTCTATTCACACACCTCGTACGACGTGATCCCGGGCCAGTACCACCTCATCCGACAGCCCGACATCCTCATCATCGAGGGCCTGAACGTGCTGCAGACCGGCCCCCGGCTGATGGTCTCGGACCTGTTCGACTTCTCGATCTACGTCGACGCGCGCATCGAGGACATCGAAGCCTGGTACATCAAACGTTTTCTGGCGCTGCGTAAGACATCCTTCGCCGACCCCAACGCGCACTTCCACCACTACGCGGCGCTGTCCGACGAGCACGCGACCTTGGCGGCCGAGGACATCTGGAACTCGATCAACCGGCCCAACCTGGTCGAGAACATCCTGCCGACCCGCCCGCGCGCGACTCTGGTGCTCCGCAAGGACGCCGATCACACCATCAACCGCCTGCGACTCCGAAAGCTCTGAGGGATCCGGGTGTCCTGTGCGTCCCCCGTGCGGCGCACAGGACACCCGAGGTCACAGCGCCGCGTACGTCCGGGCGACGTATTCCTCGGTACGTGGCGCGCCGAGGAGTTGCGGGGTCATCTTGTTCATCACGTACGCGAACGTCATCCGGCGCTCCAGGTCGTTGACGACGATCGACCCGCCGTAGCCCGTCCACCAGCACGCCCGACCGTCGGGGATCGAGGGGTGGATCGACGGAGCGGGCAACGCGTACCCGAGTCCGAACCGCAGTACGGCGCCGAGCACCTGGTCGACGCCGTCGGCCTGAACATCGAACACGCGCTCGACGGTCTCCGGTCGCAGGACCTCCGCGCCGGAGACGGCCCGCCCGCCGTGCGAGATCACCGCCTGGACGCGGGCCACCGACCGGGCATTGCCGTGGCCGTTGGCACCGCCGATCTGGGCGCCACGCCACTGCCTGCTCGACGTCTCCGGGATCGGGATCACAGGATTGGTCATGGTCTTGACGAAGACGCTGTCCGCCGGGAGCGCGCCGTAGTCGAATCCGGTGGGCGGCGGCGGAATCAGTGGCGCGACCCGCGGATCCACGTCGGCGGGTGTGCCGATCAGATAGTCGGCGCCGCACGGCCCCGCGACCTCGGTCGCGAAGAACTCGCCGAGACTGCGGCCGGTGATCCGGCGGACCAGGCCGCCGACGAGGTGCCCGTAGTTCGTGGCGTGGTAGCCCGACGCGGAACCCGGCTCCCACCACGGCGCCTGCTCGGCGAGCAGATCTTCCGCGAGGACGCCGTCGCAGATGTCGGCGACCGTCACCTGTCGCTGCCAACCGCTCACACCCGACGTGTGTCCGAGGACGTGCCTCACCAGGACACCGTCCTTGCCGTTCGCGGCGAACTCCGGCCAGTACCGGGCGACCGGCGCGTCGGGATCGAGCAGGTCGCGATCGACGAGCACGAGCGCCGTGAGTGCCGTCATCGTCTTGGTCAGCGAATACGTGTTGGCGACGGTGTCCTTGACCCAGCGGGCGCCGGTGTCGACATCGGCGACGCCGCCCCACAGGTCCACGACGATCTCGCCATCGCGCACGACACACACCGACGCACCGGCATCGGTGCCGTCATCGAGGTTGCGCTGCAGCAGATCTCGCAGCCCTGCGAAGCTCGGGTCGGCGAACCCCTCGACGGGCGTCACCGTGCCCCCACCGACACACTCTGCGCCCGCTTCTCCCCGGCGGCGATCTCCTTCTTCAGATCCCGGACGTAGCGTGCGAAGTCCACCTGGATGGTGTGGCGGGGCGTCTGGTAGTACTGCGCCAGGCTCGCCGCGTCGTCGGCCGCGATGATCCGGCGCATCTCGTCGGTGGCCGGCGGCGCGTAGCTGCCGTCGAGCACACCGGCGACGAGCTTGCTCTGCTGCTCGGCGAGATTGACGATCGTGGGCGACGCCTGCGCCAGACCCATGAAGAACAGGTTGTCGACGCCGGGCTGCATGATCCGCTTGAACAGCGGGAGCCGGTGCTGCGCATCGGGTTGCAGCGACGGATCCTCGAAGAACGGGAAGCTCATGTTGTATCCGGTGGCGCACACGATCACGTCGGCCGGGATCCGGCGGCCGTCGACCAGGCGGACGTGGTCGCCGTCGAGTGATTCGATCGCCGGCACACACGTCAGGTCACCGGATCCGGCCTTCGCGAGGAAGTCGATGCTCACCGACGGGTGCGCGCCGAGGGGCTCGTGATCGGGCTCGGGCAGGCCGTAGTCCTGCATCCGGCCCAGCGACTTCTTGATCTTGCGCCGGGCGATCTTCAGGCCCAGCTTCTTCGGCATCCACGGCGGCATCATCATCTTGTCCGCCGGCTTGCCCTCGCGGTACTTGGTCAGCACCCACACCCCGCGACGTGCGGACACCCAGACGTGCCTCGCGATCGACCGGTGCGACAGTTCCGAGGCGATGTCGAGCGCCGAGTTGCCCATCCCGACGACGACGATGTTCTTGCCGCGCATGTCGATCGGGTCGAACGCATTGAGGTAGTCGTGGCTGTGGATGATCCGGCCGTCGAACGTGCCGGGATACTCCGGCATCCGCGGATCCCAGTGATGGCCGTTCGCGACGACGAGCGCGTCGTACGTGCGGGTCTCACCGGTATCGAGCGTGACCGCCCAGGTCCCGTCCGCGTTGCGGACGGCCTTCTCGACCATGGTGCCGAACGTGATGGTCTCGCGCAGACCGAACTTCTCGATGTAGTCACGGAAGTAGCCGTGCATCAGCGTGTGGTGCGGAAAGTGCGGCCAGTCCGCCGGCACCGGGAAGTCCTCGAACTGCAACCGCGTCGACGACGTGTCGATGTGCAGGCTCTCGTAGCACGACGACATGCCCGTCGGGTTCTTGTAGTACCAGTTGCCGCCGACGTCGTCGGAGGCCTCGAAGCAGTCGTAGGGGACGCCGTGATCCTTGAGGCGCTTCGCGGTGGTGAATCCCGAGCAGCCGGCGCCGATGATGCACACCTGGGGCAGTTGGGGCATGGTCGTTCCTCTCCCGCGCTTGAATCGAACGTCAAACCTGACAGAGCGTGATCTGCGTCATAGAACCGGATTCACTGACACACTGTCAAGCGAAGCCTCGCGGACCGGCACGGCACCGGTCCGTACGATGCGATCGGAGGTGTGAGGTGAACCAGATCGGGACCAGGGCCGAGGCCGACAGGAAGCCGACGCAGCGCGACGAACAGAAGCGGATCACCCGACTCCGGCTGTTGGACTGCGCCCGTGACCTGTTCGCGGCGCGCGGCTACGCGGCCGTGAAGATCGACGACATCACGTCGGCAGCCGGCTGCAGTCGCGCCACCTTCTATCTGCACTTCACCGGCAAGACCGACGTCCTGCGCAAGATCGGGTCCGAAGCGATGGAGCCGCGCGCGGCGTCGGTCTACGCCGACCTCGACGAGGTCCTCGACAGCGGATCGCGGGACGAGTTCGCTCGCTGGGTGGGCCGGGCCATCGACTGGTTCGACCGCAACCGCGCGATCCTGCCCGCCTGGGACGAGGCACTGGCCCTCGAACCGGAGTTCCGCGAGGCGGCCCGCGAGGCCATCTCGGCACTGCCGAGCGCGATGCCGTCGTACCTGGCGCGATGGGGAGACGACCGGGAACAGGAAGCTCGCCTGCGGATCGAACTACTCGTCACCCAACTCGAACGCTTCTTCACCCGGTGGGCGGTGCAGGGCACCATCGAGGTCTCCCGCGAGCAGGCTGCGGAGATCCTCACCGACGTCTGGTTCCCGGCGATGACACCGCCGGTGCGGTAGCGGTCGGTCAGGTGCCGAACCGACGGTGCCGGGCCGCGTAATCGCGCAGCGCGCGCAGGAAGTCGACGCGCCGGAACTCGGGCCAGTAGGCCTCGGTGAACCAGATCTCGGAGTACGCGCTCTGCCACAGCAGGAATCCCGACAGCCGCTGCTCCCCCGACGTCCGGATCACCAGATCGGGATCGGGTTGTCCCGACGTGTAGAGGTGGCTGTCGATGCCCTCGACGCTCATCGCTTTCACGAGGTCGTCGCCGGTGAGCCCCTCACGGAGCTTCTCGCGCAGCAACGACTGCACCGCATCGGCGATCTCCTGCCGGCCGCCGTAGCCGACCGCGACGTTGACGTGCGTGCCGGTGCGTCCACGGGTGCTCTCAGCCGCCTCCCGCAGGCGACGCGCCTGCTCGTCCGGGAGCAGATCGAGCGTTCCGACGATCTTGACGCTCCAGTTCCGGCCCGGCGCGGAGATCTCCTCGACGACGTCGGTGATGATCTCGAGGAGGGTGTCGAGTTCCTCGGGTTCGCGGCGCAGGTTCTCGGTGGAGAGCAGATAGATGGTGGCCATCTCGATGCCTGCCGCGTCGCACCAGCGCAGCAGTTCGGCGATCTTGCGCGCACCCATCCGGTGCCCGTGGCTGACGTCGGTGAATCCGTTCTCCCGCGCCCACCGGCGATTGCCGTCGCACATCACCGCCACATGGCGCGGATGCTGTAAACCGTCGAGACGGCGCAGGAGCCGTCGCTCGTAGATGCTGTACAGCAGGCCGCGCAATTTCACCTGGACATCACCACGAGAAGAAAGACTACGCCGCGAACCCCGCGCACCCGCGACGGTGGTCACAGTGTCGGCACGGAGACGTTCGCCACCGCTACATTTAGTTACCCAACCGTAGGTTACGGTTGCGTAGGTTTGGTGGCGCGGGACGGTACCACCAGGCGGAACAACGACAGGGGCACCGACATGACGGCACTCGGACTGGACGACCTGCCGGTCAAGCCGCGCATGCGTGGCTGGATCCACGCGTGGTCGCTGGTGGTCGCGATCCTGGCGAGCGCCGTACTGGTCTCACTCGCCTACGCGAAGGAATCGCCACGCGCCGGGCTCGCGACGCTGACCTACAGCCTCACCGTGTGCGGCCTGTTCGCGGTGAGCACCACCTACCACCGCATCCACTGGCACACCGTGCGCGCCCGCACATGGATGAAGCGTGCCGACCACTCGATGATCTTCCTGTTCATCGCCGGCAGTTACACCCCGTTCGGACTGCTGGCGCTCCCACCACGCACCGGGGCGATCCTGCTGACGGTCGTCTGGTGCGGCGCCTTCGCCGGCATAGCGCTGAAGATGCTGTGGCCCACCGCCCCTCGCTGGGTCGGAGTCCCGCTCTATCTCCTGCTCGGATGGGCCATCGTTCCCGTGGCCGGGGACCTCGTCGACGAGGCCGGCGTGCTGCCTCTGGTCCTGCTCGCGATCGGCGGCGTCCTCTACAGCGTCGGCGCGGTCCTCTACGCCACCAAGTGGCCCAATCCCTGGCCGCAGACATTCGGGCATCACGAATTCTTCCACGCCGCCACCGCGGTCGCGGCGCTGTGCCACTTCGCCGCGGTCTGCCTGGTCGTGTTCGGGTAGCCGACCGGTGCATCTCCGCTTTGCGGAGACTGCGCGAAAGGTCCCCGAAACACCCCTGAACACGGGGTCGCCTGCTTACTCTGAGCGGATCTGATCCGGGAGGGACCGAGTGACAACGACCGAACATGTAGTGGGTGGCATCAGCAGGCTGGCACCGCAGGATGCCGACTTCGTCTACCACGAACGCGAGAACCGCATCTCGAACTCGACGGGCATCTATCTGTTCGACACCACCGCCGAGGCCGCGCCGATCACGCAGGCCGAGGCCATCTCGTGGATGCGGGAGCGACTCGGCTACAGCGGAGTCTTCACCCGACGTCTGCGGCATGTCCCTCTCGCCCTCGACTATCCGTTCTGGGTTCCGGACCCCACCCTCGATCTCACGAAGCACGTGATCGTCGAGCCGGTCGACGGGCCTGGGTGGGATGCTCTGCGGCACCACATCGCCCGCTTCTCGGGCAAGTCTCTCGACCTCACCCGGCCGCCGTGGCAGCTGCACTTCCTCACCGGCGTCACCGGCATCGACGGACTGCCCGACCGGATGACCGTCGCGGTCCTGCGATGCCACCACAGTTCCGGGGACGGCCTCGCCGCCCGCGACCTGGCGTTGCGCATCTTCGGTCGTTCGGAGACTCACCCGCCAATTCCCTCGACGTCGGTAAACTGGTTCCCGCCTGCAGAATTCGTCAAGGCCATCGGCCGGCTCCCACAGCAGTGGCGCGACTTCCGTCAGGGGCTCACGACGTCGGGAGGGGCGGCGCGCCGAGTCACCGAACAGGTCCAGTCCGGCGCGATCGCGCCCACTCCGCCACGGCGACCCACGACCCGCTTCAACACGGCCATCACCTCCGAGCTCACGTTCGACGTCGTGAGCTTCCCACCCGAGGACATCCGCACCGTGCAGGCAGCCGTCGAGGGCGTGACCTTCAACGACGTTCTGCTGGCCACGATCTCCGGGGCCCTCGCCGCCTACCTGGCCGAGAAGGGCGAAACCCCGCCCGGATCCCTCGCCACACTCGTGCCGATGTCGCTGCGGGGCACACGCCCCGGTGTGGCCGACCATCCGAACGGGAATCGTGCGAACCATCTCGCGTTGATGACGGTGGATCTTCACACCGACATCGACGACCCGGTCCAGCGACTCCGAGCCATCAACGCAACGATCCGCGCCGAGAAGGAACGGCATCGGAACCCCGATGTCCAGGAAGCCGCGTCCAGGATCGACACATCGCCCGCCTGGCTGCTGAAGCTCGTCACGCGACTGATGGACGTGCGCAAGCAGCCCGAGGGAACCGTCGAGACCATCAACACGATGGTCAGCAATATCCCTTGGGCTGGCGACGACATGATCTTGCGCGGTGCGCCTCTCGTCAAGAGCTTCGGCATTCTGGGAATCATCGACAAAGTCGGACTGCGGCATCTGATCGTGTCGCATCACGGCGACGAGATCGAGATCTCGTTCTCCACCGATGCCGCGATGATGCCGGACACCGATCGTTACAAAGCCCTCCTCAGCGAGTCGTTCCGCTCTCTGGTCGAGCGCGCGGCGACCCCGGTCGCCGAGGGACCTTCCTCCGATTCGCGAAAACTTTCCTGAAACCGACCCGGCAGCATGTGATCCGTTGTTACCGTTCGTTTGATCACAGGCAATCCGCTCGTGATACACGAAAAACCGGTGTGCGATCCGAATTGTGTGCGGGATTCGGTACCGGGTAACACATGACGTCTTCAGGAGGCACAAATGGGTTCACTCGAAGGACTTATGGGCGCAATCTTGGGAAATGGCGGACTCGGCTCCCTTCTTGCCGACGGACTGCTCCCGGCGTTCCTCGGCTCCGCTCAGACCAGCATTGACAGCGCCCTCGGCTCGGTGGGTGCGCTCGTCGACATCGGCTTCGGCTCGATCGACAGCTTCTCGGCGGCCCCGACCAAGTAACACAGCGAGTTCGCTGTCCAAGCGATTGACCGCCTCGGCGGCTGGACTTCGTGACGGAGTCTCGGCGCTAGTCATGTCAACCGCACAGAATCGCACTACCTAAGGAGCATCATGGGATCCCTCTACGAAGCACTTGGAGTTGGTACCGCGAGCGCGAGCGCTCAGGTCATGAAGGCCATCGGTTCGCTCTTCG
The DNA here is from genome assembly GCF_058797375.1 of Prescottella sp. GW823-FHT02E09. Lineage (NCBI taxonomy): Bacteria > Bacillati > Actinomycetota > Actinomycetes > Mycobacteriales > Nocardiaceae > Rhodococcus > Prescottella sp. GW823-FHT02E09. The sequence continues at coordinate 238,299 of NZ_JBXAJP010000001.1, forward strand.
TTCTCAGCGGCTACCCCGCTGAAGGGCCGCCGAAGTAAAACAGGCGACGGTGCCCTGAGCACCTCATCGGGGCCCGCGCTTCCGCGCGGGCCCCGATTGTGTCTGTACGGTACCGGAACTACGTTGCGACCAACTCGACCGGGGACTATCGAACACCGTTGGCCGTACAGATTTCCGTCCCGCAGATTCCCGCTCATGGGGGGATACTGTGATGACGACCTGCACAAACTGAGGCCGATGACTGCACGGGCGCTGGGCAACTGAACGAGCCGAACCGGGGAGATCGAACAAGTATGCAGCGGAAGAATATTCGAGTGCTGTCCGCAGGACTGCTGACCTTAGGACTCCTCGCGGCACTGCCCGCAGTGGCCACAGCCGAAGCCGAGATCGGGACGGCCGTACCCGAATACGTCCAGGTGGCCGTAGACGCTCGACCGTCGATCACCAGCATCACGTCCGTGGACGATCGACTGCTCCTCCTGCAAGTCGCGTCGCCGGCGATGCGCCGCGAGGTCCCGGTCAACGTGATCCTGCCCGCCGACCGGAGTCAGACCCGCGGCGTCCTCTACCTTCTCGACGGCAATTCCGGCCAGGTCGAGAGCAGCAACTGGCTCGATCACACCAGGGGCGACGCGGAAGCCTTCTTCGCCGACAAGAACGTCAATGTCGTCCTACCGGTCGGCGGTACCGGAACCCTCTTCACCGACTGGGCTCAGGACCACCCGACGTTCGGGCGGACCCAGTGGGAGACGTTCCTGTCGAAGGAACTGCCTCCACTCATCGACGCCGAACTCGACACCAACGGCCGCAACGTCATCGGCGGAATCTCGTCCGGTGCTCAGGGGGCTCTGATGTTGGCGGCACGTGAACCGCAACTCTACGACGGCGTCGTCGGATACAGCGGCTGCTACGTCACCGACGGCCCCGTCGGGCGCGCGCTGACCGACCTGGTCGTCATCAACGGCATGGCCAACTCCGAGATGATGTGGGGCCCTGAGGGAAACGACACCTGGCGTGAGCACGACCTGTTCCGCAACGCGTCCGCCCTCGTCGGCAAGAAGGTTTACCTCTCGTCGGGTAATGGCCTCCCCGGACCCCACGAATCCCTCGACCAGCAGGGTATCCAGGACCGGGTCGTCGTCGGCGGCCTGCTCGAGGCGGGCTCCAATCTGTGTACCGACCAACTGGCGCAGGCTCTTCGAGACGCGGGCGCCGACGTGACCCGCAGCGCCCAACCGTCGGGCGTGCACGCGTGGCCGTACTGGCGCGACGAACTCGGCCGGTCGTGGCCCACCATCGAGGCGGCTCTCCGATAGTCGGAGCAATTCGTTCAGTCGACCGCGCCGGTGGGAGACACGGCCTGGACCATCCTCGACCGGACGAAACGGACAGATGTTCAATATCGCTTCGAAGGGATGGATTTGTCGCATCGACGGTGTTTCACCCCGCGGAATCCGCCCCGAGGAAGTTCGCCGAAATACATCACACCGGCATCAATGGGTTGCTACCTTCACTCCAGTCACAAGCACTTGCTTGCGATTGAACATCGGCGCATGCCTGCATTCGACTGCGATCAAAATTGCGCCACCCGCATTCACGTTAGGAGAGTTACATGGCTTCGATCGAGGACATCTTCAAGGGACTCGGCTCGCTGGACGCGCTCGAGGGCCTGTTCGCCACGATCACCGGTTCGGTCGCGGGCATCTTCAACAGCTGACGCTGTCGACACGAAAGCCCCGCTCCCCCCTGTGGAGCTTCCCCACCATGTAGGGCGGCCCGGCCGCCCCGCAATCCTTTTGGAGGTACACCATGGACTTCGGATCGATCACCAGTCTCATCGCAATCCCCGTCGGCAGTGTCGACACCGTCGTCACCGGCCTGATCACCTCGGCCAACAACGCCATCACCGACCTGAGCACGTGGTTCAACGGCGTCACCGGAAGCCTCGGCTCGTAGAACGCTGATCCCTTCCAGGGATCGAACCGGGCCCGTGTGGAATACCACACGGGCCCTGCGCGTTTCAGCGCTCGTCGATCAACTCCCGCAGACCCTCGACCGCGGTCACCGGCCGATCGCACACGAATCCGCGGCACACATACGCCGTCGGCGCACCCCCTATGCTGGGCCGATCGGCCAGCAGCGGAACCGAATCGGGTAGGCCCGCCACCACCACAGCACCACCGGGCGCGAGGCGTCGAGCCGCGGCCGTCAGTTCCGACGGCGCGCTCTCCGCCACCGCGATCTGCATCGGCCCCCGCACCGACGCCTCCGCGACCGTGAGCCAGTGCCCCGCCGAGCGGGGCGCCCGCTGCAGGACCACCGCCGCGCGGGCCATCGAATCCGCCGCGACCGCGGCGTACTTCGAGGACCGGTCCGCATCGACCAACGCCGAAGCGGTGAGCAGTGCCTCCGTGACGGCCGATGCACCCGACGGTGTCGCCCCGTCCAGCGGATCACGCGGACGGGTCACCAGGGTCTCGGCGTCGTCGGCGGTGTCGAACCAGCTGCCGGCCACGTCGCGGTCGGCGAAGCGCTCGATCGCGGTGTCCAGCAGGAACGTCGCCGCGTCCCGCCACTCGGCGGCCCCCGTCGCCTGGTGCAGCGTGAGCAACCCCGTCGACAGGGCGGCGTAGTCATCGAGGATCCCGGCGGGCTCCCCCACCACACCGGCGAGGGACGCGCGACGCAGTCGCCCGTCCACCACATGCGTCGTGAGCAGGACGCGGGCGCACTCCTCGGCGGCACGGACCCATTCCCACCGCCCCAACGCCGCGCCCGCCTCTGCCAGCGCCGTGACGGCCAGCCCGTTCCACGCCGTGACCACCTTGTCGTCGCGGCCGGGCTGCGGACGTCGGGCGCGTGCGGCGAGCAGTCGTGCCCGGACCTCGGCGAGGCGCCGTCCGTCGGACGGATCCACCGGCAACTGCAGGACCGATGCGCCCCGTTCGAACGTCCCGGCATCGGTCACCGCGAACGTCTCCGCCGCCCATGCGCCGTCGTCCGCGCCGAGGACCTCGATCAGCCGGTCCGGCGTCCACGAGTAGGTGAGCCCCTCCTCGCCGTCGGTGTCGGCGTCGAGCGCCGACGCGAACGCGCCCGCGGCGGTGCGCAGGTCGCGCAACAGGAACTCGACGGTCTCCTCGGCGACGCGGTACGCGAGGTCGGACCCCGTGCGGCGGGCGAGGTGCGCGTAGAAACGCAGCAGCAGCGCATTGTCGTAGAGCATCTTCTCGAAGTGCGGCACAACCCACTCGGCATCGACCGCATAGCGGGCGAAGCCCCCGCCGAGCTGGTCGTAGATGCCGCCGCGCGCCATCGCGTCGGCCGTGCGCTGGACGGCCCGCAGCGTCGGTTCGGCCCCGCTGCGCTCGTACGAACGCAGCAGCCCCTCGAGCAACATCGACGGCGGGAACTTCGGCGCACCACCGAATCCACCGCGCTCGCGGTCCTCGTCACGCAGGATGCTCGCGACCGCGCCCGACAGCAGCGGGACGTCGACCGGTGCCCCGCCGAGCGGCAGCGCACCGGCACTGCGGCGCAGTTCGGCCACCACCGACGCCGCGGCATCGTCGACGTCACCGCGCCGCGTCCGCCAGGTGTCGGTGATCGCGTGCAGCAGCTGCGTGAACGACGGCATCCCACCCCGCGGTCGCACCGGGTAGTAGGTGCCGCAGTAGAACGGGCTGCCGTCGGGGGTGAGGAAGCAGGTCATGGGCCAGCCGCCCTGACCCGTCATCGCCACCGTCGCGTTCATGTAGACCGCGTCGAGGTCGGGGCGTTCCTCCCGGTCGACCTTGATGCACACGAAGTGCTCGTTCATCACGGCCGCCGTCTCGGGGTCCTCGAACGATTCGTGCGCCATCACGTGACACCAGTGGCACGCCGCATACCCGATGGACAGCAGGATCGGCACGTTGCGTTCCCGCGCCCATTCCAGGGCCTCGGCCCCCCACTGGTGCCAGTGCACCGGATTGTCTGCGTGCTGACGCAGATACGGACTGGTCGCTTCGTCGAGCGTGTTGCGCTCGCGCGGCTCCGGCCCGGTCACGGAAGTCCTAGCTCGCCGGCTTCGCGGGCGGATCCTGCTTCGCCTGCCGGTCCGTCGCCGGTCGACTCGGCTCGACGACCTCGCTGATCACCGCGCCGCGGTCGGTGCCCTCGTCCGCCGCCTGGTCGGCCTCGGGATGCTCCGGCTCGAAATCGTCCGGCAGCCTCCGCAGCTGCTTGTTCATCGAGCGAATCAGCAGCACGGTGCCGACGAGCAGCGCCACGATCAATACCAGCCCGATCGGAGACGCCTTGCCGAACTCGGGGCCCTGCGGGTTGCTCGGGGTGCTGGTCCCCTGCGCCAGCAAGTCCCACGCCAACGTCGTCATCACTACTGCTCATCCTCCACAATGCCCGCGAACAGGTCGTTCTCCGGGATGGCGGTGCTCACCCGGGTCTTGGCCAACTCGAACTCCTCGGTGGGCCAGATCTTCTGCTGAATGTCCAGCGGAACCGCAAAGAACGATCCGTTGGGATCGATCTGCGTCGCATGGGCCCGCAAGGCGTCGTCGCGCTGGGGGAAATAGTCACCGCACGCGATCTGCGTCGTCACACGGGCCATCAGGTCGCCCTGCTCGGTCTTCCACTTCTTGAGCCACTCCGCCATCGGGAACTCCTCGCCGCGGCGCTCGTACTCCTCTTGGAACTGCAACAGGCGCTTGCGGATGAACCCGTGCGAGTAGTAGACCTTCTGCACCTCCCACGGCTCACCCGCGTCGGGGAACTGCTCGGGATCGCCGGCCGCCTCGTAGGCGGCCATCGACACCTCGTGGCACTTGATGTGGTCGGGGTGCGGGTAACCGCCGTTCTCGTCGTACGTGGTCATGACGTGCGGACGGAACTCGCGGATGACCCGGACCAACGCCTCGGTGGGGACCTCGAGCGGTTCGAGCGCGAAGCAACCCTCGGGCAGCGGCGGCTTGGGGTCGCCCTCCGGCAGACCGGAGTCGACGAATCCGAGCCACGTCTGCTGCACACCCAGGATGCGCGCGGCCTCGGCCATCTCCTCCTGGCGGACCCTGGTCATCCGCTCCCGGATACCCGGGACGTCCATCGCCGGGTTGAGGATGTCACCGCGTTCGCCGCCCGTGAGGGTCACGACGAGCACCTCGTTACCCTCGGCGGCGTAACGGGCCATCGTCGCCGCACCCTTGCTCGACTCGTCGTCGGGATGGGCATGAACGGCCATGAGTCGGAATCCGCTCACGTGTGTCTTCACCTCAGCTTCGCGTGTCACCGGCGTGGCGTGTCACCTGCCGTCGTCGACCGCTACCACTCGTCGGTCGCCGTTGTCCTTCCCCTATAGTTCCACCTGACACATACGACCGTCTGTCGTACCCCCGCTACGCGCGGTAAACAGCGACTCCGACGGCCCCGCAGAGCACCACCCGGCGAGAGCAGAGTGATGAGCAACACGCCTTCGACGGACCGCTACGGTTCCACCCGCCGCACGTCCGGCCCGATCCCCTGGGCCAAGTGGATCCTCACCGGTCTCGTCGTCCTCGCCGGCGTCGGACTCGCGTACCTCGCGTACAACAAGTTCGCCGTCAAGGAGATCGAGGGCGAGCAAGTCGCATTCGACGTCGTCGACCAGACGACGATGAACATCCGGTTCACCGTCACGCGCGACGACCCGTCCGAGCCTGCCGTCTGCATCGTCCGCACCCGCTCCAGGGACGGCTCGGAGACCGGCCGCCGCGAGGTCTACATCGAGCCGTCGAAGTCGGGCACCGTCGAGATCACGGCCCCCGTTCACGCATCTCAGCCGCCCGCGATGGGCGATCTGTACGGTTGCAGTCTGGACGTTCCGGACTATCTTCGCGCAGGCTGACAAGTGGACCGATCGGTCTTCGTTCGGAACGGTCGATACCCCTCATCGTGCTAAAATAAGTCGATACACGGTTCCACTCGGAGCCGTGTATTGCTGCATTGACGGCAGGACGAGTCTGCTCACGAGACGGGCGTGCCGGCGATCTTCGCCACGACATTCGCAACCGACTCGAGCTGGCCCTGCCCGTTGATCGCTGCTGTTCGCAGTGATCTGCCGAGGGAGTCCACCAGGACTTCGACTACAAGGGAGTGATCGAGAATGACCGAGACCCAGGTGACCTGGCTTACTCAGGAGTCTCACGACAGGCTCAAGAATGAGCTGGACCAGCTCATCGCCAATCGTCCGGTCATTGCCGCCGAGATCAACGAGCGTCGCGAAGAGGGTGACCTCAAGGAGAACGGTGGCTACCACGCCGCTCGCGAGGAGCAGGGGCAGCAGGAGGCGCGCATCCGCCAGCTGCAGGAGCTGCTGAACAGCGCAAAGGTCGGCGAGGCCCCCACCCAGTCCGGCATCGCACTGCCCGGCTCGGTCGTCAAGGTGTACTACGACGGCGACGAGTCCGACACCGAGACCTTCCTGATCGCGACCCGCGAAGAGGGTTCCCGCGACAACGCGCTCGAGGTCTACTCGCCGAACTCCCCGCTGGGTGCCGCGCTGCTCCAGGCCAAGGTCGGCGAGACCCGCGAGTACACCCTGCCCAACGGCAGCCTGATGAAGGTCACCCTCGTCAGCGCGGAGCCGTACCACGGCTGATACCGCCGCCGGAAACGCAGAACCCCGGTTCGAGCCTCCGCTCGAACCGGGGTTCTTTCGTCATGATGCGGCGATCATCCGATCGCCGCACCCAGAATCTCGATGACGTCCTCGGGCTGCGCATCCTCCCCCGACAGCACCTCGAGCACCACGTCACGACGATCCGCGGGCACCTGCTCGACGCCACCGAGGATCTGCGCCCGTTCCCCGGTCGGCACGACACGCCCGCACAACAGATCTCCGACGGCCCCGGCTCCCTCGACGACGGCCGTCTCCCCGGTGCGCAGATCTCGCAGTGTCACCGTCGAGTCGTCGGCGGCGGTCACCTCGTGCACCGACCGCCGCACCTGCAGCCAGCGTCCGGCGAGCTCGAGTTCGTCGGCGGGCAGCAGCACCCCTCGACGCGCGACGAACACCTCGAACAAACCACCCTCGAACAGCGCGACGTCGAGCACCAGCGGATCCTCGAAGGCCCGCGCGACCGCCTCCTCGTCCTGCCAGGACCGCGCCCGCAGCTCCGCCAGTTCCAGAACCAGGTCGAACAGCATCGTCGACTGGGCGTACAGGCCGGCCTTCTCGTAAAGCCAGTGGGCACGATCGTCCAGCGCGCTGTCGGACTTGCCGAGATGGCACACCTTGTACTTGCGGCCGGACCCGCACCAGCACCTGTCGTTTCGGCCGAGTTCGGGATGCTCGGTGGGTGCGAACCGCGTCAGAACGTCATGCAGTCGCTCGCTGTCGCCGCCGTCGATGCGGCTGAGCAGCGACAGCCCCCGCGGAGCGTCGCCGCGGTCCGACGCGATCTGCGCCAGTTCGAACAACGCCGGCGACCACGCCTCGTCCATCGCGGCGGCGTCCGCGAAGTGCCGCTCCGCCTCGAGCACATCCCCGAGGGTGTCGGCGGCCATGCCGGCCAACCAGTGACCCGAAGCCCTCACCTTCCGCGGTCCGCGCTCGGCCACCGCCAGTGCCGTCGCGTACAGGGCCGGGATGTAGTCGTCCTGCACGCCGTTGATCAGATCCAGCGCCGCCGCGGCTGCGGCCGGATCCTCCAGTCCCGCAAGCGAATCACCGAGCGCCACGACGTACTCCACGGCCGCAGCGGCATCGAGCTCGCCGTCGTGCACGGCCCCGACGCACTGGACGAAAGTCACCACCGCGTCCGCCTCGTCGGGGTGCAGTTCGTGCTCACGCGCGACCATCGCGATGTGGGCGGCGAGCCGGTGCGCGTCGAAATCGAATCCGCGGACCGCGATGTAGTCGCCCTCCCGATCGAACCCGGCCGCCTCGATCAACTCCCCGAGCGGCGACGTCGGCGCCACGCAGAGAGCATCGTCGTCCTGGAGAAGCTGCCAGACAACCGTTTCCAGATTGTCGGCGTTGTCCTCGCCGATGATCAGGGCGAGCCGCCCCGCCAGATCGGGTGCGGCGGCCGGATCGTCGTCCACCCTCGACAGCTCGAGCGCCCCCTTCTCCCGCACCGACACCGCGACCATGTCCCCGGCCGAAAACCCGTGCAGTGCATCGTGTCCGAACAGCAGGCCGGAGCCGTCCGGGAAGTCCTCGTCCGCTATCCCCAACGCCGCGATCTCGTCGGCGTCGTAGTCGGAGAACAACACCTGCACCGGGCCGTCGTCGTCCGCCATCGCCAACAGCACCAGCGGAGCCAGATCCGGCTCGGCGTGCAGCAGGCCCGAACCGATCTCCCCCGCCGTCAACCGGTGCGTGAACACCCGACCGTCCAACAACGTGTCCAGCGCAGCGTTGCGGCCGTCCGCGAGCAGCACCACCAGCGGATGATCGAGCAGTTCGACGAATTCGGCCAGCTCCGACATCTCGCCGTGGCCGGCGCCGACGAGGCGTCCCGCCCAGTCCTCGGTGGTCAGCGGGCCGTCTGCGCGCAGAACGGAGACCGCGGCGGCGGTCAGGTCACGGGGGTCGGGCTTCGCACTCACCCCGCGATACTAGGCCAGTACCCGGCGCGCCTTCATGCCGTCGAAGACGGGGCCGACCTTGACCACATCGCCGAATGTCGGCGCATGGACCATCATGCCGTTGCCCATGTAGATGCCGACGTGTCCGGGACCCGCGGCCTGCCAGTTGCCGAACACCAGGTCGCCGGGCTGCGCCGCCGCCATCGGGATCTCGGTGCCGACACCCCACTGCGTCTCCGACGTCCGCGGCAGTGCGACCTTGCCGCCACTGGCCGCGAACACCGCGAACGACGTCAGACCCGAGCAGTCGAAGCCGCCCATCGACGGCCCGCTGATGTTGCCACCGCCCCACACGTACGGCAGGCCGAGGTAGCGCATCGCGAGCTGCACGATGGAACCGCCGATGCCCGACGTCGGAAGGGTGATGTCGCCCGGGTCGAAGTTCGCGAACGGCGACAGTAACTGCTCGAACTGGCCCTCGGACGCGCGGATCTTCTGCACGTACGGGCCGCTCTGATCGGCCGCGTCGTCCACGCCGGACGGCACGCCGCCCGCCTTGCGCACCGCACGGGTGCCGGCGTTGAACGCGGCGAGCGCCAGGTCGAGCGTGTCGCCCTGGACCAGGCCCTCCTGCTTCCAGGTCTCGACCTGTGCGTAGTTGTCGCACAGCATGTGCCCGGCGGCCATCACCGAGTCGGCGACACCGAGGATGTCGGCGGTGCCGTCCCCGTCGGCGTCCTTGCCGTACTTGGCCCACTCGCTCGGCATGAACTTCGCGGGACCACGGCCGCCGGCGAGCGACACCGGCGCCGTCGGACCGTATCGGAAGTCGTTCTCCACCGAGAACAGGGCCGCGAGGGTGGGCGCCTTGACGCCGCCGCAGATCTCGCCTGCCTTGCGCAGCCACGGCGAGAACACCGCGATCGATCCGACCTGGCCCAACCCGATGTTCGGGGGCAGGACCGCGGGAAGGGTGGGCAGTGCGAAACCGCCGATCCCGGGAAGCGCCACCGCCGGAGCGGCGATCGGCGCCGGGGCCGGCACGTAGACGGCGGGTGCGGGAGCGGGAGCCGGTTCGGGCGCAGCGGGTTCCGCGGCAGGAGGTGCGTCCGCATTCTCCGTGGACGGCAGTTGCACACCGGGAATCGTGGCAATGAAATCGACGACCGCCTGCTCGGCCTGCGGCCGCATCTCCGGCGGGAGCATCGAGATCAGGCCGCTGACCTGTTCACCGGCCCCGGGTGCAGCCTGATCGATGGCCGCAATGGTCTGGGCTGCCTGGTCTTTGACGGGAAGTGGAACGCCGGTTCCCTGGATTGCTGCACCTGCTGCTGCAGTGATGGCCACGATGATGGCCGCGGGATCCAATGACATTCACCGCTCCTGGGGTCGCGCTCTACTGCCGAGAACTCACGGTAACGGGCAAACCGGCAGCCCGGGGCGGGATTCAGGAAACGCTCAGCATTTCGGCGCACTTGCCGTCGCCAGGCCGTCTGTCCGGGGCGACGGCAAGTGCGCACGCTGCGAGATCAGCCGAGCGCCTGCTCCACATCGGCGAGCAGATCGGCCGCGTCCTCGATGCCCACGGACAGGCGCACCAGGTCCTCCGGCACCTCGAGCGCGGAACCCGCGGTGGACGCGTGCGTCATCGCACCCGGGTGCTCGATGAGGGACTCGACGCCGCCGAGCGACTCGGCGAGCGTGAAGATCCGGGTGCGCGAGCAGAAGTCGAGCGCGGCCTGCTTGCCGCCCTTCAGCCGCACCGAGATCATGCCGCCGAAGCGCCGCATCTGCTTGGCCGCGACCGCGTGGCCCGGGTGCGATTCGAGACCCGGGTAGATCACGTGGGAGATCGCGGCATGGCCGGTGAGCAGGTCGACGATCTTCTCGGCGTTGTCGCTGTGCCGTTCCATGCGCAGCGCGAGGGTCTTGATGCCGCGCATCGTCAGGAAGGCGTCGAACGGTCCCGGGACCGCGCCCGCACCGTTCTGCAGGAACGCGAACTTGGTGTCGAGTTCCTCGTCGTTCGTCACGAGCGCGCCACCCACGACGTCGGAGTGCCCGCCGATGTACTTCGTCGTGGAGTGCAGCGCGATGTCCGCGCCCAACTGCAGCGGCTGCTGCAGGTACGGCGATGCGAAGGTGTTGTCCACCACCAGCTTTGCCCCGGCGGTGTGCGCCACCTCGGAGATCGCTGCGATGTCGCCGATGTTGAGCAGCGGGTTGGTGGGCGTCTCGACCCACACCAGCTTGGTGTTCGGGCGGATCGCGGCGCGGACGGCGTCGACGTCGGACACCGCGGCCGGGGTGTACTCGATGCCCCACTGGGTGAAGACCTTGTCGATGAGCCGGAACGTGCCGCCGTAGGCATCGTTCGGGATGACCAGGTGATCGCCCGGGCGCAGCATCGACCGCAGGACGCAGTCCGTCGCCGCCATTCCCGAACCGAACGCCCGCCCGAACGTGCCCGATTCGAGCGCCGCGAGGTTCGCCTCGAGGGGGCGGCGGGTCGGGTTGCCGGTGCGCGCGTACTCGAAACCGCCGCGCATCCCGCCGACGCCGTCCTGGGCGAAGGTGGAACTGGCGTAGATCGGCACGTTCACCGCACCGGTCTGCGGATCGGGTTCGTACCCCGCGTGGATGGCCTTGGTGGAGAAACCGCTGGAGAATCCCTGCTCACTCATGGCGACCAGCCTAGCGACCCGCCCCGCCGCACACGTCCTCCGGCCGTCTGCTCGCCCGCCTCAGTTCGACATGGCTGCGCCGACCGCGAGGACGACCTCCACGGCCTGCTCCTTCGACACGTCCGCCCCGTCGGGAATGATGAGGAGAATCTGTGCGCCCGGCAACGACAACGCCAGATCGCGACCACCCAGCGGACTCGAGATGTAACCGCCCATGCGCTCCGCCGCAGCCGACGACACGAACCTGTCGGGCCGCTCCTTCGCCATGTAGTCCCGGGTGCGGGCCAACTGCTCGGCGGTCTGGTCCGCAGGGTTGACGGAGACGGTGACCGCCTTCGTCAGCCCTCCGGCACCGGACTCGCTGAACCAGCACATCGTCGACCCGCTGTCGAAGGACGGATTCCGGTCCAGCCGGTAGCCCGTCAGCACGCCCAGTACCGGCTTCTCGATCTCGTCACACGTCGGTGGCGTCGATGCCCCGGCAGCGGCGCCCGGCGCCCGCTGCTCGACCGTCGTCGGAAGCGGACTCGCACCCGCCGATCCCGCCGCGACCATGTCGTCGCCCTGCGCCTGCGGCGTCCCCTCGACGGTGTTCCCGCACGCCGAACCCCACATCACCACCGCCGCAAGACATGCGGCAGCCCCCACTGCTCTCCCCCAATGCATGCCGAGAGCCTAACCGAGCCCGGAAGAGCCGGAATCCCCGGCGGTGGCCGCCGGGGATTCCGTGTGAGACCTCGAAGTGTTACGCGCCGGCGCTGAGGAAGCCGAGCAGGTCGTGCCGGGTGATGACGCCGACGGGCTTGCCGTCGTCGACCACCATGAGCGCGTCGGTGTCGCCGAGGGCCTTCGTCGCCGACGACACCGGCTCGCCCGCACCGATCAGCGGCAGAGGCTTGCTCATGTGCTTCTCGACCGGGTCGGCGAGAGCGGCGCGGCCCTCGAACACCGCGCTGAGCAGGTCACGCTCGGACACGCTGCCCGCGACCTCTCCGGCCATGATCGGCGGCTCCGCACCGACGACCGGCATCTGCGAGACGCCGTACTCGCGCAGGATCTCGATCGCGTCACGCAGGGTCTCGGACGGGTGCGTGTGGACCAGGTCCGGCAGCTCGCCGGACTTGCCGCGCAGCACGTCACCGACGGTGGGTTCGGTGAGGTCGCCGTCGAGCGGGGTGCGCAGGAAGCCGTACGACGCCATCCACTCGTCGTTGAAGATCTTCGACAGGTAGCCGCGGCCACCGTCGGGCAGCAGCACGACGACGACGGCGTCCGGGCCCTCACGCTTCGCCACCTCGAGAGCGGCGACGACGGCCATGCCGCACGAGCCGCCGACCAGCAGGCCCTCCTCGCGGGCGAGGCGCCGGGTCATCTCGAACGAGTCGGCGTCGGAGACGGCGATGATCTCGTCCGGAACCGACGGGTCGTAGGCGGTGGGCCAGAAGTCCTCACCGACACCCTCGACCAGGTACGGCCGTCCGGTGCCGCCCGAGTAGACCGAGCCCTCCGGGTCGGCGCCGATGACCTTGACCTTGCCGCCCGAGATCTCCTTGAGGTAGCGGCCGGTGCCGGTGATGGTGCCGCCGGTGCCGACGCCGGCGACGAAGTGCGTCACCTTGCCGTCGGTGTCCCGCCAGATCTCCGGGCCGGTGGTCTCGTAGTGGCTGTCGGGGCCGCCCGGGTTGGCGTACTGGTTGGGCTTCCAGGCGCCCGGGATCTCCTGTACCAGCCGGTCGGAGACGTTGTAGTAGCTGTCGGGGTGCTCCGGCGCGACCGCGGTGGGGCACACCACGACCTCGGCGCCGTACGCACGCAGCACGTTGCGCTTGTCTTCGCTGACCTTGTCGGGGCAGACGAACACGCACTTGTAACCGCGCTTCTGCGCGACCAGCGCGAGACCGACGCCGGTATTGCCGGACGTGGGCTCGACGATGGTGCCACCAGGCTTCAGCTCGCCCGACGCCTCGGCGGCGTCGATCATCTTGACCGCGATGCGGTCCTTGGAGCTGCCGCCCGGGTTGAGGTATTCGATCTTGGCGGCCACCAGCCCGGAGTTCTCGCCGACGACGGAGGACAGCTTGACCAGAGGGGTGTTGCCGATGAGATCGACGACATGATCCGCGATGCGCATGACCCCATGTTTCCAGATCCGATTCGGACACGCGCCGGGAAGGGTCCTTACCTGCGCGAAACCGCCCCGGGTGCGCGTGGTCGAGCGGGCCGGCGGGATCGGTCGACCAGTCGGTCGCGGCCGGGCGACCGGCCGACGTCCACTCCTCGGTCCGACTTCGGACAGGGCTCTCGCTGAGTGGGACGGGCATTCGTCACTCGACATCCGAGAACGCGTTTCAGAACCGCGTGCATCCGACCAGGTGGCGAACCCCGCGGGCCTCCGAAATCGCGCTCGCAGGGGGTTCCGGGCCACCGATGACTGGCTGCCGCGTGGTGATGTGGCGCAGGCAACGTAAGTTCATGGTCGAAGAGACCAACGTACGAAGGAGTTTTCATGCCCGAGGCAGTTATTGTCTCCGCCGCCCGTTCGCCGATCGGTCGCGCTCACAAGGGTTCGCTGGCGAGCATGCGCCCGGACGATCTGGCCGCGCAGATGGTTGCCGCCGCGCTGGCGAAGGTGCCCGAGCTCGACCCCACCGAGATCGACGACCTGATCATGGGCTGTGGCCAGCCCGGCGGCCAGTCCGGCTTCAACATCGCGAAGGTCGTCGCCACCACCCTCGGCTACGACTTCATGCCCGGCGTCACCGTCAACCGCTACTGCTCGTCGTCGCTGCAGACCACCCGTATGGCGATGCACGCGATCCGCGCAGGTGAGGGCGATATCTACGTCTCGGCCGGCGTCGAGTCCGTCTCCAGCTTCAAGAGCGGCAACGCCGACGGCTGGCCGGACACCAAGAACGCCCGCTACGACGAGGCGCAGGCCCGCTCCGCGAAGCTCGCCGAGGGCGGCATCCCGTGGACCGACCCGCGTGACGAGGGCCTGCTGCCCGACATCTACATCTCGATGGGCCAGACCGCCGAGAACGTCGCGTCGCTGACCGGCATCAGCCGTGAGGACCAGGACCGCTGGGGCGTCCGCTCGCAGAACCGTGCGGAGGAGGCCATCAAGTCCGGCTTCTTCGAGCGCGAGATCTCCCCGGTCACCCTGGCCGACGGCACCGTCGTCACCACCGACGACGGCCCGCGTCCGGGCACCACCTACGAGAAGATCAGCGGCCTCAAGCCGGTCTTCCGCCCCGACGGCACCGTCACCGCCGGTAACGCCTGCCCGCTCAACGACGGCGCTGCCGCGCTCGTCATCATGAGCGACACCAAGGCGAAGGCCCTCGGCCTGACCCCGCTCGCGCGCGTCGTCGCGACGGCCGCCACCGGCCTGTCCCCCGAGATCATGGGCCTGGGCCCGATCGAGGCGGTCAAGAAGGCGCTCGGCTACGCGAACATGTCCACCTCGGACATCGACCTGTACGAGATCAACGAGGCGTTCGCGGTGCAGGTGCTGGGCTCGGCCCGCGCCCTGAACCTGGACGAGGACAAGATCAACGTCTCCGGTGGCGCCATCGCGATCGGCCACCCGTTCGGTATGACCGGCGCCCGCATCACCGCGACGCTGATCAACAACCTGCAGACCCAGGACAAGCAGTTCGGCGTCGAGACCATGTGTGTCGGCGGCGGCCAGGGTATGGCAATGGTGATCGAGCGCCTGAGCTAGTCAGCTACTGACGCTGCCTCACGTCGGGCGGTTGCTGCGATCGGCTCTCGGCCGTTGTCGCAGTAACCGCCCGTCGTCGTTTCGAGCCGTCGTTTCGAGCAGTGGGCAGCGAACGAAAACGGGCGGCCGCCGCATTCGCGACGACCGCCCGGTCGTGAGGCGTGGTGAGACTAGTCGTTGTTGAAGTAGCTCAGCAGGCGCAGGATCTCGACGTACAGCCACACCAGGGTGACGGTGAGGCCGAGGGCGACGCCCCAGGCGGCCTTCTCCGGCGCCTGGGCGCGAATCAGCTGGTCGGCGGCGTCGAAGTCCAGCAGGAAGCTGAACGCGGCGAGCGCGATGCAGACGAGGCTGAAGATGATCGCGACCGTGCCGCCGTCACGCAGGCCGAAGCCGCCGTCGGTGAAGAAGCTGGCGATCAGGTTGCCGACCATCAGGACCAGGACGCCGATGAGGCCGCCGATGATCATGCGGGTCAGACGCGGGGTGACGCGGATCGCGCCGGTCTTGTAGACGACGAGCATGCCGAAGAACACGCCGAACGTGCCGAGGACGGCCTGGCCGATCAGCATCGAGCCGCCGACACCACCGAACTCGACGTTGGTGAACATGAACGACAGCGCACCGAGGAACACGCCCTCGCAGGCGGCGTAGGCCAGCACGATGGCCGGGTTGTCCATCTTGCGGCCGAACGACGCGACCATCACCAGCACGAAGCCGATGAGACCGCCGCCGATGACGAACGGTGCCGCCAGGTTCGTGTTCCCGTCGACCAGGAAGTAGGAGATGATCGCGGCCACCGACAGCACGCCGAGCGTGATCGCGGTCTTGGTGACCACGTCGTCGATCGTCATGGCCCGCTGCGTGGTCTGGTACTGGTCGGGCGCCGGGTGATGCTGCTGCCCGTACTCCTGCGTGACCTGCGCGGCGCCGGCCTGCGCGGATCCGAAGGTGGCGTATCCGCTGCCCTCCTGCTTGGGCAGGTTCTTGAACACCGGGTTGCTGGTGGTGCGCACCGTGCACATCCCTTCTCGTGGTCGTCTGTCGTGCCCGTCGGGGCTCGTTTCCGGCCGGGTCGGACCGGCGTCGTTGTCCGTTGAACGTCCGGCACCGAGAGGAAAGTTCCCACGCGACGAGCCGAGTTGGACAATTCGGACTGTACCGGGGAGGCCTCGGCCACCGCTATACGAGCACCTGATCAACGGTATCGTCGTTCGGCCACAATCCAGCGGAAACCCGCAATCCGGCCGACAATGGTCGCATGGGAATCGAAGACGGATTCGACGAGACACTGGATGTCAGCGAGAGCCTCGATTCTGACGAGGTTCGCAACGCCGACGGGGACGACGTGGTCGACGCGCCTGACGAGTGGAGCGAGGCCGACCGCTTCGGCACCACCCTGAGGGAGGCCGAGCAGGGCGAGAGCCTGGACCAGCGGCTCGCCGAGGAGGAACCGGACATCCCGCCGTCGGGACCCGACCGTGAGGATGACGACGAACTCCAGGGCGCCGAGATCGTCGACGGCGTGATCATCGAGGACATCGGACTCCACCGCGGCCAGGTCGACGGGGACGCGGCCGGCGGCGGGCCCGTCCAGTAGTTCTCGCTACTGCACGCGGACCGACCGTGTGACGCTGAACTTCGGGTTGCGCCCGACCACCTCGGTGCGCCCCACCGCCCGGGCCAACACGCTCTTGTATTCGAGATGCGAGTTGAACACCGTCCACATCTCGCCGCCGGGACGTAGGACGCGGCCGGCCTCGGCGAACATCTTGTCGGCCACGCCGGTGTGCACCGCGGCGCCCACATGGAACGGCGGGTTGCAGACGATCAGGTCGACGCTCGCGTCCGGAAGCGATGCCATGGCGTCGTCACGCAGTCCACGCACCCGGTCGCCGACGCCGGCCGCACTGGCCGTGGCCTCTGCCGAGGCGACCGCCGCCGCTGACTGGTCGGTCGCGACGACCTCGATCCCGGGACGCGCAGCCGCGAGGGCGACGGCCAGGATGCCGGTGCCACAGCCGAGATCGACCGCGGATCGCGCGTCGGGCAGCGCGCGGGGCAGGAACTCGAGCAGGTACCGGGTGCCGATGTCGAGTTTGGTGCCGGCGAAGACGGCGCCGTGCGCGAATACGTCGAGGTCCAGCTCGTCGAGGTGATCAGAAATCGGAAATCGCGCTGCCGCCGAGATCTCCCGCGGCGTGTGGGCGATCAGCACGCGCGACTTCTGCCGACCGCGGCTGGCACGCACATCGACGAAGGACCGGGCCAGCACCTCATTCATCGTCGGGGTGATGTGCTTGTCCCGTCCGCCGGCGAAGACGACGACGCCGGGATCGGCGAAGCGGGCGATCGCGTCGGCGATCTCGTCGAGTTCGTCGAGGCTGCGCGGCAGCTGCATGAGGACGACACGGGCGCCGGTCAGCAGTTCCTCCCCCAGCCCACACGAGCGGTAGCGGTCGGCCAACTCGAAGGTCGACGCATTGTTCGCGAGCGCGCGTTCCCCGGTGAGCGGATCCTGGTACACCCGGATCCCGGTCACGCCGAACCGGACCGCGGTGCCGAGGGTGAGCGCGCCGTAGTGGTCGCCGATCACGACGATCGAGTCACCCGGGGCCGAACCCAGGGCGTCCGCCGCCTCGTCGAGAATCAGACGGTCCGCCGCGTCGACGGCGAACAGGTTGGGTGCCTCTACGTCGGGGAATCGACGTATGAGGGTGAACAGGTTTTCGGCGGAGAGCATGAGGACAAGTGTGACGCATCGGCCGACCGTCGCCGTCCAGTCGACAACCGACCGTCAACCGGCCTGCAGCACCTGCTCGCCCAGGAACGCGTCGGTGTGCCGCCACGAGGTGTCCCGCGCACCCGGTCCGGCGAGCAAGCCGAGATGGCTGCCGGGCGCGGTCTCGAACCGCACCGACGGTGACCCGGTGAGGACGTCGACGATCGCGCCGACGGAGTCTGCGGTGGCGATGACGTCGCCGGTTCCGCCGACCGCCAGCACCGGAACGGCGAGTTCGGCGAGCTTGATCGTGTTGCCGCCCACAGTGATCCGGCCCTCGAGGAGCCCGTTGCCGAGGACCAACTCTTCCGCCGTCTGGTGGAACAGCCGCGCCGGGTACCCGGGCATCCGTGCCATGAACCGGTCGATGGACTCCATGCGGGCGAGTGTCTCGGTGTCGTGCAGGTTGCGCGCGATGAATCAGTTCGGTGACGGGTCGGTGGCCGGTGACGCGGCAGGGACGATGCCGTCGGTCCAGGTCTCGAATCCGAGGTTCCGGTCGGCGTAGCCCATCGCCCCGAAGTCCGCCGGACCGATCTCGGCGCCCCGTCGACACTTCACGCGCCGATCGCGCACCCGATCAGCACGAGTCTCAGCGCCCTTTCGGTGGCCTGGGCGACGAGATGGCCGGCGGACTCGACGGCCTGCGCGAGTTCCATCGGGATGGGGATGATGCCCATCACCGCGTCGATCCCGACGTCATGGACGTCGTTGGCGCCCTCGCCGATCGAACCGGCCAGCGCGATGACCGGCGTCCCGAAGGACTTTGCGCGGGCCGCCACCTCGGCGGGCACCTTTCCCCGGGGAGTCTGGTAGTCGACCGCCCCCTCGGCGGTGATGACGAGGTCGGCATCGGAGAGCAGCCGGTTCAGGTCCGGCATGCCGAGCGAGTCGTCGAGGAAGACCTCGAACCGCGACCGGAGGGACGCACCGCACACACTGGCCAGGGCCGCGCCCAGGCCACCGGAGGCGCCGGTCCCTGGCCCGAGCCGAACGGCGTCGAGCGAACCCGATCGGCCGGCCGCCGCGAGCAGCCCCGCCCACGTCTCCAGCGCGGCCGCCAGTTCGGTCACCACCTCAGGTGTCGCGCCCTTCTGCGGACCGAAGACGCGGGCGACCCCACTCCGACCGCACAGCACGTTGTGCGGATTGCAGCCCACGACGATGTCGGTGTCGGCGAGACGAGGATCGAGACCGGACAGGTCCAGATCGACAGCGTCCGCGAGCGGGGCGCCCCCGAAAGGCAACTCGGCTCCGTCGGTGCCGATGACCCGCGCACCCAGCGCCGTCAGCGCCCCGGCCCCGCCGTCGCTGGTGCCGGAGTCGCCGCAGCCGACGATGATGCGCTCGGCACCGGCGTCGAGCGCCGCCCGGATCAACTCGCCCACCCCGAAGGTGGTGGTGAATCGAGGATCACGACGGTCGGCCGGAACGTGCCGTAGTCCGGCGGCGGCCGCCATCTCGACCATCGCGGTCCTCCGAGACTGCTTGCCCAGCAGCGCGAAATGGCTGCGTATCGGCTCGCCGACAGGCCCGGTTACGGTGCACTCGACGACCTCTCCGCCGGTCGACGCGGCCAGCGACCGCGCCGAACCCTCACCACCGTCGACGATGGGTGCGAGGGAGATTCGGACGCCCGGAAGCATTCGACGGACACCGGCTGCGATAGATCTGGCAACGTCGTCCGCCGACAGGGATTCCTTGAATCCACTGGGCGCAATGACGATTCGATGCGGAACGGTGATGGACACGGATGCCTCCGAAGTTCGGAACGGATTACGAATGCTGATACAGCGGCAGCCCGAGCTGCGGCCAGACGAAGAACGAGAAGACGAGCACGAGAACGACGGTCGCGGGACCCAACCAGTAGGAGAGCCGGCGGAGGTCCTCCGGCGCGTAGGTCGTGACCCCGTCGATCGAGGCGAACATCGCCACCGGTTTGGCGGAGCTCGTCAGCGTGTGACAGAAGCCCGCAGCCGCGGTCGACGCGAACGCCGCAGCGGCTGCCGACACCCCCAGAGGCGGAGCCAACGAGATGACGATGGGCACGAGCACCGCCGAGCGCGCCGAGCGGCTCTGGATGACCAGGTGCGCGGCCGCAGACACCGTCACCACCAGGACCATGAACCCCACCACCGACTCGGTACCGATCGCCGAGAAGGCGCGGTCGGCGAGGAAGTGGGCCGCACCGCTCCGGAGCAGCGCATCTCCCATTGCGATGGTCGCCGCCATGAACAACAGCATCGACCACGGCACCGCCGCCAATCCCTGTTTGAACGTGGCGATACCGAATGCGGGCAGCGTGATCAGCAACGCACCGAGCAGCGCCACGACGGCCGGGTCGACACCGTGCAGTGACTGGGTACTCCACAGGATCACCACCGCCAACAGGAGCGCCGACGCACGCCCTTCCGCGACCGACAACGGCCCGGACCGGCGGATCGGGAGCACGAAGCGAACCCGGCGCTGCTCGCGTGAGCTGAACAGCGCAAGAACAAGTTCGGCCGAAACGTGCGACGACAGCAGTGCGAGCGGAAGTCCCAGCAAGAGCCAGGTGGCGAAACTGAAGCCGACACCCGTCGCCTGTTCCACCAGCATCGAGGTCACCAGGTGCGCACCGGCCCCGATCAGCGAGCCGACCGCCGACAGCAGGATCACGGTGGGGAACGTCAGCGCCAGTACCTTGACCAGCCAGTCCATCGGCAACCCGGTTTCCCGGATCGCCGCCCGAACCGCGAGGAACACCGGAAGTACCAGCGCTGCGCGCCCCGACGTCGCCGGGACCATGAAGGCGGTCACGACGAGCGCCAAGGTCAGGATGTGCACCACCGCTCGTGGACTGCGCGCGCCGGTCAGGAGCCACATACCGGCCCGGTGCGCGAGACCGGACTTGGCAACCGCGCTCGCGATCACCGCGGCGCCCACCAGCAGCCAGACGACGTCGTCGCCGAGTGCCCGGAACAGCCCGTCGGTCTCGAGCGCGCCGAGGATCACCAACGCGGTGCCGGCACCCAACGCGATGTAGGTGTCGTCGACACCGGTGCCGGCCCAGGCCCAGATCGCGACCAGGAAGACGATCAGGGCGGTGCGTCCAGGCACGGTGAGCGGCGCCGCACCGACGTCGAGGTCGACGGTGAACAGCCACGCCGTCACGGCCGCCACCACGAGCAGGCCGGCAGCCGAGCCCCAACGCAGGTTCAGGGGACGGCGCGGCGGCCGCACTCCGGCGGAGCCCGGTGCGGGAGCAGGTGTGCGGACGTAGACGGCCGCCGAGTCGGCGACGGACGGATTCACGGCTGCACCAACCGGTACCCGACACCACGAACGGTTTCGATGTGCCGAGCGCCGATCTTCGACCGCAGACTACGGATGAACACGTCGACGACATTGGACGACGTGTCCGTCTGCATCCCCCACACGTGGCTGAGCAACTGTTCACGTGTGAGCACCTGTCCGGGGTGCCGCAGCAGGGTTTCCATCAGCGTGAACTCGCGGGCTGTGAGATTCACGGCAGTCCCGTCGACGGTGAGGGCCCGGGATCGCAGGTCCAGCGACATCCCGGCGGCCTCCACCACGACCGGTGACGATGCCCCCGGTGGTTCGTTCCTGATCCGCAGGCGGATTCGAGCCAGCAGTTCCGCGAAGTGGAACGGCTTGCTCATGTAGTCGTCGGCGCCGCAACTCAACAACTCGGCGGACGTCGACGCGGGGTCCTGTGCGGTCAGCACGATGACCGGGGTGAGGTCGTTCGCCTGCCGCATCGCGCGGACCACTTCGTCACCGGACATGCGAGGCAGACCCAGGTCGAGAATGACCAGATCGAATTCGCCTGTGCGCGAGAGCAACAGGCTCGATTCACCGTCGCTGACCCGCGTGGTCAGGTAACCCGCGGAGCGCAGCCCGTTCTGGAGGAATCCCGCGATGCGGTCCTCGTCCTCGGTGATCAGGATGTGGCTCATCGCACTCCCTCCGGCGCGGGGGCCGACGCGTCGGATCCGGCGCGCGGGCCGCCGCTGTGCACCGGGAGGATCAATCCGAAGGTGGCCCCGACGCCCAGGCGGCTTTCGACGTAGACGCTGCCTCCGTGTCCGTCCGCGATGGCGCGCACGATGGACAATCCCAGCCCCGCACCCGTGATCCGTCGGGCACCCGCCTGCCGGAACCGTTCGAAGATGACCTGTGCGTCGTCCGGAGACATACCCTTTCCTTCGTCTCGGACCGAGAAGACCACGGCAGCACCGATGTCCGGGTCCGTCGTGAACCGTGAGCTCAGCTCGATGACGGTTCCCGGTTCCGTGTGCTCCACCGCGTTCTGCGCCAACTGCAGGACGGCCTGCTGTACGCGTTGCGGGTCGAGCGTGGAGGTACCGTCGGCCACCTCGCTCAGATGCCACTGCCGGTCACCCAACGCAACCATCTTCGAGTCCAGGTCCAACGTGAGTTCGGCAGTG
The DNA here is from genome assembly GCF_058797375.1 of Prescottella sp. GW823-FHT02E09. NCBI lineage: Bacteria > Bacillati > Actinomycetota > Actinomycetes > Mycobacteriales > Nocardiaceae > Rhodococcus > Prescottella sp. GW823-FHT02E09. The sequence continues at coordinate 260,505 of NZ_JBXAJP010000001.1, forward strand.
TCCACGTCGTCCTGGACCTGGATGAAGTTGGGCCGCTCGGCCTTCGCCAACACCAGCAGGTCCGCCACGATCCGGCCCATGCGGTCGAGTTCGTCGAGGATCAGCGCGGTCGTCGTGGCCCGTTCGGCCGGATCGTCCGGCATCGTCTCGAGATGCCCCTGAATGATCGTGATCGGGGTCCGCAGTTCGTGGCCGACGTCGTCGACGAAGCGTTGCTGCAGCGAGAATGCGTTGTCGAGGCGGTCGAGCATCCCGTTGAAGGTGACGGCAAGCTCGGCAATGTCGTCGTTGCCCTGCACCGGGATTCGCCGGGTGAGGTCGTGTTCGGTGATCTCTGCCGCGGCACGGCGCACCGTCCGGACCGGGCGGAGGATCTGGCCGGCGAACACGTACGCGAGACCGGCTGCCAGCACGACCGCACCCAGCGACACGAATGTCATCAGTTTCGTGACCTCGCGCGCCTGATCGACGTACGGCCGGTCGAACTGGATCACCACGAAGTTGCCGACCTCGTCCCCCACCCGGACCTCGCTACGTCCGTACCGTACTTCGCCGGCATCGGTGGCGATCACACCCGACGTGGCGCGCGACAGCATGGACCGCAGATTCGTCACATCGCCGCCTTCGGTGACGACGTCGACCTGAGCCTCCTGCAGTTCGTCGGCCGTCAGCCCGGGTCCGTCGATGACCTGGGCGGTCCGTTCGTCGGTCGCCACGACACCGACGAGCAGCTCCCCCGGATCCGGTCTCTGACGCTCCAGGTGCGCCGAGAAGAACGCCTCGACGCCGGTGAACGGTTGCGCGGTGCGGGGATCGCGCCCGACGGCGGCGAAGGTGCGCAACTCCTCGATCTCCCGCACGATCGATGCGTTGGCATCGCGCCCGCCGGCGCCGATCATGGTGCTCCGGACCGTGACGATGACGGTCGCGAGGGCGATGACGAGAGTCAACAGCAGCCACCCGACGATCCGAATCCGGGCCGGCACCCGACTCCCCCTGCGACTTTCCTGTACATGTACCTCAGTCGTCATCGCCGCTACCGTCGTCGACACTGTCTCCGCCACCGAAATCGTCGTCATCGTCATCGTCGTCGCCGGTCCAGGCGGGCGGTTGCGGCGCCGGGGTGCGCGGCGCCTGTGGAACGACCATCGGGGCCGTCACACTCGGCGCAGCCTGACCGCCACCCGGGGCAGGCGCCGGCCGAGCCGGCGCATCTGGCGCGGGAGTCGGTGTGGTCGGCTCAGGCTCGGGCGGCGTGGAGGGTGCCGCCTTCTCCAAGGTGATCGGCGGCTGACTGGGCAGGTCGGGCGCCCCCGGGCGGGCGGCCAACACCTGACTGCCCAGTGCCAACAGCACCGGAAACAGCAGGATCGCCACAAGGGCGAGACCGCGGCGGAAAACCATCATGGGAGTCAGTCTCTCCCGTGTAGATGAGGACTCCATGAGTTGATCATGAAGGCTTCTTCATACAGCGCGCGGAACGGTCACCCCCGGGCCAGCAACTCCTCGAACGGCACCGTGTTCTCGAACGGATCTGCCGGTCCGGTGTTCTCGCGCGCGGCCATCGCCGCCGCCAGTTCACCGGCCGCCCGCCCGATCCGCTGCGCCAGACCCTGGTCGCCGGATCCGGCCCAGTCCTCGGATGCCGCGTAGACGGCCGTCGGCACCGCCGCCGCCCGCAGGTACGCGAACATCGGCCGGACGGCGTGCTCGAGCGCAAGCGAGTGCCGCGCAGTGCCACCGGTCGCGCCCAGCAGGACCGGCACGCTGTCGAGAGTGCCCGGCTCGAGGACGTCGAAGAACGACTTGTACAGCCCGCTGTACGACGCGTTGAAGATCGGTGTGACCGTGATCAGCCCGTCGGACCGGGCAACACGGTCGACGACCGCCCGCAGCCCGCCGCCGGGGAATCCGGTGAGCAGGTTGTCGGTGAGTGCGTGCGCATGGTCGCGGAGTTCGACCACCTCGACGTCGGCGTCGAATCCCCGCTCGGTGAGCGCGTCGACGGTCGCCGCGGCGAGCCGGTCGGCCAGCAGCCGACTCGACGACGGCTGCGTCAATCCGGCCGAGATCACCGTCAGCGTACGGGTTTTCGCGTCGGTCACGACAGCACCTCCGCCTTCTTCGCAGCCAGCAGGCTCGCGTGCGTGGGCGCCTCGGGCACGTGCGCGGGACGCAGCGCGTCCATTTCGCGGCGCAGCACCGGCACCACTTCCTCGCCGAGCAGGTCGAGCTGTTCGAGAACGGTCTTCAGCGGCAGGCCGGCATGGTCCATGAGGAACAGCTGACGCTGGTAGTCGCCGAAGCTCTCCCGGAAGGTGAGGGTTTTGTCGATGACCTCCTGCGGGCTGCCGACGGTCAGCGGGGTCTGCTCGGTGAACTCCTCGAGCGACGGCCCGTGCCCGTAGACCGGGGCGTTGTCGAAGTAGGGACGGAACTCACGGACCGCGTCCTGCGAGTTCTTGCGCATGAACACCTGACCACCGAGCCCGACGATCGCCTGATCGGCCGAGCCGTGCCCGTAGTGCTCGTAGCGGCGGCGGTAGAGGTTGATCAGCTGGATGAAGTGCTCCTTGGGCCAGAAGATGTTGTTCGCGAAGAAGCCGTCGCCGTAGTAGGCGGCCTGTTCGGCGATCTCCGGGCTGCGGATCGAGCCGTGCCATACGAAGGGCGGGACGTCGTCGAGAGGACGCGGCGTCGAGGTGAACGACTGCAGCGGCGTCCGGAAACGTCCCTGCCAGTTGACGACGTCCTCACGCCAGAGCTTGTGCAGCAGCGCGTAGTTCTCGATCGCGAGCGGAATGCCCTCGCGGATGTCCTTACCGAACCACGGGTACACGGGACCGGTGTTGCCGCGGCCGAGCATGAGGTCGACGCGGCCGTCCGCGAGGTGCTGGAGCATCGCGAAGTCCTCGGCGATCTTCACCGGGTCGTTGGTGGTGATCAGCGTCGTGGACGTCGACAGCATGATCCGCTCGGTGCGGGCGGCGATGTAGCCGAGCATCGTCGTCGGGGAGGACGGCACGAACGGCGGGTTGTGGTGCTCGCCGGTGGCGAACACGTCGAGACCGACCTCCTCGGCTTTCTCCGCGATCGCGACCATTGCCTTGATGCGCTCGGCCTCGGTCGGGGTCCGGCCGGTCGTGGGGTCCGCGGTCACGTCGCCGACGGTGAAGATTCCGAACTGCATGCCTACCTCCAAAGTATTTCAAGTTTCAACTATATGCCACCAACTGCGGACGCCTGCCGGATATTCCACAGGAAGCTTCCTACCACCTCAGCCGCAGGTCAGCGACGGAAGCACCACGTGATCCACAACGCGTTCGATGAACTCCCGTCCCACCGGCTGCGCGATCACGGTGACGCGGTGGAACGTCAGCGCGGGAAAGACCATGCCGATCAGCTCGATGTCACAGGTCGCCGGAATCTCACCGCGCTCGACGGCGCGGGACACGATCGACCGGTAGACCGCCCGGCGCGGCTCGGTGACCGCGGCGCGGACCGCGTCGCGCAGTTCACCGTCGTGCGCCATCGCGGTGAGAAGCCCCGCGACGACGGCGTCGCGCCGCGCGTCGGGGTCGTGCCACGCCGATGCCGCCATGACGAGATCCTCACGCAGACTTCCCGTGTCGGGCTCGGGATACGAATCATGGAGCAGCGCAACAGCGTCAGCGACCAACTTGCTCTTCCCGGCCCACCGCCGGTACACGGTGGTCTTGCCCGCACCACATCGAGCCGCGACCGCGTCGATCGACAGGCGGTCGTAGCCCACCTCCGCGAGCAGATCCTGTGTCGCGATCAACAACTCACGCTCACGCTCCATGTCGCGGGGACGACCCGCACGCATCGACGACACCATCTCTCCCTTCACCGGAAGTTCAGTGTGGCGGCGATATCGCCGCCACACCAACTCCCACCTTCTCAGCCCGCGTGCACGGGCGGCTTCTCCCCCGTGGCCGCGCGGGCGTTGATCGCCGTGACCGTGACGATCACCCCGACGATCAACAGCACGGCCGCACCGGCGAATGCCGCGGTGAACCCACTGGTCAGCGCGTCCGCGGCGCGTTCGAGCAACGCGCCGTCGCCGGTCGCCACGGCCTGGAAGTAGGCGTGGTCGGCGTCGGGCAGCGAGTCGTTCGCGGTGGCGGTGGCCACGGTCGACAGGATCGCCAGGCCCATCGCGCCACCGATCTGCTGCGCCGTGCTGAGCAGGGCCGAGGCGATGCCGGCGTCGGCGTGCGTGACACCGGAGACCGCACCGAGCGTCATCGGCAGGAAGCTGCTGCCGAGGCCGACGGCGGTGACGAACATTGCGGGCATGAGGTGCGTCAGGTACGACGACCCGGGTTCGAGCATCGCCAACCAGGCCATGCCGATCGCGGCGACGACCAGGCCGGGGCCGGCGAGCAGTCGTGCAGGCAGACGTCCCGCCAACTTCGACCCGACCCCGGTCGCGAGCGCCATGCCGAAGCTGAACGGCAGGTAGGCCAGACCGGTCTCGACCGGCGAGAACTGCAACACCTGCTGCATGTACAGCGACAGGAAGTAGAAGGTCGCGAACATCGCGGCACCGATGATCAGCATCGCCGCGTACGAACCGGAGCGGTTGCGGTCCTTCAGCAGCCGCAGCGGCATCATCGGATGGTCGGAGCGGGCCTGGATCACGACGAACACCGCCAGCAACGCCACCGCGGACGCGAACAGGGCGAGGGTCAGCGGGTCGGTCCAGCCGTCCTCGCCGCCGCGGGTGATGCCGTAGACGAGCGCGACCAGACCGAGGGTGCCGGTGACGGCACCGGGCACGTCGAGTCGGCCGCGGACACGGTCACCGGCCGGCAGCACGGAGGTGCCGAACAGCAGTGCGATACCGATCGGGACGTTGACGAAGAAGATCCAGCGCCAGTCGAGGTAGTCGGTGAGCACGCCGCCGAGGAGCAGTCCGATGGTCGATCCGATACCGGACATCGCGGCGTAGACGCCCATCGCCTTGTTGCGCGGTCCCCCCTCGGGGAAGGTCGTCGCGATCAACGAGAGCGCCGTGGGTGCGGCGATCGCGGCACCCACACCCTGCAGGATGCGGGCGGCGATCAGCAGTTCCGCGTTGGGGGCGAAGCCGCCGAGCAGGGATGCGACGGTGAACACGACGATACCGACGCGGAACATGCGCCGCCGGCCGAACAGGTCGCCGGACCGGCCGCCGAGCAGCAGTAAACCGCCGAACGCGAGCACGTACGAGTTCACGATCCAGGCCAGTCCCGACGCCGAGATGCCGAGATCGGCCTGAATGCTGGGCAGCGCGATGTTGGTGATGGTGCTGTCGAGGATCACCATCAGCTGTGCCGTCGCGATGACGACGAGCGCCAGCCCGAGGTGTCGCGGCGCCCCGACGGCGGGGGCGCGCGAGATGGACGAAGTGGTCATGACCGGACCTTTCGAGATCGGGAGCAGTATTTCAATACGCTACCGTCTCGTATCGTATTCCCGCGAGTCCTTGACGGGCGCCCCCAACCGTCATTGACTTCTGATCAAGGATCGCCGTCACCACCGCACCAGGGGGTCGCATGAGGGTCACGCACGAGGTCACCAACCAGGTTCCGCCGCTGATCGACTACGACGCCGCCGACTACCCTCCGCTGCTCGAGGCGCTGCAGCGCGAGGGCGCCCATCACGCGCTCGACGAGGTGCACCGCGTCGGACGACTCGCGGGCGGCGCCGACGCGCTCGCGCTGGGCGATCTCGCTGAGGCTCATCCACCCGTCCTGCAGACCCATGACCGGTACGGTCACCGCATCGACGAGGTCGCCTACGACCCCGCTTACCACCAGCTGATGGACACCGCCGTCGAACTGGGGCTGCACGGCACCCCGTGGACGGACCCGAAACCGCACCCGCATCTCGTGCGCGCCGCGAAGATGGCGGTGTGGGGGCAGGTGGACGCCGGCCACGGATGCCCGATCTCGATGACGTACGCCGTCATACCGGCGCTGCGTCACAATCCCGAACTCGCGCTGCAGTACGAGCCGCTGCTCACGGCCCGCGTGTACGACCCGGAGTTGCGCGCCCCTCTCACCAAGCCCGGGCTGATCGCGGGCATGTCGATGACCGAGAAGCAGGGCGGCTCCGATGTCCGCGCCGGCACCACCCGCGCCGTCCCGCAGTCGGACGGCTCCTATCTGCTCACCGGGCACAAGTGGTTCACGTCGGCGCCGATGTCGGACGTCTTCCTGGTGCTCGCCCAGGCGCCCGGCGGGCTCACGTGCTTCCTGCTCCCCCGGATCCTGTCCGACGGCACCCGCAACGCGATTTACCTACAGCGACTCAAGGACAAGCTGGGCAATCACTCGAATGCGAGCAGCGAGGTGGAGTACGACGACGCAGTGGCCTGGCGGGTCGGCGACGAGGGCCGCGGCGTGCGCACCATCATCGAGATGGTCAACATGACGCGACTGGACTGCACGATCGGGACAGCGACCGGGATGCGCGTCGGCGTCACGCAGGCCGCGCACCATGCCGTGCACCGCAGCGCTTTCGGCGCGCACCTCGTCGACCAGCCCCTCATGCGCAACGTCCTCGCCGATCTTGCCGTCGAGTCGGAGGCGTCGACAACCGTCGCGCTGTGGCTCGCCGCGCTCACCGACCGCGCCGACGACGGCGATCCGCAGGCGTCGACCCTGCGCCGCGTCGCGCTGGCGGTCAGCAAGTACTACGTGTGCAAGCGCGGACCCGTGCACGCCGCCGAGGCCCTGGAGTGCCTGGGTGGAAACGGTTACGTCGAGGAGTCGCGAATGCCGCGCCTGTACCGGGAGGCGCCGCTGCTGTCGGTGTGGGAGGGCTCCGGCAACGTCGCCGCCCTCGACGTCCTGCGGGCGATGGCCCGTCAGCCCGAGTCCGTGGAGGCGTTCTTCGACGAACTCGACGACAGCGCCGGTGCCGACGCCCGCCTCGACACCGCGGTCGCGAACCTGAAGACATCGTTCACGGATGTCGACACGCTGCAGCACCGGGCGCGGCGGGTGGTCGGCGACATGGCGCTCGCGCTGCAAGGGACGCTACTGGTCCGGCACGGGCACCCCGCGGTGGCCGACGCCTTCTGCGCGACCCGATTGGACCGCGACTGGGGCACCGTGTTCGGCACGCTGCCCACCGGACTCGATCTGGCCCCGATCATCGATCGCGCGACCCCCAAGGTGGGTTCCTGAATCGCGTTTCGCCGGCGTCGGTGGCCGGAACCCTCGCACCAGGGCGTCCGAGTTGTCATAGTGGAGTCATGGCCGACGAACTGGATGCACAACCCCGCGTGAATGCCGCGCCGGACCTCCGCCGCTACGAGATCCGGGTCGGAGACGCCACCGCCGGATTCACCCAGTTCGTCGACCGCGGCGACCAGCGCATCTTCTTCCACACCGAGATCGGCGAGCGCTTCGCCGGGCGCGGCCTGGCCAGCACGCTGATCCGGGCGGCGCTCGAGGACACCGTTGCACACGACAAGCGGATCGTGCCGATCTGCCCGTTCGTGGCGGGATTCCTGGAGAAGCACGACGACTTCGAGGGCTACGTCGACGCCGTCACACCCGCCGCGCAGCAGGCGGTCATCGACTCACAACGCTGACGAGACAACACGACAGGCCCCGCTCCGTGTGCACGGAGCGGGGCCTGTCGTCAGTCGTCGCCCGATTCGGGCGACGCGCGATCAGATCGCGTTGATGTTGGTGGCCTGGGGGCCCTTGGCGCCCTGGCCCAGATCGTAGGAAACGCGCTGGTTCTCATCGAGGCTGCGGAAGCCGCCGCCCTGGATCTCCGAGTAGTGCGCGAACACGTCGGCGCTGCCGTCCTCGGGAGCGATGAAGCCGAAGCCCTTTTCAGCGTTGAACCACTTCACGGTGCCGGTTGCCATTTTGTACTCCTCATGCTTGCCGATCACGAATCGCCGATGTTCGAGCGACCCGGGCCGGTACTGCCGAAAGCGATACCCGAAGAGGAGATCTATCCCCCACAACTAAAGGAATTGCGAGCGCACAGACATGCAACCACAAAACACTATGACCACTTTCAGTCAATCACACTTGCGTCGAGAAGTCGACGCGATTCGGATCACCGTGTCGGGCAAAAGATTTCCGCGCCTCAGTCCGCGACCCGGCGACACAGCCACCGGCCGTCGCGACGTGGCGTACCCAACGATCGCCACGGCGGTGAGTTCGGCCGAGTCGACGGATCTCGCGGAGCCAGAAGTGCGCCGCCAGAGTCGTCTGAGCATTGCCGCCCGGATCATCCGACGCGCCGTCCACGACGGCGACGAGCGCCTCCGAGAGAGCTGCGACTCTGAGGTTGTTCTCCTGCGAGTGCTGCATCAGCAGTTGCACGGCGGCGTCGCGCTCACACCGGTAGAGGATGCCGACAATCTCGAGTGCACGCGCCCGGAGCGCCGCGGACCGTCCGCGTGCATGGTCTCGAGGGTCTCCCGAGGAATCCGGACCGGTCCCGACCGGCGAATGAACAGTGGTGTAGTGCATGAAATTCCTTTGTGGTCGTCGCGAGTTGAACTCGGCGACAACACGTATCGGCGCATTCGCGCCTGGCTGTGATCCTTCGGTCGACGATGGGCCCGACTCGCGAGCGCTCGACCTGTGAGTTCGTGAGGAGGTCAGGGATTCGACGGTGACGTCGCTTCGGCAGCTCAGGATCGGAATCCGAGCCGGCATGCAGCCTCGATGGCGCACCTGACAGACCCACTGTACGGCATGCGCCGGGAAACACGGCCGCCATCCCCTGGGTGGCGGCTGCACGGGCCCCCTCCAGGCCCTCCCACCGGGGCGGCAATCGGCCCTAACATGGATTGTGGAGCAGGAGCGATGCGCCTGTCGAACCCGCAATCTCGCGATTTCGGTTGTTCGACGATCATGGCGCCCACTGGTCCGCGTGGAAAGGATCGACCGATGACACAGGAGAACGACCAACGCCACAGCGTCACGCGCCGCGCTCGAATGCTCGCGAACGTCCTGGCGACGGCTGCGCTCGCGGCAATTCCGCTGAGCGTCGCCGCGACCCCGGCGGCCGCCGACACTCCGCAGTTCGCGGGGGGACCACCGGCCGTGGCGGCGACGCAGGCGAGCGCCGACCACACCGCGCCGTGCCGACGCTGGCAGAACCCGCAGGCATACGGCCACTGGCACTGCCGCTGACCCCGGTTCGGTTCGAATCCACCTCCACCGCAGCCGGATCGGAGGAGTCGACCGCCGCGTCCCGCATCCTGCTCAGCGGCGAAGGTCCCACCCACCGGAATCGCGGTGAGCGGGACCTTCGATGCCATGTTCCGGCGAACGGCGGGACGGAGGTGCCCCCAGTGGGACTCGAACCCACACTCGGCGGATTTTAAGTCCGCTGCCTCTGCCAATTGGGCTATGGGGGCCCACCACCGGCCCGACTCCGGTGGCCACGACAGTGGAAACCAAGGAACAGTGTAGGCGGAACAAACAGTGAGCTAATTCACGACCCGCCCAGTGGGATCGACATTGCAATTCCGTCCAAAATGTCGTGTTCGCTGACGACGAGTTCACCGATTCCGGCCCGCTGCGAAAGCTCGTCGGCCAGAACCGCGGTGACGATCGCCCCGCCGCCGATCACGTCGACCCGACCGGGATGCATCGGGCCGAGGGCGGCCCGCTGGTCGTGGGTCATCGTCACGAGGCGGTGTGCGACGTCGTGCAACTGGTCGATACCGAGCCGGGACAGGTGCACACGCTCGGCGTCGTACTCCGGAAGATCCTGTGCGACGGCGGACAGCGTCGTCATGGTGCCGGCGACACCGACCCATGTGCGGGCCTGCTCGACCGGAACCTTCGCGAACGCCTGCTCGAGCCGGTCCGACGCGAACGCCCGCGCGGACTCGATCTGCTCCGCGGTGGGCGGATCGTCGCGCAGACAACGCTCGGTCACCCGCACGCAGCCGACATCGGTGGAGAACGCGGCATGGACACCGTCGGCGTCACCGAGCACCACCTCGGTGGACCCGCCGCCGAGATCGACGACGACGAACGGCCCCTCGGCCGGATCCAGTTCACCGACCGCCCCCGCGAAGGACAGTCGCGCCTCCTCGTCACCGGTGATGACCTCGGCCTCCGAGCCGGGGATCACGGCTCCGAGCACCTCACGGGTCATCGCGAAGAAGTCCTCGCGATTCGACGCATCGCGCGTGGCCGACGTGGCGACCATCCGCACCGCGGTGGCGCCGGTGTCACGGATGATGTCGGCGTACTCGCTCAGTGCGATCCGGGTGCGTTCGATGGCCTCGGGCGCGAATGCCCCGGTGGCGTCGACGCCCTGGCCGAGACGCACGATCCGCATCAGCCGGGTGACGTCGGTGAGCCGTCCGCTGTCGTCGGCGTCCGCGACGAGCAGTCGGATCGAGTTGGTGCCGCAGTCGATCGCGGCGACCCTCGTCACTCGCCGTCTCCCGCCTCGCCGGGTCCGCGGTACTCGGGCCAGTCCGCCGGAATCGCGGCGCCTCGCAACTTGCCTCGCGCGGCGAGGGCGACCGACTCGTCACCGAACGGGTTGACACCCGGCCCCTTCGCGAGCGAATGCGCCATCAGGACGTGCAGGCACTTGACCCGGTCGGGCATGCCACCACCCGTGAAATCGGTTCCGAGGGAATCGATCTCGTTGCGCTCGGCAAGGTAGGACTCGTGGGCGCGGCGGTACGCTGCGGCCAACTCGGGGTCGGTTCCGAGGCGTTCGGTCATCTCCCGCATCACGCCGGCGGACTCCTGCCGGCTGGCCTCGGCGGTCAGGCGGGGGTCGGTGAGGTAGTACAGGGTGGGGAACGGCGTGCCGTCGGGCAGCCGGGGGGCCGTCTTCACGACGCCGGGCTGCCCGTCCGGGCAGCGGTAGGCGATCTCGAGGACGCCCCGCGGGGCACGACCCAGCTGGGCCTCCACGGCGTCGAGGTCTTCCTGGGGGACGGACGATTCGCTCACCCGGTGGGTACTCCTGGTTCTTCTGGTGCGGGAGCCGGCACCACGGGGGCCGCCGGCGGTGACTCTGGTTCGGGCTCGGCGGACGGCGGCAGTTCGGTGAGCCGCTGCCACAGGTCGCTGTGCCACGCTCCGGTGGACGGCGGTGGTGGCGGCGCATCCTTCTCCGGCGGCTTGTAGTCGCCGGGCAGTTGCACCTTGTACGGGGTCTCCCCCGGCCGGACCAGGCCGAGGCGTTCCCGGCCCTGGGTCGCAACCCACGCAGGATCCTCGATCTGTTCCTTCTGCCGCTGCAGATCGTCGAGCTGCCGTTCGAGATCCCGCTGCTCGGACGCCAGGCGATCGGCTTCCGTGCGTTGCGTCAGGTAGGTGCGCAGCGGCATCGCGAGGGTGAGCGCCAACGCGCAGATCACGACGCCGAGGATCACGGCGCGGCCCGTCGAGAGCCCGAAGAACGTGCGCTCGGACCGGGCCGGCGCCGACCGGCGTCCCGCACCTGCTCGCGACGAGCTGGTGCGGGACCCGGCGGCTTGCTTGTCCGAACGCCCGGTTGCGTCGCCGGAGGCATCGAGCGGGCTCGATGCCTCCGGGTCGACGCGCCCGGTTGCGGTAGTGGCGCCGGCACGGTTCCGGCGGGGCCTGCGAGAGCCCTGCCCGGTTCCGGCACCGCGGCGATCGGGACGCCCACCCGGAGAGGGGCGACCCGACCGCGACCTACCGTGCTGATTCATCAGCTGGCGGAACCCTCGAAGACGAAGCGCGGGAACGCAACCTCGCCGGCGTAGCGGGCGGCGTCGCCGAGGCTCTCCTCGATGCGCAGCAGCTGGTTGTACTTCGCGACGCGCTCGCTGCGGGCCGGGGCACCGGTCTTGATCTGGCCGCTGCCGACCGCGACGGCCAGATCGGCGATCGTGGTGTCCTCGGTCTCGCCCGAACGGTGGCTCATCATCGTCTTGTAGCCGCTGCGGTGCGCCAGGTCGACAGCGTCCAGGGTCTCGGTCAGGGTGCCGATCTGGTTGACCTTCACCAGCAGTGCGTTGGCCGCACCCTTGGCGATGCCCTCCTCGAGGCGCTCCGGGTTGGTGACGAACAGGTCGTCACCGACGAGCTGGATCTTGTTGCCGATCTGCTCGGTCAGGGAAACCCAACCCGACCAGTCGTCCTCGTCCAGCGGATCCTCGATCGAGACCAGCGGGTAGGCGGTGAGCAGCTCGGCGTAGAACGCGGCCATCTCCTCGGCCGTGCGGTTCTTGCCCTCGAACTTGTAGCCGGTGCCGTCGGTGTAGAACTCGGTGGCCGCGACGTCGAGCGCGAGCGCGACGTCGGTGCCGAGCTTGAGGCCGGTCTTCGCGACGGCGACGGCGATCAGGTCCAGCGCTTCCTTGGTGCCGGCGACATCCGGCGCGAAGCCGCCCTCGTCACCGAGACCGGTGGACAGGCCCTTGGCCTTGAGCACCGACTTGAGCGAGTGGTAGACCTCGGCACCCCAGCGCAGCGACTCCTTGAAGGTCGGCGCGCCGATGGGCGCGACCATGAACTCCTGGACGTCGACACCGGTATCGGCGTGCGCACCACCGTTGAGGATGTTCATCATCGGGACGGGCAGCACATGGGCGTTGGGGCCACCGACGTAGCGGAACAGCTCCAGGCCGGACGACTCGGCACCGGCGCGGGCCACGGCCAGCGACGCACCGAGCAGGGCATTCGCGCCGAGGCGGGACTTGTCCGGGGTGCCGTCGGCGTCGAGCAGCGCCTGGTCGACGGTCCGCTGCTCGGTGGCGTCCAGGCCGATGATGGCCGGCGCGATCTCGCCGAGTACGGCCTCGACGGCCTTCTGGACGCCCTTACCCAGGTAGCGGTCGCCACCGTCACGCAGCTCGACGGCCTCGTGCTCACCGGTGGAGGCACCGGAGGGAACGGCAGCGCGGGCGAAGCTGCCGTCCTCGAGCAGCACCTCGACCTCCACCGTGGGGTTGCCACGGGAATCGAGGATCTCGCGAGCTCCTACCTGCTCAATGATGGCCACGAATGGTTCTCCTTCGGCGGCTTCGTACGGCTGCTGCGGACGACAGTGAAATGCCGGTCCGGACAGGCAGCGTCTGGGTTGTCTACTGGCAGGCGGCCACGGTGAACCGCCGGATGCATAGTGCCAGGTCTGAGCCTAACCGGCGTAACCGACTCCCGTCCCGCGGCGCGCGCAGCGTGGCCCTCGTCACCACTGCCACGGCGGCGCTCACCGACGCACCCCCACCGAGTAGGCCGCGGCCCGATCCCGGACATCCCGCAGGTACTCGCCGGAGAGGTTGTAGGCCATGAGCGCCGCGGTCCAGCCGTCGGCGGTGGTGAGGTCGCCGCCACGCGCGCACAGGTAGCGCGCCGCAGTGAGCGCGGCGTCGTCGATGTTGTCCGGATCGACGGTCCCGTCCCCGTTGGCGTCGACGCCCCACCGGACCCATGTCTCGGGGATGAACTGCAACGGCCCCATGGCGCGGTCGTGGGTGGCGTCGCCGTCCATCGCGCCCCCGTCGGTGTCGGGAATCTCCGCGACTCCGGGTGTGCCGTCAAGTGGGATGCCGCGGATCGGCGGCGCCACCTTCCCGTTGTCGTCGACGCGGGCGCCGCCGTGGGTGCCGTGCTTGCTCTCGACGGCGGCGATGCCCGCGAGGGTGGTCCACCCGATGCCGCATTCGGGACGCGTCGCGGCCATGACGGCGGCGGCGTAGCCGTACGCCTCGAGCGCGGTCGGTGAGATCGCCAGAGCTTCTGACAGCGGTGCCGCCCAATCCCCCAGCAGGTTCGCGGTCCGTCCAGCCGCGTTGACGTCGATCGGCGGGAGCGGCGCACCGGGACCCGGCGGAATCCCCTCGGGGATCTCGATCCGCGGCTTCCGTTGGTCCAACTCGTCGAGCCCCACCGCGAGCGTCACGACCGCGACACCGACGAGGAGCGAGGACGTCACAATCAGGAACGTGCGGAACGGACGCCGTCGTTTCGGCGGTCGGGCCGGCGGCAGCCCCGTCGCTTGCGGTCGCGGCACCCCGGCGCGCGTGGCGGCATCTCTCATCACGCCGTCCATCATCCAGACCGCGCGGTCGTGACGCTTGCCGGAATCGGGACCAACTCCCCATTTCAGACAAAAAAGACCTGGTAGGGGGCGGTTTCCGGGAGACGTTAGGGGATGCTACTTTCGGCTTGGCCACTCCCAGGTTTGCCTTGCCTGACCCGCGGCGGCCGTCCGACTCTCATCAGGAGACATGAAGTGTCAGTCCTCGCCGCCGGCGCCGATGCACCGTCCATCGCGACACAGCTGTTCGGCAGCGGTCTGATCGGTGTCAGGGAGGGACTCGAGACCGGGATCGTCGTGATGATCCTTGTCGCGTTCCTGGTGAAGTCCGAGCGCCGTGACGCACTGAAGTGGGTGTGGGCCGGTGTCGGTGCGGCCGTCGCGATGGTCGTCGGCATCTTCGTCGCGATCCACTTCGGCACCTCCACCGTCACCGGCACCGCCGCCGAACTGATCAGCGGCCTCGCATCGCTCGTCGCGGTCGGGATCGTGACCGCGATGGTGTTGTGGATGCGCACCGCAGCGGCATCGATCTCGGGGCACCTCAAGGCCGGCATGGGCCGGGCGCTCGCCGTGGGGCCGGTGGCCGTCGCCGCGATGGCGTTCTTCGCGGTCGGCCGCGAGGGCGTCGAGACCGCCCTGTTGCTCGTCGGCTACGCCGAGAACACCGCCGGCAGCGCGTGGCCGCTGATCGGCCTGCTGCTGGGAATCGCGGTCGCGGCCGTCCTCACCGTGCTGATGTACGTCGGCGCCGTGCACATCGACTTCGCCCGGTTCTTCCGCTACACCGGCGCCTTCCTCGTCGTCGTGGCGGCGGGCATCCTCGCCTACGGCGTCCGCGCGCTACAGATCGCAGGATGGCTCCCGGGCGGCTCCACCGTCGCATTCGACATCTCGTCGGTGTTCGACAGCTCCAGCTGGTACGGCACCGTCCTGTCCGGCATCTTCAACTTCCGGCCGGACCCGACCGTCTTCCAGCTCGTCGCGTGGGTGGCGTACCTCGTGATCGTGCTGCCGCTGTTCGTGCGCCCGGTCGCTGCCCGGCCGGAACCGGTCGCCGCCGAAGAAGACTCCTCGATCACCGCTTCCTGAAAGGTTACGCCCGTGCGTCGTTCAACCTCTGCGCTCGCCCTGCTTGCGATCGCTCCCCTCGCACTCGCCGCGTGCACGTCCAAATCGGCTGCCGGTGACGAGGCCGTCACGGTGACCGCCACCGACACCGCGTGCGAGATCTCGAGCAGCACCGCCGAGACCGGGAACACCACGTTCTCGATCACCAACAACGGCGCCAAGGTCACCGAGTTCTATGTCTTCGGCGACGGCGACCGGGTGATGGGCGAGGTCGAGAA
The DNA here is from genome assembly GCF_058797375.1 of Prescottella sp. GW823-FHT02E09. NCBI lineage: Bacteria > Bacillati > Actinomycetota > Actinomycetes > Mycobacteriales > Nocardiaceae > Rhodococcus > Prescottella sp. GW823-FHT02E09. The sequence continues at coordinate 275,888 of NZ_JBXAJP010000001.1, forward strand.
CGTCGGCCCCGGCCTGACCCGCCAACTGATCGTCAACCTCGCCGAGCCCGGGACCTACCACACGGCGTGCAAGCCGGGCATGGTCGGCGACGGCATCCGCAGCGAGTTCACCGTCACCGGCGACTCGGTGGCCGCGACCGACCAGGACGGACGCCTCGCCGAGGCCGCCGCCGGATACAAGCGCTACGTCGACAGCCAGCTCACCGCGTTGCAGGAGACGGCCGGCGCGTTCGTCGCCGCGATCAAAGCCGGCGACGTCGCCGGGGCGAAGGCTCAGTACCCGCTCACTCGCACCTACTACGAGCGCATCGAACCCATCGCCGAGAGCTTCCCCGACGACCTCGATCCGCGGATCGACCTGCGTGAGGTGGACGTCGAACCGGGTTGGAACTGGACCGGCTTCCACCGTCTCGAGAAGGACCTGTGGGTCCAGGGGCTGCAGCCCGACACCGATGCGATCGCCGACCAGTTGCTCGCAGACATCCAGGAACTGGCCGACGGCGTGGCCGCCCCGGACTTCGTCGTCGACCCGATCCAGGTGGCGGGCGGCGCGCAGACCCTGCTCGACGAGATCGCACGTACCAAGATCACCGGTGAGGAGGACATCTTCTCGCACACCGACCTGTACGACTTCCAGGCCAACGCGGACGGCTCGCAGGCGGCGATCGCGTCGCTGCGTCCGATCCTCGACGAGCGCAATCCCGAGCTGGCCGGACGCATCGACCAGCGCTTCGCCGAACTCGACCAGGCGCTCGCGCAGTACCGCCAGGGCGACGGCTTCGTCTCGTACGACACGGTGACCGAGCCACAGCGCCAGGCCCTGTCGCAGAAGATCGATGCGTTGTCCGCAGAAGTGAGCCAGGTGCAGGGTGTCGTCGCAGGGCAGTAACCGGCAGGGCAGTAACCGGCAGGGCGGCGGCGGGAGCGACGACGCCCGACCCGAGTCACGTCCGGGCCTGTCCCGGCGGCGCCTGTTCGGCGCCGTCGGGGCGGGTGCCGTCCTGGCCGGGGCCGGGGCGGCGGTGGGACGGCTGACCGCGCCCGAGGCCGCCGAGTCGACCACGCAGACAGTGGCTTTCCGAGGCGCGAACCAGGCCGGGATCGTCACTCCCGCGCAGGATCGCATGCACTTCGTCGCGTTCGACGTCATCACCGATTCGCGTGACGAACTGGTGGCGATGTTGAAGAAGTGGACCGAGATGGCCGAGCGGATGACCGCCGGCGAGGAGGCCACCGAGGACGGTGCGATCGGCGCCGGCGAATACAACCCGCCCAGCGACACCGGCGAGGCGCTCGACCTGCACGCGTCCAAGCTCACGCTCACGATCGGCTTCGGGCCGTCCCTGTTCGAGGCGAACGGCACGGACCGGTTCGGTATCGCCGGCCGCAGACCGGCCGCGCTGGTGGACCTGCCGAAGTTCACCGGCGACGCCCTCGAGCCGGCCCGCAGCGGCGGCGACATCGCAATCCAGGCGTGCGCCGACGACCCGCAGGTCGCGGTCCACGCGGTGCGCAACCTCGCCCGCGTCGGATTCGGCGTGGTCGCGGTGCGCTGGTCACAGCTGGGATTCGGTCGCACGTCGTCGACGTCCACGAGTCAGACGACGCCGCGAAACCTGTTCGGGTTCAAGGACGGAACGCGCAACATCAAGGCCGAGGACCCTTCGGCGGTGTCCGAGTTCGTGTGGGTCGATCCTGCCGACGATCAGGCGTGGATGGCCGGCGGCTCGTACCTGGTGGCCCGGCGCATCCGCATGTTGATCGAACCGTGGGACCGCACCACCCTGCACGAGCAGGAGCGGGTGTTCGGCCGGAGCAAGGGCAGCGGCGCACCGCTGGGCCGGAAGGACGAGTTCGACGACCTCCAGCTCGACGCGAAGGGCGCCGGCGGCAAGCCGGTCATCGACACCGACGCGCACGTGCGGCTGGCGTCGGCGGAGGAACTGGGTGGCATCCAGATCCTGCGCCGCGGCTACAACTTCACGGACGGCACAGACGGTTTCGGCCATCTCGACGCCGGATTGTTCTTCATCGCCTACTGCCGCGATCCGCAGAAGCAGTTCGTGCCGATGCAACAGAGCCTCGCCCGCAACGACGCCCTCAACGAGTACATCAAGCACGTGGGCTCCGCGGTGTTCGCGGTTCCGCCGGGCGTCGGCGACGGCGGGTACTGGGGGTCGACGCTGTTCGAGCCGCAGCGGTAGCGCATGCATCGACGCGCAGAACGTACCTGCGGGTAGCTCCTGTTCGGCCTAGCGTGACGAGCGTGTGGTCTCCCTTCGCATCCGAAGGGCTCGAGACATCACACCCGCGGAACAGGAGAGGTGCGTATGCAGAGCCAATTCGACGAGCTTGCCGATCTCTACGAGGACATGGCCGCCTGGCCGTTCAGAAGGTATCTGGAGATTCCGAACGTGCTCGCGACACTCGGAGATCTGACGGGACGCGACGTCCTGGACTTCGGCTGCGGCAACGGGATGTACTCGCGGTGGCTCAAGGAACGGGGCGCGCGCCGGGTCGTCGGGTACGACGTCTCGGACGGAATGCTCGACTATGCGCGCACGTGGGAACGGAACAGTCCTCGCGGAATCACGTTCACTTCCGAACTGACACCCGACCTCGAAGGCCAGTTCGACCTGGTGCTGGCGGTCTATGTACTGCCCTATGCCGCGACGCGAGAAGAGCTCCACGAGATGTGTGCGCAGATGGCGCGACCGCTTCGACCCGGTGGCCGTCTGGTCACTCTTCCGATCCATCCGGACTACGAACGCGATCCGTCGTACTACGAGCAGTTCGGCTTCCGGCTCACTCCGATCGGGCCCGATGTGGACGGTGGGCAGGTGCGGCTCGATCTCTTCGACCCGGCCGCCCCCGAGAAGGAGGACACCGTCACCGCCTATGTCTGGACCAGGCAGAGCATCGACGACGCGATGCACACGTCGGGGTTCCACCTGGCTCAGTGGGTCGGTCATGCGCAGGTGCGTTCCCCGGAGGCGGATGCTGCGGCGTCTCTCCTGCGCGGCTACTGGGAGAAGCCTCATGCGGCGATACTGAACTGCCGCAAGAACTGACGCCTACCGGGTCACCGTGCCGAACACGAGCGGTGTGCCGAGCCCCGTCGTGCACACCGCTGGTTCTACACCCAGTAGGTCCGCCACGTGTCGGAGTCGAGTCCGCCCCACGCGACACCGTCGGCGTGCGCGGCGGACTCGGCGGCACGGATCCGTTCGACGAATCGCAGTGTCGCCTTACGCAGTTCGTCCTCGGCGCTGCCCGGGCCGCCGAGCCGGACCACCCGCAACTCGTCGGGTACCAACTCGTCGGGCAGCTCGGCCTTGCGGGCACGGGCGATCACCTTCTCGGCCAACGCGAGCGCCGGCTGCATCAGCGCGATCCCGTCGATGCACGACTGCCGGGCCTTCTCCGCGGCCTTGCGCAGTTCCCACGCGCGCTCCTGCTCCGCGATGTCGACGGGTCCGGTGACACCGTCGGTCAGGTGCGGGCTGCGGTGCGCCAGCTTGGCGACCAGGGTCGCGGCGACGTCGTCGACGGTGAACTGACCGGCCGCCTCCGCGATCCGGGAGTGGAAGAGCACCTGCAGCAGCAGATCCCCCAGTTCCTCGCGCACGCCGACGGGATCGCCGACCTGCACGGCGTCGAGAAGCTCGTAGGCCTCCTCGAGCAGGTACGGCCGCAGCGAGTCGTGCGTCTGCGTCACCTCCCAGCCGCCGAATCCCCACAGCCGATCCATCACCTCGACGGCCTCGATCAGCGCGTCCCCCGGACGCCACGCCTCACCGCGACCACCCTCGGCGCTCATCGCGTTCACACCCCCGCCTGCACGACCGATTGCGTCGACACGTCCACCGAGCCGGCCGCCTTGCCGTCCATCGCGAGCAGGAAGTCCGCGATGTACTGCAGCAGCTCGACGTCGCGCACCCGATCCGATCCGATGCCACCGGAGCCCGCACGCGGCAACGGCATCTGGACCAGTCCGGTGGTGGCGCGGTACTGCGCGCTGGGGTAGATCCTCTTGAGGCGCAACTGCTTCGAGTCGGGAAGGCTCATCGGCGAGATCTTGAGCTGGGTGCCGGTGACGGCCACTTCCTCGATCTCGTACTCGCGGCACAGCAGGCGCAGCTTCGCGACCGAGACCAGGCGGCCCACCTCCTCGGGCAGTGGGCCGTACCGGTCGACCAGTTCCTCGACCACGGCGGCGATCGCCTCGGCGTCGGTGGCCGCGGCGAGCTTGCGGTATCCCTCGAGGCGGAGCCGGTCGCTGGTGACGTAGTCGGGTGGAATGTGCGCGTCGACGGGCAGGTCGATTCGCACTTCCTTGGTCTCCTGCTCGGTGACGACCGGGCGTCCGTCGGCGACTGCGCGGTACGCCTCCACGGCCTCGCCCACCAGGCGCACGTACAGATCGAAGCCGACACCCGCGACATGGCCGGACTGCTCGGCGCCCAGGACGTTTCCGGCGCCACGAATCTCGAGGTCCTTCATCGCGACGGCCATGCCGGCGCCGAGGTCGGAGTTCTGCGAGATGGTGGCGAGCCGGTCGTATGCCGTCTCGGTGAGCGGCTTCTCCGGCGGATACAGGAAGTACGCGTAGCCACGTTCCCTGCTGCGGCCGACGCGCCCGCGCAACTGGTGCAGCTGCGACAGGCCCAGCGAGTCGGCCCGCTCGACGATGAGGGTGTTGGCGTTGGAGATGTCGAGGCCGGTCTCGATGATGGTGGTGCACACCAGCACGTCGAACTCGCGCTGCCAGAAGCCCTGCACGGTCTTTTCGAGCGTCTCCTCGTTCATCTGTCCGTGCGCCACCACCACGCGCGCTTCCGGAACCAGATCACGAATCCGCTTGGCTGCCTTGTCGATCGAGCTGACTCGGTTGTGGACGTAGAACACCTGGCCGTCACGCAGCAGTTCGCGTCGGATCGCGGCCGCGACCTGCTTGTCGGCGTACGCACCGACGTACGTGAGCACCGGGTGCCGTTCCTCGGGCGGGGTGAGGATGGTCGACATCTCGCGGATCCCGGCCATGCTCATCTCGAGGGTTCGCGGGATCGGCGTCGCCGACATCGTCAACACGTCGACGTGCGTGCGCAGAGCCTTGATGTGTTCCTTGTGCTCGACGCCGAAACGCTGCTCCTCGTCGACGATGACCAGACCCAGGTCCTTCCATCGGACGCCGGTCTGCAGCAGCCGGTGGGTTCCGACGACGATGTCGATCTCCCCCTCCGCCAACTGCGCGATGATCTCCTTGGAGTCGCCGGCGTCGGTGAACCGGGACAGCCCGCGCACCTTCACCGGGAACGACGCCATCCGCTCGGTGAACGTCTGCAGGTGCTGCTGGGCCAGCAGCGTCGTCGGCACGAGCACCGCGACCTGCTTACCGTCCTGGACCGCCTTGAACGCGGCGCGGACCGCGACCTCGGTCTTGCCGTAGCCGACGTCGCCGATCACGACGCGGTCCATCGGGACCGGCTTCTCCATGTCGGCCTTGACCTCGTCGATCACCGTCAACTGGTCGTGGGTCTCCGTGAACGCGAAGGCGTCCTCCATCTCCTTCTGCCACGGGGTGTCCGGGCCGAAGGCGTGACCCGGCGCCGCCTGGCGAGCCGCGTACAGCTGCACCAGTTCGCCCGCGATCTCACGAACGGCCTTGCGTGCCTTGCGCTTCGTGTTGGCCCAGTCGGAGCCGCCGAGCTTGCTCAGGGCGGGCATCTCGCCGCCGACGTAGCGCGAGAGCTGATCGAGCGCCTCCATCGGCACGAACAGCCGGTCCCCGGGATGTCCGCGCTTGCTGGCCGCGTACTCGATGACGAGGTATTCGCGGCGGGCACCGCCGATGGTGCGCTCGACCATTTCCACGAAGCGCCCGATCCCGTGCTGGTCGTGCACCACCATGTCGCCGGCGTGCAGCGCGAGCGGATCTACCTGGTTCCGGCGCTTGGCGGGCATCTTCTTCCCGTCGCCCGCCGCCGCGACGCGATTGCCGGTGAGGTCGGCCTCGGTCACGATCACCAGCCCGGGGACACCGGCGGTGTCGTCGCCGGGCAGCACCAGACCCTCGTGCAGCGATCCGCACAGGACACCGACCAGTCCGCGGGCCGGCTCGGCGCCCGGCGCCAGTTCGCCCGCCGGAACGTCGGCGTCACGCAGCCGCTCCAGGACACGCTGTGCGGTACCGGAACCCGCGACCACGACCACCGCGCGGCCGCCGGTGGTGACGTGCCCGCGCAGATTCACGAACAGCATCGAGAGCAGCTCGTCGGATCCGCGCACCTCGGGCGCCGGCTGCACCGGCAGCACCGTCTCGTCCTCGCTGCCGGACGTCAGCGGGCTGATGGTCCACCACGGCCGGCCCTGCGCCTCGGCACTCTCCCGCACCTGGCGCAGCGAGCGGTACGCGGAGGCACCCAGATCGATGCCGCCGCCGATCACGGACGTGTCGATCGGTGCCGCACCGCCGATCGAGGCCGCTGTCCACGACGCCTCCAGGAACTCCTGCCCGGTGCGCACCAGATCGGTTGCACGCGTGCGGATCTTCTCCGGATCGCACAGCAGCACATGGGTGTCGCGGGGCAGCACGTCCGAGAGCAGCTGCAGTTCGCCGGGCTGGAGCAGCGGTAGCAGCGCCTCCATGCCCTCGACCGGGATGCCGGCGGAGAGCTTGTCGAGCATCTCGACCAGCGCCGCGTCGGCGGGGTTGTCGGCCGCCAGTTGCGCGGCCCGATCCCGCACCTGCCCGGTGAGCAGCAGCTCGCGGCACGGCGGGGCGATGACGGTGGTGACCTCGAGCTCGGGCAGCGAGCGCTGATCGGCCACCGAGAACGCGCGCAACTCGGTGACCTCGTCGCCCCAGAACTCGACACGCACGGGGTGGTCCGCGGTGGGCGGGAAGATGTCGAGAATGCCGCCGCGGACCGCGAACTCGCCACGCTTGCCGACCATGTCGACGCGCGTGTACGCGAGCTCGACGAGCCTCGAGATCAGGCCCTCGAACTCGTGCTCGGCCCCGACCCGCAGGATGACGGGCTCGATCTCCCCCAGCCCCGGCGCCATGGGCTGCACCAGCGACCGGACCGTGGTGACGATCACCTGCAGCGGCGGGCCGTAGTCGGGGTCCTGGGGCCGCGCGAGGCGGCGAAGCACCTGGAGCCGGCGCCCGACGGTGTCGGCGCCGGGCGACAGCCGCTCGTGCGGCAGGGTCTCCCACGACGGGAACTGGGCCACCGCGTCACCGATGATCTCGCGCAGCTCGACGGTGAGGTCGTCGGCCTCACGACCGGTGGCGGTCACCAGCAACAGCTGCGTCTGCTCGGCCAGGGCCGCGGCGACGAACGGCCGCACCGGGTTGGGGGCGACGATGTCGACGGCCGACCGGCCGATGTGCTCGCGCACCCTGCCGATGGCGCTGTCCGCGAGGGCCGTCCCGGCGAGCCCGGCGAGCGGAGTGGCCGGTCCGGACGAGGCCGCATGGGCGGAGGACGGAGCTGATGGGGACACGGAAGACAACGACGGCGCTCCTGATGTCGTGAAATGCAGACCGTACGATTCTATGCGCGTGCGCCGACATCGGGGCCGGGCGCCCGATCACGTGCGCACGGGCGCGGTCACTGCCCGAGCTGCGGGTCGGCCTCCAGGTTCGTCAGCCCGTTCCAGCACAGGTTCACGAGGTGCGCCGCGACGACCTCCTTCGACGGGGTGCGCTCGTCGAGCCACCACGTCGCCGTCGTGGCGACCATGCCGACGAGCGCCTGTGCGTACAGCGGTGCGAGTTCGGGATCGAATCCGCGGCGGGCGAAGTCACCGGCCAGTATGTAGCCGACCTGCCGAACCGCCTCGTTGAGCAGACTCGAGTACGTGCCCTCCGCCGCGGCGACCGGTGAGTCCCGGACCAGGATGCGGAATCCGTCGGTCCGTTCCTCGACGTAGGTGAGCAACGCGAGGGCGACCCGCTCGACCCGGATCCGTGAGCGGTTCTGGGTCAGCGACGAGGTGATCATTTCGAGCAGCTTGGACATCTCGCGGTCGACGACGACGGCGTAGAGCCCCTCCTTGCCGCCGAAGTGTTCGTAGACCACGGGTTTGGATACCTGGGCGCGCGCGGCGATCTCCTCTATGGAGGCCGCCTCGTACCCGCGTTCGGCGAAGAGTGTGCGTCCGATCTCGATCAACTGCTCCCGGCGCTGGGTACCCGTCATCCGTGTCCGCGGCGCGCGCTCGGCACTCTGGGATTCTCGTGATGGTCGCGACACTCTGGGGTTACCGTCCTTTCCGACACGCCGCACAGAACACCGACGGCGCTGGTAGAGGCCAGCTTATAGCTCCCCCGGGAAGCAAATTCGCCTACGGTTCGACGCGCGGCGCGTCGACATGCGAGGATCGTTCCCGCATTGCGAGCGACAGCTCGTGATCGCGGTAATCCGCCGTAGTGTAATGGCAGCACCTCTGATTTTGGTTCAGATAGTTCAGGTTCGAGTCCTGGCGGCGGAGCCCTCGCGGGCACTCTCCACTCTCTGCACATCCACTGGATGGAATGTGATTCCCAACACGACTACCGACCGGTAAGTTCGATGTTGCTACCGTCCCGTTAACTTCCGTTTCCGGACGAGACGCGTGTGGCCGTACGGTCGACCGATCCCGGGACCACCGGTTCCCCGGACGACCGCGCCACCCACGGCTAGTGTCGGGCGCGTTGCCATCACGAGAAGTCGTCGCGATATTCTTTGTCGGAACGTGCGCGACGAGTCCGCCCGCGCAAGCGGCCAAGCGTAGACCGAAACTCGAGGGAGCTTCATGCCACCGAAGACCGCCGTCATCGTCCTTGCCGCCGGTGCCGGGACGCGAATGCGGTCGAAGACCCCCAAGGTGCTGCACACTCTGGCCGGGCGCTCGATGCTCGCGCATTCCCTGCACGCCGCGGCGGCCGTCGAGCCCACCGAACTGGTCACCGTGATCGGACACGATCGCGACGCGGTCGGTGCCGCGGTCGACGAGGTCGCCAAGGACCTGGGGCGCGCCGTCGCGACGGCCGTGCAGCACGAACAGAACGGCACCGGGCACGCCGTCGGATGCGGATTGACCGCACTGCCCGACGACTTCGACGGCACCGTGCTGGTGACCGCCGCCGACGTCCCCCTGCTGGACGCCGAGACGCTCCGCGCACTCGTCGGCACCCACACGGCCGCGCCCGCTGCCGCGGTGACGGTCCTGACCTCGACGGCACCGGACCCCACCGGATACGGGCGAATCCTGCGCACCACCGACGGCGAGGTCGCCGCGATCGTCGAGCAGGCCGACGCCACCGAGTCGCAGCGCGCCATCACCGAGGTCAACTCGGGTGTCTACGCCTTCGACGCCACGACCCTCCGCGCCGCGCTGTCGTCGCTGAGCGCGGACAACGCGCAGGGCGAGCTGTACCTCACCGATGTCATCGCGATCGCGCGACAGGCCGGGAAAACCGTTCGGGCCCAGCACATCACCGACAACCTCCTCGTGGCCGGGGCCAACGACCGGGTCCAGCTGGCCCAGCTCGCCGGCGAGCTGAACCGCCGCATCCTCGAGCGGCACATGCGGGCGGGGGTGACCGTGGAGGATCCGTCGAGCACGTGGATCGACGTGGACGTCACCATGGATCGCGACGTCACGCTGCGCCCCGGTGTCCAACTCCGCGGCGCCACCAGCATCGGCGAGGACGCCGTCGTCGGTCCCGACACCACGCTCACCGACGTCACCGTCGGGGAGGGTGCGTCGGTGATCCGCACGCACGGCGAGGGCGCCGAGATCGGCCCCGCCGCGACCGTCGGCCCGTACACCTACCTGCGGCCGGGCACCGTCCTGGGCGCGTCGGGCAAGCTCGGGGCTTTCGTCGAGACCAAGAACGCCGACATAGGTGCACACTCGAAGGTGCCGCACCTGACCTACGTCGGTGACGCGACGGTCGGCGAGCACAGCAACATCGGAGCATCCAGCGTTTTCGTCAACTACGACGGCGTGAGCAAGAGCCGCACCGTCGTCGGTTCGCATGTGCGCACCGGATCCGACACCATGTTCGTCGCGCCCGTCCGCGTCGGGGACGGCGCCTACACGGGCGCAGGCACGGTCCTGCGCAACGACGTGCCACCGGGGGCGCTCGCCGTCTCGGGTGGCAAGCAACGCAACATCGAGGGCTGGGTCGAGCGCAATCGACCCGGCACTCCCGCTGCCGAGGCAGCGGCGCTAGCAGCCCAGCAACAAACCGATCGGCTAGAACCAAAGGATGGCGAAGACCAGTGAGCGCGATATCCAGCGACGTGCAGAAGAACTTGATGCTCTTCTCGGGCCGCGCACACCCCGAACTGGCGGAGCAGGTGGCCAAGGAATTGGACATCAAGGTCACGCCGCAGACGGCTCGTGACTTCGCCAACGGCGAGATCTTCGTCCGGTTCGAAGAGTCGGTGCGAGGCAGCGACGCGTTCGTGCTGCAGAGCCACCCGGCACCTCTGAACCAGTGGATCATGGAGCAGTTGATCATGATCGACGCGCTCAAGCGCGGATCCGCCAAGCGGATCACGGCGGTGCTGCCGTTCTACCCGTACGCCCGCCAGGACAAGAAGCACCGCGGACGCGAGCCCATCTCTGCCCGCCTGATCGCGGACCTGCTCAAGACCGCGGGCGCCGACCGGATCATCACCGTCGATCTGCACACCGACCAGATCCAGGGCTTCTTCGACGGTCCGGTCGATCACATGCACGCGCAGGGCCAGCTCGCCCAGTACGTGCGCGAGAACTACGGCACCGACAACATCTGCGTCGTCTCCCCCGATGCCGGTCGTGTGAAGGTCGCCGAGAAGTGGGCCGACGCCCTCGACGGCGCACCGCTGGCGTTCGTGCACAAGACCCGTGACCCGCTGGTGCCCAACCAGGTCAAGTCCAACCGCGTCGTCGGTGAGGTCAGCGGCCGCACCTGTGTGCTGATCGACGACATGATCGACACCGGCGGCACCATCGCCGGCGCCGTCGAGGTCCTCAAGAACGCCGGTGCCGGTGACGTGATCATCGCGACCACGCACGGCGTGTTCTCGGATCCGGCCGCCGAGCGTCTCGCGAACTGCGGCGCCAAGGAGGTCATCGCGACCAACACGCTGCCGATCCCCGAGGAGAAGCGGTTCCCGACGCTCACGGTGCTGTCCATCGCGCCGCTGCTGGCCCGCACCATCCAGGAGGTCTTCGAGAACGGCTCGGTGACGTCCCTCTTCAACGGCATCGCCTAGACGCGCTCTGCTGCCCGTGCCCGGTTCGCGCCTCGCGAGCCGGGCACGGGCGTAGCCTTTCGTAGTGTGTTCTCCGGATTCCCGACAGCCGCACTGGACTTCTACGAAGACCTCGAGGCCGACAACAGCAAGAGCTGGTGGACGGCGCACAAGTCCGTCTACGACACCGACGTCCGTGCGCCGATGGTCGAGTTGCTCGCCGAGCTCGAGCCCGAGTTCGGCTCCGGCAAGGTCTTCCGACCGCATCGGGACGTCCGATTCTCGAAGGACAAGTCGCCGTACAAGACTCATCAGGGCGGCTTCGTCGAGGTCTGCCCGGGTGTCGGGTTCTACGTCCAGATCGACGCGTCGGGCCTGTTCGTGGCCGGTGGCCACTACGCTCATACCCCCGAGCAACTCGCACGCTATCGCGAGGCCGTCGACGACGAGCGCCGCGGCCCATCCCTGAAGCGCATCGTGCGCAAGCTCGGGTCCGCCGGCTACGACATCGGCGGGGACCGTCTCGCCACCCGGCCCCGTGGGGTCGCGGCCGATCATCCCCGGCTGGATCTGCTGCGCCACCGCTCGCTCACGGCCGGACGCAACTACGGGTGTCCGGACTGGCTCGGCACGGCCGACGCGGCCGAGCAGGTCCGGGACGCCTGGCGGGCGATGCACCCCCTCGTCGACTGGTTCGGCGGCGCATTCGGGGTGACGTGAGTCGACCTGGATCGATGCGGAGAGTCGATGTGCCACAAGACTTTGCCCTCGATTGTGCAGCGCGGCCATGAGTTTGATCACGCCCGACGAGAAAAGTGGACCTCGGTGTAGCCGGGGTCGGAGCGGTGCCTTATTGTGGCTCGTCGTGATCGACGCGCAGACCCTGGAAAACCCCGCCGCCGCCTCTGTTCCGAATCCGCAACCGGTTCGCCGATGGACTCCCGGGTCTTGTGTGTGGTGTGGAAGCGCCGAATCGATCGAAGTGTTCCGCAACGAACCGCGCTGCGGCACGTGCCGTGAGCACGAGACCGTCATCGACGAGGCCCGCAAGTTCATGGGCATGTACGGCCTGCGTCCGATCGGCGGCACGTTGCAGTCCGACGACGACGAAGAGCGCGAGTGGCGAGTCAACGCCCGCGACGCCCGTGCGGCCCTGAACCAGATCCGTCTGCCCGAGCCGCCGGACCCGGCGCTCATCCGCAAGTCGATGCGCCCCAAGGCCGCTCGTATCGTGACCGCGTTCGAGGAAGAGTCGGCTCCGGCCCGCAAGGCCCCCGCGCGTCCCCGCACCGCGTCGTCCACGCCTGCCCCCGAGCCGACTGCCGCCGTCGCACCGGCGAAGAAGCTCGACGTCGCGGCGCTCGAGGGGCGGGTGACGGGCCTGCTGGACCAGCTCACCAAGGTGGACACGCAGATCGGTCTGGCCGAGGCCGCCCAGGGTCTGGCCGCACGCGCCCGCCTCAACGACCTCAACAGCCAGAAGGCGACCATCCTCCGTACGCTCGCGGCGCTCGAGAAGGCACGCCGCAGCGCGGGCGAGTAACGAAGGACGGGGAACGTCGGCATGGTGATTCGCGACGCGGTCGAGGACGATCTGCCCGGGATCCTCGAGATCCACAACGAGGCGATCGCCAACACGACGGCGAACTGGGACGACACGCCGGCCGATCTGGACGAGCGGCGGCGGTGGTTCGACGACCGCCGCCGACTCGGGTACCCGATCCTCGTCGCGGACGTCGACGGCGCGGTCGCGGGCTACGCGTCGTACGGGGCGTGGCGGCCCAAGAGCGGGTACCGCCACACAGTCGAGAACTCGGTGTACGTACACGTCGACCACCACCGTCGGGGTATCGCGACGGCACTCATGGCGCAGCTGATCGAGCGGGCGCGCGCCGCGCGCCTCCACGTGATCGTGGCGAGCATCGAGTCGTCGAACGGCACGTCGATCGCGCTGCACGAGCGCTTCGGGTTCCGGATCGTCGCCCAGATGCCCGAGGTGGGCCGAAAGTTCGACCGTTGGCTGGACATGACCTACATGCAGCTGACGCTGCCGGATCCGTTCGACGCCGAGTAGTCAGCCCCGGCGGGCACACACCAACGCGAACCGCTCGTTCTGGTCGGTCCAGGTCTGGACGTCGTCGAAGCCGGCCGCGGTGAGTTCCGCGCGGATGCCGTTCTTGCGGAACTTCGCCGAGATCTCGGTGCGGATCTGCTCGCCCGCAGCGAACTGCACCGTCAGGCCGAGATCGGATACCCGGACCGTCATCGCGGTGTCGGCCTCGAGCCGCATCTCGATCCATTCCTCGACCGGATCCCACAGCGCGACGTGCCGGAACCGGTCCAGGTCGAAGTCGGCCCCCAATTGTTTGTTCAACACCGAGAGCACGTTGAGGTCGAACTGGGCGGTGACGCCCGCGGCATCGTCGTACGCCGGCACCAGCACCGCGGGATCCGTCACCAACGCGACGCCGAGCAACAGATGCTCGCCCGCATCGAGGACGTCGGCGATACCGGCCAGGAAGACGCGGCGCTCGTCCGGCACGAGATTCCCGAGCGTTCCGCCGAGGAACGCGATCATCCGGTGCCCCCCGCCGGGCAGGTGGTGCAGCGAGTCGGTGAAGTCCCCCACGACCCCGTGGACGTCGATCTCCGGGAACTCCGACGCGATCCGGTGGGTCGCATCGCGCAGTGCGCTCTCGGACACGTCCTGCGGGACGTACTTCTCCAGCGAGCCCCGCGCGCCCAGCGCATCCAGCAACAGTCGTGTCTTCTCGGACGAGCCCGACCCCAGTTCCACCAGGACCTGCGGCGCCGCGAGAGCGGCGATCTCGCGGGCGTGTTCCTCGAGCAGGGCCCGCTCGGTCCGCGTCGGGTAGTACTCCGGAAGCCGCGTTATCCGCTCGAACAACTCGCTGCCGCGCGCGTCGTAGAACCACTTGGGCGGCAACCACTTGGGGGTCGCCGTCAGCCCTCGGGCCGCGTCCGCACGTAGCGCGGCCGCCAGTTGGTCCGGTGTGATGTGGACTTCCAGGGTCGGTGCTCTCATACCTCTCCGATCTCCAGAACCTTCTCGGATGACGCTCACAACGGGGTCGTGATCAGGTGGCCGGGACGCGCGGTGACGATGTGCCCGTCCGGTATCTCCTTCCAGTTGTGGTTGCGGTCGTACGGCTCGGAGCTGACGACCGCACGGTCATCGTCGACGAGCGCCGACAGGGAGTGGTCCCACGTGGTCGCCCACAGCTGCCGCCCGTCACCGAGGAGCATGTTCAGCCGCGACCCGGGCGCCACCTCGTCCACCGCCGCCGTCACCTGCATCAGCGCCACCTCGGGGCTGTTGTCGCGCAGGGCATGCCGCACCAGCAGCCACAACAGCGCCGAATCAGTCGGCGCCTCGAGCCCCAGCAGATCCACGGTGGGCAACCCGGACGCGGGACCGGTCATCGACTCGGGCCAGTTCGCGATCCGGCCGTTGAGGCTGAACGCCCAGTGCCCGGACACGAACGGGGCACAAGCGGTGCGCTCGACGGGCATGCCGACGGTCGCCGAGCGGATTGCGGCCAGGACCGCGTGCGAGCGGACCCGCGAAAGCATCTCGGGTAGCGCCGGATCCGACCAGATCGGCATCGCGCTGCGGTACCGCGACAACGTCGGCCCCCACCAGGCCGCGCCGAATCCGTCCGCGTTGATGGTGCCACCGCCGCGCATGTCCCGCGGATCCCACGACTGCCGCAGCAGAGAGAACTCCCCCGCCGATACCACCTCGCGGACGGACCGCGTCGGACCGATGTAGCCCAGGTGTCGGCACATCACACGTCCCGGGCACAACGGAAACCGGCGAAGATCTGACGCCGGATCGGATGATCCCAGTTCCGGAAGGTGCCCCGGCACGCGATCGGATCGGTGCCGAACGAGCCGCCGCGCAGGACCCGGTAGTCGCCGTCGAAGAACACCTCCGAATACTCGCGATACGGGAACGCAGCGAACCCCGGATAACCGGTGAACGACGACGACGTCCACTCCCACACGTCGCCCATCAACTGCTGCACGCCGAGTGGGGACGCGCCCGCAGGGTAGGCACCGACCGGCGCCGGGCCCAGATGACGCTGCCCGAGATTCGCTCGGGCCAGGTCGGGTTCGTCGTCGCCCCACGGGAATCTCCGCGAACGCCCGCTCACCGGGTGCCAACGCGCCGCCTTCTCCCATTCCGCCTCGGTCGGCAGTCGCTTGCCGGCCCACCGTGCGTACGCCTGCGCCTCGAACCAGCAGACGTGCACCACCGGTTCGTCGGGGGGAACGGGCTCGAGGACTCCGAAGCGGTGCCGCCACCAGTTGCCGCTCCCGTCACCGGTCCAGAACAGCGGCGCCTCGAGCCCGGACTCGCGTCGATGCCGCCACCCGCGTTCGCTCCACAGGTCACGCCGCCGGTATCCGCCGTCGTCGATGAAGCGCGCATAGTCGCCGTTCGTCACCGGAACGGTGTCGATCGCGAACTCCCCGACGTACACCCGGTGCGCGGGACGCTCGTTGTCCAGCGCCCACGGGTCGTCCGAGGTCCCCATGGTGAACTCGCCGGCCGGGATCACCGTCTCGCGCGCGACCACCGGCCCGCCGCGCGGGACCGGTGACGCCGTCAGCACTGTGGGGCCCTTCCGCAACTGGTGGGTGGCGAGCATCGTCTCGCCGTGCTGCTGCTCGTGTTGCGCGATCATCGCGAAGGCGAAGCCGTCATGTTCGAGCCGTCGCCCACGAAAACTGCTCGCGTCCAGAACGTCCCACACCTTGCGACGAACCTGACCGACGTAGCGCCGCGCCTCGGCGGGCCCGAGCAGCGGCAGCGTGGGGCGGGTGGAACGCGCGTGCTTGAATGCGTCGTACAGCTCGTCGATGTCCCGGCGGACCGGTTCACCCCCGCCCACGTCGCGGATCAGCCACAGCTCCTCCTGATTGCCGATGTGCGCGAGATCCCACACCAGGGGACTCATCAGCGGCGAGTGCTGAGCCACCAGGTCGGCGTCGTCGACGCACTCGGTCAGGGAGTTGCTGCGTTCCCGCGCCCGCAGCAGCGCCGTCTCCAACTGCTCGCGGACCCCCGTCACAACCGTTCTCCCGTCGGGCATCGCCCACGGCGACATCGCGCGGCCGCGTCACCGAGGGCCGATGCGAATCCCCGGTCGGGCGCGTGCTCGGCCGCGAGCTCGAGGAGATCGACCGCGGCAGCGCGCAGTTCGCCGTCCGCGAGCCCGTCCCGCGCCGCGTCGGACCACCGTCCTCGCGTCGTGGCGCCGACAGCCACGGCCACGCGGGTCGCGTCCGGTGCGCTCGACAACGCCTCGATCGCCGCGATCGGGACCCGCCACTGATCGCCCGGCTGGGCGTCGAAGTACCGCACCTCCAGGTGGCCGACCGCGCGTACCGGCGGGAAGACGGTGGTCAGGTGATAGTCGAGGTCCGCGTGGGTGGGCCGGCGTCCCAGTTCGTCGTCGAGCCCGCCGTCGATCCAATCCGCGAACGTCGCGCCGGGCGGTGCCGGCCAGGAAGGCCCGTCCCGGATCACACACAGCAGCGGGACGTCGAGGACCCAGCGTGCGTAGTCACCGACCGGATCCACCGTCACGTCGGCCGTTCCGGTGGTGCGCGGCGGATCCAACTCGAGCCACGTACGCATCCGCTGGGACGCCCAGTCCCCCGCGGGAATGCCGCACAGCCGCGGCGAGCACGCGAACGCGGCGATCAGGGCGGGCCCCACGGCGTGCAGGAGGTTCCACCGACGCGCCACCTCGTCGACATCGGCGCCGGCGTCCACGCTGACCTGCACGGCGGCGGTGTTGCACATCATGAGCTTGCCGAACGGGCCGATGCCCTCGAAGCGTTCCTCCATCGCCCGATACCGGGGCAGTTGGAGGAGCCGATGTGCCACCCGGCGCGTGTCGGCGGCGTCCGCATGGGCGGCGATGGAGCGGCGTGCGAGGAGGGTGCGCAGAACCCGTTCGTCGGAGGCGAGAGCGTCGCAGAGCGCGAGGACGCTGTCACGGGGAGCGCTGGAGAGTTCGATCTGCCCGCCGGGTTCGACGGTGACGAGACTGCCGGCGGGCAGTGGTCGGGCGGGGGAATCGGGAACGAGAGATCGGGGTGCGTGGGGGCCGAGAGCTGCGGCGATGGCAGTCAGATCGGGGCGCGTGGGAGCAGCACTGTCGTGCGCGGTGAGCCATTCGAGCTCCGCGCCGATCAGCCTCGGCGGACCGAGTTTGAAACAGACCCCGCCGACGTACGACTCCGCTGCGGGGCGCGACGTCAGACAGGTGGACTCGACAGCGACAACCATGCCATCCTCCCCTCGGGGGCGGTCGAGCGTCCTTCTCGAGGGTAGAGCCCGCTCCCCGTTGTGGCTACCACTGAGGAGGAATTGCCGTGCTCGATCTCGAACGGCTCAGGCAGGACACTCCGGGATGCCTCGAGCGAGTGTTCCTCGACAGCGCCGGATCGTCGCTGCCACCGCAGCCGGTCCTGTCGACCGTCATCGGGCACCTGCGCCGCGAGGCGGAGGTGGGCGGCTACGTCGCGGCCGCCGAGCGCGCCGACGACCTCGCCGCGGTCCGTCACTCGATCGCCCGATTGATCGGCGCGACACCGGCTGCCGTCGCCCTGGTCGACAGCGCCACCCGGGCATGGTGCGAGTTCTTCGGGGCCGTCCCGCTGGGCGCCGGCGACCGGATCCTGGTCTCCCGCGTCGAGTACGCCAGCAACGCGATCACGGCACTGCACCACGCCGACGCGGCCGGGGCGACGGTGGAGACGGTGCCCAGCGATCCCACCGGTCGGATCGACCTCGACGCCCTCGAACGGATGCTCGACGACCGGGTCCGATTGGTCTCGCTCGTCCACGTGCCCACCAACGGTGGGCTGATCAATCCGGTACGTGAGGTGGTCGACCTCGCGCACCGGCACGGCGCGCTGGTGCTGCTCGACGCGTGTCAGTCGATCGGGCAGGTCCCGATCGACGTCGACGCCCTCGGCGTGGACGCACTGTCGGCGACCGGGAGGAAGTGGCTGCGGGGTCCCCGCGGCACCGGATTCCTGTTCCTGCGGACCGACCTCGCCACGTCACTGATGCCGTCCGCTCTCGATCTCCATGGTGCGGAGTGGATATCGGCGGACGAATACCTGCCCGCACCGGACGCGACACGATTCGAACTGTGGGAGTGCGACGTCGCCGCGCGACTCGGTCTCGGCGCCGCGGTCGACTACCTCCTCGGCATCGGAATCGACTACGCCGCAAGAGCGATCGCCGATCGCGCAGATTCCCTCCGCGAGGGGCTGAGCGCGCTGCCCGGCGTCGAGGTCCGGGATCTGGGTGTCGACCGGAGCGGCATCGTGACGTTCACCGTCGACGGCGTCGATCCCGCACAGATCCGCGACCACCTCGCGAAACACCGGATCACCGTCACGGTGAGCGGACGCTCGTCGACCCTGCTGGACATGAGCGCACGCGGTCTCGACGCCGTCGTTCGCGCGTCGCCGCACTACTTCGTCTCCGACAGCGACATCGATCGATTCCTCAGGACGGTCTCGACACTGCGCTGACGCAGCGGCCACTCATGTCACATCTGACCCTCGAGTAACATTTCGGACAACTGTTTCGCAATGCTCACATATCTCCCTCGGTGCGCCGGTAGTCACATCACTGGCATCAACCAATCACTGGGGAGGAATTGAGTTATGCAACGCACCAAGGCCGCCGTTCTGTCGGCGGGCATCCTCGCGACGGGTCTCCTGCTCGCCGCGTGCAACGACGACACCGGGACGCCGGTGCCCGAAACCACGTCCACCGCACCCAGCACGACGACCTCGGCACCGCCCACGACCACGACAACGTCTGCGGGGCCGGGTGAGGCAGGATCCAGTGGGGCGGGTGGGACCACCGGTGGCGGTGGCGCAGTTCAACCGGCCGGTGGAACCGGCAACGGAGGCAACGGAGGCGGCCAGAACGCCGGGCCGGGAACACCGGCCCCGCCGGCATCGCCCGCGCCGGTCGGCGACCCGCAGCAGCCGCCGGCCGACCCGAACTCCGGAAATCCCGAGGGCGGGGAGAAGACAGATCCCGGACCCGTCTCGGGCGGGGACGGCACCCCTGAAGAGGGGACGGAGCCGGACGGCACCGGCGGCGGCGAGGGCGGCGGCGAGGGCGGCGGCACAGGTGAGGGCGAGGGCGGTACCGAAGGAGGAGAGCAGCCGAACGGCTGACCGATCGGGCGCGGCGCACTCCCCCGCCCAGGGTGATGCGTCGCGCCCGGCCCTCGACGGCACATATGTTCCCGCTGGGCGGGATGTGTGTGCCGTCGGACCTTTCGCGCATGTAAATGATCTGTGTCACACATTTATTCGCGAGAGGACGACCACATGGCTGACGCCACACCGATCCGACCGATCCGGGCCGATCAAGTCACCGAATGGGCCTACGAGGCCGACGTCGTCGTCGCCGGATTCGGTGTCGCCGGCGCCTCCGCTGCGGTCGCCGCGGCCACCGAGGGCGCCGAGGTGCTGGTGCTCGAGCGCACCGGCGGCTGGGGCGGCGCCGCGGCGATGGCCGGTGGATTCATCTACATGGGCGGCGGAACGCCCCTGCAGAAGGCGTGCGGTTTCGAGGACACCGTCGACAACATGAAGGCGTTCATGAAGGCGGCGCTCGGTCCGGGGACCGACGAGGCCAAGATCGACGCGTACTGCGAGGGCAGCGTCGACCACTACCACTGGCTGACCGACGAGTGTGGCGTCCCGTTCAAGATGAGCTTCTGGGGCGAGCCGGGCTGGGAGCCGCCGGGCGACGACGGCCTGCAGTACACCGGCGGCGAGAACTCCGCCCCCTTCAACGCGACCATCCCGCCCGCACCGCGCGGTCACGTCCCGCAGATGCAGGACAAGCACGTCAGCTCCGATAAGGGCGGCGGCTACATGCTCATGAAGCCGCTCACCGACAAGGCCGCCGAACTGGGCGTCAAGGCCGAGTACGACATGCGCGTGCAGGCCCTGATCGTCGACGCCGACGGTCGCGTCGTCGGCCTGCAGGCCAAGCAGTACGGCAAGGACGTCTCGGTCCGAGCCCGCAAGGGTGTCGTGCTCGCGACCGGCAGCTTCGCGTACAACGACGACATGCTCGAGGCGTACGCCCCGCGCCTGATCGGGCGGCCCGCGGCCTCCATCGAGGAGCACGACGGGCGCGCGATCCGCATGGCGCAGGCGCTCGGCGCCGACCTCGCCCACATGGACGCCACCGAGGTCGCGTTCTTCTGCGATCCGCAGCTGTTCATCCGCGGCATCCTGGTCAACGGCCGCGGGCAGCGCTACATCAACGAGGACACCTACCCGGGCCGCGTCGGCCAGGCCACGCTGATCGAGAACCAGAACCAGTCGTTCCTCGTCATCGACGAGGAGGCGTACGAGGAGGGCATGACCCGCCCGACGTCCAGCCCGCAGCTGCGCCACCAGCCCAAGTGGGTCGCCGAGACCGTCGAGGAGCTCGAGACCGAGATGGGGCTGCCGGCCGGAGCGCTGCAGGCCACCGTCGACGTCTACAACCGGCACGCCGCGAACGGCGAGGACCCGTTGTTCGGCAAGAAAACCGAGTGGGTCAAGCCGATCGGATCGCCCGTCGCGGCCATCGACCTGCGCGGGATGACCGGCGGCTTCACTCTCGGCGGCCTCCGCACCAGCGTCGACTCCGAGGTCCTGCACGTCTCCGGCGAGCCGATCCCGGGTCTGTTCGCCGCGGGTCGCTGCACGTCCGGCGTCTCGGCCGGCGGCTACGCCAGTGGCGCCTCGCTGGGTGACGGCAGCTTCTTCGGCCGTCGCGCCGGCATCAGCGCCGCGAAGGGCTGACGTTCCGCTCCTCACCGAATCGGCCCGGTCGACGCATCGCCGTCGACCGGGCCGATTCCCGCTTCCGCAGGTCGTCCGGTAGAGTGTTTCAAGTTGTCTCGGCGAGGGCGATTCGCGACGAACTTTTTCACGCTGAATCACCGTGATCGACGCGGCTACGGCTCCGCTCGAGCAGTCTGCACTGCTCCCCCGGCCGTCCGTGTCCGTCCGCCTCTCCCGCGACGACGACCGACCGCCAGCGAAATCTCACGTGAGTTGTAGGAGCCGTTCGAAATGTCTGACGATACTCGTCTTGTAGCCACCGCCCGTACCGAGTTCGGCAAGGGTGCCGCCCGTCGCGCACGTCGCGATGGCCAGGTTCCCGCCGTTCTGTACGGCCACGGCACCGACCCGCAGCACCTGAACCTCCCGGCTCGCGAGTTCGCCGCCATCCTGCGCGGGCACGGCACCAACGTCGTCATGACCCTCGAGGTCGACGGCAAGGAGCAGCTGGCGCTGACCAAGTCGGTCGTCGTCCACCCGATTCGCCGCTACATCGAGCACTCCGACCTGCTGATCGTCAAGAAGGGCGAGAAGGTCTCGGTCGAGGTTCCCGTCGTGCTCACCGGTGCTGCCGCCCCCGGCGCGCTCGTGACCGAAGAGACCACCACCATCAAGCTCGAGGTCGAGGCTCTGCACATCCCCGAGAACGTCGAGATCTCCATCGAGGGCGCCGAGGTCGGCACCCAGTTCCTGGCCGGCGGCGTCACGCTGCCGAAGGGCGCAGCCCTGGCTGACGATCCGGAGCTGCTGCTCGTCAACATCGTCGCCGCTCAGGCCGCCGAGCCCGAGGCCGCCGACGCTGCAGCCGAAGAGGCCTGAGCAGCTCCACGCTGAACGTCGTGCGGCGCGCCGAACCCGATTCGGGTTCGGCGCGCCGTTTGTCGTAGGACACCGCTGTCGTACGACACGGATCGTGAAAGGACACCTCGGTGAGCGACGAGAACGGCACCGCATTGGTGGTCGGCCTGGGCAACCCCGGGCCGCAGTACGAGAAGACCCGCCACAACATCGGTTTCATGGTGGCCGATCTGCTCGCCGCACGGGTGAGTGGAAAGTTCAGCGCCCACAAGCGCAGTGGCGCCGAGATCGTCCAGACCCGGATCGCGGGTCGGCAGGTGGTCCTCGCCAAGCCCCGGTCGTACATGAACCTGTCGGGCGGCGCGGTGTCCGGGCTGGCCCGGTTCTTCTCCGTCGAGCCCGGCAACATCGTCGTCGTGCACGACGAACTCGACCTCGACTTCGGCACCATCCGCCTCAAGCTCGGCGGCGGCGAGGGCGGCCACAACGGGCTGCGCTCGATCTCGAACTCCCTCGGCACCAAGGACTACCTGCGCACCCGCGTCGGCATCGGCCGGCCCCCGGGACGTCAGGACCCCGCCGACTACGTGCTCAAGCCGTTCTCGACCGTCGAACGCAAGGAACTCGACCTCGTCTGCGAGGAGGCCGCCGACGCCGCCGAACTGGTCCTGCAGCTCGGCCTCGAGGCCGCCCAGAACCGGCTGCATTGACCGCGCAGCCGGTGCACCGGTCAGGCTGCCATCGTCGGGGCGATGGCCTCCATCTGCTCGATGACCAGTTTGATCGCGGCCGGCTGACGGTCCGGCGGATACCCGTGCCGGGTCAGCAGTCGCTTGATCTGTGACCGAAGGCGGGCCTTGACGTCCTCCCGGACGGTCCAGTCGGTCGACGCGTCACGGCGCATCACCGAGACGAGTTCGCGGGCGATGTCGGCGAGCTTGCCCTCCCCCTGTTCCTCGACCGCCGACTCGTTCTGCGCGACAGCGTCGTAGAACGCGAGTTCGTTCTCGTCGAGCGGCGGCGTGAAGTGGCTGCCGCGATCCGATTCGGCGGCCACCTCCTTCGCCATCTCCACCAGCGCGGCGATCACCTCTGCGGAGGTGAGCTGGCTGTTGGTGTACTTCACCATCAACGACTGCAGCTTCTCCGAGAAGGCCCGGAGCCGAACCACGTTGTGCTTGGCGGACTTGCGCGCCTCGTCGTTGATCAGCTTCCGCAACGCCTCGATCGCCAGATTGGGGTTCTTCGCGTCCTGTGCCTTGCGGATGAAGTCGACGTTGATGTCTGCCAGCGACGGCTTCGGCATCCCCGCCGCGTCGTAGATGTCGAGGACCTCACCGGATTCGACGGACGCCGCCATCAACTGACGCAGCGCCCGTTGGATGTCCTCGGGTACGGCCTGACCGCGGGCGTAGCGTTCCTCCGCATCCCACTTGGCCATGTAGATGCGCACTTCCTCGAAGAACTGCGCGTTCGGGGCCTGCTCGCGGAGCGCCTCCTGACTACCGCAGATCGCCCATGCCCGCGACAGTTGCGACGCGAACTTGCGATAGCGGGCCGCGAGGGTCTCCTCGCCCTCCCCTACCTGGTTCTCTGGATTGCGGGGATCGCGCAGATAGTTGACGGTCGCATTGGCAGCATGGAAATAGGCTCGCGGACCGGGCTTCTGCAGCTGCGCTTTCCAATCGAATCCGTGCAGGATCTTCTCGATGATCGTGATGAGATTCTTCACGGTGTCGACGGCGGTGTCGATGTCGCGCCCCATCGGCTTCTGCTGCCGATCGGTCTCGGTGTACTCCGCCAGCGCGTGCGCGAGATTGTCGGCCAGCGGCGCGTAGGCGACGAGCAGTCCGTCCTGCTTGCCGCGGAACGTACGATTGACCCGCGCCAGCGCCTGCATCAGCAACGCGCCCTTGAGCGGCCGGTCGAGGTACATCGTGTGCAGCGGCGGCGCATCGAAGCCGGTGAGCATCATGTCCTTGACGATGACCAGCTCGAGCTCGTCGTCGATGTCCTTGATGCGCTTCTTGATCGCGGCGTTCTCCGAGTCCCGGCGCACGTGATCGCTGATAGGCGCCGTGTCGCTCGCGTTGCCGGAGTAGACGACCTTGATCCGCCCGGTGGACAGCTCGTCGCTGTGCCAGTCCGGGCGCAGCGCGACGATCTCCCGATACAGGTTGGCACAGATCTCGCGGGTGGCGCCGACGATCATCGCCTTGCCCGTCGCCGTCGGATTGTCCTGGGAATCGACGAACGGGCGCATCGCGGCCCGCCGGATCTCCCAGTGCTCCACCAGATCGGCGGCAAGCTTCTTCAACCGGGCGGGGGCACCGTAGACGGCGTTGATGACCGCGACGCTCTTCTCGATGCGGTCGCGTTCGGTGTCGTCGAGCCCGATCGTCGCCTCGTCGACGGAGGCGTCGAGATCGTCCTCCGAGATGTCCTCGGCGAAAGCAACTTTGACGAGCCGGCTCTCGAAGTAGATCGGGACGGTGGCGCCGTCCTCGACCGCCCGCGTCAGGTCGTACGTGTCGATCGTCGGGCCGAACACGTCCTGGGTGTTGCGGTCCTCGAACGAGATCGGCGTGCCGGTGAACGCGATCAACGTCGCGTGCGGCAGCGCGTCGCGTAGGTGTCGGGCGTAGCCGTCGAGGTTGTCGTAGTGGCTGCGGTGCGCCTCGTCCACGATGACGATGACGTTGCGGCGCGCGGTCAGGAGCGGATGGCTGGCACCCGAATCTCGCTCGTCCTTGGTGCGACCGAACTTCTGCAGCGTCGTGAAGTAGATGCCCCCGGTGGTTCGGCCGGACAGCTCCTGTCGGAGGTCCTCGCGCTTGCGTACCTGCTGCGGCTGTTCGGGGAGCAGCCGCGACCGCAGGAAGGTCTCGTAGAGTTGGCCGTCGAGTTCGGTTCGGTCGGTGATCACCACCACCGTCGGGTTGGCGAGCGCCGGATGCCGGATGACCTGGTTGGCGTACAGCTCCATCTCCATGGACTTGCCCGAGCCCTGGGTGTGCCACACGACGCCGGCCTTGCCGTTGCTGGCCACCGCCTGCACGGTCTTGCCGACGGCCTTGCTCACCGCGAAGTACTGGTGAGGCTTGGCGATCCGCTTCAGCAGACCGTTCTCGTCCCGGTCGAAAGCAGTGAAGTTGCGGAGCAGCTGCAGGAAACGTTCCTGGTTGAACAGTCCGTGCAACGCGGTGTCGAGAGGTGTCGTGCCGTCGGCGAGTGATTCGGCCGTGACCGGGGTGCCGTAGTCGTCGACGTTCCAGGGTGAGAAGTGGTTGAACGGCGTGAACGGCGTTCCGTACCGCGCGGTGATCCCATCCGAGATCACGTTGAAGACAGCGAATCTGAAGGCGAGCGGGAACTCCTTCAGGTACGTCCGCAACTGCGCGTGCGCCTGTACCAGACCGGCGTTCTCGCCGGCCTTCTTCAGTTCGACGACGCTGACCGGCATCCCGTTCAGGTACAGCACGACGTCGAATCGGCGGTGATGGTCGCCCTTCACCACGGTTACCTGGTTGACCGCGAGCCAGTCGTTGTCGTCCGGTTCCGCCGACAGCAGCCGGATGGTCGGCGTCGTCTCCTCGCCGGACTCGTCGACGTAGGTGATCTTCCGGAGCCCCTCGGTGAGGAACTGATGGATCACCTCGTTCTCCGCGATGGCATCGGTGGACCCTGCAGTCGAGACCGCGGCGACGGCCTCGTCCACCACGTGGTCCGGCAGGTGCGGATTGAACCGCGCGATCGACGCTCGTAGGCGCGGCACGATCAAGAGCTCGTCCCACGACGCCCGTTCACCCGAACCCGGCGCGATGTCCGCGCCCGCGGTGGGCTTCCACCCGAGTTCGCCGAGAACGTCGAGGGCCATCTGCTCCCAGTCGTTCTCGGTCAGCGCGCGGCTTTCGATCACTGCCATGTCCTCCCTCACAACAACACAACAGGGCAAACAGTACCGGGCATCCGCAACGGTCAATCTTGATCGCACCGACACACTTGATATCCCCAGTTATCAACATTCTGCTTGGCAAACTACCGACTCGATCCGCACGATGTGGACATCACCGAAACGAACCTGCGAGTCCGTTACGACCGCTCGTGGCGACAGACGCCGAGCATCCGATCCGTTCGACACCCATCAGAAGGACCCACCATGACCGCTCCTCAGAATCCGCTGCAGCCGAACCAGTTTCCCGCCGCTCCCCCGGCGGCCCCGCCGGCGAAGAAGTCGAAGAAGTGGCCGTGGGTGGTGGGCGCCCTCGCCGCCGTCGTCGTGATCAGCGCGATCGGCAACGGCGGCAAGGAAAATTCGACGCCGGCCGACGGTCAGGCCGCGTCCGCAGACGTCGTCGCCGGCGACGCGGCAGCGCCTGCCGCACCCGCGGCGGCGCCGGCACCCGCCCCTGCCCCGGCCGAGAAGAAGGCCCTGCCGGGATTGAACGCGCCGGTCCGCGACGGCAAGTTCGAGTTCGTCGTCACCGACGTCGAGGCGGGGCTCGGCACCGTCGGCGACAACCCGTTCCTCACCAAGAAGGCGCAGGGACAGTTCGTGATCGTGACGATGACCGTGCAGAACACCTCGGACAAGCCGAAGGGTCTGAGCCCTAGCGACCAGGAGATGTACGACTCCCAGGGACGCAAGTTCACCTCCGACACGTCGGCGGGAATCGCGCTCGACTCGGACGTCTCGGTCTGGGACGAGATCAACCCCGGCAACAAGGTGACGATGAAGGTTGTCTACGACATGCCTGCCGACGCCGTACCGGCCGAGATGGAACTGCACGACTCCATGTTCTCCGGCGGCTCGCGCGTCGCCCTCGGCTAGCGGCCCGATCTGGTGCGGGCGCGAGCGCTGGGGGGTGCCCGCGCCCGCACCGACATATTCCGTACGACAACAAGGGGAGGAAGCAGCATGACCGGCTCGGCCACCGAACGCATCGCCACACTGGAGTACGCCGTGGGGCCACGGCGCGGAATCGTCCACACACACAATCCTGCGCGCCGGGGGGCCAGTGGAGCGGTCCGACCCGATTCGATGTCGGCACCGCACGCTGCGGCCGTGGAATCTGCCGCATCCGCGTTCCGCTACTCCGACGCCTGCGCGCTCTGGCGGCATCTCGCCCAGCCGGCGCCCGACCGCATCGAGATCACGCGGTGCAACGACGATGCGCTGGTGGCCTCACCCGACCCGGAGGTCGTCTACCACCTCAGCGGGGTCGACAGCATCTGGCATCAGGGGCGAGATCCACTCCGCTACAACGAAGTTCCGACCCGCGACGTGCTGAACGAACTGCTCGACAGGCTCGACGACCACAGTGGCCTGCTGGACGCCTCACCCGCGAGTGCCCACGACATCTGGGACCACCTCACCATGCGCGGCGAGCAGAGCTGTTCATCGGCGCCCGAGGGCGTCGGCCCCTACACCGGCTGGAGGCTGATTCCCGGAGCCTCCGTACGCGTCGAACCGCTGGGCCGGAACAACTTTCGAGACGGCAATGAGGTGGCTGCCATTCAGGCGGTGATCGACAGCGCCGGCGGCACGGTCGCGGGGTGGTGTGACGCGCACGACGCACTGCTCCGGCCGTCGGGGATCGCCGGCGATCCCGATCTGGACGACCGGCGACTGGTCCGCGAGTTGTTCCTCGATCTCGTTCTCTGGCAGGCCGGTCGGACGTCAGTGGCCGGCACGGGAACGATGCGGCACGACAGTCTCGGTGTGCACCGGCCTGCCGACGTGGACGTGGTGTTCCTCGGGATCGGTGCGGACCCGGACGGGCGCAAGCTCTTCATCGGCGCGGGCAGGGACGGATTCGAGTTCGCGGCTTACGCTGTCGACGCCGTCCCGGGGTCGGCGCAGCCGGTGTACCGGCTGACGGTGTCGCACGCGCGCATCCGCTCCCTGTGCGACGGGTGGGGTGCGCCGTCGCATGCGCATCCGCTGCCCGTCGTCAGCCTGTTCGCGGACGAGATCGGCGAACTCGGCCCGCAGGAGTGGCTGCGGCGCAACGGCGTGGACGACTGGACCGAGGAGCGTCCTGAGCCCGTCGCGACACCCTCGTCGCGGGAACTCGCGGAGGACTTCGTCGCAACCCTGTTCCGGCCGCCCGCCGGCGGGCACGGATCGGGGGTCGGGATTCCCGGCAAGACCGAGTTTCCCGCCACCTGGTCCCGGGGGACAGTGATGGAGCGGATCGAGTCGACGACGGTAGAACCGATGTCGCGGACGGTCATCGGAGCCACGGTGTTCGACGAACGCGCATTCGACGGCGTCTGGGTCTGTGTGGTGTGGCGACGCCGACCCGACGAGGAACCGTGTGTGGTCACCGCCTATCCGTTCGGCGGCGACGGGGTGGTGTTCAACGAATTTCCGGATGACTACCCGAGGAACCTGGTGATTCCGACGGCGAACGACCTGTGCAAGGCAGTGGATTCGGCGCTGGACGAGTTGGTGCGCCTGGTCCGGAATGCCGTCTCCTGCGGCGAACCGTACGAGGCAATCCTCGCCGGCCTGCATGTCGCGGCTGTGCACGATGTCGCCCTGCCACTCGACCTCATGAACACCGTCGCGCAACTCATCTTCGACAGGTACTTCGACGACGCCGACTACGCGGAACTCACCGACGTCTTCACGACCTTGGCGGAGCGCGACCATCCCGAATCGACCTGGGGGCCTGTGGGATGGCTGCCCGCGTGAACGTGAATTGGATACAATTAGGAGTCGTCCGTCTCACGTCGGAACAGTTCGTCGTGAAGTATCGGGATGCGTGGCAGTTCGTCATCGACCGCGGGCTGGCCGCACCGTTGGCCTTCGGCGACCGGATCCCCGATATCCCTCTCACTGGAGGCGCACCGGCAATCCCCGTATGAGTGGCTGCACCTGCGGCTGCGATACTCCGCTACAAAGATTGTGGCGGGGCTTACACCCTGAGTAGTTCCTCGACGGGATCGATACGCCGGGGGGACGCCCAATCCGCATGCGCCATACGGAAGCCGAGACGAGAAGCCATGCCGCGATGCTTGTTGACGATCGCATCATAGGCGAGCTTCATTTTCGTTCGGGTCACGAGTTCCGAGATCAGAATCAGCTCGAACGCCACCGATTCGACCCAGTCGACGTTCTTCGTGTAGCCCACGATCGCCCGTGCTTTCGTCTTGCGGCAGAATTCCCGCAACGTGTCGTCAGAGACCGAGAGCGTGCTGCACGATCCCAGATAGATCGTTCTTCCTTCGCACTTGCCGCTCAACAGGTCGGCGATCTCATCGAGGGTTATGTCCTCGGCACCCAGATGCAGCATTTGCGCGGAACCATGGAACGCGAGGCACAGCAGGTTGTATCGCTTGCTTCGCATCCGTAGCCACTTGTCGAGCAGGTACTCCAACTCGCGACGAGTGGCGACGTCTCTGTGAACGAGCGATATCATCTCGCTCCGTTCGAGCAATCGGAGCGCTGGTTCGATGCTCATCCGCTCCTCCAGCGAGTCACCCCAATCCCCCTCGAGACACAGCACGCCAGGTGGCTTCGACAACGTGTCGCCCTTCTCTCTCTTTCGATCAACATGAAGTGCGATCGGAAGAGTAGTTCCTTTTGTCGCCGACGACCTCAAAAGGGCGCTGAACCACCGCCGGTGCCGATCGTGGGCGTTGAGGTGCGGTGGCCGGTGTCTTGCCAATCGGATCCGCGGCGTCTGCGTTGCCGCAATGGGATGTGACTTTCGAGGAGGAAGTCGAGGTCGAGTTCGGCAAGCGTGTAGTTCAGCCTTCGGAGGGTGGCGCTGTCGGTGAGTCGAGCGGCGAGTCGTGGATCGACCCCGGCCCGGAGGGTCGATGGTGACGTCGGATCGGAGAACGGCCCCTGTGGGCGCGTCTCGGTAGCCCGGCCTGTGGGGTCGAGCCATTCGAGTCGGCCGTCCCCGACTTGGCGGACGGTCCAGTAGCCGAGTGTCTTGAGCCGGTGATGGGTTCGGCACAGGCACGCCAGGTTCGATTCGACGGTGAGTCCACCGCGGTCGGGGTTGTCGTGATCGAACGGGACAGTGTGGTCGAGGTCGCACGCGGTGGCGGGCACACCGCAATTCGGGAAACGGCACACGCCGTCCCGGGTCCTGACGATCTCCGCCAACTGGGTGTTCGGCCGGTATGTTGTTGCCCGCAATCGTTCTCGGGTTCTCGAGGCGACCGCTTGCGGGGAGTGTTCGGGTGACGGCAGAGCCGGGCCGATTCCGAGGACCGGCCCGGTGTGGCCGCTGCCGGCGAGTAGCGCGCGGTCGGCTGCGGACAGCGTGAGGACCTGCTTCCACGTGGCATCCGCGGCGAGTTCGCGGGCGAGGTCTGCGTCGATTGCGCCGTAGCCCGACAGGTAACCGGGCGCGTCGTCGAATCCCAGCAGGGTCGACGCGTCCACCCCGACGAGCACCTGGATCTGGACTCCGGTGCCACGTTTCGCTGTCATGTCGACGCGCGCTGTGCAATCTGTTCGTCCACAACGGCATTCGAGGTGGGTGTGACCGGAGGCGAGCGCGACGAGGGCGTCTGCCCGGCGCTGCGCCTGCGTCCGCGGATCGTGCCTGCAGGCGTCGAAAGTCATGGCGCGGAGTCTGGTTGCGAGGATCCGGCCACCCTCGGCGGGTAGCAGCCCGTCGAGTTGCGACATTGCGTCGTCGCCGGCTATCACGCGCACGTCGCGGTCCTCGGTGGCACGTCGGCGTCGTTCCCGCGCACCGTCGGGGTCGAGCCGGGAGATCAGACGTCGGGCACGTTCCTTCAGCCGGGTGGTGCTCGCCTGTGCCGCGCCGTCGAGCAGACAGCGCTCGATCTCCTCGAGTTTGTCGTCGGACACGTTTGCCAGTGCCTCGGACAGTGCGTGGGCTTTCGCGAGGTCGACCCGTCCGGCCTGGAACTGTGCACGAACCTGATGCAGGCGCCACCGCAGGTCGCAGCCGAGTCCGATCATTCGCCGCGCCGCCGTCTCGGTGAGCCCCAGGATGCCGGCCACCTCGACGTGCGCGAATTCGCCGTGGTGCGCCTCGTTCCGGCCGAGCCGCGCATCCTCTTCGCAGCGGGTGACGAACAGCGTCGTCACCGCGTCGATCTCACCGAACTGTTCCCGCGCGATTCGGGCATGCCGCGCGACGAGGACCGCGGCCACATCCGCGTCCGCCGTCTCCGTCAACACCCCCGCATCGAACATACTTTCGACTCTAGTCGACCGCTCTGACAATCTCCGGCGTTTGCCCAGATCCGGCCGGAGCGAATGGCCTCCCGCGTCAGCGAACGCTGCGTCCGCGCTGCTTACCCGTCGAGGCAGAGGACTTCTGCGGCACGCTGCGCTGGATCCCCTGCTTGGTCGCGGATGGCACGACGGTGGGCGGCCGGCGTCGCCGCGATGCGAGTGCGTGCATCGCTTCCCGACCTTCCGCGCGGATCCTGGCCATGCCGGCGACCTCACTCTGTACCGCCTTCTCCAGCGGCGGCGCTCCGAGCGCGGCGAGGGCCCTCTTCGAAGAAGCGATCTCCTTCTCCAGGCGAAGACACGTTACGCACCGCCAACGGTCCTCGTACCGCGACAGGTTCTTCACCTCCAGGCACACCCCGCACCGTTTCGACTGCGGCGCGGGCACCGCCTTCGGTTCCGGCGCCGGGCGGCGGGTCGGTTGCGCCTGCACCTTCGCCTTCGCAACCGGCGGCGGGCTCGGGGTCGGCTTGGGTGGCGACTGCTGCGCCCGCACAGGTTCGGACGGTTGAAGGGGCTTGGGCGGGCGGATCACTTCCAGTTCCGCTGCGAGTTTCGCCACCCGCTCACGCTTGCTCTCGATCAGGGCCGAAAGTTCGTTTGCGAGGCCGCTCGGAGACTGTTCGAGGTAGCGGAGCTCCGCCTCGGCCTGCCGGTACTCCGCCTCGAGTTGAGCGACACGGCGACGGTCGACGATGGCCGTCTCGCAGGCCCCCAACCCGCCTGCAGGCAAGTCGGATTCACCGAACACAGCCATTGCAAGTTCGGTGCGGGCGCGGTTCCAGGCCAGTACGCGCGGCTGGAGATTCACCTCCAGGGATTCCTCTTCCGCGACGAGTGCGAGCGCGAACTCGAGTTCGTCGGTCAACGCCCGAGCGGCAGACCGGGCCCGATCCAGCAGTGCATTCAGATCGTCTACCGAACTGGTCAATCCTCAGTCCTTTGTTTCAGTTTCAGCTTCACCCGCGCCGGGGCGTGTCAGGAACAGTCTCCGGGTTCCCCCAGCTTGACGACCGACAGCATCGCGTCACCCTCGGAGATCGGGGCACCGACTGCGGGGCTCTGTGCCACGACCACCCAGCTGCGGTCCGAGACCTGCATGCGCCCCTTACCGGTAGCGTCCTCGCTCTGCGAGTAGTAGACCCCGGCCTCCTGGATCGTGTCCTGCGCCTTCTGCAGATTCATGCACATCACGTTCGGCATCAATGCTTGCGCCGTACCGGTACCGGCCGATGCGGCCGAAGTCGGTTGCTGGGCAAGCGGTGCCTGCGCGGCGGGTGCTGCGGGCGGTGTAGGCGCCGGAACCGGTGTCGCGGATGTCTTGGTGGTGCCCTCCGTCGACGAGTCAGGGTCGAGTCCATCGCTGATGTCGCCGATGATCCCGATCAGGACGAACGCAGCAGCCACTGCGGATGCGATGACGACACCCCGGCGAACAGGCTTCTTCGCTGGCATCTCCGGGGGCGGGGCGAAGGCCGCGGAGGTATCGCCGGCGAGGAACGCCTCGTGCCCGGCCTGGGCGCGGGCGGCCAGGGCGTCCTTCTCGGCCTTGATCCGCGCGAAGTGATTGCGGATCGGTCGTCCGATGGCGAGATACCACAGGCCCGCCGCCATGATCAGGAAGATCGCGACGGAGCCGAAGTCGAGTTGCACGAGGCTGACGATCGCTAGCCAGGTCGCGACGCCGGCGAAGAGTCCGGCAATGACACGAAGGTACGGGGTTACGGCGTTCATCATCTTCCTGGTGCTGTGCAGGGACAGGCTGGGTGCCAGCCGATTCTGACGTGATTGTGACAGGTCCCACCGACGGTTCGGGCGGGGTGTCGCGACTACGACTCCGCCGCCGGCACAAGCAGGCGACGGAGTGGGTTCAGCGCCACCAGCGCGTCTTCCGGTCGTCGGTCGTCTATTGCTCCTCGGCTGGCTGTAAGTCGAGCAGTCGTTCCAGGAGCGGCAGCAGCATTCCGAACTCCAGTGCGTCGTGGGTCGCCCGTGCCGATGTGCAACCGACGCCGATAGTGTTGGCGATCATCCCGAGAACCTCGGTAGGACCGAGCCGCAGGGCAAGATTCCGCATTCCCATCAGGTTCAGTTGATCGACCACCCACTTCCCTTCGAGGTGATTGGGGCCGATCAACTCGTGATCATGGAGGAAAGTCACGACCTCCTCCACGAGCGGATCCGGTGCGTCTTCGCGGTCCCACGGGGCGCGGAAGTTCGATCCGTCCGCCGGCCAACGTGTTTCGATCCGCTCAACCAGCGACCGGAGTTGCACCCAGGCTTCTTGGTCGAGGTCGGCGATCACGTGCGGGGTCCCGGATTCGACGATCCCGGTCTGCCCCGCGTCCATTCGCGTCTCGTCGCTCACAGCACCGCTTCGACCTGGCGCTCCGCATCACGGACACGGAGTTCCCCGGACATCAGGCGTGGGAGCAGCACATCACGGGTGGTGGTGAGGGTGTCGCACTCACTTAAGTGATGCCCAGACAAGCCGACCAGACTTTCGAGCCGGTCACGAAGCCCGATTTCCCTATCCGGTGTGATGAAAGGCAGTCGCAGGCGTCCCAACTGCTCGCGGGATAGCTCCGTCTGGCCGGTGCTACCCTCGCCCATCGATTCGATTACTTGTTGGGCCTGCAGCACCGTGAACCCGGCACACATCGGATCCACCAGGGCCTCATCAAATCGAACGATCGACACATGTGAATCCACGGTTGCCTCCACCGGATGACACCAGCGGGCAACTCGGCCGAGTGTTCCTTGCCCAGTGGAGTTCACGAGAACATCGTTGCTTCGAAGTAGCTTTACTTCTTGCGCTTTACTCCGAAGGGTCTTCCGCGCAGGCGCGAGGTTTACACGATTGTCACGGATGCACTTCTGATTCAAGACAATCAGTTCGGATTCGTCTTCGGTGTATTTCGGTGCGACACCGCGGGTGATCAGCTGGGCGACGTCCACGAGTGAGCGCTCAAGAGACCCCATCCGCGAGGCCTCAACAAACAAGGCCATGGCCATCTCTTCGGCAGTACGCGCGATCCTCCGGTTCGCCGAGATCTTGTCGTCTAGGGCGCCTAGGACATCCGCGACGGCATGCTGTTCATCCAACGACGGGAGGAGTATCGGTACTGATCTCAAAGAACGGAGTGGTTGCCCAATCCCCGGTGTTCCTACGGTTGAAGCGCGGGTGAGAAGCTCCTCGCGTCCTGGTCCACGGAAGTAGTAGAGAACGAACTCGGGATGCGCAATTTCGGGATCGCAGGTGAGCTTCATCATGCTTGACGACAGAAGACACGAGCGATCTCCCACCAGCGCAACCGCTCCGATCGCGCCTCGATGAGGAAAGACCAGGTCATCTTTCTGGACGATCGCGCCAGGCAACGACTGAGCAACGTCTTCGGGAACAAACACGGGGTCTTCGAGACTCACATATCGGCCATCTTTGATGTCCTGTCCTCGAATTACCGGGAACCCCTCTTGCACATACATTTCAGATTTCAGACTTGATCCGAACGGTCCAATTGCGATTGATCGTCCTTGCGCTGCAATTGCCTCGACGGTGGTCCTTTTCCAACCATGTGGTGGAGCGACATCTCGCCGATTCACAGCAACCTCCCGAACTGATCACGCACGACGGCCTGCAGACGCACCGATTCGTCGAACTGCTCGAACAGCTCCTTGGTCAATCTCTCGAGCTTCTCGGCGATCGGCTCACCATCGTCCTCAATCGGCGCCGCACCGACGTAGCGGCCGGGAGTGAGCGCGTAGTCGGCTTCCTTGATCTCCGCGAGAGTGGCCGAATAGCAGAAGCCCGCCTCATCCTCGTAGACAGAATCTGAAGCGGATTCCGTTCCGCGCCAAGCGTAGAACGTGCCCGCGATCTTGGCGATGTCGTCGTCGCTCAGGGCCCGCTCGGCGCGATCGACCATGTAGCCCATGTTGCGGGCGTCGATGAACAGCACCTGACCCTGGCGGTCGATCTTGCCCTTGGGCCCGACAGCCTTGTCCTTCGCGAAGAACCACACGCACACCGGAATGCCGGTGCTACGGAACAACTGCGTCGGCAGCGCGACCATGCACGAAACCAGATCGGCCTCCACCAACTGCGCTCGAATCTCGCCCTCTCCACCGGAATTCGACGACATCGAACCATTGGCCATGACGACGCCGGCACTGCCGCGCTCGGCGAGCTTAGAGATGATGTGCTGGATCCACGCGTAGTTCGCATTACCCAGTGGGGGGACGCCGAACTTCCAGCGCTTGTCGTCCTCCTTGCGGGTCCAGTCCTTGATGTTGAACGGTGGATTGGCAAGGATGAAGTCCGCCAACAGGTCCGGATGCTTGTCCTGGGCGAACGTATCCTCCCAGCGATCCCCGAGGTTGCCGGTGATGCCGTGGATCGCGAGGTTCATCTTCGCCATCCGCCACGTGCGCTCGTTGAGCTCCTGGCCGTACACCGCCACCTCGGTGGGGTTACCGCCGTGCCGCTCCACGAACTTCTCGGTCTGCACGAACATGCCACCCGAACCACAAGCCGGGTCGTACACGCGGCCGCTGTACGGCTCGAGCATCTCGACCAGCACGCGCACCACACCGGCAGGCGTGTAGAACTCGCCGCCGCGCTTGCCCTCCGCGCGAGCGAACTTCTCGAGGAAGTACTCGTACACCTCACCCAGCAGGTCCCGTGCCTTCGTGGCGCCATGCCCGGTGAACCGGGTGTCGCCGAACAGGTCGATCAGCTCACCCAGCCGGCGCTGGTCGACGCTGTCACGGTTGAAGATCATCGGAAGGGTGCCCGCGAGAGTCGAATTGGCCTTCATCAGCTCCTGCATCGCACCGTCGATGAGCTGGCCGACCGTCCGACCCTCGACACCGACAGCGTCCTGGATTCCCTTTGCGTTCTCCGCGAGGAAGCTCCACCGCGCCGGCTCCGGCACCCAGAAGACACTGCTGCCGAGGTATTCGTCCTCGTCGTCGATCAGCGTCGCGATCTGCTCCTCGTTCATCCCCTCTTCGAGCAGCTCATCCCGGATCTGGCCACGGCGCTCGTCGAACGCGTCGGAGACGTACTTGAGGAACACCAGTCCGAGGATCACGTCCTTGTACTGCGAGGCGTCCATGGACCCGCGCAGCTTGTCCGCGGCCTTCCACAACGTGTCCTTGAGTTCCTTCATCGTCGACGGCGCAGAATCCGCAGACTTCTTCCTCGGTGGCATCGTCAGCCTTTCTCTGTGACGTTCTGTGGTGCCGGTGCGACGGTGAGCGCTCCGTGCGCCACGCCGTCCACCAGTGTGGTGGTCAAGTCGTCGATGGTGGAAAGCAGCCGTCGGGCCGCTTCCCTCCGCTCTCGGAGGTCGGCGAGTGCGGCCGTGACCGGACCCACCTGATCGGGTTGCACTCGCGGGATCTCCCAGGTCTTCCACGCCGATCCGCTGCGGATCGCGCCCGGCGGTTTGGCCCCGACCCCGCGGCTCAGCAGATGCCGCGCAACGAGTTCCGGGATCAGCCCGGATGCGGCCGAATCCGCGATCCGGAGGATCCGCGCCGGCCACATCGCCACCGACGCCCCCTCGACATCGACGATCACCCCGAACGACGGACTGGTGCAGAAGACGACGTCTCCCGGTTCGGTGTAGCGGCCACTGGGGTAGTCGGTGACGAACGTCAGTCGGTCGATGCCCCGTGACCCGATCTCGCAGCGACCAAGGATCTCGTCGGTACCGATGACCGGCACCGCACCGCCTGTTTCGATGTCGACGGCGTCGATCCGGTTGCCCGACAGCACTCGGAGTTCTTTCGCGGCCGCGAGTTCGCCGGCCGTCTGGAACTGCCGGTCCTTCGTCGCTCGGTACTCGACCCGCAGATCGAGTCCACCGTCGACAACCTCGGCCGCGCCGTCGAGGGCGCCCACCAACTCGAGCACGCGGGCCGCGGCCTCACCGGCGTCGACCGGAGGGCGGTGCACCTTGGGCTTCGCGGTGAGCACGCCGCCGGTCGCAAGCAGTTCCGCAATCTTGTGGACGTGACTGAACCGAAAAGCATGGGCGCGCAACGATTTCCACGCTCCCATCGCGGCAGTCACGTCGGCGATCACGCCGTCGACGACGTCGTCCGTGAGCTCGACGGCGCTGAGATCGGCCAACACCGTGCGCCGTTCTGCAACCGAGATGGTGCTGTCCTGCGCACCCAACACCCACAACGCCATCGACGTTCCCGGGCGGGCGGGCAGTAGCCCCTCCGACAGTCGGATGACCGCCCGCAGGTGGCCCGAGCGCAGCAGGTCCGAGCGCACCGTATCGGCTTCGCGATCGCGCAGCGGGTCGACCAACGTCGCGGCCGGACCGATGACCACCGCACGCTGTCCCGGGCCCATCTGCAACGAGATGTTCTCGATCTCCGCAAGGATCTCGACGTCCGTGTGGCCGATCGTGGACGGCGACGGGTACTGCATGACGAAGATTGCCGGGCGGCCGACGCTGAAGTCCGCCCCGAAACCGCCCTCGGGCGGACGCTCACGCCGCAACCCGTGCGCCGCGAGCCGCCGCAGCGCCAGTCGCGCAGCCGGAGTGGACGACGCCCCGGTCATGACCGTCGGTTCCGCGTACTCGGGCAACGCGGTCCTCAACGCGATCAGCAGATCAGTACTCGCCGGGGCCGGATCGATGAACAACGTGTCGGTGTCGTCCGCGAGGGCGACACTCACCCGGGCACCCAGAGCCAACGCGGCAGCGCCGAGGGCACTGTCCGACAGTTCGGGTCGCTGCATCCGGAAACGGCGTGCCATCACGGCCTCGAACGCATCCACCGCCGTGAACGCAGCGTCGGACATCCGATCCGTGTACCGCGCAAAGGTCTCGAGTTCGTCGCCGAGAGCCTCGATCTCGGCGGAGAGGAACTCGTCGTCCGGATCGAGCTCGTCCACCTCGTCGAGCAGGTCTGCGGGCGGGAGCTCTCCGAGCCTCTCCCCCAGCATCGTCTTGACGGCCAGCAGAGCCGTGATGCCGTCGATCACCGCCCTCGGATGCAGTTCCGTCTTGTGGTCCAGCGCGGCGTGGATCGCGACGTCCTCGGCGAAGGAACTGTTGTTGCCGAGGCCCCGCGACCGTAGCCACTCGACCACCTCGTCGGCGTCGAATTTGTCCAGGACGCCGTCGACGACGGTCGGCCGCGGGAAGGGGCGATCGTCGCTGCAGTACCGCTGTGCCCACGCGGACACGACCGCGCGTTGCACCTTGGCCAACTTCGCGATGTCCGGCCGGGTGAGGAGCAGCGGTGACTGATCGGACTCGCGCATGCGTCGGACTCCCCCACCTCGCCTCGATCCGGCCTCGGTCGACGGCCGTCCGAGCAATCTATCCGATCCGACCGATCGTCCCGACAACTCTCGTCAATCAGGTTTCGATAACCCCGGTTATCAATCTTCGTACGAACTTTGTCGTACGTACCGGGCATTCTGTTCGGTGTCCCCCGAACGAAGGAGAAGCCCTTGCTTGCTGTGATCCACGCCCGCAAGAACCGCGGCGTCGACGGTGGCCTCGCCCGCGCTGTCGCCGTGTGGCGGGCGAACGACGAAACCCACACGCGCCTGTTCGTCCGTGACGATGCGACCGACGCGTCGTACTTCGCGGCGGCACTCGACGCGTTCTCGTTCCTCCTCGACCTCTCGACCGCCGGCGCGGAGCCCATCCTGCTCCACCTCACCGACAACACCCTCCGCAAGGAGATTTCCGACGTCCTCGACGCGTTCCCGTCGGTCACGATGGTCGGGGTGGCCCGGGGCGCCGTCGCGGATCTCTCGCGCGCCGGTCTGGACGCCCTCGATGCCGACGCCGGCGCGCGGACGGCCGCACGCGAGGAGCTCGAACGCCTGCGGATCGCGGCGTTGCCGGAGCTGACGGTCGCGACGGATGCCTCCAAGTCACGCCGTCGGGGAGTCGGCGTGGCCTGCGTGAGCGAAGAGGGCAATCGTCACCAGCGGATGGTTCCGAACGTCAAGACGGTGCTCACCGGCGAGCTGCTCGCGATCGAGCTCGCGATCGACCGATTCACCGACCGCCGCCTCCACATCCTCACCGACAGTCAGGCCGCGCTGAAGTACCTCGGGGTCACGCCTTCCACTCCGCCGCTGCCCCGCGACGGGGAGGCCGCCGTGGTGGCGGACCGGATCAGGCACGCGTCGGTCGGCCGGCGCATCCGATTCTCCTGGGTGCGCGGGCACAGCGGACACCTGCTGAACGAGACCGCCGACCGGCTCGCCATGGCGGTCCGGCGCGCCCACGAGGCGCAGATCCCCACCGAGATCCGCCGGGCCGTCGCGCAGCGCATCGTCGAGCCCGTCCTCGCCGCGGCCTGAGCAGCCCGATTCGGGGCCGTCAGAGCAGACTGATCGAACTCGACCGTCGCAGCTTGCCCGACGAGGTCTTCGGGATCGACCCGGGTCCGAGGACGGCGACGGTGCGGGGGCGGACGCCGACCTCGGAGACCACGGCGTGCGCGACCTCGCGCTCGATCCGTCTCACCTCGTCCTCGTCGTCGATTGCGTTGGTCTCCACCGCAACTGCGAAACTCTCCCGCTTGTCACCGGCATCGAGGCGGATCGCCACGGCGTTGCCGGGGCGCACGCCCGCGACCGAGCCGGCGGCGCGCTCGATGTCGGTGGGATAGATGTTGCGACCACCCATGATGATGACGTCCTTGACTCGACCGCACACCACCACCAGACCGTCCTCGGTGAAGTAGCCGATGTCACCGGTGTTGATCCAGCCGTCGTCGTCCTGGGTCGGCACCGGCCCGTCGACGGTGAGATAGCCCGGGGTGACGGACTTTCCGCGCAGTTCGATGACACCGACGGCGCGGCGCGGCAGCTCCAGCCCGTCCCGCGCGACCACCCGCCCCTCCAGACCCGGGACCAGCGGCCCGAGTGTCGGGAGGGGCCGGGCGTTACTTCGGTTGGAGCGCACCGCCATTCCGCCGGCCTCGAGCAGATCCGGGTCGACGTGGTCGAGCACCATGCCCTGCCCGGGTTCGGGGACCGACACCGCGAGCGTCACCTCGGCCATCCCGTAGGTCGGCGCGAGCGCCATCGGATCCAGCCCGAATCGGGCGCCGGCCTCGGCGAGTGCGATCATCGTGTCCGGGTCCACCGGTTCGGCACCGTTGAGCAGGCATCGCATGGTCGACAGGTCGTACTCACCGTCGGGCGCCTGTGCCAGTCGGCGGGACAGCAGCGAGTACGCGAAGTTCGGTGCCGCAGTGAGAGTTCCCCGGTACTTACCCATCAGCTCGGCCCACAGCAGCGGCGACTTGAGGAAGTCGAGCGGCGTGATGTGGACCGTGGTGGCGCCGATCTGCATCGGGACGGTGAGGAACCCGATCATGCCCATGTCGTGGAACAGCGGCAACCAGCTGACCATGACGTCGCGGTCGGGGTTGAACTTGACGCGGTCGATCATCGCGTACGCGTTGGCGTAGAAGTTGCCGTGCGTGAGCTGCACGGCCTTCGGAGATCCGGTGGAGCCGGACGTCAACTGCTGCAACGCAATGTCGGTCTCGGCCGCCTCGACCGGGTCGATGGCTTCACCCGTACGCATCTGATCGATGGTCACGACTTCGATCCCCCGCTCGACGAGCAACGGGCCCGCTGCCTCGAACGGCGCGCCGACGATCACCGCGGTCGCCTCGATCATCCCGATGATCGCCTCGGTGTCCTGCGCCCACACCTGCAGGTCGGTACGCGGCGTGGGCTGGTGCAGCATTGTCACCGACGCGCCCCGCATCCACGTCGCCTGACAAGCCGGCGCGATGTCGGCGGGCATGCCGGCCAGGACCCCGATCGCATCGCCGTGCCCGATCCCGGCGTCGGCGAGAGCACCGGCCATGCGGCGCGCGATCGCATGCACCTCTCCCCATTCCTGGCGCAGTGGCGCATCGGGTTCGCCGGTGATCAGGGCCTGCGAACTCGTCGCGGCCGTGGCATACATCTCGTCGGTGAACTTGCTCATCGCAAACTCCTGCCGGTCCCTGTCGGGACACTACGACTGCACCACCCGGTTCCCGACACGTATATCCACAAGCGGTGCCGACCTGTTACCCGTCGGCGGTGCCGTCCTCACTTCCGCACAGCGCCCGCGTACCCTGGTATC
This sequence comes from Prescottella sp. GW823-FHT02E09, assembly GCF_058797375.1. Taxonomy (NCBI): domain Bacteria; kingdom Bacillati; phylum Actinomycetota; class Actinomycetes; order Mycobacteriales; family Nocardiaceae; genus Rhodococcus; species Prescottella sp. GW823-FHT02E09. Next base: position 317,218 of record NZ_JBXAJP010000001.1, read on the forward strand.
GGTTTCTCACCACCGCTGCATCGCTCCGACTCCGACCACGAACCTGAGAGGCACACCCGTTGAACAGCGCGCCCGACTCGGCCGAGCTCACCACCGCCGAGGCGGCGTCCACCACGGTTGCCGTGCCCAAGTCCCTGAAGGTCGAGGCCACCCGGCGTCGCACGTTCGCCGTCATCTCGCATCCCGATGCCGGTAAGTCGACGCTCACCGAGGCTCTCGCGCTGCACGCGAAGATGATCTCCGAAGCCGGCGCCGTGCACGGCAAGGCCGGCCGTAAGTCGACCGTCTCCGACTGGATGGAGATGGAGAAGGCCCGCGGCATCTCGGTGTCGTCGACGGCCCTGCAGTTCAACTACCACTCCGACGAGACCCCCGACGACCAGATCAACGTCATCAATCTCGTGGACACCCCGGGTCACTCCGACTTCTCGGAGGACACCTACCGCGTGCTCACCGCAGTCGACGCGGCCGTGATGCTGATCGACGCCGCCAAGGGCCTCGAGCCGCAGACCCTCAAGCTGTTCCAGGTCTGTCGCCACCGCGGCATCCCGGTCATCACCGTGATCAACAAGTGGGACCGTCCGGGCCGCACGCCGCTGGAACTGCTCGACGAGATCGACGAGCGCATCGGCCTCACCCCCACCCCGCTGTACTGGCCGGTCGGCATCGCCGGCGACTTCCGGGGCCTGCTGCGCCGCGGGGAGGACGGGGCTCCGAGCGAGTACATCCGGTTCACGCGCACCGCGGGCGGCGCCAAGATCGCCCCCGAGGAGATCCTCGACGCCGACGCCGCCTTCGAGCGTGAGGGCGACGAGTGGGAGACGGCCGTAGAGGAGAGCGAACTGCTCTCGGCAAGCGGCCAGGACCACGACCAGGAACTGTTCCTCGCCGGCCAGACCTCACCGGTGATCTTCGCGTCCGCGATGCTGAACTTCGGCGTCCGGCAGATCCTCGACACCCTCGTCGCGCTCGCGCCGCCTCCGGGTCCACGCAAGGACATCGCCGACAACGCGCGCGAGGTCACCGACCCGTTCAGCGCCGTCGTGTTCAAGGTGCAGGCCGGTATGGACACCGCACACCGCGACCGCCTCGCCTTCATGCGTGTCGTGTCCGGAGTGTTCGAGCGCGGCATGGTCGTCACGCACGCACAGACCGGGAAGCCGTTCGCGACCAAGTACGCGCTCACCGTCTTCGGACGCGACCGGACCACCGTCGAGAACGCCTACCCCGGCGACATCGTCGGCCTCGTCAACGCCAACGCGCTGGCCCCGGGCCACACGTTGTTCACCGACAAGAAGGTCGAGTTCCCGCCGATCCCGTCGTTCGCGCCCGAGCACTTCTCGATCCTGCGCGCCGAGAGCGCCAGCAAGTACAAGCAGTTCCGCCGCGCCGTCGACCAGCTCGAGTCCGAGGGCGTCGTGCAGATCCTGCGCAACGACATCCGCGGCGACGCTTCCCCCGTCATGGCGGCCGTCGGCCCCATGCAGTTCGAGGTGGTCGCCGCCCGGATGAAGGCCGAGTTCAACGTCGAGGCACGGATGGAGCCGCTCGGCTACGCGCTGGCCCGCCGTACCGACGCCGAGTCGGCCGTCGAGCTGGGCCGTCAGCGCGGTGTGGAGGTCTTCACCCGCACCGACGGCGTGCTGCTCGCCCTGTTCAGCGACAAGTGGCGCCTGCAGTACATCCAGAAGGAGATGCCGGAGCTCACGCTCGAGCCGCTCGTCGCCGCAGGCGACTAGTGAGCGTTCTGCAGACGCTGTTCGACGCCGAACTGCACATCGGCGGTGCCACGATCCTGTGGCGCGAGATCATCGGGAACGCGTTCGGCATCGCGTCGGCGATCGGCGGGATGCGGCGCGTCGTGTGGGCGTGGCCGGTGGGGATCATCGGCAACGCGCTGCTGTTCACGGTGTTCATGGGCGCGCTGTTCCACACCCCGCAGGACCTCAACCTGTACGGCCAGGCCGGGCGGCAGCTGCTGTTCATCACCGTGAGCGTGTACGGCTGGACCCGTTGGCTCCAGTCGCGCCACGACTCCGGGAAGGCCGTGCTCCCGCACTGGGCGTCGACCCGGGCACGGGTCGGGATGATCGCGACGATGGTGATCGGCACCGTCGTGTTCGCGAAGGTCTTCGAGATGCTCGGTTCATGGGGTCCGTGGCCCGACGCCTGGATCTTCACCGGGTCGATCCTCGCGACGTACGGCATGGCCCGCGGCTGGACCGAGTTCTGGCTGATCTGGATCGGGGTCGACGCGGTCGGCGTGCCGCTGCTCTTCAGCGGCGGCTACTACCCGTCGGCGCTGCTGTACCTCGTGTACGCGGGATTCGTGCTGTGGGGTTTCGCGGTGTGGCTGCGGATCCAGCGCACTGCGACGGCACACACCGCACCGACACCGGCGGAATGATTCACCGACCGGTCCCGTTGCAGCCGGTATGACACAGGACACAGCAGAGCCCCTGAACTTCGGCGCGTTCGGCGTCTGGCGTCACGCCTTCGGTCTGCAACCGGAGGTGGGCGCGGAGATCGAACGTCTCGGATACAGCGCCATCTGGGCGGGTGGGTCTCCCCCGGCGGATCTGCAGGTGATCGAGGACCTTGTGGCCGGCACCGAGAAGATCCCGGTCGCGACGGGCATCGTGAACATCTTCGCCGCACCCGCCGACGAACTGGCCACGTCGTACCACCGCATCGAGTCCAAGTATCCGGGGCGGTTCGTCCTGGGCATCGGTGTCGGCCATCCGGAGGTGCCCGGCATGGGCGCCGAGCGGCCCTACGAGGCCCTGGTTCGCTACCTCGACGTCCTCGACGACGCCGGCGTCCCGAAGAACCGCCGCGTGCTGGCCGCCCTCGGTCCGAAGGTGCTGAAGCTGGCCGCGGAACGCTCGGCGGGCGCCCACCCGTACCTGACGCCGCCCGAGCACACCCGGGAAGCCCGCGAGGTGCTGGGCCCGGACGCGCTCCTGGCGCCCGAACAGAAGGTGGTGCTGAGCACGGACACCGAATCCGCCCGGGCGATCGGCCGCGAAGCCGTCGAGAACCCGTACCTGCACCTGCGCAACTATCGCCGGAACCTCGAACGTCTCGGCTTTCCGACGGCCGAGCTCGACAACGGCGGCAGCGACCGCGTCATCGACGCCCTCGTCGCACACGGCGACGCGGCGACCGTCGCGAGCAGGCTCACCGCACACCTCGACGCAGGCGCGGATCACGTTGCGGTGCAGGTGCTGCCGATGGCGGGCAACCCGCTACCGCCGCTGCGGGAGCTGGCTACAGCGCTCGGGATCACACACCCGTGATTCTCTAACGGACCCCTAAGACTTCGCTAACGAGAAGCGAGTTTTTCGCCCATAACTTGGTTGATGTCGGGGCCACAAGGGCCCCGACATCGAGCGAGGAGTCCGACGATGAACAAGTCTTCCACCACCCACATCACCCGCCGCCGGTTGGCCGTGGCCGCCGCGGGCATCGCCGCAGCGGGCGCGCTGGCCGTACCGGGCTTCGCGTGGGCCCAGAACGCAATTCCGGAGGGCGCGCCGACTGCCGTCGACTCGCCCGCGGTGTCCACCCCGGCCGGCGACGCACTCGAAACGGTCGAGGGTGTGGCCTCGCCGAGCGATACGCCGGAGGCCACGGTGCTCGTCCCGGCCAGCGAAGCCACCGCGGCCGGCGACGCGGCCCAGGGTGAGCTCGCGCTCGACACCGTCGAGGGTGTGACCTCGCCGAGCGATACGCCGCACGTCACAGTCATCGTGCCCAACCCCTGAGTTCACGGGAGCGGGCACTATGGACCGAGTGACCGATAGCGCCCGCATCCTGCTCGTCGACGACGACCCGAAAGTCCTGTCATCCCTCACGCGGGGGCTCCGCCTGTCCGGTTTCGATCTCGAGACCGCGGCGGACGGGGCCTCCGCGTTGGGTGCCGTCGCCGCATCCTGCCCGGATGCGATCGTGCTCGACGTCAACATGCCGGGGCTCGACGGGGTCAGTGTGGTGACGGCTCTGCGGGCTATGGGCAACGAGGTGCCGATCTGCGTGCTCAGCGCGCGGAGCACCGTAGGCGACCGGATCGCGGGACTCGAGGCCGGCGCCGACGACTACCTCACCAAGCCGTTCGAACTGGGCGAACTGGTGGCCCGGCTGCGGGCTCTGCTCCGCCGTGCACCGCGTACACCGGCACCGGCGGGGGTCGTCACCGTCGGCGCGCTCGAGGTGGACCTGCCGGGCCGACGCGTCCACGCCCAGGGCCACCGGATCGAGCTCACCAAACGCGAGTTCGACCTGCTCTGCGTCCTCGCCGAGAACGCAGGCATCGTGCTGAGCCGGGTGCAGTTGCTGCGCTTGGTGTGGGGCTACGACTTCGACGCAGACACCAACGTCGTCGACGTCTTCGTAACATATCTGCGAAAGAAGTTGGAGGCGAACGGGATGCCGCGAGTGCTGCACACCGTGCGGGGGGTCGGGTTCGTGCTGCGGGAGCAACCGTGAAAGCACGTCGCCGCTCGCTGTCTCTGAGGGCCCGCGTCGCCCTGGTCACCGCGCTGGCCGCCACCAGCGTGATCGCGGCAATCGGGGTGGCCTTCGCGGTATTCCTGCGGATCAACGGATCCGAGCAACTCGACCGCACACTCGACGCGGTGACCATCAGTGCTGCGGCGGACACCACTGTCACAGAGAGCGGTCCGCCGTCGAGCTCCCCCGAAACCGGTGCCCATCCCACCGTGGTCCTGCCCGCCCCGGTCGCGGTCCGCGCAACGACGATCGACGGCGAAGCCGTCCGCGCGAAGGACGTCCCGATCGGTGGTTCGGTCGGCCAGACGGTCGCCATCTCGATACCCGAGGACGCGCTGAGCCGCGCTATCCGCGAACAGCAATGGCAGGTGGCCGGTGCCGCAGTCGTCGCGATTGCGGCGGCAGCGGGACTCGGCTGGCTTCTCGCCGGCCGCGCGGTCCGACCACTGCAGCGGCTCGCGGCGGCCACCCACACGGTCGGAGACGAACTACCAACCGCCCTACCCGACATTCGCGGGGCGCGCGAGGCCGAGGAGCTCGCCGACGCGATCGCACACATGCTCGACCGAATCAGCAGGGCGCAGAGCCGGACACAGGAGGCTCTCGGTTCGGCGCGCGACTTCGCAGCTGTCTCCGCACACGAACTGCGTACCCCCCTCACCTCGATGCGCACCGACCTCGAGGTGCTCGCCACGATGCCGTTGTCCGCCGAGCAGCGCGCCGAGATCGTCCGCGACGTGCTGGCCACCGAACAGCAGATCGAGACCACGCTGTCGGACCTCGAGAGCCTGGCCGTCGGCGAACTGTCCGACGCCGACGATCACGAGGATCTCGACGTCGTGGAACTCGCGGACCGATGTGTGCAGGAGGCGGCCAGGCGCCTGCCCGACGTCGCGATCGAACTCTCCAGTCCGGCGTCGCTGAGAATGCGTGGGCTGCCATCGGGGCTCCGCATGGTCCTCGAGAATGCGGTCACCAACGCAGTCCGGCACGGACGGGCCGATCGGGTCCGGATCACCATCGTCGACGACGGTGCATGCGGGGTCGCGATTGCGGTCGACGACAACGGGATCGGTGTACCCGAGCACGAACGATCGACGCTGTTCGAGCGCTTCGCGCGGGGATCGTCCGCGCATCCCGACGGGTCCGGGCTGGGACTGGCCCTCATCGCACAACAGGCCGCCCTGCACGGCGGCGGCGCCGAACTGACCGACAGCCCGCTCGGCGGCGCACGCCTACGGATCGTCCTGCCCTCGACGCCCTGACCGCGGCTACTCCGCCGGTTCGGCGGTGACCTCGGCGAACAGCGCCTCGATCGCCTCGGCGTCGATGTCGTCGAGGGAAGGCGGATTCCAGGACGGATTGCGATCCTTGTCGACCAGGACGGCCCGCACACCTTCGATGAAGTCCGCGTTGCGGGCGACCTCGGCGCCGAGGACCAGCTCGAGCTCCAGACACTGTTCGAGGGTCAGTGCTGCGCCCCGGCGCACCAACTCGGCCGTGATCCACAAGCTGCTGGGGGCCATCGCGGCCAGCGCCTCACGGGTGGCCTTGGTCCACTCGTCGTCCCCGGTCAGCCGGGCCACCATGTCGGTGACGGTGCCCGACCCGAAGACCCGGTCGATCTCGTCGAGCCGAGCCGCCATCTCCGATGCGGGCGCCTCGGTGGTGTGACGAGCGAGCACACCGTCGAGAACCGCGGCATCGCTGCCGCGGATCGAACGAATCTCCTCGGCGAGCGCGTCGAGCTTGTCGCTGGGCACGAAATGGGTGGCCAGTCCGGTGACGACGGCATCGGCTGCCGTGGCGCGGGCACCGGTCAGGCCCAGATACATTCCCGTCGCGCCGGTCAGGCGGGGCAGGAAGTAGCTGGCCCCGACATCGGGGAAGAAGCCGATTGCGGTCTCGGGCATCGCAAGACCGGCCCTCTCGGTCACGACACGAACCGACCCGTGCACCGAGATGCCTAGCCCACCGCCCATCGCGTGCCCGTCGATCAGCGCGACATACGGCTTGGGGTAGTTCGCGATGAGCGCATTGAGCTGATACTCGGTGGAGAAGAACCTGTGGACGGCGTTGTGGTCACGGTCCAGGGCAGACTGCCGCACCGACTTGATGTCACCGCCTGCGCAGAACGCGCGTTCGGACGAACTGGTCACCAGCACCGCGACGATCGCGTCGTCGTCGCGCCACTGCACCAGTGCCGCGTACATGTCTCGGATCATGCTCGCGTCCAGGGCGTTGAGCGCCCTGGGCCGATCGAGCACGATCTCTGCGATGTTCCCGTGTACCCGGGTCTGGATGAACGACGTCACCGGACCTCCTTATGTTCTTCTCGATCGGTTCACGGCCACAGCGCGTCACGGGCCCAGCTCACACCCTCGACTTCCAGGCTGCGCCGGTACCGCACCCGCAGGTGCCGGCGGCCCGGATCGGCGTGCCAGAACTCCACCGTCTCCGGGACCAGACACCAAGCCTGCCAGGTGTCCTCGACGTAGGACGGATCGGCCTCCACCTCGGCCACCGACTCCCGCACCGCGGCGTCGTATTCCGCGACATCGGTGAGGATCTCGCTCTGCCGGCTCGCCGCGGCCACCGCACGCGCCGTCACCGAACGCTCCAGGAAGTCCCGCGCGCTGACGTCCGCGTCGCCGCGCACCACCGAACCCCGCACCCGCACCTGACGGCCCTGCTCCCGCCAGTAGAAGGTCAGCGCCGCAACCGGATCAGCGTCCAGTTGCCGCGCCTTGGGCGAACGCCGATCGGACGAGAACCACCATCCCGCCTCGGTGACGTCCTTGAGCAGCAGCGTGCGGGCATCGGGCGCGCCCGCCTCGTCCACCGTCGACAGCGTCGCGACGTGCGGTTCGACCACGCCGGCCACGACAGCCTCCTCGAGCCAGTCCAGGAACAGGGCCACCGGGTCGGCGGGCAGCGCGGCGGCGCCCGTGGCGCCGGGCATCGGGAGTCCGGTGGCGGGCGCGGTGGCCGACGCACCGGGAATGGCCCGGATCCAACTACGGGCGTCCGGATACGACGCGCGGATCTGCCTGGCGGACATACGCGGAACCCTAGTCGCCCACCCGCGCGTGCCACCCTGCGGCACGCTCGATTGCTGTGATGCGCCACACAGCCGACCCTGTGGATTCGTCGACTGACGTAGCCACATCGAAGGAGTGCTATGCATCTTCCGCACGCCGCGCACACGGATCCCTCACCGAAGGATTCGCGTCGCGCGCTGGTCTCGAGCTTTCTGGGATCGACGGTCGAGTACTACGATTTCCTGCTCTACGGCGCCGCCGCAGGATTGGTGTTCCCGGCGCTGTTCTTCCCGGAAACGATGGATCCGGTGCTGGGGTCGACACTCTCGTTCATCATCCTGCTCGCCGGATACATCTCGCGCCCGATCGGCGGCATCCTCTTCGGGCACTTCGGCGACAAGTTCGGGCGCAAGAACATCCTCGTCATCACCTTGCTGATGATGGGGCTCGTGTCGGTCGCGATCGGCCTCATGCCGACCTACGCGACGATCGGCGTGGCCGCCCCGCTGATCCTGGTCACCCTCCGCGTCATCCAGGGCCTGGCCGTCGGCGGCGAGTGGGCGGGCGCCACCCTGATGGCCGCCGAACACGTGAAGCAGGATCGTCGCGGCTTCGCCGCCTCGATCGCCGTCACCGGCGGTCCCACCGGGTCCGTCCTCGCGACTCTGATCCTGGCCCTGTTCGCGGGGCTTCCGGACGAGCAGTTCCTCAGTTGGGGCTGGCGCGTACCGTTCCTCCTCTCCGCGGCCTTGGTGATCGTCGGCCTCTTCATGCGCTATCGCGTGACGGAGTCCCCGGACTTCGCCAAGGCGCGGGCGGCCGGCGACGTGCACACCGGCACGCCGATCCTCCGCGTCCTGAAGAAGTACCCGGCGTCGACCGTGTACGGGATCCTGGCCACGGCCGGACCGCTGTTCATGCAGGCCCTGCTCGCCGTCTGGGTCGTTCCGTACGTCGCGGCCCAGGGTGTGGTGCCGCGCCAGGACGCCCTCTACATGCTCACCTTCTCCAGCGTCGTGCACATCTTCGCGATCCCCTTCTTCGCCTGGCTCTCGGATCGATACGGACGGCGTCCGGTGATGCTCTTCGGTGGCCTGGTCTCCGTCGTGCTCGTCTTCCCGATGTTCGCGCTGTTCAACTCCGACAGCTACTGGCTGGTCGCGGTCGGCTTCCTGGTGGGTAATCCGATCATCCAAGCATCGATGTACGGCCCCATCGGCGCCTTCCTCGCCGAGAAGTTCGAGACGCAGGACCGCTATACCGGTGTCTCCCTGACCTTCCAGTTCGGCTCCGTCATCGGCGCCGGGACGGCGCCGCTCATGGCGAACTGGCTCATCGGACTCGGGAACGGCGGCGGCACGGACAACATCGCCTGGTACTTCATCGGGCTCATCGCACTGTCCGCCCTGGCGGTCTTCCTCTCCAAGGAAACCCTGGTGCGGGCCAGCCGACCGGTCCCGCGACCGGACCCCCGCGAATCCGTCAGTTCTTGATCGGACCCGACAGCATCCAGCGGTGCCCGAACGGGTCTATCAACGTCGCGTTACGGCGGCCGTGGTTCTCCGAGATCCACCGCTCCACCGTGCCGCCGGCGTCGTGGGCCCGTTCGAGCACCGCGTCGGTGTCGTCGACGGGCAGCATCAGACTGACCGACGTGGCACCCGATTCGGGCGCGCTGAGCCCCATCTCCGGGAACTCCTCGGCGAGATAGATCATCCCGGACTGGAACCGCAGCTCGGCGTGCCCGATCCGACCGTCGTCCATCACGATCGGCTCGCCGACCAACTCGGCGCCGAACGCCTTCCGGTACCACTCGATCGCCCGGCCCGCCCCGCGCACCGTGAGGTACGGCAGAGCACCGGCGGCGGGCAGATCCGTCACGGCACGATCCCGGACGCCGTTCCGGACTGTGGCGACCCGATGAGGGCCCACCGGTTCGACGTGAGACGGAAGCTCGGCATGTCCGCGAGCGAGTACACCGACTCGTACGTGCGCTCGTACGCGGTGCTCGCGATCTTCCACCGGCCGGCGGCGTCCCGCCGGTAACTGTCCTGGTAGAAGGCCGCGCCGTGCATCATCATCTGGTCGCCCGGCACCACGACGGTGTCGGACAGGTACCAGATTCCGGTCGCGGTGTCGCCGCTCACGTCGATCTCGGGGTGCCCGCAGTGGTGCTCGGTGATCACGTGCGGACCGAGGGTGTCCTGCAGGAAGGACACGAACGCGTCCCGCGAATCGAACCGCAGGTGCTCGGCATACGTGGCCGTGGCGTCGGGCAGGAGAGTGTCGGCGAAGTCGACCCACGACTTGGTGTCGAGGGCACGCACGTATCGGTACTTGAGCCGACCGATCTCGGCTATCGCCTCCAGATCCACGCTGCCCGCCCTCCGCCCGAACCCGTACGGTACAAGTGCAGGCTAACCGTCACCACGGACTTATGGGGTCCGTAGTGCGATTATCGTTGCCGGGCAGCTACACCGCCGCGTCTCAGTCGAGCTCGGCAGCGAGCTCCATCCACTGCTCCTCCGTGGCCTCCTTCTCGGCCACCACCTGCTTGAGCTCGGCGTCGAGCGCCATCAGCTTCGCCGGATCCGTCGCCGCCTCCGCCAACTGGGCGTGCAGCTTCGCCTCTCGTTCGTCGAGCTTGGCGACGGCGCGCTCGAGCCGCGAGAGTTCCTTGCGGGCCGCCCGATCGGCGGCACCGTCGCGGGCCGCCCTCGGCGCGGACGCCCCCGCGGTGGACGCCACCGACTGCGCCACGTTCTCCGGCTTCTGGGCCAGGATCGCGCGCCGGCGCAGATACTCCTCGATGCCGCCGGGCAGGTTGGTCAACTTGCCGTCCCCGAACAACGCCCACGTCGTGTCACAGATCCGCTCGATGAGGTAGCGGTCGTGGGAGATGACGACCATCGTGCCGGCCCAGCCGTCGAGCAGATCCTCGAGCTGCTGCAGGGTGTCGATGTCGAGGTCGTTGGTGGGCTCGTCGAGCAGCAGCACGTTGGGCTCGGCCATCAGGACACGGGTGAGCTGCAGCCGGCGCCGCTCGCCGCCGGACAGGTCGCCGACCGGCGTGCGCTGCCGGGCCGGCGCGAAACCGAGTCGCTCGGCCAGCTGGCCGGCCGAGATATCCTTGTCCCCCAGCGTGATCCGCTCAGCGACGTCCTTGACGGCATCGAGGACACGCATGTCGGTCGGCAGGTCGTCGAGTTCCTGGCGCAGCCACCCGATCTTCACGGTCTGGCCCTGGATCCGCTTGCCGGACGCCGGTTCCAGTTCGCCCGCGAGCGTTCGCAGCAGCGTCGTCTTTCCGGAGCCGTTGACGCCGACCAGGCCGACACGCTCGCCCGGGGCGAGCCGCCACGTGAGGTCGTGGACCAGTTCGCGGCCGTCCGGGGTGGTCAGCTCGGCGTCCTCGAGTTCGACGACGACCCGGCCCAGCCGCCGCTTCGCGAACGACGCCAGCGCGATGCTGTCACGCGGAGCGGGGACGTCGGCGATCAACGCCTCGGCCGCCTCGACCCGGTACTTCGGCTTGGACGTGCGGGCCTGCGGACCGCGCCGCAGCCACGCGAGTTCCTTGCGGGCCAGGTTCTGTCGCCGCTCCTCAGCGGCGTCGGCCTGCCGGGCGCGTTCGGCGCGAGCGAAGATCCAGTCGTTGTAGCCGCCCTCGTAGCTCTCGACCTTGCCGCCCACAACCTCCCACGTGCGGGTCGCGACGGTGTCCAGGAACCAGCGGTCGTGGGTGACGACGACCAGAGCCGAGCGCCGCGACACCAGGTGCTCGGCGAGCCACTGCACGCCCTCGACGTCGAGGTGGTTGGTGGGCTCGTCGAGCACAAGCAGATCGAGGTCCTGCACCAGCGCCGCGGCCAGCGCGACACGCCGCCGCTCACCACCGGAGAGCCCGTCGACCCCGGCGTCGAGGCCGAGGTTGTCGATACCGATGCCGGCGAGGATGCTGCGGATCCGCGCGTCGCCCGCCCACTCGTGGTCCGCGACGCCGAGCGGTCCGAGGACCACGTCACCGACCGTCGACCCCGCGGGCAGGACACCGCGCTGGGTGACGACCGCCATCCGCAACCCGCCGACGCGGCTGACCCGGCCGGAGTCGGGTTCCTCGATGCCGGCGAGCACCTCGAGCATCGTGGTCTTGCCGCCGCCGTTGAGGCCGACGACTCCGATGCGCTCACCTTCCTGCACGCCGAGCGAGACGGAATCGAGCAGCGGCTTGATGCCGAAGGACTTCGAAACCTGTTCGAGATTGATCAAATTCGCCATCAGTGGCTGCCTTCTTCCGGCTCGGGGTCGATCACGCGCGCGCCGGGCACGGGCCCACTCGCGACGCGTACGGTGCGGCACACTCCCGCACCCGAGAGTTCCGCACCCACCGCGACGGCCGCGTCGGCGTCCTCGCACAGGAACGCACATGTCGGGCCGGAGCCCGACACGATCCCGGCGAGGGCGCCCGCGGTGACACCGGCGCGGAGAGTACGGCGGAGGTCGGGGGCCAGCGACAGCGCCGCCGCCTGCAGGTCGTTGCCGAGCAGCGGCGCCAACGCCGCCGCATCGCCGGTCGCGAGCGCACGCATCAGGTCCGCGACGTCACCGACCCGCGGCGGATCGCCCTCCACGCGCAGGCGGTCGAGTTCACGGAACACCGTCGGCGTCGACAGCCCGCCCTTCGCGAGCGCCAGCACCCAGTGGAACGTGTTGCGGGAGAGCACCGGCAGCAACTTCTCACCCCGGCCGGTGCCGACCGCGGTCCCCCCGTGCAGGGAGAAGGGGACGTCGCTACCCAGCCGGGCGGCGAATCCGCTCAGCTCGTCGCGGCTCAGGCCCAGACCCCACAACTGGTCGAGCGCCACCAGCGCGGCGGCCGCGTCGGCGCTGCCGCCCGCCATCCCGCCGGCCACGGGGATGCCCTTGACGATCGAGATCTCCACGTCGGGCGCGATGCCGGCCTCGGCGGCCAGCAGCTCCGCCGCCTTCCACACCAGGTTCGTGTGGTCGGTCGGCACCGCCACCGCGCCCTCTCCGCGCACCCGGACGGTCAGGGCGTCCGCGGGCACCACCGAGAGGTCGTCGCTGAGCGAGAGCGCCTGGAAGACCGTGCTGAGTTCGTGATAGCCGTCCTCGCGCAGGTCGCCGACGGCAAGGTGCAGATTGACCTTGGACGGGGCCCGGACCGTGACGGGGCGTGGGACGACGGAAAGCACAATTTCCAACAATAGGCGCTCGGCGCGGGGTCACGAAAACGCACCTCAGACGGCACTTCCGCCTATCGCACGGACCGGACGCCGATACCCAGCCCCACGACCGCCACGGTGACCGCCGCGACCACCCCGGACAGCACGGCTCCGGACGCGAGATCGCCCGCGAACAGGGCCCGCTCCGCGTCCACCACGTAGCCCAACGGGTTGATCGCGACCAGGGCACGCATCCACCCCGGGGCGTCGTCGAGCGGCAGCATCGTGCCCGACAGGATCAGCATCGGGAACATCAACGTCTGCTGCACCACCCAGAACATCCAGTCCTGGTCCCGGACCGCCAGCGCGAGCGCATAGGACAGCGCGCCGAGCCCCACACCGAAGACACCGAGCAGCACGATGCCGATCACTGCGCCGAGCGGATCGACGTCCAGGCCGAGCGGCAGAGCCACCAGGATGATCAGGATCGCCTGTGCGGCAAGTGGAACCATCTCCTTCGCGGCCCTCCCGATCAGCAGCGACGACCGGTGCAGCGGCGTCACCAGCATCCGCTCGTGCGAGCCCTGCTGCATCTCCATCAGCAGGTTCGAGCCGGTCATCGAGGTGCCGAAGATCGCGATCATCACCAGCACGCCGGGGATGAACCAGTTCCACACGCTCTCCTCCATCCCGGGAACGCTCTTCAGCAGTGGACCGAACAGGGCGAGCAGGATCAACGGCTGGGCGAGGCTGAACACGACGCTCACCGGGTCGCGCAGGGTGGGTCGCAGCTCGCGGGCCATGACGATGCCGCTGTCGCGGACGATGCCGATCATGAGTGAGGCTCCTTCGGGTCTGGAATTCGGTCGAGTCGAGGGATCAGCGGTCACGCCGCAGCGGTCTCGCGCAGGCTGCGGCCGGTGAGGCCGAGGAAGACGTCGTCGAGGGTGGGGCGGGTGATCTCCGCGGTCGCGACCCGCACGCCGTGTTCCTCGGCGACCCGCAACAGCTCGGGCAGGGTCGCGTCGCCCTGACTCGTCCGCACCGACACGCCGGCACCGGCCGCCTCGACGGCGCGAACCGTGACGAGCGTTTCCGCGAGGCCCGCGACCCGGGCCGCCGCCGCCGGGTCGTCGAGCCCGATCGTCAGCAGATCGCCGGCCAGTTCGGACTTCAGGGCGGTCGCGGTGTCGTCGGCGATCACCGTGCCGCGGTCGATGACGATCACCCGCTCGGCCATCGAGTCGGCCTCCTCCAGGTAGTGCGTCGTGAGCACGATCGTCGTGCCCATCTGCGCCCGGAGCCGCAGGATGTGCTCCCACAGGTTGGCGCGGCTCTGCGGGTCCATGCCGGTGGTGGGCTCGTCGAGGAACAGCAATGGCGGCCGGTGGACCAGTCCGAGCGCGATGTCGAGGCGCCGGCGCTGACCGCCCGACAGCGTGCTCACCTTCCGCGTGGCCAGGTCGACGAGTTCCAGTGCGTCGAGGAGTTCGTCCGCCCGGGCACCCGACGCCGCCTTCGTCATGTCGTAGCACTGGCCCTGGGTCACCAACTCGTCCCGCACCCGCTGGTTGTGACCGGCCCCGCTGCCCTGCCCGACGTACCCGATCCGGCGGCGGACCTCGTCGCGGTCGACGGTGACGTCGAAGCCCGCGACCCTCGCCCGACCCGACGTGGGCGCCAGCAGCGTCGTCAGCATCCGGAGCGTGGTCGACTTGCCGGCGCCGTTGGGCCCGAGCAGCGCCACCAGCTCGCCGTCCGCGACCTCGAGGTCGACGTCCACGACGGCGTCCACCGTGTCCTTGCCCTGCTTGAACCGTTTGGTCAACGACTCAGTGCGGATCATCGCGTGCATCGTTCCTGCCTCTGCTCGTGGCTCGTTCCCTGTCGCCACGAAAACTAGGAGCAATTGCGGACACCTACAGTCCGCTATCGGTGGGATGCTGCGATGCATGCGGGAAACATCGGCACGACTACTGCGACTGCTGTCCCTGCTCCAGACCCGCCGGGACTGGTCGGGCGAGGAACTGGCCGAACGGCTCGCCATCACGCCACGCACGGTCCGGCGGGACGTCGACAAGCTGCGCGGGCTCGGCTACCCGGTGGACGCGACCGTGGGCGTCGGGGGCGGCTACCGGCTCGGTGCGGGCGCCGAGATGCCGCCACTGCTGCTCGACGACGACGAGGTCCTCGCCGTCGCACTCGGCCTGCAGTCCGGCGCGACGGGGTCCGTCGTCGGGATCGGCGAATCGTCGGTGCGGGCGTTGACCAAGCTGCGGCAGGTGATGCCGTCACGGCTGAGGCACCGCCTCGAGTCACTGCAGGTGGACGTGGTGCACCGGGAGCCGGCCGCGAGCGCCGTCGACGCCTCGGTGCTGTCGGCGATCGCGTCGGTGTGCCACAACCACGAGCGCTTGAGGTTCGACTACCGCACCCACGACGGCAGCGAGAGCCGACGCGAGGTCGAGCCGCATCGACTGGTCCGATCCGGGCAGCGCTGGTACCTGGTCGCGTGGGACACGATGCGCGACGACTGGAGATCCTTCCGGGTCGACCGCATGGAACCCAAGATCCCGACCGGGCCACGATTCACGCCGCGCGAACTGCCACCCGGGGGCGCCGCCGAGTTCGTCGCGCGCGGCGTCAATCGGGCCATCACACAGGTCCGGGCGCGCGTGCTGCTCCACGCCCCGATCGACGAGATCGCCCCGATGGTCGATGCCGAGTGGGGCACGCTCGAGGACGCGCCCGACCATCGCTGCGTGGTGGCGCTGGGCGGCGACTCACTGCCGTCGATCGCACGCTGGCTCAGCGCCTTCGACGTCGACTTCACCGTGCTCGATCCGCCCGGGTTGCGCGACGAGTGCCGGCGCCGGGCCGAACGGCACGCGCTGGTCGCCGAACGCTACCGCGGCGCCTGACCGGGCACGTCCATCCACATGCCACCGACGTCGTTGCGGATCCACTCGACCTCGATCCGGCGGTCCGCGACGGCCCACCGGCCGTCCCGGCGCTCGAACCGGTCGAGATAACGCAGCCACACCGTCAGGAAGTTGCGGGTGGGATTGCCGGCGTCGGACGCGCTGGTGTGCTGCGCCATCACATAGGTCTCGGTGTCGGCCGTGTCACCGGCGAGTTCGATCAGCATGTTCCCCACGAAGTGGAACGTCCGGTCGAACAGACCGAAGCCTGCAGGATCACCGAGGAAGTCCATGAACTCGTCGATCCCGCCCTGGTAGAAGGGGGCGTAGTCGTTGTGGGCGTCATCGAAGAAGCACGAACGCACCAGGTCCCAATCACGCCGATCGACGCCGCGATAGTAGCGGTGGAGCACGTCACCGATCTCGGCTCGATCGCTGAGTGCGCGGAGCTCGTTGGCAGTCACCTCGGTCCTTCCGTCGCGCGGGCGCGGTTGCCGAACACTACTTCCGATTCGACGCCGAGGTGACGATTAGGGCCCGGACACACGGAACGGGGCCCCACTCCCGAAGGAGTGGGGCCCCGTCCTCGTCGTCAGCCCGGCTCAGCCGGGCAGATCCGAGTCAGCTCAGACAGCGGTGACGTCGGTGGCCTGCGGGCCCTTGTTGCCCTGGCCGACCTCGAAGCGCACGCGCTGGTTCTCTTCCAGGGTGCGGAAGCCGTTGGTCTGAATGGCCGAGTAGTGGACGAAGACGTCGGCGGAGCCGTCGTCGGGCGCGATGAAGCCGAAGCCCTTTTCAGCGTTGAACCACTTCACGGTGCCTTCTGCCATGTTTCTTTCTCTCCTCTTACACAGTGCAAACTCGGGAAACTCCAGGTCAGGGATTCCCGGGCCGGTGTTACTCGGCGGCTACGTCGCTCTCAGGAGAGACCTCGTCCGCCCGCAACTTCAGGATTTGCGAGCGTGGACTAACACAAACACAAAAACTACGACCGACATCAGTCAACCACAACCAGCGCCGATACGCACTGACTCGGGCCAGACGTGTCGCACATCTCGAATGGCCCCCTTGCGCTTGATACCCCCTGGGGGTACCTTTCGAGTTGTTCGACCAATACCCACACGGGGTAGTGGTAGCACAGAAGGAGATCACCATGAGCACCGCCGAGTACACCGTCACGGGAATGACCTGCGGACACTGCGTCTCCTCGGTCAAGGAGGAGGTCGGCGCGGTCGCCGGAGTCTCCGACGTCACCGTCGACCTGCCCTCGGGCCGCCTCACCGTCACCTCCGCCACGCCCGTCCCCGAGTCCGCGATCACCGCCGCGGTCGAGGAAGCGGGCTACACAGCACAGCCGATCTGAGGAATCCGATGCGCACGTCCACCACGCTCATCGCCTACACCGGGGGGCTCGCGGTCGTCTTCGCCGCGGCCCTCGGCGTGGGCGCCGTCACGGGAAGCCCGATCGACATGACGAGCACACACACCGACAACCACGCGGCCGCCGACGCGGGGACCGCCGCGGCCGTCCCCGCGGGGTTGCAGGTCTCGCAGGACGGCTACAACCTCGGCGAGATCACCTCGCCGCCCCGCGCCGGCGAGGCCGGCACGCTCGACTTCCGCATCGAGGACGCCGACGGCACCCCGGTCACCGCGTACGACGACCTGCACGAGAAGCAGCTCCACCTGATCGTCGTCCGCTCGGACACCAGCGAGTTCCGGCACGTCCATCCCACGCTCCGCGCCGACGGCACATGGTCGATCGACTGGACCTGGCCCACCGGCGGCACCTACCGGGTGTTCGCCGACTTCCAGGCCACCGGCGCCCCCGCCCAGCTCACGCTCGGACGCAACGTCGACGTCGCCGGCGACCTCGAACCGGCGCCGCTGCCGACGCCGTCGCGCACCGCGAACGTCGACGGCTACACCGTCACCCTGAACGGCGACCTCAGCACCGCCGGCGGACCGCTCACGCTGACAGTCTCGCGAGACGGCGTCCCGGTCACCGACCTCGACCCCTACCTCGGCGCATACGGCCACCTGGTCGCACTGCGCACCGGCGACCTCGCGTACCTGCACGTCCATCCCGAGGGCGAACCCGGTGACGGCGTCACCGCGCCCGGACCGGACGTCACGTTCCACGCGCAGGCGCCGAGCGCCGGCACCTACCGGCTGTACCTCGACTTCCAGCACGAGGGCACCGTCCGCACCGCCGAGTTCACCGTCCCGGTGGGCACCACGGCCGAGCCGACACCCACCACCGACGGCCACGAAGGAGGGCACTGATGACTACGGCAGATCTCGCAACCGGCCGTGACGGCACCGTCGAACTCGCGATCGGCGGCATGACGTGCGCCTCGTGCGCCTCGCGGATCGAGAAGCGACTCAACAAGATCGACGGCGTGACCGCCACGGTCAACTACGCCACCGAGAAGGCGAAGGTGACCTTCGACGGCTCCGTCAGCACCGACGACCTGGTCGGCGCCGTCGAGAAGGCGGGCTACACCGCGACACTGCCGACCCCGCCCACCGCCGACGGACAGGGCACGGGCGAGGATCAGGGTCCTAGCGCGGCCGATCGCGACCTCGCGTCACTGCGCACCCGGCTGATCGTCTCGGCCCTGCTGTCGGTCCCCGTTATCGCGATGGCGATGATCCCGGCCCTGCAGTTCACCAACTGGCAGTGGCTCTCGCTGACCCTGGCCGCACCGGTGATCGTGTGGGCGGGACTGCCGTTCCACCGCGCCGCCTGGGCCAACCTGCGCCACGGCACCGCGACGATGGACACCCTGATCTCGCTCGGCACGTCGGCGGCGTTCGCATGGTCGCTGTACGCGCTGTTCTTCGGCACCGCCGGTACCCCCGGCATGACGCACGCTTTCGAGCTGACCATCAACCGGATGGACGGCGCTGCGAACATCTACCTCGAAGTCGCGGCCGGCGTGATCACGTTCGTCCTCGCCGGACGGTACTTCGAAGCCAAGTCCAAGCGGACCGCCGGAGCCGCACTGCGGGCGCTGCTCGAGCTCGGAGCCAAGGAAGTCTCGGTCCTGCGGGACGGCGTCGAATCCCGTATCCCCGCAGAACAACTGCGGGTCGACGACCTGTTCGTCGTCCGCCCCGGCGAGAAAGTCGCCACCGACGGCGTTGTCGTCGAGGGCAGTTCCGCGGTCGACATGAGCATGCTCACCGGCGAATCGGTACCCGTCGAGGTGAGCGTCGGCGACGACGTCGTCGGTGCCACCGTCAACGCGGGCGGACGCCTCGTGGTGCGGGCGCGTCGCGTCGGCAGCGACACCCAGCTGGCCCAGATGGCCGCTCTCGTCGAGGACGCGCAGAACGGCAAGGCCGCCGTGCAGCGGCTGGCCGACCGCATCTCCGGCGTGTTCGTCCCGATCGCGATCGCGGTTTCGGTTGCCGCCCTGGGCTACTGGATCGGCACCGGCAACCCGCTGCAGGTGGCGTTCACCGCGGCCGTCGCGGTGCTGATCATCGCGTGCCCGTGTGCTCTGGGCCTGGCGACTCCGACGGCGCTGCTCGTCGGCACCGGCCGCGGCGCCCAACTGGGCGTGCTGATCAAGGGGCCGGAGGTGCTCGAGACCACCCGCGGTGTCGACACCATCGTGCTCGACAAGACCGGCACCGTCACCACCGGCAAGATGACGCTCGTCGACGTGATCACCACCGACGGCACCGACCGGGACCAGGCGCTGAGACTGGTGGGCGCACTGGAGAACGCATCCGAGCACCCGATCGCGCAAGCCCTCGCGGCCGGCGCCGCCGACACCGTCGGCACGCTGCCCGGCGTCGAGGACTTCGTCAACGTCGAGGGCAAGGGCGTGCAAGGCATCGTCGACGGCCACGCCGTGGTCGCCGGACGCGAGAGCCTGCTCGCCGACTGGTCGCAGCATCTGTCGGCGGATCTCGCGGAGGCCAAGCGCAATGCCGAGAAGCTCGGTCAGACCGCCATCGCGGCCGGCTGGGACGGGCAGGCGCGAGCGGTGTTCGTCGTCGCCGACGCGATCAAGGCCACCAGCGCCGAAGCCGTCCGACGCTTCAAGGAACTGGGGCTGACCCCGGTCCTGCTCACCGGCGACAACGAGACCGTGGCCCACACCGTCGCCGCGCAGGTCGGGATCGACACCGTCATCGCCGAGGTCCTGCCCGGCGACAAGGTGGACGCCGTCAAGGACCTGCAGGCCCGCGGCAAGGTCGTCGCGATGGTCGGCGACGGAGTCAACGACGCGGCCGCTCTCGCGCAGGCCGACCTCGGTCTGGCGATGGGCACCGGCACCGACGTCGCGATCGAGGCCAGCGACATCACCCTCGTGCGCGGTGACCTCCGCTCGGCGGCCGACGCTATCGAGTTGTCGCGCAAGACGCTTCGCACCATCAAGGTCAACCTGTTCTGGGCCTTCGCCTACAACGCGGCCGCGATCCCCCTGGCCGCGGCGGGCCTGCTGAACCCGATGCTCGCCGGTGCCGCGATGGCATTCTCGAGCGTGTTCGTGGTCAGCAACAGCCTGCGACTGCGGAGGTTCCGCCCGTCGAGCTGAACGCACCCCACCCACGACAGGGGCCCTGCGCCGTCATCGAGACGCGCCGGGCCCCGTCGTCGTCGGAGGTCAGCCTCGCCAGGCCTTGTCCAGCAGCATGATGCCGGTGGCGGTCGGGACCACCCCGTGCACGTCCTTCTGCCAGGACACGTAGATCATCACGGAGCTGGTCGGCACGCTCGGAACCGACTCGTTCCACTCCGCCTGGATCTCGCCCAGCACGCTGCGGGTCTGATCGTCACCGTCCGCCGCCTGCAGCTTGTCGAGCAGCGCGTCCATGGCCGGGTTCGAGTAGCCGGCGAAGTTCGACGTGGAACTGCCGTCCAGCGTCGTCTGCAGACCCAGGAACGGAATCGACTCGTACAGGCCGATTCCCGCGTGCGCCATGTCGTAGTCGTGCTGCACGTACACCTGCTTGACGATGTCGCCCGCGTTGTTCGCGTTGACGATGTTCACGGTGAAGCCCACCGCCTGCAGCAGCGACTGCACCGCGAGACCGATGGCCTGCTCGTTGGGCACCTGCAGCACGATGTAGTCGAGCCGGCCGTCGTAGCCGTCGGCCTTGGCCTCGTCGAGCAGTTTGCGTGCGGCGTCCGGGTCGTACGGCAGCGCGTCGACATCGGTGGCCCAACGCGAACGCTCGTCGAACAACGCCTTGCCCGGCAGACCCATACCGTCGTCGCCGCGCTGGCCGACGAGCTCCGGATCGATCGCGAGCGCGATCGCCTTGCGCACCCGGACGTCCGCACCGGGGCGACCCTCGCGGTTGTTCACCAGTTCGGCGCCACCGCTGTTGAGGATGCTGAAGTAGCCGGGGTAGCCGGCGTCGATTGCGTCGTAGATGGCCGCCGGGTTGCCCCGCAGGACGCCGATGTCGATGCCGTCGGTCTTCATCGACTCGAGATTCTCGCGCGAACCACTGAGCGCGACGAACTTCAGCTTGTCGGCGCTCGGCTTGCCGTTCCAGTAGTCGGCGCGCGCAGCGAGCACCCGCTCCTCGTTGGGTGCGTAGCGCTCCAGCACGAAGGGGCCGGCCCCGATCGGCTTGAAGGCCTCGCCCTCACCGGCGCCGGGGGCGACGATCATGCCGTGCCCCAGTGCGAGCATCGACGGGAAGGTCGGCCACGTGGTGCGGAGGCGGAACTCGACGGTCTCAGGATCCACCGCGGCGGTCGATTCGACGGCCTCGAGCCACACGGCAGCGCCGTTACCGCGGCCGTTGTTGTATCGGTCGATGCTGGCGACCACCGCATTCGCGTCGAGCGGCGTGCCGTCGCTGAACGTCACACCCGGGCGGAGCTTCAGCGTCCACACCGTGCCGGCGTCGTTCGCCGTCAACGACTGCGCCAGCCGTGGCTCGTACTCGTTGGTGTCACCGTCGTAGCGCAGCAGGACGTCGTAGACGGCCGCCAGTTCGTCGCCGCCGCTTCCGCCGCGGGCCGCGGTCTTGGTCGGGTCCAGGACGGCCGCGAGTGCCTGCACGCTGAACGTCAGCTGCGGCACCGACCCCGTGGTGTCCGAGGCCTGCTCCCCGACCATGCCCACCGCGGGCGGGGTGCGGGTGTCCCCGCTCTCTCCGCTGCTCTCCGAACTCGCACAGCCCGCAAGAGCCAGCGCACCGGCCACCATCACTGCTGTCAGGCTCCTGCCGAACCTCGTCCTGCTACCCACGCACCCCTCCAGTCACCCAGGTGTGACGCTCGCCACACACTGGCGCAGACGTTAACCGGCGACGGAACGCACGGAATGCCCGTTCCCATTGAGTGAGAATTCCGGGGTACGGCACGGAATCGACCGGCCGGATCCTCACGGACCCGGCCGGTCGTCACGGAACACGACCTACGGTCGCACGGTCTCGGTGCACACCGTGAATCGGCGCTCGTCGTGGACGAAGCCGCCCTCCGAGCACTGCTCGACGTCCGTCGTACCCTCGATGATCTCGACCGCGCGCTCGACACCCACGGCGGTCACGTCGTCACACTCGACGCGCTGCGGCTCGTCCTCACCGTCCGGCAGACTCATGCATCCGCCGATCACCCAGTCGATGTCGAGGCACAGCGCCCCACGCTCGCTGCCCCACCTGGTCTCGTAGTACACCTGGTCGACGTCCGACGCGCACTGCGCGTTCTTCTCCGCCTTGGCGACCACCCGGTAGTTGGATTCCGTACTGCCGCAGACCGCTTCGTCGATGGTCGCGTCGTCCGTCGTCCCGCCGAGTCGCACGCAATCGCCGATCTCGACGTCGATGTCGACCGAGCCGCCGCCGTCGCTACCCGCCCGACCCGACGCAGGGGCCGAGGACGAGGTCGCCGCCGCCGTCGAGGACGTGGCGTCGGCCGCTGCGGCACTCCCCTCGACCGAGGACCCGCATCCCGCCACCGTCAATGCCGCAAGCGCGACCACGACGGCGCCGGACCGTCGCACTACCGCCCGAATTCCCTTGTTCACAACCACATTCCTCGAAGCAATCGATTGTCCGGGAGAAGATCCCGATGGTCCGACGCACCGGACCACCGTTGCATTCTCGCCGATCAGACCGCTTCGACGAAACAGACCGGTTGGATCAGCGGGTCCCGGGATCTCGCTCCGTAACAGTCCTGTTCGTGCGGGCTGCTCAGGGCTGAACCGATGCCAACCGCACGAATGCGGCCGCGTCCAGCTTCTCACCGCGCGTCGACGGCTCGATTCCGGCGGCGACGAGACGCCGCTCGGCCTCGGCGGGCGATCCGGCCCAACCGGCGAGAGCCGCTCGGAGCGTCTTGCGCCGCTGCGCGAACGCCGCGTCGATGACCGCGAAGACCTTACGACGATGATCCGCGTCGATCGGCCACGGCGCGTCCTCGTAGCGATCGACCCGCACCAGACCGGACTCGACCTGCGGCACCGGCCAGAACACCGCGCGTCCGACGTGCCCGGCGCGTCGGACGGTACCGAAGAAGTTGGCCTTCACACTCGGCACGCCGTACACCTTGTTGCCCGGGACGGCCGCGAGGCGATCCGCGACCTCGGCCTGCACCATCACCAGCGCGGTGCGCAGACTCGGGAACTCGGCGAACAGATGCAACAGCACCGGAACCGCAACGTTGTAGGGCAGATTCGCGACCAACGCGGTGGGCTCGGCCGGGACGTCGTCGGGCATCACCCGCATCGCGTCCGCACCGACCACCGTGAGTCGATCCGTGAGTTCGGGTGCACGGTCCGCGACCGTCGCGGGCAGCCGCGCCGCCAGCTTGGGGTCGATCTCGACGGCGATCACCTTGTCGACCACGTCGAGCAGTGCCAACGTCAACGACCCCAGCCCCGGACCGACCTCGAGCACCTTGTCCTGCGGGCCGACTCCGGCGGTCGCGACGATGCGGCGCACCGTGTTGGCGTCGTGCACGAAGTTCTGACCGAGCTGCTTGGTGGGGCGCACCCCGAACTCTTCGGCGAGGGCGCGGACCTCGGCAGGACCGAGGAGGGCGGCCTGGCCTCGTGGGCGGATGGGGGGCGGCACGGCGTCTGACACCTGAAGAACCTAACGCACGCGGGCTGCGATCAACGCAGGCCCAGCTTGCTGGTACACGACGGCCACGCGCCCCAGCCCTGCGTCGCCTGCGTGCGGCTGGCGATCGCGATCTGCTCCTCGCGGGTCGCGAGGTCGGCGCGGGGCGCGTACTTGAGGCCGCCCTGCCGCTCCCACGTGTTCTGATCGAACTGCACGCCCCCGTAGTAGCCGTTGCCGGTGTTGATGGCCCAGTTCCCCGTGGCCTCGCACTGCGCGAGCGCGTCCCACGTGGCACCGTTCTGCACCGGCGGCACCTCGGTGCCCGGCTTGGCGCCCACTCGCACGACCTTCGGCTGCGCCGGGGTCGTCACGGCGGTCCCGACCGGCTTGCGGCTCGTCTCGACGCCGTTGACGGTGGTGACCTCGTACGTGACGTCCGCGACGCCCGCGGCACCCGGGTTCTCGACGACCGTGCGACTCATGTTCATCGTCGGGTCCTCGATACGCTGTTCCGGTGGCGCGACCGGTTCGGTGATCACGCGGGTCTCGACCCGGCCACGGGTCACCGTGACCTCCATGCCCTCCGCGAGCGGGGTCTCCGCGGACGGGACGACGGTGTCCGCCTGCTCGAGCGGGGTGCCGTGGGCGGTGAGGAACTCGCCCACCGTGGGGGCGGCCAGGCGCACATCGGTCGGGGCGGCGGCTCCGTCGACCAGTTTCACGGTGCGCGGGTTCAGCACGTCGAGGTCCGCACCCTCGAGCGGCAGGCGCTGCGAGCGCGACGCCGACACGTGCACGTCGCCCGCGAGCCGGAACTGATTCAGGGCCTCGTCGACGGTGAGCGCCGTCGTCCACAGGGTGCGCGGTTCGCCATCGACGGTGAGAGCGACCTCGCGGCCGCGGCGCAGCACCACGGTGTCGCCGTCGTGCAGGCCCGAATCCGCTGCGGGGGCAACCACATCGTGCTCACCCAGCGAGTAGCCGGCGGCCGCGAGGGCCCCGTTGACGTCGGACGACATCGTGCCCACGCTGACCAGTTCGCCGTCGACGTCGACGGTCACCGTCTTGTGCTGGGCAATGGCGACGCCACCACCGGCCGTGAGTGTCACGAGGGTCGCGGCCACCACGCCGTACAGGACGGGTGAGCGACTCGAGTTGATCTTCGACAGCGGCGACATCGGGATTCCTTTACCGGAGACCTAGTTTGCTGGTGCACGACGGCCAGGCACCCCAGCCCTGCGCGGCCTGGACCTTCTCGGCCACCGCGATCTGCTGCTCGCGAGTCGCGCGGTCGGCCGTCGGTGCATACTGCGTTCCGCCGTACGCCGCCCAGGTGCTCTGACTGAACTGGAGGCCGCCGTAGTAACCGTTGCCGGTGTTGATCGCCCAGTTGCCGGTGGCCTCGCACTGCGCGATCGCGTCCCACGTCGATCCGTTGCCGACGGTCGGGACCGCCGGCGCGGGCTTGGTACCGACACGGACCACCGTCGGGGTGGGCTCGCGGACGACGGCGGACGACAGTTCCTGACGTCCCGTCTCGACCCCGTTGACCGTCTGGACGGCCACGGTCACCGTGCGCTCACCCGGAACACCGTGGTTGTCCACCGCGGTCTTGCCCTCGGTGAGCTGCGGATCGTCGACGCGGTGTTCCGGAGCCGCGACGGGCTGCGTCTCGGTGCGGGTCTCGGAGCGGCTGCGGGTGACGACGATCTCGAGACCGTCGGTGAGCGGCGCCTCGGGCGCCGGGACGACACTGTCGGCCTGCTCCAGTGCCGCGTTCGTGGCGGCCAGGAACTCGCCCACGGTGGGAGCGGCGACGCGGACCTCGGCCGGCGGCGCGCCACCGTCGGAGATCTTCACGGTCTTGGCGTTGACGACGTCGAGTTCGAGCCCTTCGAGGGGGATGCGCTGACCGCGCGACGCCGATACGTACGCGTCTCCGGCGAGGGCCAGCTGGCGCATCGCGTCGTCGACGGTGAGCGCCGTCGACCACACCGTGCGGCGCTCGCCGTCGACGGTCAACACGATCTCGCGAGCGCGCCGCAGCACGACGGTGTCGCCGTCGGACAGCTCGGCGTCCGCACCGGGGGCGACCACATCGTGCTCACCGACCGGGTAGCCCGCACTGTCGAGCACCGACCCGACCTCGGAGCGCAGCGTGCTGAGCGCGATCGTCTCGCCGTCGACGTCCAGGGTGACCGTCTTGTGCTGCGTCACGACCAATCCGCCACCGACGAGCAGGGTCGCGAAGAGAGCGGCGACCACGACGTAGAGAAGGGGCGACTTGGCGGTGTTGATCCGAGCGAAAGGCGACACGAGGAGTCCCAAAGGCTGACGACAGGTTCGATCACAGCACGGTAACGGTGAGGCTGTGATCTGGCAACTACAACGTGTCGATCAGCACATACGCTGCGACAATCATCTCGGAATCGCCGCTGGTCGATCACGAATCGGTCACGGGCCCAGTGGAAGACGACGTCCGTCCGGGCGTGTCGCGACCGCGTGGAAGGGCGGGTGGGAGGGTGGGTGCATGAGCAACGTCGAAACCCACCCGGTCGAGATCGAGTGCGAGCACGGCCCCGACACGCCGGGACCCTCAGGCGGTCCCCTGCTCGAGGTCATCTCCTCCCGCGAGGTGCCGCTGGGCGGCCCGCGCGCGATGCCCGTCCGCCGCACGCTGCCGCAACGACAGCGGTCGCTGATCGGCGCCTGGTGCTTCGCCGACCACTACGGCCCGGACGACGTCGCACGCACCGGCGGCATGGATGTCGCGCCGCACCCGCACACCGGACTGCAGACGGTCAGCTGGCTGTTCACCGGTGAGATCGAGCATCGCGACAGCAAGGGCGTGCACGCGATGGTCCGCCCCGGCGAGGTCAACCTGATGACCGGCGGACACGGCATCTGCCATTCGGAGGTCTCGACCCCCGAGACGACGGTCCTGCACGGCGTCCAGCTGTGGGTCGCCCTGCCCGACGCCTCCCGCGACGCGCCCCGCAACTTCGAGCACTACGTACCGCCCGTCGTGGGTCTGGACGGCGGGTGTGCTCGCGTCTTCCTCGGCTCGCTGGCAGGTTCGTCTTCGCCGGTCCACACCTTCACTCCCCTGCTCGGCGCGGAACTCGTCCTCGAACCGCGAGCCTCGGTGCGGCTGGACGTGGATCCGGCGTTCGAGCACGGTGTCCTCGTCGACACCGGATCGGTGCGGCTCGAGGACCTCGACGGTGTCGATCTTGCCCGGGCCGACCTCGGCTACGCCGGCACCGGGGCGTCGCGGCTGACGCTGACGAACCTCACCGACGAACCCGCGCGGGTGGTGCTGCTCGGCGGCGAACCCTTCGGCGAGGAAATCGTGATGTGGTGGAACTTCGTCGGCCGCAGCCATGAGGAGATCGAGGCTTACCGTGACGCGTGGGAGGCCGAGTCGGAACAGTTCGGAGCCGTCGAGGGCTACGCCGGCGACGTGGCACGACTGCCCGCACCGCCGCTGCCCAACGCGAAGATCCGGCCGCGGCGTAATCCCCCGTCGGCCTGAGTGACGACGCGACCGAGGTCAGTCGCGAGTGGGGAGCCGGTAGACGCGCTCGGCCGTCGCAGTCGAGGCCTTGGCTAGTTCGACAGGGTCCTCGCCGCGCACCTCGGCCAGCGCGCGCAACGTGTACGGCAGGCAGTACGACTGATTGGGTGCGCCGCGGAACGGGTGCGGCGTGAGATAAGGCGCGTCGGTTTCGACGAGCAACTGGTCCGTCGGGACGAGCAGCGCCGCCTCCCGCAGCGCCTTGGCGTTCTTGAAGCTGACGGTGCCGGAGAAGCTCAGCACGTAGCCGGCGTCGACGCAGGCCCGCGCCATCGTGGCGTCGGACGAGAAGCAGTGGAAGATCACCGTGTCGGGGGCGCCCTCGGACTCGAGGGCCCGCAGCAGATCGGTGTCGGCCTCACGGTTGTGGATCATCAACGGCTTGCCGAGGCGCTTCGCGAGGTCGATGTGCCATCGGAAAGCTCCGAGCTGTTCCTCCAGTGTTGCGCAGCCGTCGAGCTTGCCGGGCCAGTACAGGTCCAGGCCGGTCTCCCCGACCGCGACGACGCGCGGATCGGATGCCAGACGCTCGATCTCCGCCTTGGTGGCGTCGTCGAGGACGTTGGCCCGCGTCGGGTGGATCGCGACGGCCGCGAACACACGGTCGTCCCAGTTCGCGGCGTCGACCGCGAACCGAGCGGCGTCCAGGTCGTCGGCCACCGTGACCACCCGCTCGACACCGACCGATGCCGCGCGGTCGACGATCTCGCGCACACTCGCGGCGTCCGTCGCACCACACGCGTCGAGATGGGTGTGCGCGTCGACGAGGGGAAAAAGCGGCTCGGGCAGGTCCGGGGCGGGACGATCCTTACTCACGCCGATAGAGTAGGCGCACCATGACTGTGCCTGCCCAGCCCTCCCGGCCCCCGTTCTATCTGACGACCGCGATCGCGTACCCCAACGGCGCCCCGCACATCGGGCACGCCTACGAGTACATCTCGTCGGACGCGATCGCACGCTTCAAGCGTCTCGACGGATTCGACGTGTTCTTCATGACCGGCACCGACGAGCACGGCCTGAAGATGCAGCAGACGGCAGCCAAGGAAGGCATCGACGTCCGCGACCTCGCGACGCGGAACTCGGACGTCTTCCAGTCGATGGACAAGGTCCTGGGCATCTCGTACGACCGGTTCATCCGGACCACCGACACCGACCACCTCGAAGCCAGCAAGGCGATCTGGGAGCGGATGGAGGCGTCCGGCGACATCTACCTCGACACGTACTCGGGCTGGTACTCGGTGCGCGACGAGGCGTTCTTCGCCGAGGACGAGACGACTCTCCAGGAGGACGGCACCCGCATCGCCACCGAGACCGGCACGCCGGTCGAGTGGACCGAGGAGTCGAACTACACGTTCCGTCTCTCGAAGTACCAGGACCGTCTCCTCGCGCTGTACGAGGAGAACCCCGACTTCATCGCGCCGTCCACGCGCCGGAACGAGATCCTCAGCTTCGTCAAGAGCGGACTCAAGGATCTGTCCATCTCGCGCACGACGTTCGACTGGGGCGTTCCGGTCCCGGGCGACCCCGCGCACGTCATGTACGTGTGGGTGGACGCGCTCACCAACTACCTCACCGGCGCCGGCTTCCCGAACACCGATTCGGACGAGTTCAAGCGGTACTGGCCCGCGAACCTGCACATCATCGGCAAGGACATCACACGGTTCCACACCGTGTACTGGCCGGCGTTCCTGATGTCGGCGGGTGTGGAGCTGCCGCAGCGCGTCTTCGTGCACGGCTTCCTCTACAACAAGGGCGAGAAGATGTCGAAGTCGGTCGGCAACGTCGTCGACCCGCTCGCGATGGTGGAGCAGTACGGCCTCGACGCGGTCCGCTTCTTCCTGCTGCGCGAGATCTCCTACGGCCAGGACGGCAGCTACAGCCACGAAGCCATCGTCACGCGCATGAACACGGACCTCGCGAACGAGCTCGGCAACCTGGCGCAGCGCTCGCTGTCGATGGTCGCCAAGAACTGCGACGCCCAGGTGCCGACGCCGGGTGAGCTCACCGATGACGACCGCGCGCTGCTCGCGCAGGCCGACGCGCTGCTCGCGAAGGTCCGCGCCGAGTTCGACGTGCAGGCGCTGCACCTCGGGCTCGAGGCGATCTGGCACGTACTCGGCGAGACCAACCGGTACTTCTCGCAGCAGGAGCCGTGGGTGCTGCGCAAGACCGATCCCGCCCGGATGACGACGGTCCTGTACGTCACGCTCGAGGTGGTCCGCATCGTCGGCATCCTGGTCCAGCCGGTGATGCCGGGCTCGGCCGAGAAGATTCTCGACCTCCTGGGGCAGACCCCCGACGCCCGCACGTTCACCGACCTCGAGAACCGCATCGTCGCAGGTACTCCGCTCCCGAAGCCGGTCGGCGTGTTCCCGCGGTACGTCGAGGAGACGGTCGAGGAATAGCGCCCACCAAAAGTTGTCGGTCCCCTGGTGCACACTGCACTCCATGGGGAGCAATAGAACATACTTTCGAACACGGGATCGCCTGACCGGCGACTGCACGCCGCCCCGGCAGCGGTCGGCGGCCGGGCTGATCACCGCGCTGGCCGATGCCTACGAGCGGGGCTGGCAGCCCGCGGACGTCATGCATGTGACGCGCCGGGCCCTCGGCTCCGGCACCGCGCCGACGGCAGCTGTCGCCGTGCTCTACCACGCTCGCGCGACGGATACCGACGGCCGCGCACCGCACGAGTGGCGGGCGCAGCTCGAGCAGGTCGCCGACCGCGACCCCGAAGCGGGCGGGTTCGCTGCCGGTCTCCCGGCGTCCTGCGACCCCGACGAGTTCGCGGCGGCGCTGGACGCAGTGGGCTGGCAGATCGGGGTGCGCGAGTGGGTCGCGCTCACCGTGCTGTGGCTCGAACTCCCCCGCCTCACCCAACTGGGACCTCCTCCGTCGATGTGGCCGCGCTCCGGCACCCGTACGGGGACCACCGACGTCACGGACCGCAACCCGTCAGCGGACCCGAAGGTGCTGGGCAGGATCCGTGGGTTGCTGGCCAAGGCGGAGGCCACCGATTTCGTCGAGGAGGCCGAGACGTTCACA
The DNA here is from genome assembly GCF_058797375.1 of Prescottella sp. GW823-FHT02E09. Taxonomy (NCBI): domain Bacteria; kingdom Bacillati; phylum Actinomycetota; class Actinomycetes; order Mycobacteriales; family Nocardiaceae; genus Rhodococcus; species Prescottella sp. GW823-FHT02E09. The sequence goes on from NZ_JBXAJP010000001.1 coordinate 347,543, forward strand.
GCCAAGGCCCAGGCGCTCATGACCCGCTACGCGATCAGCTCGGCCCTGCTGCAGGAACCCGGGCCGGCCGGTACCCACATCGCGGTCGCCAGTCGGCGCATCCACCTCGACAACCCGTACGTCCGCGAGAAGGTGCACCTCCTCACCGCAATCGGCGAGGCCAACCGGTCTCGCACGGTGTGGTTCGACAGGTTCGCGATCGCGACCGTCGTCGGCAGCCCGCTCGACCTCGATCAGGTCGACCTCCTGTTCACGTCGCTGCTGATCCAGGCCACCCGGGCGATGCAGTCGGCGGGCGCGAACGACACGGCAGGCTCGCGCACGACGTCGTTCCGCAAGGCATTCCTGTTCGGGTTCGCGGTCCGCATCGGGCAGCGCCTCAAGGAGACCGACAGCCGGGCCACCGCAGAGGCCGCGGTCGACGCCGACGTGTGCATCGACGACCTGCTCCCCGTCCTCGCTGCACGATCGGAGGCCGTCGACGCCGAGTTCGACCGACTGTTCCCGAGTACCAAGGCGTCCCGGAGCAGATCCGTCGATGCCGACGGCTGGTACGCCGGGCAGTCCGCCGCCGACGACGCCTCGCTCTCGCCCGCAGATCGGGCGATCGCGCGATGAGGCACCGCCCACACCCCCGGTGCAGATCGGAGCGAAATCACCGTGGACCGATGTCGGCGGAGGCGCAGCCCCATGGAAAGCTGGACCGATGCGGATCGAGCGACTCGGAAACGGCGGCAGTGCCGCCGCCGTGTTCCGCGCACTGGCTCGGCGGGCTGTCGCGCGGCAGCTTCCACCGCCGGCCGGCCTGATCGGCCACTGGTTCGACGCCGCCGCCGTGATCGCACCCAGCGTGCAGGCGGTCTCGTGCCCGCCCGAGACCGCGTTCACCTTCCCGGCGTCCGCCTCACATGCAACACCCGCACCCGACGGCCCACTGATCGGCGGCGGCTGGATCGGCTACCGCGCCTACCCCGACCGAACGGGCGTGTTGCCGGAGGCTGCCGGAGGCTGGACGGATCACGTTCTGCGGCTGGACGCTTCGGGTTGCTGGTGGTTCGAGAGCCTCACCGACCTGCCCTGCCCCGACGACCTGGCGGCGGCGGTACGTAAGCCCGACGCGCAGCCGCGGCCGTGGCACATCGGCTGGATCACCCCGGATCGGCGCGCGCACCGTCGCGGTGTCGAGGACTGCCTCGACGCGATCGCCCGCGGGGATGTCTACCAGGCGTGCGTCTGCGCGCGATTCCACGGCACCGGCTCGGGTGCGCCCGTCGACTTCTTCACCGACGCCGTGGAGAAGACCCGACCCAGCCGGGCCGCGTTCGTCGAGGGAACCTGGGGCGCGGTGGCGTCGCTGTCACCGGAACTGTTCCTGTCCCGACGGTCCGGAGCCGTCACCTCGAGCCCCATCAAGGGCACCCTCCCCCTCAGCGAAGATCCTGCCGCGCTTCGCCGTTCGGTCAAGGATGTCGCCGAGAACGTGATGATCGTCGACCTGGTCCGCAACGACCTGGGACGGGTGGCCGATCCGGGTTCGGTACGGGTCACCGACCTGCTCCGGGTCAAGCCCGCGCCCGGCGTGTGGCATCTGGTGTCCACGGTGTCGGCCACGGTGCCCGAAACCGTCGACACCCCCGAACTGCTGGACGCCGCGTTCCCCCCGGCCTCCGTCACCGGCTGCCCCAAACACTCTGCCCGACAACTGCTCTGCGGTTGGGAGCCCGACCCTCGCGGCGTCTACTGCGGCACGGTCGGCATGCACAGCCCGATCGCGGGGCTCGAACTGAATGTCGCGATCCGCACCGTCGAGTTCGACGCGACCGGCGGCGTCGCGCTCGGTGTCGGCGGGGGCATCACCATCGACTCCGATCCCGACGCCGAGTGGCAGGAATGCCTCGACAAGGCCGCCAGCATCGTCACGCTCACTCCGGCGCGCACGCACCTCGACCGGACTCCGGCATCTCGAAGTGCGCCGGCCGGTCCCGAGTCAGTTCCGAAGTAGCCGAACAGATCCGCTCGGTCACCGTGTCGGCGTCGAGTCGCCACGTCCGCAGCACGCCGTCGCCGCCACCCGCGATCACGACGGAGGAGTGCGGCAGGAACGTCACCTGCCAGCGCCCCGTCCCGATCGTCGTCAGCGGACCACCGACCGCCTCGCCGCCACTGCCCCGGTCGACGCTCCACAGCCGGACCGAACCGTCGTCGCTACCGCTGACCACGTGCGATCCGTCCGCACTGAACGCGACGCTGTAGACCGTCCCGGTGTGTCCGGTCATCGCCGCGGCGCGCGGAGTGAACCCGCCGTCGGCGTTCCTGTCCCACAGCAGCAGGGTGTGATCGTCACTCGCGGTGACCAACGTGGAGCCGTCCGGACTGAATGCGAGCGAGTTCACGCCGCCGTGGTGTCCGCCCTCCCCGACCGGGCGAGGCTGCGGCGCGGACGGATCGGTGACATCCCAGGCGTGGATGTCACCGTCGGCGCTGGCCACGACGAGGACGTCGCCGCCGGGGCTGAACACGGCGCTGCGCACCAGGTTGTGCGGGCCCACGAGGCTCGGCCCGCGCACTACCGGAGCGGACGGATCCTCGATGTTCCACAGCGCGACCCGGAAGTCGTCGTCCCCGATCGCGAGAGTCCTGCCGTCGGGGCTGAACGCCATCTCCCACGTGAAACGGGTCGCCGTCGAGATGGGCGGGCCCATCGGCACCGGCCGCTGCGGGTTCTGCACGTCCCACAACTGGACGCGCCCACCCGAGGTCTGCGTGGTCGCGAGGATCCGACCGTCCGGCGAGAGCACCGCGACATTGGCGCCGCCCAACGGGCGTGGCACGTCGATGACCCCCGCCCGCTCGATCTGGCCGTGCCGGTCCACCGACCACAGCCGCACCGCCGAGTCGTATCCCGCGGTCGCGAGCAAGGACCCGTCACGATTCATCGACGGCAACGTCATCGACGAATCCGACACCGGAACCGTGCCACCCGGCAATGTCCACACCCGCACCAGCGAATCCTGTCCACCGGTGACGATCGTGCCGCCGTCCGGCGACAGCGCCAGCGCCGGGACCCCACCGCCGTTCCCGCTCAGACTCGGCCGCAACTCGTGCAGAGTGCGGTTGGCCGGGTCCACCGACCACAGTTTCGTCGTCCCGTCCCACGACGCGCTCGCGAGTGTCTCGCCGTCGGCCGCGAAAGCGATGGTCCAGATGCCACCCGTGTGTGCCTGCACGGGAGCGCCCACCGGACGGATCGCGGCAACGTCGGCCGCATCGAACATCCGAATCAACCCGTCGTCGCTGCTGGCCGCGAGATTGCGGCCGTCCGGACTGAACGCCACCGAGTGCACGACGTCGTCGAAGCCCGACAGCTCGGACCCCAACTGCACCGGTCGGGCGGGATCGGCGATGTCCCACACCTTCACGGTGCGGTCGTCACTCGACGTCGCCAGCACCGAGTTGTCCCGGAACGACACCGTCCGCACGGCGCCGGAATGCCCCCGGATGGTCCACGTCGGGAACTGTCCGGAATTCGGGGCGGACGTGTCGAACAAGGTGACGGTGCCGTCGTCGTGCGGGGCCGCGAGGAGCCGACCGTCGGGACTGAAGCGGACGTTGTGCACGGCGCCGGGTGCGGTGCGCAGTCCCGAGAGCAGCGGCCGCGGCGCCGATCGGTCGGTGACGTCCCAGATCCACATGGTGCCGTCGCCACTGCCCGCCGCGAGGAGCCGACCGTCGCGGCTGAACGACACCGACGCCATGTACTGATCGGGCCCGGTGAGTTCGGCGCCGAGTGGCGCGGGCGCGGAGCGGTCGGTGAAATCCCACAGCCGCACCGAGCGGTCATCGCTCGCGGTGGCCAGTGTGCGCCCGTCGGACGAGATCGCGACCCCGTAGATCGGCCCGGTGTGACCGGGCAGGGTCCGGGAGATCGGCGTGTTCTCCGTCGCGACCAGTCGGGTGAAGGCGTCGGCGTTGTCGGGTCGCATCTGCCAGGCCGCGAGCGACAATTGGGCCGCGGTGGTCGGGTCGGTGTCACGCAGGGCGTCCGCCAAGGCGACCACCTGCTGGAACTGGGCGGTGCTGCGCTCGCTCTCGGCACGGGACTTCGCCCCCAGCGCCATCGCACCCATCACGATGGCGACGACGGTGGAGAACGCGAGCGCGGCCATCACGGTCCGCTGAATCCATGCCTGTCGACGGACCTGCCGTTCCGACGATTCGAGGAAGTCCTCGGCCGCGGGCGTCAACGACGCCGCGACCGCCGCGATCCCGCCCGGTGCCGCCGCGGCCGCGCTGTCCGCTCGGTTCGCGGCGTGCTCGGCGAGCAGGTCGAGCCGACCGCGGTGGTAGAGCAGGCTGTGGTTGCGGTCGGCGTGCTCCCAGTGCACGGCATCGGTCTCGACCTGCTGCCGCAGCGCCGAGTACGAGCGGTCCTCCTGGATCCAGGTCTTGAGCCGGGGCCACGTGTCGATCACCGCGTCGTGGATGAGTTCGACGTCGTCGCCGTCGACCACGAGGACCCGCGCGTTGACGAAGTGGTCGATGACGCGACGCCCGGCGCCGGTGTCGTTGCTCTCGAAGGCCACGAGCTGGCTCAGGGTCCGCCGGATCTTGACGTCGGTGCCGGTGCTGGTGACGTAGACGAGGTGGACCATCATCGCCCTCGCCAGGACGCGGCCCTGCTCGTCGAGCTGTTCCCAGGCTCGTTCGGCGGCTGCCGCGATCGAACCCAGCACGCCTCCGGTTGCCCGGTAGTTCGCGATCGTCAGCTGGCCTCCGCGCCGCCGCTCCCACATCGTGTCGAGCAGGTGCGAGACGAGCGGCAGGACGGTTCCGCTGCCCTCACCGGCGGTCAGCACCCCGAGGTCGTTGAGGATCAGATCGACCAGGCCCGGCTCCAACTTGAGCCCGATCATCCGCGCCGGCTGGGTGATGACCTCGACGACGTCCTCACGAAGCAGCGGCGACACCGCTTTGCTGCGCTGTTCGAGTGCCCGCGCCAGCACCGGGTACGCGAGGGCCTGCGCGTAGAAGTCGGAACGCATCGTCGCGACCGCCGACGCGGTCTCCGACGGCTCCGAGCCTGCGCGAGCCGTCGCGGCGAAGTCCAGAATCGTGAGGAACCGGGCCCGCTCGTCCGAGTCCGTGCACTGGGTGAAGAGTTCCTCGATCTGGTCGATCACGAGCAGGAGCTGGTTTCCCTGCATCCGCACCGCGGCTTCCGCGAGCGCGGACTCGACCTGCTGGTGGTCCGGCTCCGCGACACAGTCGCCGAGTTCCGGGACCGCGGTGACGAGGGCCGCGAGCGGATGGGCGCCGGGTGTGAAGACGACCGGCGCGAAAGTGGCCCTGCCGCCCTCCCGATCGTGACCCCGCAGTTCCGGGATCAGGCCCGCCTGGACGAACGACGACTTGCCGACCCCCGAGGCGCCGGTGACGACGACCAGTCCCTGGCCCTGCGCCGACAGCACCGCGCCGACGAGTGCGCTCACGCTGTGACGGCGACCGAAGAACAGCCGCTCGTCCTTCTCGCGGTACGGCGCCAGACCTCGATAGGGCCGGACTCCGGCGGGCAGGACCGGTACCGACGACTCGGCGCCCGCGGCGGCCGCGCGTCCCTGCTGGACCGCGTTGGCGCTACGCCACCACGTCTCCCACTGACGCATCGAGAAGAGCCCGTCGGTCGGCGGGGGTCCGCCGTGGAGCGGCCGAGCCATCCGGATCAGCACGGCCAGCACCGGGCGCACGGATTCGAACGTCGCGGGCATCCGTTTGCCCGAACGCCAGTCGCTGACGCGCTGGACGGAAGCGGGCTTGTCGCCACCCATCGACCGGGTCAGGGTCGACGCCTCGGTGACGACCTTCTTGAGCGGCGGACCGCCCGCGGTCGCGAACAGCAGGCGCAACTGGTCGGCGAAGAACAGCCGTGCCTGCGCACCCGACCGCTCCGCCTCCGGCGTCTGTCCCGTATCGGACGTCATCGCCCGCGCACCCTCCTTCGGTCCCCGACCGCTTCCACCAATTCGACCTGTTCGGCGCTTCCGCGGGCCTGCGGAATTCCGCTGCGGATTAATTCCTCACCACCCGCGAACTGCGATGATAGCCCCCGATGCGGACCTTTCGGTTTTCCTGTGGGGCGAAGCGGGGCAAAGTCGACATCGACGCACAACGGCCCTGCGCCGGCGGCGCGGTCGCCGGTTGGGGCTGAGTTGGACGAGGGGTAGTCCCTGCCGGTGCCACGCCACGGTGAAGGAGCGCGAGATGATCGAACGAGCGACCAGACTGACGGCCAAGACGCCGCCTGCAGTCGCTGCCGGTCTGATCATCGCCGCGACAGTGGGCCTGATGGTGCTGTTGGGTGCGGCCCCCGCCGATGCGGCCGCCACCCCGTCGGGTGGGACTTCGACTTCGGTCGAAGTCCCACCCGCGGGTGAGTGACCCGTCGGGGGTCGGCGGGGGCAGCTCGGATTCCGAGCATCCGGCCGGATCGGTGACCGGCGGACGGACCGCGAGGACTCAGTCCCGCCGAGCCGCGAGCACCGTCTCGTACAACTCTCGCTTCGACACTCCCGGCGACGACTCCGCAGCAACCTGCGCGCACGCGTCCTTGAGACGTATCCCGTCGGCCACCAGTCGTTCCACCTCCGCGACCAGGTCCTCCGGATCGGCCGACACCGGCTGCGCGCCCTCCAACACGACGGTGATCTCGCCCCGCGCGCCTTCGACGGCCCACTCCGCGAGTTCGGCGAGCGTGCCGCGACGCACCTCCTCGTACGTCTTGGTCAGCTCACGGCACACCGCGGCGCGGCGCTCGCCGCCCAGGACCTCCACCGCGTCGGCCAGGCACGCGGCCAGGCGGTGCGGTGCCTCGAAGAACACGCACGCGCGGGCCTCGGTGCGCAGTCCTTCGAACCAGGTGCGCCGCTGCCCCTGCTTGCGTGGCGGGAATCCGTCGAAGCAGAACCGCTCCACCGGCAACCCGGACAACGCGAGCGCGGTGGTGACCGCGGACGGACCCGGCAGGCAGGTCACCGGCAGGTCCTTCTCGACGCACGCCGCCACCAATCGGTATCCGGGGTCGCTGACCGACGGCATGCCGGCGTCGGTCACCAGCAGGACCGTCTTCCCCTCCTCGATGTCGGCGACGAGCACAGGCAGTCGGGTGACCTCGACCTGGTCGTAGAAACTGACGACCCGCCCGGTGATCGTGACTCCCAGTGCGGCGGCCAGCGACTTGGTGCGGCGAGTGTCCTCCGCGGCGACGACGTCGGCGGAACCGAGCGCCGCGCGCAGTCGTTCGGAGGCGTCACCGACGTCGCCCATCGGAGTTGCGGCAAGGACGAGGCGACCAGTCATGGGGGACAGCCTACGATCGACACGTGACCCAGCTGACGGACGAGCGCCCCATGCCGCCGTCCGGCAGTGTCCGCAAGGTGAGTCCGGCGCCGCTCGCGCCGGACCCGGACTTCGGCCCGACGGACCGACTACGTGGTTGGGTCGTGTCGCTGGTGATCGCCGCGCTGGCCGCGATCACCCGGTTCACGATGCTGAACTACCCGACGGACGCGGGCACGCCCGTGTTCGACGAGAAGCACTACGTGCCCCAGGGCTGGCAGATCCTCACCGGCGGCGGCATCGAGGACAACCCCGGCTACGGCCTGGTGGTGCATCCCCCGGTCGGCAAGCAGTTGATCGCACTCGGCGAGGCGATCTTCGGCTACAACGCGTGGGGATGGCGCTTCGCGTCGGCGGTCGCCGGAACGATCCTGGTACTGCTCGTGGTCCGGATCGTGCGGCGCATGACCCGCTCCACCCTGGTCGGCGCGATCGCCGGGCTCCTGATGATCGTCGACGGCGTCTCGTTCGTCTCGTCCCGACTCGGCATGCTCGACATCTTCCTGGCCCTGTTCACCGTCGCGGCGCTCGGCTGCCTCGTGGTGGACCGCGACCAGGTGCGCGAACGGATGGCCCGGGTGCGGGCGGAGGGCCGGATCGGTGTCAGTGACCTCGGCCCCCGGCTCGGGGTGCGCTGGTGGCGGTTCGGCGCGGGTATCATGCTCGGGCTCGCCTGCGGCACCAAGTGGTCCGGGCTCTACATCATCGCGTTCTTCGGCCTGCTCTGTGTCGCGTTCGACGTGTCCGCCCGGCGTGCCTACGGGGTTCGGCGGCCATGGGTCGGGACGGCGGTCCGCGACATCGGCCCGTCCCTGTACGCGCTGGTACTCGTCCCGCTCGGGGTGTACCTCGCGACCTATTGGGCGTGGTTCGCGAGCGAAACCGGGGTGGACCGGCACGCGGCGGGCAATCAGATCGGCACCGGCGGTACCTTCTCGTTCGTCCCCGATGCGCTGCGTTCACTCTGGTACTACAGCGCCAAGGTCCTCGAGTTCCATTCGGGACTGACCAATTCGGCCGGCAATGTCCACCCGTGGGAGTCGAAGCCCTGGACGTGGCCGATGGGCCTGCGGCCGATGCTCTACTACTTCGCCGAGGGCGAGCAGGTGTCCGGCTGCGGGGGCCCGACGTGTGTCAAGGCCGTCATGCTCATCGGCACCCCCGCGATGTGGTGGCTCGCGCTGCCCGTCCTGGCGTGGGCTCTGTGGCGGACGTTCGTGAGCCGCGACTGGCGGTACGCGACGGTCCTCACCGGCTACGCGGCCGCGTTCCTGCCCTGGTTCGTCACCTTGGACCGGCAGATGTACTACTTCTACGCGGTCGCGCTCGCACCGTTCCTGGTCATGGCGATCGCCCTGGTTCTCGGCGAGATACTCGGCACCGCGAAGGATTCCGCCGAGCGCCGTGGCACCGGGCTGCTTGCGGTGTGTCTGTATCTGGGCCTGGTGGTGGCGAACTTCGTGTGGCTGTGGCCGATCCTGACGGCGGTGCCGATCAGCCCGGAGTTGTGGCAGCAGCAACTGTGGCTGCCGAGCTGGCGCTGACCTGTCGGATCCTTCGTTCCTCCGACAGCACCCGCCCGGCTGGGTAGTGTGCACCGGATGTCCAGGTTTCGGGTCTCCCTCACCGGGGCCGTGTCCGTCGTCGCCCTGCTCCTCTTGTCCGGTGTGCCGGTCGCGCAGGCCGATTCGGGCCGGGACGACGCTCCGCGGTACTCCGACGTCACGTCGGTAGGGGTGCACAACACGTTCGAGAAGCATCGCTACGCGTTCCTCGCGGACGCACTGGACGCCGGGACCGGCATGATCGAACTCGACGTGTGGACCAACGCGGTCGGGCCGGATTGGCGCGTGTCGCATTCGAATCCGGTCGCCAACGACAACAACTGTGCGGGCGCGACGTCGGCGGCACAGTTGCGGACCGGCGCGCGCGACCAGTCCCTCGGCGGGTGTCTGGCCGATCTGCGTGCGTGGCACGACGCCAACCCCTCTCACCCACCGGTCATGGTCAAGGTCGAGATGAAGGACGGGTTCACCGCGCCGCTGGGCCGCGGTCCGCGCGAGTTCGACGCCCTGGTCCGTACTCACCTCGGCGACGCGGTGTTCGGGCCGGGCGATCTCGTCGCCGAGTCCGGAGCGACGACCCTCGACGACGCGGTCCGGACCGGCGGCTGGCCGGACCGGAGCGAACTACACGGCAAGTTCCTGTTCGAGCTGATCCCCGGCACCGTGCAGGAAGTGAATCCCCTGGATCACTGGTGGACCGACCGCGCGTACGCGACACACCTGCGGGACCTGGCACGCGTCGGCGGCCTGGGTCTGGCGACGGCTTTCCCGGCGGTGCACAAGGCGCAGCCCGGCGATCCTCGCGTCACGCGCTACGACGAGGATCTGCGGCCGTGGTTCGTCGTGTTCGACGGGGACGCGAGTGCCTTCGCCGCCGACGGGATCGACATGCGCTGGTACCGCGACAACGGGTACCTGGTGGTGATGACCGACGCCCACGCCGCGACGCCGGCGCTCGACGCGGTTGCCCCGGCCGAGGATGCCGCGCGCGGTCGGGTCACCGAACTCGCGGGGCGCTCGGCGAGCATCGTGTCCACGGACTGGACGCCGCTCCCGCGGGTGCTGTCGATGGTCGTCGAGAGGCCCTGACCGCGGACGTCAGGACCAGCGCCGCCGGGCCCGCACCGACAGTTGCCGTTCCTTCCGTTCGGCGAGGATCAACGGATCGCGGGCCAGGTCCCGGTACAGGGAAATGCACAGGCCGATCATGACGATCACGAACGGCGCGGCGGCGATGATCGTCATGGTCTGCAGCCCGTTGAGTGCGTCGGCGCCACCGGTCCAGAGGATCAACGCGGCGACCCCACCGGTGAGCGTGCCCCAGAAGACGACCACCCAGCGCGCGGGCGCGAGCGAACCACGCTGTGACAGCGTGCCCATCACCATGGACGCGGCGTCGGCCCCGGAGACGAAGAAGATGGCGACGAGGATCATCACGAGGACGGTCGTGATCCCGAAGAGCGGCAGGTGTTCGAGCATCCCGAACAGTTGACTCTCGGTGGTGTCGCGGCCGGCGAGGTCGATGCCTTCGCGCTGTTCGTTGATGCCGGCACCGCCGAACACCGCGAACCACAGCAGACTGACCAGGCTGGGGATCAGGATCACCCCGACGACGAACTGCCGGATGCTGCGACCGCGGCTGATCCGGGCGAGGAACATCCCGACGAACGGGGTCCAGGAGATCCACCACGCCCAGTAGAAGATCGTCCACGACGACAGCCACTCCGCCGTCTCGGGGTTGCTCGACGCCGCGGTGCGGGCGGACATCGCGGCGAGGTCGGCCGCATAGTTGCCGATGGTCGTCGGGATCAGGTTGAGGATCAGGACGGTCGGCCCGAGGACGAACACGAACACCGCGAGGATCAGCGCCAGCACCATGTTGGTGTTGGAGAGCCACTGGATTCCCTTCGCGACCCCGGACACCGCCGACGCGACGAACGCGAGGGTGAGGACGGCGACCACCGCGACCAGCAGCAGCGTGCCGACCTCGCCCATCCAGCCGACCACCTCGAGCCCGGAGCCGATCTGCAGCGCGCCCAGCCCCAGGGACGCGGCGGTGCCGAACATCGTGGCGAAGATCGCGAGGATGTCGATGACCCGACCGATCGGCCCCTCGCTCCGCCGGCCCAGCAGCGGGAAGAAGGCCGCGCTGATCAACTGCGGTCGGCCCCGCCGATAGGTGCCGTATGCGATGGCGAGCCCCATCACCGCGTAGATCGACCACGGGTGCAGACTCCAGTGGAACATCGTGGTGGCCATGGCAGTTCCGACGCCACCGTCGGTTCCCGGTGGCGGATCGACGAAGTGGGCCAGTGGTTCGGCCACTCCGAAGAACATCAAACCGATACCCATGCCGGCGCTGAACATCATCGCGATCCAGCTGACGGTGGTGAACTCCGGCTTCTCTCCGTCCTTGCCGAGCGGGATGCGGCCGTACCGGCTCGCGGCGAGCCACAGCGTGAAGATCACGAACGCGGACGCGGCGATGACGAACAGCCAGCCCAGATTTGTGACCAGCCAGTCGAGCATGTCGCCGGTCACCGATTCGAGGTTGTCGGGTGCCGCGAGACCCCACACGACGATGGCGGCAACGGCGCTCGCGGCCACGCCGAACACGACACGATCGGTCCCGGACAGCTCGCGTGCGCCTGCCATTCCTCACACGGTGCTCATCCGGACCGGCAAAAGCAAGCACCCGGGCGTCGTGGCGACGTCCCGGGTGCCTGCGGCACAGAGATCAGCCGGCGGACAGGACGCCCCGGGAGTTCTTGCCGACCACCGCATCGACGCTGAGCCGGCCCGCTCCGACGCCCGCGATCAGCAGCGACGCGACACCGAGCGCGAGGACCAGTTCGAAGCCGCCGTCGCCGACGAAGATTCCCTTGTCGACGTGGACGAGGAAGAACGCCCCAGCCATGTTCAGGAACAGCAGTACGCCGGCGATCCGGGTCGCGAAGCCGATGAGCAGTGCGATGCCGCCGACGAGCTCGATCGTGGCGGCGACGATCGCGGAGACGTCGGCGAGCGGAATGTCCATGCCCACGAACGCCGCCTGCGTGCCGTCGATGCCCCAGTCGAAGAATTTCTGCCAGCCGTGGGCGATGAAGATGACACCGATGCCGATCCGGGCGATGAGCAGGGTGGCGTCGCGGAATGCGGTGGAATTCATGAGAGTCCTCGAAGGTGGTGGGACACGCGCAGAGAAGGGGGACGCGCGCTGTCGGGTGGAACCACTCTGACACGTTTAAGTTGAAGCGTCAACCAAACCGATCACGCACCCTTCAACGCGGTCGCCACGAAGGCCGTGGCATCGGCGTCGGAAATCCCCATGCGGCGAACCGCCGCGACGTAGTCAGTGGCGGCCTGCTGAGCCTTGGTCCGGGTCGGATCCCCGGACGCCGCGATGAACGAACCGAGCCGTCCGCGAGTCTCGATGACCCCGAGCTGTTCGAGCTCGCGGTAGGTGCGGGCGACCGTGTTCGGCGCTATGCCGAGGTCGGACGCGAGCTTGCGGACCGTCGGAATCTTGGCGCCGGCCACCAACTCCTCGTTGTGTACGAGTTCGAGGATGCGCACCCGCAACTGCTCGAACGGCGGCGTCGTCGAGTCGTGGTCGATCTCGATGTCCACTGAATCCCTTTCATCTCATGTCCCGCGGCCGTTCGCTCCGGTGAACTCACGGTAACGCGGCTACGGCCTCCTGGATCGGAATCGGACCTTTCGTGAGCATCAACGTCCGGCCCACCGCCCGGGGCGCGCCGCCGTCCGAGCGGGGCGCCACCAACGCCGCGATCACAGCCGCGACATCGGCACGGGGAACGGTGCCGCGTTCGAGTGGCGGTGCGGTGAGCGTCACTTCCCCGGTCGGCTCGTCGTCGGTGAGCCCGCCGGGGCGCAGGATGGTCCAGTCCAGCCCCTCGCGCCGCCGCAGGTCGTCCTCGGCGGCGGTCTTCGCCGCGAGATACGCGGCGAAGACCTCGTCCGTGCCCGGTGGCACAGGCTCGCCCGCACCGAACGAGCTGATCTGCACGAACCGCCGGACCCCGGCCTGTTCGGCGGCATCGGCGACCAGCACCGCCGCGCCGCGGTCGACGGTGTCCTTTCGTGCGACTCCACTACCCGGACCCGCGCCCGCCGCGAACACGACCGCATCGGCGTCGTGCAGCAACTCCGCGACCTGGTCGACCGTCGCCCGTTCCAGGTCGACGATCTCGGGCAGGGCACCGAGGGCGCGCACCGGCCCCTCGTGGTCGGGATTGCGGATCAGCGCCACCGCGCGGTCCCCCGCCGCGGTGAGCAACTTGGTCAGATGCCGGGCGATCTTGCCGTGCCCTCCGGCGATGACGATGCGTCGACCTGTCATTGCGGACTCCTCGACTCGGATTCGACATGCATACGCGTTCCCTCCCATTGTCCCCGTGCAGAATGGCTGTCATGGCGAAGACCGCAACGATTTATCACAATCCCCGCTGCAGCACGTCGCGGAACACGTTGAAGCTCATCGAGGAGGCCGGCATCGAGCCGACCGTCGTCAAGTACCTCGAGACGCCGCCGTCCCGCGACGGTCTGCGCAAGCTGCTCGACGACGCCGGCCTGCGCCCGAGCGAGGCGATCCGCAAGAAGGAGGCCCTGTACAAGGAACTCGGGCTGGCCGAGTCCTCCGAGGACGAACTGCTCGACGCGATGGTCGACAACCCGATCCTGATCGAACGCCCGATCGTGGTCACCGATCGCGGCACCGTCCTGGCGCGGCCCCACGAGAAGGTCCGCGAGATCCTCTAGCCGTCGGTCAGTCCAGCGGACCGCGCGCGAGTGGACACGACATACAGCGCGGTCCGCCCCGGCCCGATCCCAGCTCGGAGCCGGAGATCCGCAGGACCTCGATGCCCGCGGCCTCCATCCGCGCGTTCGTCTCGACGTTGCGCTCGTACGCGACCACGACGCCGGGGGCCAGCGCGAGGGTGTTGTTGCCGTCGTCCCACTGCTCGCGTTCGGCGGTCACATGATCGAGCCCGGTATCGATCACCCGCAGCTTGCCGATGCCCATCGCGGCCGCCGCGGCCTCCAGGAACGGTTCGGGTCCACCGATCCCGACGACGCCGTCCTCGCGTCGAATGGTGAACGCCGACAGGGTGTCCCGCACGGCGGGATACATCACGACGGCATCCGAGTCGACCATCGTCAGCACCGTGTCGAGGTGCATCGACGCGCGCCGCTGCTCGATCGGCACGGCCAGGACGGTGTGCGCCAGCCCGTCCTCGAACACGCTGCGCGCCAACGCCTCCGCACCGGCCGGGGTGGTCCGCTCCCCCACCCCGACCGCGATGACCCCCGGTGCGAGCAGCAGGACGTCACCGCCCTCGACGGGCGCGGTGTGGGACTCGTACGCCCGGCGCACCCCACGGAACCGCGGATGGTGCGCGTAGATCAGATCGGTCAGCGACGCCTCACGCACCCGCGCCGGCAGTGCGAGCGACGTGATCGCGACCCGGCCGCCGATCCAGAACGACGAATCCCGCGTGAACAACAGGTTCGGCAGCGGGTCGATCACGAAATCCGCGCCGTGATGCATCAGCCGCACGAGCGACGGGGTGGCCGCACCGGTCCCGATCGGCAACTCGTCGAACGTCATCCCGGATGTGAGGATCGTCGACAGTTCGGCGGCCGGAACTCCGCGCAGGTGCGCCGCGAGGTCCTGTGCCAGCACGTGTCCGAGTTTGCGCGGGTCGACCGCTGCCGAGATGCCCTGCATCCGGGCGGCGCCGCTGGTGGTCAGGGTCTCGGTGACCAGGTCGGACAGGAGCAGCACCTCGACTCCGCGGCCGCGCAGGACGTCCGCGAACGCGTCGTGCTCGTCCTGCGCGCGATCCACCCAGGGCAGCCCGTCGAACAGCAGTTGATCGTTGTTACGGGGAGTGAGGCGTCGTAGTTCGTCGCCGGGGCGATGCAGGAGCACCGACCGCAGCGCACCCACCTCGGTGTCGACACCCAGCTCGGACGGCTCCCGCACGCTCATGCGTAAACGGTAGTCCCGCGCGCCGAGGTCGGCACCCCGCACCCGGGATCCTCGAGTATTGTTCAGGTTGTCGGTTCAGGAAAGGCGAGTGCCGTGGACATGCCCGAATGGAACACCCGGGAACTGACGCCCGGACAGCTCTCCGAGCGCAGTGGCGTGGCGGTCTCGGCGCTGCACTTCTACGAGCGCGAGGGCCTGATCTCGAGCCGACGCACCAGCGGGAACCAGCGCCGCTACAAGCGGGACGTGCTGCGCCGGGTCGCGTTCATCCGGCTGTCCCAGAAGGTCGGCATCCCCCTCGCCGAGATCCGCGACGCGCTCTCCACGCTGCCGGACGGCCGCACCCCGACCCGTAGCGACTGGGCGCGGTTGTCGAGCCGGTGGCACGCCGATCTCGACCGGCGGATCGAGCAGCTCACCCGGCTGCGCGACGACCTCACCAACTGCATCGGGTGCGGGTGCCTGTCCCTCGCGAGCTGCACGCTGGCCAACCCGCACGACGAGTTGGGAACCGAGGGGCCCGGCGCGCGGGTGATCGACGTCGAGATCGACTGAGGTCCGGTCATCGTCCGTCGAGGTGACGGTGCGCCTCGGCGCGGTCCCGCTCGACCATCTGTGACACCATCTGGCGCACCAGGAGTTCGATCTGGCTGCCCACCAGCGGAATTCGTACGGTGGCGGTGCCACGGACATCCAGCACGGAGCCGCGGACGCGAGAGCGCAGGGTGTACTCACCCTCGATCGTGACGGGAATGCCGGTGGCGGACCCGGCGAGCCTCCCCGACGCCCGATCGTCGTGCACGGCGCGCCACGTGTCGATCCGCTCCATCCGCATCTCACCACGAACGACCTTGCGCACGAGGGCCGGGAACTTGTCGGTGTCGGCCGTCTCGGTCATCGTCACCGTCACGAGCGGACACCCGTCGTTGTCGGACGTCCGGTCCACCCGCACCGATCCGCGCGACCGCGGCGGCATCCGTGAACGCCAGTAGCCCTCGTCGGTCAGGAGCTCGTGCACCCGGGCGACGGGATGGTCGAAATCGGCCGAGAACTCGAATCGCTTCGGCATCCTGCCGACGCTACCGCACCGATCAGGCGATCAGGCCCCGTTCGCGGGCCGCGGCCACCGCGGCCGTGCGGCTGTCGACCTCGAGCTTCGTGAACGCATGCACCAGGTGCGATTTCACCGTCGCCTCACTGACGAACAACTGTTTCGCAATTGCCCGATTCGACAGTCCCTCGGCCACGAGTGCCAGCACCTCGATCTCCCGCGCGCTCAGGTCGGCGCGCGGCTGCTGCATCCGCCGGTACAGCCGCTGTGCCACCTCGGGATCGAGCACCGTCTCGCCGCGCGCCGCCGCGAAGACCGAGTCGATCAGCACGTCCGGGGCGGTGTCCTTGAGCAGATACCCGGCGGCACCGGCCTCCACGGCCCGGAGGATGTCGGCATCGGTGTCGTACGTCGTGAGCACCACCACCCGCGGCGGATTCGGGCGCGCGACGATCTCGGCCGTCGCGCGGGCGCCGTCGATCCCGGCGCCGAGACGCAGATCCATCAGGACCACGTCCGGTTCCGCGGTCGCGGCCAACGCCACCGCCTCCTCGCCCGAGGAGGCCTCGGCCACGACATCGACGTCGTCGTGCGACGCGAGCAGCGCGCGCAGCCCGGCGCGGACGACCGGATGGTCGTCGACGAGCAGTACCCGCACGGCGCTCACTGGAGGCGCCCGACGGGAAGTGTTGCAGCCACGGCAGTTCCGTCGCCCGGAGCCGATTCGACCACCAAGGTTCCTCCCAACAGTGCGAGACGATCACGCATCGCCCGCAGCCCGAATCCGCCGGCCTCGCGCTCGTCGAAACCGATGCCGTCGTCGACGACGTCGAGCCGCACCTCGTCGGCGGCGTAGGTCAGGGTCAGCCGCACCCGCTGTGCGTGCGAGTGCAGGCGCACGTTCGCCAGAGCGCTCTGCCCCACGCGCAACAGTGCGACGTCGTAGTCCATCGGCAACGGAACGGGATCGCCGTCGGTGAACAGGTCACCGGCGATGCCGGTGTGCTGTTCGAGCTGCTCCAGCTGTCGGCGCAGCGCCGACTCGAGCGGCGCCGACTCGAGATCCGACGGCCGCAGCGCGTCCACCACCCGCCGCGCCTCCACCAGGTTCTGCTGCGCCGTGTCGGCGATCTGGGTGAGGGTCGAGGCCGTTTCGGTGCCGCGCAGGCCGGCACGAGCCAGGAGCAGGATCGACGAGAAGCCCTGTGCCAGTGTGTCGTGGATGTCGCGGGCCAGGCGCGAGCGTTCCGCGACGGCGCCGGACTCACGCTGCAGCGCCACCAGTTCGTCCTGGGCGTCCAGCAGTTCGCGGTGCGCGTCGGTGAGCTCGTCGACCAGCTTCTGGCGTTGCGCTGCCTCCCGGACCAACTGCTGATAGACCATCGCCATGCCCGCGGCCACCGCCGAACCGAAGAACGGCCCGAGAACCGACGCCATCGTGTTGGCCTCGCCGTGCCACAGGCTCGCGGCGATCGAGACCGCCGTGAGCGCCACGGTCGCCGCCAGCGCGGCGGGCACCGGCAGCAGGTGGAAGCACAGGAAGAACAGTGCGAACACGAGCCATACGAAGTTGGAATCAGACGCCACCAGCGCCAGCCATCCCGCCACCAGGACCGCCAGCCACACCCGCCCCGTGGAGAGCTGCACCAGACCGCTGCGGCGGACGAACCACACCCCGCCCAGGTACCAGGCGAACTCGGCGAAGGCGAGGACCAGGATCCAGGCCTCGTGCGCCCCCTGCTCCACGAGAACCCTGCCGACTCCCACCGACAACAGGAGAACGAACAGGACGTGAGCACCGATCTGCATCGCGCGCAACACCGGCGCGACGCCGCCGGGGTGGGACACGTCGGAAGTCTGCATTTCACTCACGCTAACACCGCCGCACCAGGTGCCGCCGCCGCGAACCCCCTTCTCCAACTTTCGATGGACCGGGCAATTCAACCGATGCGCGATGCCCCGCAGACCCCTATCCGGCGACGCTGGATGGCATGTTCCTCAGTATTCGAGATCTCCGCTTCGCCAAGGGCCGATTCACCCTGATGAGTTCGGCGCTGTTCCTGATCTCCCTGATGGTCGTGATGCTGTCGGGGCTCACCACCGGGCTGGGTAACCAATCCATCGCCGCGGTGCAGCACCTCGGCGCGGACAACCTCGCGTTCGGCAAGCCCGCCGACGGACAACCCCTGTCCTTCGGGGAATCCACCGTCACCGAGCAACAGCGCGACGCGCTCGCCGCGACCGCCGGCGTCGACGAGGCCTCCGTCATCGGGATCGCTCCCGTCCGGATCTCCGCCGGTGACCGTGAGGTCGCGGCCTCGGCCTTCGGCGTCGACGGTCACTCGTTCGCCGCCCCCGTCCCGCTCGATGCCGGCTCGGTCGCGGTCGACACCGACCTCGCGAACGAGAACGGCTGGGACGTCGGGAGCCGGATCACCATCGGCGCCGACACCGTGACCGTCACCGCCCTCGTCGACGAGTCGTTCTACAGCCACCAGCCGGTCGTGTGGATGAACCACGACGTGTGGACCCACCTGCCGGCCGCCGGCGACAGCGACGGCACCGTAATCGCGATGCGCACCTCCGGCGGATTCGACGCCGACAGCGCGGCCGCGGCCACCGGAACGTCGATCACCGACGAGGGCGGCGCTCTGAACGCGATCGGCTCCTACACCTCCGAGCGCGGATCCCTGTTGCTGATGCAGGCCATGCTGATGACCGTCAGTGCCCTCGTCGTCGGCGCGTTCTTCACCGTCTGGACCATCCAGCGCAGCCAGGACCTCGCGATCCTCAAGGCCGTCGGCGCCTCCACGAAGTACCTACTGAAGGACGCGCTCGGGCAGTCCCTCATCGTCCTGACGCTCGGTGCCGGCCTGGGCAGCCTGGCCGCCGTGGGGCTGGGCGCGATCGCGTCGACGTTCGTGCCGTTCACGCTGACCCTGTCGGGCACGCTCGTCCCGTTCGTCGCCCTGATCGTGATGGGCATGCTGGGCGCCACGGCGGCACTGGCCCGGATCGTCTCGATCGACCCGCTGACCGCGCTCGCGAACGCGCGCTGAGCCCGGCGTCCGACAACTCGAAAGGACCTTCCATGAGCATCTCGCTCCGCAACACCGTCCTGACCTACCCCGACGGAGACACCCGCCTCCGCGCGCTCGACGACGTCGATCTGGACGTGAACCGTGGCGAACTGGTCGCCGTCACCGGCCCGTCCGGCTCCGGCAAGTCGAGCCTGCTCGCAGTGGCCGGACTGCTGATCGCCCCCGAGTCGGGCACCGTCGCGATCGACGGCACCGACGTCACGGGCCTCGATCGTGCGGCGCGCACCGACATGCGCCGGGAGAAGCTCGGCTTCGTGTTCCAGCAGTCGAATCTGCTGCCGTCCCTCACCGCGACCGAACAGTTGGAGATGATCACGCATCTGAACGGCGGCTCGGTGCGGGCGAGCCGCAAGCGCGCCCGGGAACTCCTGTGCAGCCTCGGACTCGAGAGCCAGCTCGATCGACGCCCGAACCAGCTCTCCGGTGGCCAGCGTCAGCGCGTCGCGATCGCCCGATCGATCGTCAACGATCCCGCGGTCCTTTTGGTCGACGAGCCGACCTCGGCGCTGGACGAGGAACGCAGCCGCGAAATCGTCGCGCTGCTGGCCCGGCTGAGCCGCGAGCGTTCCGTCGCCACCGTGATGGTGACGCACGACCTGAGCCAGCTGGACCTGGTGGACGCCGCGTACGAGATGCACAGCGGCGCACTGCGCCGTCGCGGCGCCGCGATCGCTACAGCAGCTTACTGAACTGGTCGTTGGCCTTCTGCATCACGAACTCGTACGGCGGGGCGAACTTTCGCGCCCACCAGTAGCCGAATCGGATGTCGTTGGACGTGTACACCAGGTACCGGTTCTTCTCGATCCCGGCGAGGATGCAGCGGGCCACCTTCTCCGGAGACACGGCACGCTTCTCGAACCGGTGGGTGAGCTTGCGGATGCGGGGGTCGTCACGGTCCACACCGGCGATCTGCACGGTGCCGACCAACGGCGTCTTCACTCCGCCGGGCACCACCAGGCTCACGCCGATGCCGTGCCGCTTGAGATCGAACCGCAGCACCTCGGACACCCCACGTAGACCGAACTTGCTGGCGCTGTACGCCGCGTGCCACGGCAGCGCCAGCAGGCCGGCTGCCGACGACACGTTCACGAGGTGCCCGCCGCGCCCGGCCGCGATCATCGGGGGAACGAACCGCTCGATGATGTGGATGGGTCCCATCAGGTTCACGTCGACCATCGACTTCCAGTGACGATGCTCGAGATTCTCGACGGTGCCCCAGGCCGAGATACCCGCGACGTTCATGACGACGTCGAGGCTCCCGACCTGTTCGTGGATCTCGTCCGCGAACGCGGTCACCGCGTCGAAGTCGGAGACGTCCAGGGCCCGCGAGTACCTGACGGTGCCGCGGAAGGGCCCGCACAGGTCGACGGTCTGCGCAAGCCCAGCCTCGTCGATGTCGGTGAGGAACAGTTCGGCGCCTTCCGCGGCGGCCGCGAGCGCCGTGGCCCGGCCGATTCCACTGGCAGCCCCGGTGATCAGGCACTTCTTGCCGTCGAGCGTCTTGATCGCCATCGCCTGCGTTCCTCGCCTTCGCCGATCGGTTCGGTCCGTGTTCGGCAGTGTACGTGGCGGTTCGTGGCGCATGTCGGATCGACGCCGGACGATCACGGCGCCGATGTCGGGCAGATTCGGTGGGCCGCGTCAGAGACGCTGCGCCATCTCGTCCTGGTAGTCGCGGATGGTCTTCTCGAGACCCTCCGCGTCATCGGGACGACCGTGGCTGCGGGCCTCGTCGGCCCGGTCACGCAGCACGCGAATCGCCCTGCGCAATTCGTTGTCGCTCATTCTGCGGTCCATGCCTCCCAGTTTCCCCGCCGCGGGCGCCGTTTTCCAGACGTCGCGCACGGGCGGTAGCAATTCGAGACCGAACAGTTGGCCGTGAGCTACCACAAGGTTATTCAGATGCCAAGGTCTTGTTCCACCTTCCTGATCGGCGCCACGGCGACAGTTTTCGAACGATTGATCAATCAACATATTCGAGCTACCGGCCGGTTATCTCCGATGTTAGGATCGTCGCGATGTCTGACTTCGCCGCACGGCTCAACAAGCTCTTCGAAACCGTCCATCCACCAGGCCGGAAGCCGCATACCAATGCGGAGGTGGCGAACGCTCTCATCGCGGACGGCCACAAGATCTCCAAGCCGTACATTTCGCAACTGCGCTCCGGCCAGAGGAGCAACCCCTCGGACGAGACCGTCGCAGCCTTCGCCAAGTTCTTCAAGGTGAAGCCGGCCTACTTCTTCAACGACATCTACGCCTCGAAGGTCGATCACGACCTCGAACTGGTCACACGGCTCGAGGGGTACGGGCTCCGCCGACTCGCCACCCGGGCTTTCGATCTGTCCGAGGAATCGCAGACCCTGCTGACCACGCTCGCGGAGAAACTGCGGGCGGCGGAGGGACTGCCCGAGATCCCGCCGGACGCGTCGCGCTGACCGGAACACGAAGGAACACGAAAGAGGCCCTCTCCCGAAGGAGAGGGCCTCTTGTTTGTGGAGCTGAGGGGAATCGAACCCCTGACCTCTTCGATGCGAACGAAGCGCGCTACCAACTGCGCCACAGCCCCGAACCACGGTCCGCTTTCGCTGACCGCTCGGCAACTCTAACAGGACATCCGCCGGGATAACGAATCGCCTGGCCAGAGGCGGAAAACGGTCGGAAAACGCAGGGCGCCCGACCACCGTGGTGATCGGGCGCCCTGAAACCGGAAGGCGGACTTCGGAGAAGCTCACTGCCCGGCAGCGCGCCTCATGTCGTCGTCGCGATAGGAGACCTCGTAGTCGTCGTGCCGGCGACGATCGCCACGCTCGACGTACTCCGCGTCGTAGTGGTCGAGATGATCGAATGCAGGGTCACCGTCGTCGACCTCGAGCACCACCGCGCCGGGACGCCGCAGTCGCGCCGGGACCAGTCGCAGTTCCTCGTCGGACGCCGACTCGACGCCCAGTCGCGAGCGACCGAGGCGGGCCATCCGGCGACCGCGGATCTCCTGCTCGAGATGGACCTGGCGACGCAGGTGCGCAAGGTAGCCGACCAGGGCAACCACCGAGAACGCCGAGACCCACCACATCACAGGGGTCAACGCGACGGCGAGCGCGGCCGTCAGGATCGTCGCGAAGATCAGACCGAGCACCGCACGCTGACGGAACTGATACCGGGCTGCGCTCGCGATCGCGTCGGCCTCGGGATCGAATCCGCCCCGGCCGCGCCGATTCGGCACGAAGTCCCGGGCCGCACCGCGTGTGCGGTCGATCGCCTCGTCCATCATGTTCTCGTCGGCGTGAGCGTCCATTCGATCCTCCGCATCCGTGCCGTATGAGTCGTCGCCGTGGGTGTCACCGCGGAACCGTACCGACGCGGGGCGCCAGTTCGGATCGCTCCGATGTCCGGCCGCAGGCCCGCGGGCCGGTCGTTCCGCGTCGCCGCGATGCAGCACTCGAGTCGCGAGCGCCGCATCCGTCGTCTGCCGGATCCGGGGCCGCTTACTGACAAGCATCGGAACAAGGACGAACAGCCAGACGGCAACCAGTGCGATCCAGATGATCGAGGAACTCGGCATACCGACGACCTCCTCCCATTCGTCTACCAGCACTGATGACGCCAATGACCTGCTCAGGCTAGTGGCATCTTCCCCGTCGCCGTCGCAGGCGCGCCGACTCAGGTTTCGCAGGTGTCACACCCGTCACTCGATTATCACCTCTCGAGAAGGAAATTGCAGCCTCGAGATTCAAGTGAGCCGAAGGCCACTCCCGGCACACGGGCGCCTCGATGCCACCCGCTGAAGCCCGACCGCGACCGACGAGCCGCGGCCGCGGCGCTCACACCCGGGACGACTCATGTCCGCAAACACCCGGAACCGCCGTTTCCCGACCGTTCACGCGAAAGCGAAAACAGCGACAATTCGGCGTCGAAACATAATCGTTAGCGTCCCTTTATCAAATTCGTGAAAACAAGTCGCCAAAACCTTACGGATCGGTGACACAGAACCAATACTGCAACCGGACGTCTACGACTGCCGTTGCCGTCCGACTCTGCCCGAGGCCGGCACGCTCCGGTCGCGAACAATCGAAGACGAGGAATTCTCATGCACGTGAATCACCGGTCTTTTCTTCGCCGCAGGCTTACGCGATCTGCTTCCGCAGTCGTCGCCGGAGCAGCCGCCGTGATGCTCGCGGTTTCCGTCGGCTCGGCAGGCGCCGAAGCCACCTTTCAGGAAGACACCTCAGCACACGCCGTGAGTTTCGACGGCTGGGAGCTACACATCGACCAGACCGGTCAATCCCTCAACAGCGTCCCGCCGCTGTCCGGCAATCAGTTCACCCGCGATATCTTCGCCAGCGGCCGAGCCCTCGCAACGGTCAGCGGCAACGGCGGCTCCCCCTACACCGGTGGTGTGCTCGAGGTGGGCTACCAGATCGGATACCAGGCCGACGTCTCGAACGGCGCCGTCGTCACCGGCAACGCCGGCGTGACCCCGGGCGCCGTCTTCATCCCGGAGGTGTCGGAGAACCTGATCCTGACGGCCGACCCCGAGGTTCCCGCTGTCGTGGAACTGTTCAACGGGCAGGCACTCGAACTGGGTGTCGAGACACCGGTCGAGGGCAACCTGTCCACGCAGATCGCCCCGGGCACCATCGCGACGGTCCCGGTGCAGAAGAAGGAGTGCAAGTCGACGCAGTGCGCCATCACACTGCGCGACGTCCACCTCGAGGTCAACCATGCCCTGGGCTCGGTGTCGGTGCGCTCCTACGCCATCTTCACGGCATCGACCGACATCGCGGACGACGTGGTCGTCAGTTACGGCCCGCCCGTGATCGTGTGACCCTCGGCCGAACGGCCTCGTCGGGCGTCGGGCCCCGGCGGGGCCGTTCGGCCGTTCGGACGCGCGGCCGTCAGCCCCAGGTAGCCCGTCCGGCGCGTACCAGTCGGTCGGACACCGAACCGGGCACCTCCTCGACGGTCATCGCGACCAACAGGTGATCACGCCACTGCCCGTCGACGTCGAGGTACCGCCGCAGCAGGCCCTCCTCCCGGAACCCGGCATTCCGCAGCACGGCCTGGCTCGCCAGGTTCTCCGGACGCACGGTGGCTTCCACCCGGTGCAGTCCCATCGCTCCGAAGCAGTGGTCGAGGCCCAGGGCGAGGGCCGCCGTCGCAATGCCCTGCCCGCCCACATCCTTCGAGACCCAGTAGCCGATCCATGCCGACGACAGCGCACCACGGATGATGTTGCCGACGGTGATCTGACCGCAGAAGTTGCCGTTCAACTCGATGGCCATCGGCAGCATGCGCCCTTTGCGGGCCTCCGAGCGAAGACTCGAACACAGCCCCGGCCACGCGGTGATGTGGTGCCGGTCCACCCACGAGGCCTGGCCGGTCGGCTCCCACTGTTCGAGATGTTCCTGATTGGCGATGCGCAGCCGGCTCCACACGGCCGCATCCCGCAGACGGATGGGCCGCACCGTCACTCGACCGCCGGCGACGCCCAGCGGACCGAGCCGAGCGGGCCATCCCGGATGGACGGACACGGTCCGTTCAGCCCCGCTGCGCAAGGAACGCGACTTCCACCTCTTCACCGGCGCGAACCTCGGTGACGTCGGGATCGACGAGAACCAGGCAGTTCGCCTCGGCCAGCGTCGCGAGCAGGTGCGACGACGCGCCCGGAGCACCACCGAGCGCCTGCACGAGGTACTCCCCCGTCGACTCGTCGCGCATGAGCTGACCACGCAGGAAGCCCTTGCGATTGGCGATGGACGTGATCGGCGCGACCGTGCGGGCCGTCACGATCCGCCGCATGGGCTGACGGCGCCCGAGCGCGATCCGGATCAGCGGCCGCACCATCACCTCGAACACGACCAGCGCGCTCACCGGATTGGACGGCAGCAGGAACGTCGGGACCTCGTCACGACCCAACTGCCCGAACCCCTGGACCGAACCGGGGTGCATGGCAACCCGCTCGACCTCGAGGTCGCCCAGATCGGCCAGCGCGTCCCGGACCTCGTCGGAGGCGCCGCCACCGACCGCCCCGGCGATGACGACGATCTCGGACCGGATCAGCTGGCCCTCGACGACTTCCCGCAGGCGGCGCGGATCCATCGTCGCGATGCCGACGCGGTTGACGTCCGCGCCGGCGTCACGTGCGGCGGCAGCGAGGGCGTACGAGTTGACGTCGTAGACCTGGCCCGGCCCCGGGGTGCGGTCTATGTCGACCAGTTCCCCGCCCACCGAGATCACCGACAGACGCGGCCGTGGATGAACCAGGACCTTGTCCCGGCCCACTGCTGCCAGCAAACCCACCTGCGCGGCGCCGATGATGGTGCCCGCCCGCACCGCGACATCGCCCGGCTGGACGTCGTCACCGGCCCGACGCACGTAGTCGCCGGAGCGGACCGGCTTGTAGACCTTGACTCGGGCGTGACCACCGTCGGTGCGGTCCATCGGCAGGACCGCGTCGGCAAGGGTCGGCAGCGGCGCGCCGGTGTCGACGCGAACGGCCTGACGCGGCTGCAACCGAATCGGCTGACGCGAACCCGCCGTCACCTCCCCCACCACGGGGAGCGTGAGTTCGGTGGGCTCGCCGTCCTCGCCACGGATGTCGGTACCCGCGGCGAGAACGTCGACGCTCCGAACTGCGTAGCCGTCGATGGCGGCCTGGTCGAAGCCGGGCAGTGGCCGTTCGGTCACCACTTCTTCGGCGCACAGCAATCCCTGTGCCTCGGAGATCGCCACCCGGACCGGCCGGGGCGCCACCGCGGCAGCAGTCACTCTCGACTGCTGCTCCTCAACCGAGCGCATGTGGTTCCTCGTCCTCCCGACCCTGTCGACCCGACCTCGTACCGCGGACTGCTACTCGCCGGACGGCTTCAGCCGCTCGACCAGCCATTCGCGCAGCGACGGACCGTACTCCTCGCTGTTCAACGCAAAGTCAACCGCAGCACGCAGGTAGCCGCCGGGATTTCCCAGATCGTGTCGAGATCCGCGATGGACGACGACGTGTACCGGGTGGCCCTCGGCGATCAGCAATGCGATCGCGTCGGTGAGCTGCAACTCACCACCGGCACCGGGCGTGATCCGGCGCAGTGCGTCGAAGATCGCACGATCGAGAAGGTAGCGGCCGGCGGCGGCGAACGTGGAGGGCGCGTCCTCCATGGCCGGCTTCTCCACCATCCCGATCACCTTGAGGACGTCCGGGTTGGTGGCGTCCGGGACGGTCTCGACGTCGAACACGCCGTACGCGCTGACCTGGTCCTTCGGGACGTCGATCGCACACAGCACCGAGCCGCCGCGCTTCGCGCGGACCCGGGACATCGTCTCGAGGACGCCACGCGGCATCACGAGATCGTCGGGCAGCAGGACGGCGATCGCATCCTCGTCGTCGTCGAGGACGGCCTCGGCACACCCGACGGCATGCCCGAGCCCGAGCGGCTCCTCCTGCACGACGGAGTCGACCTCGAGCAGACCCGGGGCCTTCCGCACCTTCTCGAGCAGGTGGTATTTGCCGCTCGCTTCGAGCTTGCTCTCGAGCACCAGGTCCTCGACGAAGTGAGCGACGACACCGTCCTTGCCCGGCGAGGTCACGATGACCAGTCGGTTCGCTCCGGAGTCGGCCGCCTCTCCCGCCACCAATTCGATTCCCGGGGTGTCGACCACCGGAAGTAACTCCTTCGGCACGGTCTTCGTCGCAGGTAGGAACCGTGTTCCCATCCCTGCAGCGGGCACAACCGCCGTCCGAAAGCACCTGTTGTCATTGGTGACGGCATCTGTCATAACTCACCACCCTATCCACCGGCCCCCGCGGCCGGTCGGAGCGATCCTAAGGTGGCGATCATGAAACCGCTGTCCAAGACCGAATGGCGGAGCTCGATCCTCCGGGAACGTCGAGCCGTGGACGACCGAACCCGCATCGCGGAGGACGCCGCGCTGGTCTCGTTCGTCACATCCGCCGTGTCGACGCTGGCCGGAGATCGCCCCGGCCGAACGGTGTGCGCGTACGTCCCGGTCGGCACCGAGCCCGGGACCATCGACATGCTCGAGGCCCTCCGCGCATCGGAGATCCGGGTCCTGCTGCCGGTCACCGGCGATCCCGGCCCGCTCGAATGGGCGGAGTTCACCGGCGCCGACCACCTCGTCGCGGCGGACTACGGACTACGCGAACCGAGCGGCCCGGTTCTGCCGTCGACCGAGGTCGCAGCCGCGTCCGTGGTGTTCGTCCCGGCATTGGCCGTCGACGAGCGCGGTGTCCGACTCGGCCGCGGGGCCGGGTTCTACGACCGCACGCTCGGGCTCGCGGATCCCGCGGCCGCGTTGGTCGCCGTGGTCCGGGACAGCGAGCTGGTGGCCGACCTTCCCGCCGATCCGCACGATGTCGCGATGGGGTGGGCGCTCACACCGGGCCGCGGTCTGGTGCGCCTGGCGGCGGGCGAGCGCGAGGACCGGGAGGCTGCGCAGGAATAGGCCTCTGGTTCGCACTGTTGGCACTGTCGACTGTAGAGTGCCAACACCTGCGGTTTGACTACACAATGCGGAGGAACCCAGTGCCCACCTACTCGTACGCCTGCACCGAATGCGACAACCGGTTCGACATCGTGCAGTCGTTCACCGACGACACCCTGACCGTGTGCCCGGAGTGCTCCGGCAAGCTCCGCAAGCTGTTCAACTCGGTCGGCATCGTCTTCAAGGGCAGTGGCTTCTACCGCACCGACAGCCGTGGCGGATCGAGCACGGCGAGCGAGCCGGCCAAGAAGTCCGAGTCGTCCTCGACGGCATCCGCCCCGTCGACGCCTGCGCCCGCGTCCACCAGCGCCCCGGCCGCCGCGAGCTAGTTCGCCTTTGTCCACAGCCCGCCGCTCATCCACAGGCGGGCCGACGTCGGCGTCGTGACGGGATCGGGTCTCCGCACCCCGGCCTAGCCTTCCCGTCATGCCGACCATCCCGTTTCGCCGACACGTGTCCGACCGCAACGGACCGCTGGCCCCCACGCTCGGCGACCGTCTCGGCCGGATGGCACGTCCGGGCTGGGCACGAACCGACACCGCCCGGAGAACCGCCGCCGGGGTCCTGGTGATCGCCGCGGGAATTCTCCTGATCCGGGGTGACCCCGACGCGGCCGGCGAATCCGTCGTCGTCGCAGCTCGGGACCTCACCCCCGGCCTGGTTCTGTCCGAGGCCGACCTGCGCACGGTCGACCGTTCCGGAGCCGACACCCCCGCCGGTGCCGTCCGTGAGCCGGACGCGGCAGTCGGACACACTGTCT
The DNA here is from genome assembly GCF_058797375.1 of Prescottella sp. GW823-FHT02E09. NCBI lineage: Bacteria > Bacillati > Actinomycetota > Actinomycetes > Mycobacteriales > Nocardiaceae > Rhodococcus > Prescottella sp. GW823-FHT02E09. The sequence continues at coordinate 375,921 of NZ_JBXAJP010000001.1, forward strand.
CGTCGCCCGTCCGTGAGGGCGAGGTCCTCACCGACGTCCGGCTCCTGGGCCCGCGCCTCGCGGCGGCTGCCGTCGGCTCCGCCGATGCACGGATCGTGCCTGTGCGACTGTCCGATGCGGGACTCGCCGCGCTCATCCGCGAGGGCGACCGGGTGGACGTCCTGACCGTCGACCAGTCACGACCCGCCACCGATGCGCGGCCACCCTCCGCGCAGATCCTGGCCTCCGGCGCCACCGTGGTCCTGGTGTCCCCCGAGAAGGCATCGGGGACCGAGCGACGGGATCGGGTGGTACTGCTGGCACTGCCGGCTCCCGATGCGGGCGCCGTCGCCGCGGCGTCACTGACCGACGCGATCACGGTGACGCTCCACTGAGGACTGCTCACGGCGCGCGGATCCACGCTCCCCTCAATTACTCTCGATTCGACCTCGAGACAACCAGACCGGAGGGGGCTGCACATGCTGAAGGGCTTCAAGGATTTCCTGCTTCGAGGAAACGTCCTGGATCTTGCCGTCGCCGTGGTGGTCGGCGCGGCCTTCACGGCGATCGTGACCGCGTTCACCAACAACATCATCAATCCGCTCGTGGCGGCGGTTGGCGGATCCGACGAACTGGGCTGGGGATTCCCGGTGATCGCGGGCAACGACGCGACGTTCGTCGACGTCGGCGCCGTGGTGACCGCGATCATCAACTTCGTCATCATCGCCGCCGTCGTGTACTTCGTGCTGATCGTGCCCGCGAACGCCGTGAAGGCCCGCTTCGCGACGGAGGAGGAGGACACCAAGGCCAGCGAGGCCGATCTCCTCATCCAGATCCGCGACATCCTCGCCGAGGGGCGGATCGGCGAGTCTGCCGACTCCCGCTCGCCGTCGGACCCGGACGGCAAGCACGCCCGCGTACCCGAGTAGCCCGTTCGGCAGGAAACACCACAGCACCATCACGACTCGAGCCCGCCCGGTCTTGTCCGGGCGGGCTCGAGGGCTGTCAGCGAACCCCGTCGGAAGTCAGGGGATTCGGAGACTTCAGAGAACCCAGGGCTTGCCGAACGTGGTGACCACATCGCCGGCGGCGCTCTTGACCGTCACGTACGGCCGGATCGTGACCGGGCCGACGACACCCGTGGCGCTGCCGTGCGCGTTCGCGAACTGGATCTCGGTGGAGGCGCCGTCGAACTTGCCCTTGGCGACCTCGACGGTCTTCACGCCCCCGCCCGGCGCGAGTTCGAGATCCAGGCTCGGACCGAACGCCACCGAGACGCCGGTACCGCTGGCCTCGAGCTTGGGGACGAAGTTCATCTTGAGCTTGCCGCCCAGCGAGACGGGGTACGCGACCTGGTAGCCGGCGATGATCTCGCTGCCCTTGTACTTGTCGGCGCCGGGACCCTCGATCTTCGCGGCAGCCCGGCCGTTGTGGAACCACTCGCGAGTGAGCGGCGAACCGTCGAGCGGGGCGACACCGTTGATGAAGGTGTCCTCCTGCGACACGGTGATGGTCGAACCCTTGCCGTCGACGATCGAGTTGCTGTCGTCGACCGCCGCCGAAGCCACACCAGCACTGCCCACGACCAGTCCGACCGCTGCCGCGCCTGCAACCGCGAGGTTCCGCGCAGCCTTGAAACGACCCTTACGAATCTCCGTCATTTTCCCTCATCCATGTAAATCCGAACACCCACCGGGATCTGCCCGGTTGCGCCGAAAGCATTCGGACTTCGGCATTTCCGAGCGGATCCCGGGCCGAGATTAGACGGACCGGTCGCCCAGTCGCCAAACGCCGGACACCGTCGAATTGCGTTCGACCTACAAACATGTGAACCGGTCTGTTCGTTCCGGCGGGGTTCGACACCGGCGGTCATCCGAGCCCAGCAAGATCACTATGGCTTCCCACACCCCTCAACTGGGAAGAGGCTGACCTCACGCTGCGGATTACCTGTGAGCGAATCGGCGAGCCGACGGCGGCGGCCGCATGGCGCACTTGCCGCACAGACGAAAATGGCCGGATACGCGTGATGAATCACACATACCCGGCGCATTTTCCAGCTATTCAGAAAACAATCTATTGATTGAACTGATGATGCGGGTCAGCCGTGGTGAGGGGGAACCTGGCGCCTCAGCCACTCGTCCTGACCACCACCGGCCGTCGCGGCCCCGTCGGAGGACCGTTCGTCCGAAGTCTGCTCGGGCAGAACGGTACCGAAGATGGCGTCGAGCCGGGCCCGGTCGACGCGCGACCGCCCGGAATTCGCCGACTTCGAACCGGTGTCCGTCTCGTCCGACATGACTGAGGTGCGCCCCCTTCCTACTCGTCGATGCTCGACAGTTGTCCGATGACGTGGCTCGCCAACGGCGTCAGCGTCGCCATGCCGTCGCGCACCGCTGCGCGCGAGGACGCGAGATTGACCACGACGGTGCTGCCGGAGATCCCGACCAGTCCCCGCGAGATGACCGCGTCCACGGCGCCCGCAGCCAGCCCGGAGGACCGCAGCGCTTCACTGATTCCCGGCAGCTCCCGATCCAGGACCTCAGCGGTGGCATCCGGCGTCACGTCGCGCGGTGACACACCGGTCCCGCCGACCGAGATCACCAGGTCGACACCACCGATCACCGCGGTGTTGAGCGCGTTGCGGATCTCCACCTCGTCGGCGGTCACGGCAATCGTTGCGTCCACCAGGAAACCGGCTTCGGTGAGGAGTTCGGTGACGAGCGGCCCCGTCGAGTCGACATCGCCGTGTGCGGTCCGATCGTCGACGATCACTACCAGCGCTCGTCCGGCCAACGGTGGTTCGAGTTCCATGGTCCCTACCGTAATGGCCGCATCCGGGTCAGTCGGGACCCGGCGGAGAATCCGTGTCAGCACCTGCCGGTTTCCGGTCACCATCATCGTCCGCCGGTGGTCGGCGCGGTGCCGAGTTCGACGTCGACCGACTTCGAGTTTCCGGCGCCGTCCTCATACGTCACGGTCACCTTGTCACCGGGCGCGTGGGAACGGATCGCCGCGATCAGGGAGTCGCCGCTCGTGATGATCCGGTCGTCGACCTTGGTGACGACGGAACCCTTGGGGATACCCGCCTTCTCGGCCGGGCCGCCCGCGGTGACGTCGACGACGGTCGCGCCACCCGTGGATTCCTTGGCCGAGACCTGCACGCCGATGATCGCCTGCGTGGCCTTGCCGGTCTTGACCAGTTCGTCCGCGATGCGGCGCGCCTGGTCGACGGGGATCGCGAAGCCGAGGCCGATCGAACCGCCCTGTCCGCCGGCCGTCGCGATCGCCGTGTTGATGCCGATCAGCCGGCCTTCCATGTTCACGAGCGCGCCACCCGAGTTGCCCGGGTTGATCGCGGCATCGGTCTGGATCGCGTCGATGACGGTGTTCTGGTTGCCGGTCTCGCCGCTGGTCGACACCGGTCGGTCGAGCGCGGAGACGATACCGGCCGTGACGGTACCCGCCAGGCCCAGCGGCGAACCGATCGCGACGACCTCCTCGCCGACCTTGACGTCCTCGGAGGAGCCCAGCTCGATCGGGGTGAGGTCCGACTTGCCCTCAGCCTGGATGACCGCGATGTCGGACTGCGGGTCGGTGCCGACCAGCTTTGCCGGCGCAGTGGTCCCGTCGGAGAACGCGACCAGCAGTTTGCCGTCGGTTCCGCCGCCGGCGACGACGTGGTTGTTCGTCATGATCAGCCCGTCGGACGAGAGGATCACGCCGGAGCCCTCGCCCTCCCCACGGGTGCCCGCCACCTGGATCTGCACGACGCTCGGAACGACCTTGGCGGCGACGGCCTCGACGGAGCCCGCCGGCGCGTTGGATGCCGGGCTGGTCTCGGCCTTGGGGGCGTCGAGTGCATTCGACACCGGAGCATTGCCACCGTTCGACGACGTCGCCATCGACCCGACGACTCCACCGATGCCACCGCTCACCAGGGCGAGCGCGATCGCACCGGCGACGAGCGCGGACCGGCCCACCCGACGGGGCTCGGTGGTGACAGGTGCGCCCGTCGTGGGCAGCGTGCCCGTGGTCCCGATGCCCGGCAGCTGCTCGGTGGGCTGGTAGCCGCCCTGATATCCATGCTGGGGGTAGCCCGCGCCGGGCGCTCCGGCACCGCCCTGGTAGCCCGGGTTCTGCTGGTTCCGGGCCTGGTTCTGGGCATAGTAGGCACCGCCCGAACGCCACTGGTCCTGCGGGCCGGGCTGGTGTCCGCCCTGGTAGGGCGAGCCCTGCCGGGGTTCGCCGTGCTGGGGAGCCCCCTGGTCGGGGTTGCCGTGGAGGTTACGGTCGTCGGTCATCGCACCGCCTTCTTTCGTGACCGCCAGGGATTGGGCGGTCGCAGTGTCTCGATCGGTGCTCGAGCGCTGCCACAGAAGTCTCTGCGGCTTCGATTCGATTCACCGAGATCCCGGATCCGGTCCGGTCGCTGAAACCAGATTGCCCGGCACGGCTGAGAAGCCGCTGAGACGCTGCTTTCAGTTTCCCGTGTTCCCGCCGAAGTGGCCAGGCTCACATTCCGAACGTCCGAATCAGCGGTTGTCTGCCTCGGGTTCACCCGGCAGGACGATGCGGATACGGGCACCGCCGCGATCGGAGGTCTCCACCGCGATGGTGCCGCCGTGCTTGACGACCACCTGCCGGACGATCGCCAGCCCGAGGCCCGATCCCGGCATCGACCGGGACGCCGTCGACCGATAGAACCGTTCGAACACCAGCTCACGATCCTCGAACGGGATTCCGGGACCGGCGTCGTCGACGACCAGTTCGAGCAGTCGGTCACCGATCTGCCGCATCGTGACCTGGACGCGCTCCCCCGTCGGGCTCCACTTCGCGGCGTTGTCCAGGACGTTGAGGACGGCTCGGGACAGGCCGGCCTGGTCGCCGTAGATGAACCACGGCGTGGTGACCGCCTCGAAGTCGATCTCGTTGCGCCGACGCCGGGCCTTCTCCAGGGAGCGATCCACGACCTCGCTGAGATCGACCAGCTCGAACACGGTTTCGGGGGCGTCCTCACGCGCGAGGTCCACCAGGTCGCCGACGAGCGTGGACAGCTCCTCGATCTGCGCCACCACGTCGGCACGCAGGTCCGCCATGTCCTCCTCCGGGATGCTCGGCGCCCCCGGGCGACTCGACGCGATGAGCAGTTCCATGTTGGTCCGCAACGAGGTGAGCGGGGTGCGCAGCTCGTGTCCGGCGTCGGCGACGAGCCGGCTCTGCCGGAGCCGTGACTCCGCGAGGGCGCGCAGCATCGTGTTGAAACTGGTTGTCAGACGGGCCAGTTCGTCGTTACCGGTGACCGGGATGGGAGTGAGATCGTCGGTGCGGGCCACGCGTTCGGTCGCTGCGGTCAGTCGTCCGATGGGTCTGAGACCCGTGCGGCCCACCGTCGTGCCGGCCGCCGCGGCGAGGACGACACCGCATCCGCCCACCACGAACAGCACCCAGGCGAGCCGGTCCAGCACGTCCTCGGTCGGCTCGAGCCGCTGCGCGATCACCAGGGTGCTGCCGTCACGCGTGCGCTCGGCGAGCACCCGGTTGCCCTCGACGGTGCGCAGCGAGAAGTCGCGCTGTCCTCGGGCAACCGCCATCTCGGCCGGGCCGATCGGAACCACCGAGCCGGGCGGGATGTACTTGTTCAGGTCCGGAAAGATCAGCGCCACACTGATATCGCTGGTGTAGAGCGTCGCGCCCGCGATGTACCGCGGGTCGAACGTGATGAGGTCGTTGTCGACGATCGCGGACGCCCGTGAACGCAGTTGGTTGTCGACGTCGGCGTACAGGGCCCGTGAGACCACCGCGTACGCCGCCAGTGCCATGACGGCGACCGCGACGGCCACGACCGACGCCGCGAGCAACGTCACACGCCACCGCAGCGACACCGACCGGGTGAGCGGCATCGGTGGCCGCATCTCGTGCCGGGGCGGGGGCATGGGACCGAACGGCGGACCGGTCGGGTTCGGGTCGGCGCCGGCTCGTCCGAAGGGAGTGACCATCACGGAGGAGTCTCCCGCAGTACGTACCCGACGCCGCGGACCGTGTGGATGAGCCGGGGCTCACCCTCGGCCTCGGTCTTCCGACGCAGGTAGCCGACATACACCTCGAGCGCGTTGCCCGACGTCGGGAAGTCGTATCCCCACACCTCTTCCAGGATGCGGCTGCGGGAGAGCACCCGCCGGGGGTTCGCCATGAGCATCTCGAGGAGCGCGAACTCGGTGCGGGTGAGGCTGATCGAACGACCGGCGCGGGTGACCTCGCGGGTGACGGGATCCAGGGTCAGGTCCTCGAACGTCATCGCCTCCGACTCGTCGCCGGCTGCCGGTGACGCGCGGCGCAGCAGGGCACGGAGCCGAGCCAGCAGTTCCTCGAGTGCGAACGGCTTGGGCAGGTAGTCGTCGGCGCCCGCGTCGAGGCCGGCCACCCGCTCCGAGACCGAATCACGAGCCGTCAGAACGAGAATCGGAAGATCGTCACCCGTGCTCCGCAAGCGCCGGCACACTTCCAATCCGTCGAGTCGCGGCATCATGACATCGAGCACCAGCGCGTCGGGGCGCGACGCGGCGACCTTCTCCAGCGCATCCATGCCGTCGACCGCGAGGTCGACCGTGTACCCGTTGAAGCTCAGCGAGCGCCGCAGTGACTCCCGGACGGCCCGGTCGTCGTCGACCACCAATATGCGCATGCGGCCATTTTGGCCCCACCGACTGAGATCCCGCTGAGAGGCTCCCATTCACCAGACCCGGCGTGTCGCATCACTCGCGGGGTTGCCGCGGTCCCGGCAGATTCCAGTGCCGCCACAACGCGGCCAACCGGACGGTCGTCGCGACGACGGTGCCGAGGACGAGCGTGGTGTTGCCGGTCAGTCCCGCCTCGGACCCGGCGACCACCAGCGTCGCGCCGAGCAGCGCGGGGATCGCGTAGAAGTCACGGTGCAGCAGCAACGGCACCTCGTTGACGAGCACGTCGCGCAGAATTCCGCCGCCGATCGCCGCGGTCGCGCCGATCAGCACGGCGGCGAGGGCACCGGCGCCCGCTCCGAGGGCGATCGTCGCGCCCGTGCTCGCGAACAGTCCCATCCCCAGCGCGTCGAGCACGAGGATCTCGCGGCGCAGCCGACCGACCGCCGAATGCACGAAGAACACGATCGCCGACGTCGCCGCCGCGGTCACGAACAACGGCCAGCTGGTCAGCGACGTCGGCGGATGGATGCCGAGCAGTACGTCACGCACGATGCCGCCGCCGATGCCGGTGAACACGCCGACGAGGCAGACGCCGAAGATGTCGAACCGCTTGGTCACCCCGACCAGCGCGCCCGACGCGGCGAACACGGCGCTGCCCGCGAGCTCGAGGATCTTCAGCAACACGCGGACAGCGTCGCACGGACCGGGCGACAACAGCCTGGCCGCCGCGCGTGTCCGGTAGGATTGCGCAATCGAAACGCTGCGGATGAACGTCCGCGCGCGGACCTGCGCTGATAAGGAAGAGCAATGGCAGTCAAGAGGGCACCGTCGAAGAAGGCGCGCAGCGAACAGGGCCGCCGTCCCAAGAAGAACCCGCTGATCACCGCGGGTGTCGAGACCGTCGACTACAAGGACGTCAACCTGCTCCGCACGTTCATCTCCGACCGCGGCAAGATCCGCAGCCGCCGTGTCACGGGCCTCACCCCGCAGCAGCAGCGTCAGGTGGCCGTCGCGGTGAAGAACGCCCGCGAGATGGCCCTGCTGCCCTTCACCAGCCCCCGGTAGCACACACGCATCGTCGAGAGGCCGCGCAGTCGAGCGACTGCGCGGCCTCTCGTCGTTTCCGGCACGGTCGCACCCGCCTTCTGGGGTCCGCGCTAGATTCTCCGGGTGTCGTTCTCGCTCCGTACCGCAGCACTCCTCACCGCAACCGTCCTGACAGTGGGAGGTGTCGCGGCCTGCTCGTCCGGCTCGCCGACGACCGCCGACGGCGGTAGCGGTGCCGATTGCATCACCGACTTCGACGCGAACACCGACTACTTCCCCGACAAGCAGACCGTCGAGTACGCCGAGAACTTCGACATCGAGTACCACAACTCGTACCAGGTGCTGACGGTCCGCCAGCCCGGGCAGGCCGACGAGTCGTACGTCCTCACGAGGTGTGGCGCTCCGGCACCGGAGCTGACCGGTGAACTGGCCGTCGCCCAGCAGGTCGCGACTCCGGTGACCGACCTGTTCGCCGAATCGACCACCCACCTGCCCAGCCTCGAGGCCCTCGGCAAGCTCGACACCCTCACCGGATTCGCGAGCGCCGACTACGTCTACAGCGAGACTGCCCGCGCGCACATCGCCGACGCCGGTGTCACCCAGTTCGCGACCGCCGGCCAGGTGGACGCCGAGGCCGTCGTCGCACAGGGCCCGCAGGCCTTCGTCACCGGCGGATTCGAGGATCCGGCGTTTCCCGTGATCGAGCGGGCGGGTATCCCGGTCCTCGACAACTACGACTGGCTCGAGACCGATCCGCGCGGCCGCGCCGAATGGATCAAGTTCTTCGCGGCCCTGACCGGAACCGAGAAGCAGGCCACCGAGACGTTCGACGGGATCGTCGCCGACTACGACGAGTACACGACGCTGGCGGCGAACGAGGCTCCGGTCGCGATCGTTCCGGGTCTGCCGTACCAGGGCGCGTGGTCGGTGCCGCTCGCGAGCTACTCCAACGAGCTGTACGCGACGGCCCGCATCACCCACCCGTGGATGACCGATCCGGGCACCGGCAGCCTGCAGACCGACCTCGAGACGGTGTTCGCCCGGGCCGGGGACGCACCGGTCGCGATCAGCAACTCGTCGGACACCACCAAGGCCGAGGCGATCGCCGCGGAGCCGCGCCTGGCCGAGTTCGCGGCGTTCCGCGACGGGCAGGTGTGGACGTCGTCGAATCGGATCACCGATGCCGGCGCCATCGACATCTACGAGCAGGGCGTCCTGCGTCCCGATCTGGTGCTGGCCGACCTGATCGCGATCGCCCATCCGGACCTGATGCCCGGACACGAGTTCACCTTCTACCGCCGCCTGCAGTGACCCGCACCGCAGCGGCACTGACCGCGCTCGCCGCGTTCGTCGTCGTCGCGGTGGTACTCGCGGTGTCGGTGGGTTCGGTGACCATCCCGTTCGGCGCAACCGCGCGATACCTGTTCACCGGCGACGCCGGCAACGCGCGGTGGACCACGCTCATCGCGGACATCCGTCTCCCCAGAGTCGTCACCGCAGCGTGCGCGGGCGCCGCGCTCGCCGTCGCCGGCCTGCTGATGCAGACGCTGTTCGCGAACCCGCTCGCCGACCCGTACATCCTCGGGGTGTCGTCCGGTGCGAGTCTCGGTGTCGCACTGGTCGTGCTCGGCTCGGGAACCGGTGCCGGTGTGTTCGCCGCGGTGGCCGGCACGGGACGCCTGGGGATCGCGGCGGCCGCGGCCGTCGGGGCGCTCGTGGTGCTGCTCGTGGTGCTGGCGATCTCACGGTGGATCCGATCGATGGTGACGCTGTTGATCGTCGGCGTCATGGTCGGCTCGGTCACCAGCGCGGTCGTGTCGCTGCTCGTCGCCTTCTCCCAGCCCGCGCAGATGCAGCAGTTCATCCTGTGGAGTCTGGGGTCGTACTCCGGGGCGTCGTGGTCCGATCTGCGGGTGCTGATTCCCGCCGTCGTCGTCGGCATCGCGCTGTCGGCCACCCTGGTTCGCCCACTCAACGCAATGCTGCTCGGCGAGGACTACGCCAACTCGATGGGCGTGCACCTGCTGCGCACCCGCACCGTCGCGATCACGTCCGCCGCCCTCCTGGCGGGCGCCGTCACCGCCTTCTGCGGGCCCATCGCCTTCCTCGGGATCGCGGTCCCGCACCTCGCGCGTCTCGCGCTCGGCACGTCCGATCACCGGTTGCTGCTGCCCGGTACCGTCCTGATGGGGGCCGCGGTCTCGCTGCTGTGCTCGGTCGTGGCGCAGTTGCCGGGCCGCGACGGGGTGCTGCCGCTCAACGTCGTGACCGCACTGGTCGGGGCGCCGGTCGTGATCCTCGTCCTGATGCGGTCGCGGCAGACCAAGGCGGGCATGGCATGACCCTCGTGCTCGACGACGTCACGGTGGGCTACCCGGGACGGCCACCGCGGGAGATCCTCCGCGGACTGCACCTGACCGCCCGTTCCGGGCAGGTCACCGCCCTGCTCGGACCCAACGGTGCCGGCAAGTCGACCCTGTTGCGGTCGGTGGCCGGCCTGCAGCGGATCCTCCACGGGTCGGTGCGTCTGGGCGACGCCGACATCACGAAACTGTCCCCGGCCGAGCGGGCCCGGCGCGTCGCGGTGGTGCTCACCGACCGCGTCGACGGCGGACTGCTCACCGGCGGCGAGGTCGCCGCACTGGGACGACTCCCCCATCAGGGCTTCGCATCCCGACTCAGCGCGGCCGAGCGGCGGCTGATCGCCGACAGCCTCGACCGCTTGGGCGCCGCCGATCTCACCGACGTCCGCCTCCACGAGATGTCCGACGGCCAGCGCCAGCGGGTGCTGATCGCACGCGCGCTCGTGCAGCAACCGGCCCTGCTGGTGCTCGACGAACCCAGCGCCTTCCTGGACGTCGCGGCCCGCGTGGAACTGTTGGCACTGCTCACGGAGATCGCCGACGACGCCGGCATCACGGTGCTGCTGTCGACACACGACGTGGAACTGGTGCTGCGGACCACGCAGCACGTGTGGCTCGCGTCGGGCGACGGCACCGTGGTGGACGGCACCCCCGCCACGCTGATCGACTCGGGCGCGATCCGTCGGGCCTTCGACTCGCGACGGGTCCACTTCGATCCCGCCGACGGGATCTTCCGATTGGGTGAAGGCTAAGCGCCCGAGCCGTTCTCGGCATCCGGACGCGGCGCGATCTCGTGCAGCATCGCGTCGGACGTGACCCACTTACCGGTGCGGACGAGTTCCTCGATCACGATGTCGAACGCGTCGGCCAGCCACTCGTGCCGCGCCTCGACCAACACGACGTCCCCGTCCCGCTGTTGCTCGAAGAAGCGCACCAGCCAGATGTCCTGAGCGTCCGGGTCGTTGCTGAGACCGTGCTCGGAATTGGTGGCCAGCACGTACATGCCGAACGCGAAGTCGACTCGAATCGCGTACTCGCCGGCGATGTTGACGACGCTGGTCGGCCGATGTGTCGCTGCCGCCAACGCGGTCATCGCGTCGGCGTAGCGGTCGGAGTACTCCTGCGTGCGTGGCACTGTCGATCGTCCTTCGGGTCGGTACAGCTTCAGACCGGGTGCAACTCGAACGCTACACAGTCGCGGCGATCGCCTCGACGGCCGACCGCAGGCGCGCGTTCTCGGCGACCAGCTGCTCGCGCTCGTCCTCGAGCGTGAGAATCCGGCCGATGCCGGTGAGATTCACGCCGAGAGAGACCAGTTCGCTGATCCGCGCGAGACGGTGCAGGTCGTCATCGCTGTAGCGGCGGGTACCGCCGCCGGTGCGGGACGGCGAGATCAGGCCGCGACTCTCGTACAGACGCAACGTCTGGGGACCGATTCCGGCCAGTTCGGATGTCACCGAGATGCCGTATACACCACGTTTCGACCGGGTCGACGCATCCGGCGATTGGATTCCCACGCGACGAACGGTAGCAGCGCGGCTCACATCGAATCCGAGACGGTTCGCATAGCTAACTTGCACCGCTCCGGTCAGTGCAGCAACCCGGTGTCGGCGCCTCCGATAAAAACCGACCGGTCTTGTATTTCCGGATTCGGCTGTCTACTCTGAGCGAAGTCGTTCAACTCTTCAGTCACACGAACGAGGGGGCGACGCCTGTACCCACGGGGGGCCACAGGGGGTGGCGTCGAAATTTTCGGACTGCGCCGACGCCGCATCGACTCATGACATCCCGGACCGGCCCTCGGCCGTGTCCGACCGGGACGTCGAACCATGTCCACTACTCGCACAGAGGTGAGTGAAGTATGTCCAAGAACGCATTCCGCATCGGGTCCGCCGCGGCGATCCTCAGCGCCGCCGCGCTCGTCGCACCCGCGCTCGCCGGCGCCTCCTCCGCCGGATCGCTCGGCTCCACCGGATCCCTCGGTTCGAGCGAGGCGCCGGAGGGAATCGCCTGCTCCGAGCTGTCGACCGCGACCACCCCCAACGGCTGGGGAATCCCTTTCGACGACGAGAAGCGGCAGATCGCGTACCACACCGCCGACAAGGTGCTCGACGACGACGGCTCGCTGAAGCTCGAGGTCAACGGCCCCGCCGACCGGTCGGTCAGCTACCAGGAGGCCGGGGGCATCAAGCTGTCCGACGCCATCAAGCACGAGATCGGCTTCTCCGAGCGCGCCGCGAACCCGACGGCCGCGTTCCAGCTGCGCCTGACCGGCACCACCGAGAACGAGCGCTACCCGGACAACGGGTTCACGACCCTGGTCTGGGTTCCGGACGCCGACGCCACTCCCACCGCCGATGGCGGCACCCATGCCGACCTGCAGAACGGCAAGTGGTGGAGCACGTCGAACATCAAGGGCGCCAAGGATCGTGCGCTGGTGCCGCTCACCGACATCGCCGCTGCCAACCCGAACGCGGTCGTCGACCACTACGGCGTGAGCATCGGCCGCGGATCTGCCGCGACCTCGACGCTGGTCGACGCCGTGAAGTTCAACGGCTGCACCACGAACTTCGCGCTCGAGGATCCGGCGCCGAGCGCGTCCGGTTCGCTGGGCTCGCTGGGGTCGACGAGCACCGGCTCGCTCGGTTCGCTGGACCTCGGCTCGCTGAACACCGGTTCGCTCGGTTCCTGATCCGACGTCTCGACACGAGCCCCCGCCTCGGTGCCCGACGAGGTGGGGGCTCGGCGTCGTTCCGGATCCCGGCGACGGGGAGACCCGACGGGCCGACGCACGGCGTGCGATTAGCGGCGGTAAGCTTCTCGAACTGGGTTGATCATGCAGGTCGGCGCCACAATTGAAGCGAAGGATGTAGGCGTGTCGGGCGTGGTGGCAGGGTTCACGGTCATCTTCGTCGTCATCGCGATCGGGTTCTTCCTGGGGCGCAGCGGCACACTCGGCGAGCACGGACAGTTCGTCCTCAGCCGACTGGTGTTCTTCGTCGCGACTCCCGCCCTGCTGTTCGACACCCTCGCGAACTCCGACCTGTCGGTCGTGTTCTCCCCCACCCTCGCGGTCGCCGCGGCCACCGCATTCGCCGTCGCCGGCATCTACCTCGTCATCGCGAAACTGTGGCTGCGCAGACCACTGCCGGAACTGACGATCGGCGCGCTCGCGTCGTCGTACGTGAACTCGGCGAACCTCGGCATCCCCATCGCGGTGTTCGTGCTGGGTGACGCGTCGTTCGTCGCACCCCTGCTGCTGTTCCAGATCATGATCTTCTCGCCGATCGCGCTCACCGTCCTCGACGTCAGCACGATGCGCGAGGGCAGTTCCCGCCTCGAGACGATCACCGCGCCGTTCAAGAACCCGATCGTGCTCGCCGGCGCCGCCGGACTCGCAGTAGCCGTGTCGAACTGGACGCCCCCGGAGGCGCTGATGCAGCCGTTCCGGCTGATCGGCGGCGCCTCCGTCCCCGGCGCCCTGCTGGCGTTCGGGCTGTCCCTGTACGGCGTGCGCGTCCTGGAGAAGGGCGCGAGTCCGCGGCGCGACGTGGCACTGGCGTCGGTTCTCAAGATCTGCGTGCAACCGGTCCTCGCGTACCTGATGGCCCGCTTCCTACTGGGCCTCGACGGGCACGAGTTGTTCGCGATCGTCGTCGTCTCCACGCTGCCGACGGCACAGAACGTCTTCGTCTACGCGAGCCGCTACCAGCGCGGCATGGTGCTGTCCCGTGATGCCGCGTTCGTCACCACCCTTGCGTCGATTCCCGCGATCGCCCTCGTCGCAGCGCTGTTGACCTGACGCCCACACCGTCACTCGAGGCGATCGAAGTCGGCGGTCCACACCCGTTGCAGCATGTGCCAGTCGGCCGGGTGCGCGGCGATGGCGGCGGCGAAACGGTCAGCCAATGTCTGTGTCGCGCACGTCACCCCGCCGATGGTGTCGATCGGGGCACCGACGTGGAAGCCCCAGCCGTCGGGGGTGAACCAGCAGTTCACCGGCAGCAGTGGTGCACCGGTGTCGATCGCGAGCCGGGCCGGGCCGGCCGGCATCCGGGCGGATTCGCCGAAGAAGGTGACCGGCACGCCCGTGCCGGTCACGTCGCGTTCGGCGAGGAGCCCGACTATCCGCCCCTGCCGCAGCCGCGCGGTCAGCTGCTCGGTCGGTGGCGTCTCGGTACCGGTGAGCGGGACGATCTCGAAACCCAGATGCTCGCGGAACCGGACGAAGCGCTTGAACAGCGATTCCGGACGGAGTCGCTCGGCGACGACGACGGGTGGGCCAACCCGCTGCGCCACCCAGACTCCCGCCAGGTCCCAGTTACCGCTGTGCGGTAGGGCCAGCACCGCCCCGTCGCCACGCGCGACCGCCTCGTGAATGTGTTCGAGCCCGGTGGCCGAGGATTCGATGCTCTCGGCCAGCCGCACCGGATCCATCGACGGCAGCCGGAAGGCTTCGCACCAGTAGCGGGCGTAGGAGCGCAGGCTCGCGTGGACGAGGTCGTCGGGAACCTGCGTCGGCGTGGTGGACAGCACCCGAGCCAGATTGCGCCGCAACTGATCCGGACCTCCGTTACGGGCCGCGCGATCGGCCGCGGTGTCGAACAGGCGCCTCGCCGACCGCTCGGGCAGGGCACGAACCAGTCGCCAACCAGCCGCGTACCCGAGATCCCAGGCTCGATCCTTCGGCTTCATTGATCACCACCGGCGTCGTCCGCCGCGTCGGGACACGATGCGACACTGCAGAACACCGTACGACACACCACCACCTCCTCGCCGGAGATGACGGCGGGTTCCCGGGGTGACCGAACAGCCTCGGTGGCGGCCGCGCCGTTGACATGCAAGGCGTCACTTGCCTATTGTCGGGCTGTGGGTGATCTGTTCAAGGCTCTGGCAGACCCGACGCGGCGTGCGATTCTGGACGAACTCGTCGACCGTGACGGGCAGACGCTCTTCGAACTGTGCGCCCGACTCGTCACCAAGTACGGGTTCGGGTCGTCCCGACAGGCCGTCTCGCAGCACCTTGCGGTGCTCGAGGACGCGGGACTGCTCCACACCCGCCGCGAAGGCCGCTACAAGTTCCACCACCTCGACACCACTCCCTTGCGGGCCGTAGCCGACCGGTGGCCGATACCGGACCCGGACCCGGACCGCGACAGGAAAGGACAGGCACCGTGAAGATCCACCTGACCAGCGTGCACGTCAACGACCAGGACAAGGCCTTGGCGTTCTACACCGACGTTCTCGGTTTCGTGAAGAAGCACGAGGTTCCACTGGGCGAGCACAAGTGGCTCACCGTCGTCTCCCCCGACGCGCCGGACGGCACGGAGCTGGTCCTCGAACCGGACGCGCATCCCGCCGCGCAGGCCTACATGCGGGCACTGGTCGCCGACGGCATCCCGATCACGTCGTTCGGCGTCGACGACGTGCAGGCCGAGTACGAGCGACTGAAGGCAGCCGGCGTGGTGTTCACCCAGCCCCCGCTGCAGATGGGACCGGTCACCACCGCAGTGTTCGACGACACGTGCGGCAACCTGGTGCAGATCGCCAGCCAGGTCTGAGCCGGATCACCGCTGCGGTCGGCGCATCCGCATGTAGTCGCTGACGACAGCGGCGCCGAGACCGTCGAGATCCGGAGCGACGACGCGGCCGCCGACGCGCTGCGCCATCCGGTCCACGACGCGGGCCAACCCGGGGTCGTCGCCGAGGCGGAAGATAGTCACCTGCGCACCCAGACGGGCGAGCGTATCGAGTTCGCGCACCGTCAGTCCCAGGGTCCGCATGCTCGGCGGGTAGTCGAAGAACGCTTGCCCGTCCGGCTCGAGGTGCGCGGTGGGCTCGCCATCGGTGACGACGAGCACGACGGGCTGCGCGTTGGGGTGCCGGCGCAGGTGCCGGGCGGCCAGCAGCAGCGCGTGGTGCAGGTTGGTGCCCTGATCCCACGCGCCGTCCAGACCGGCCAGCTCCGCCGCGGACAGGACCTGCGCGTGCCGTCCGAACCCGATGAGCTGCAATGCATCCCCGCGGAACCTCGTGGTCACCAGGTGGTTGAGCGCCAGCGCCGTACGTTTCATCGGCACCCAGCGTCCGTCCATCACCATCGAGAAGGATGTGTCCACCAGCAGTGCCACCGCGGCCTGCGCACGCTGCTCGGTCTCGGCGATCTCGACGTCGGACACCGTCATCCGCACCGGCACCCGGCCCGGCTCGCGCAGCACCGCGTTGGTGAGTGTGCGGGTGACGTCCCACGGCTCGGTGTCCCCGAACTCCCACGGCCGGGATGCCCCGGTCGGCTCCCCCATCGCGCCCGCGCGGCGCGTCTCCCGCTGACCGCCGCGGTGCGACAGCCGGCCCGCGACGTCGCGCAGAGCGGTCTGCCCCAACTGCCGCATCGCTTTCGGCGACAACCGCCACTGGCCGTCCGGGGCTCGATCGAAGAAGCCCTGCTGCTGCAGCGCCCGTTCGAGATCGGCGAGCGTCTTCGCGTCCGCTACGGCCTCGTCGCCGAGCTGCCGAGCCAGTGCCTCGGTGTCGATGTCGTCGAGCTGAGCGCCCGGATACTGTTGCGACAGTTGCTCGGACAGCCGTTCGAGCTCCGCGACATCCGCGAGCGCGGACGTACCCTCCCCCAAACCCATGCCGTCGTCGCCACGGAACTGCGCGTTGCCGGTCCAGTCCTCGCCGGGACGCGCGGCCTGCAGGTGCGCGTCGAGCCGGTCCAGTTGGCCCATCAACGACGGATCGCCGAACGCCTGCTGCGCCAACGCGTCCAGTTCGGCGCGTTGGTCCGGGGTGAGCGAGTTCCGCAGACGCTGGGCCGCGGCGGCCCGGCGCGCGAGCGAATCCAGCAGTTCCTCGGTACTGCGCGGGTTCTCCGGGAAGTACTCGCCGTGCCTGTCCATGAAGTCCCGGAACTGCCGCGTGGTGTCCTCGCCGCGTGCGTGACTGTCCAGCAACGCGTTCAGATCCTCGAGCATCTCGCGGATTCCTTCACGGTCCGCGTCGGTGGCCCCCTCCAGCGCCTCCTTCATGCCGGCGAACCGCTGATCCAGCAGCTCACGCCCCATCAGGTCGCGAATCTTCTCGTAGTCCTCGCGCGCCCGACTGCTGCGCCAGTCGTAGTCGGCCAGGTCGGACACCGCCTGCGCCGTCGACGGCGGAAGCTCCTCGATGCGCATCTCCGCGAAACGCGCGTCGTCGTCCAAGGCGCGGGCGAGGGTCTTGCGTTCCTCGAGGACCGCCCTGTCGAGCAGTTCACGGATCTCGTCCAGCGTGCCCTCGAGATTGTTGTTCTCCAACAGTTCCCGCCGACGCCGATTCGCCTGCGCTGCAAGGTCGTCGAGCCCGCGCCGGTCGCCGAAGCCGCGCCGCAGCAACTCGCGCAGCGCCTGCCGGGGCGACGCGCCCTCGAGGACATCGTCCCCGATCGCGGCCAGCGCGTCACGCAGATCCACCGGAGGTGCCAGTGGATCGCCGCCCTCGTACGGGCCGTACCGAGCGCCGCGGTACGGGCTCACGGGGCCGACATCCTCATGAATACACCGCCTGCCCGTTCTCGTCGGGATTCTTCGAGATCCTCCGGGCGAGGTACAGGCCCTCGAGCGCGAGTTCGGCGGCCGACGCCCTCTCGCCGTCGGATTCGGCGCCGAGCCGGCCGGCCACCTCGTCGAGCACCTCGAGGTCGGGCAGCTCACCCAGCAGCGCCTTCGCGGTGACCCGCTCGCCCGTGACCACCGGCTGCCCCAGTTCCACCGCCGTCACCAGCGGTGCGAGGTCGATGCCGCCGAGTCGGATCCGCGCGGTGTCCGCGGTCGCCCGCCGCAGCAGGTGCTCGAGCACCTCGAGCTCGCGACCCTCCTCGCCGGACTCGAACTCGATCTTGCCGCGCAGCACCTCGACGACGGTGCCGAGGTCGATGGGCCGCGCCACCGGGTCGGCCTCACCGAGCACGGCACTGCGGTGCACCGCGGCCGCGCCGACCGTCTCCGCACCCGCCACCGCGAACCGCGCCGACACACCCGACCGCTGGTCCACCGACGTCGACTCGCGCAGCAACCGCGTGAACCGGGCGAGCACCTCGAGCAGGTGGTGCGGCACCCGCGCCTGCAGGTTCGCCTCCTGCTCGATCACGGCGATCTCGTCCTCGAGCAGCGACGGGTAGTGCGTGCGGATCTCGGCGCCGAAGCGGTCCTTGAGCGGCGTGATGATCCGGCCGCGGTTGGTGTAGTCCTCCGGGTTGGCACTGGCCACCAGCACGACGTCGAGCGGTAGCCGCAGCGTGTAGCCACGAACCTGGATGTCGCGCTCCTCCATCACGTTGAGCAGCGACACCTGGATCCGCTCCGCCAGATCGGGGAGCTCGTTGATCGCGACTATCCCGCGATGGGCGCGCGGCACCAGACCGAAATGGATCGTCTCCGGATCGCCCAGACTGCGCCCTTCCGCAACCTTGATCGGGTCCACGTCCCCCACCAGATCCGCCACCGACGTGTCCGGGGTTGCCAGCTTCTCCGCGTACCGCTCACTGCGGTGCCGCCACTCGACCGGCAGCGCGTCGCCCAGTTCGGCGGCCCGGCGCACCGAGACCGGAGTGATCGGCTCGTACGGGTGCTCGCCCAGCTCGGACCCGGCGATCACCGGGGTCCACTCGTCGAGCAGCAGATGCAGGGTGCGCAGCAGCCGCGTCTTGCCCTGCCCGCGCTCGCCGAGCAGGACGACGTCGTGCCCGGCGATGATCGCCCGCTCGAGTTGCGGCAGCACCGTCTCCTCGAAACCGACGATCCCGGGCCACGGGTCGACACCGTCCCGCAGCGCTGCGAGCAGGTTCTCGCGCATCTCGTCCTTGACCGGGCGCCGGACATGGCCGGACGCACGCAGTTCCGCGACGGTCCGCGGCAGATCGGCTGGCGATGTGGCAGTCACCACTCCAAGTTACGAGTGTTCGGGCGATTCGGCACGCGGGATCGCCGGCGCATACGAAGTGGGTGCCCGGCTCTGATAAACACTGGGCATGGCCGATACCGAGATCACCTTTGCCGCCGGCGACATCACCCTGCACGGCAGCCTGCGCCTGCCGGCCGGGTCGGGTCCCGACGCACCCGCCCCCGCAGTCCTCCTGCTCGCCGGTAGCGGGCCGACCGACCGCAACGGGGACAGCGCGCTGCTGCCGGGCTCGATCGGCACCCTCGAGTTCCTCGCGGATCTGCTCGAGCAGCACGGCTTCGCGAGCCTGCGCTACGACAAGCTCGGCAGCGGCTCCACCGGCCTGGGCCCGTACGACGTCGAGGACATCGGCGACCTCGGCTTCTCGGTGTTCACCGACGCTGCCGGTGCCGCCCTGACCTTCCTGTCCGACCGTGCGGCCGTCGACCCGGAGCGGGTGTACGTCGTGGGGCACAGCGAGGGTGCGCTCATCGCCCTCGCGGTGGCCGACAGTGGTGCGAAGGTCGCCGGCCTGGGCCTGCTCGAGCCGCTCGCCGTCCGGCTGCTGGATCTGCTGACCACGCAGATCGACGGTCAGCTCACCGCCGTCGTCGGCGCTGGACAGCTGCCGGTGGAACTGGCCGACGAGCTGCGGGTCGCGCTCGCCGGCGCGGTCGAGTCGCTGCGGACGGACGCCACCCTCGGCGACGACCTGCCCGATCCGTTGCGCGCCGCCGGCCTCGTCCCGGCGAACGCCCGTGCGCTCGCGGAGGAGGACGCGCTCGATCCCCGCGAGCTGGCCGCCCGCCTTCCGTCGGGCATGCCGGTGATCACGAGCTGCTCCGCCAAAGACATCCAGCTCGACTGCGCCGATGTCGACGCGCTCGACACCGCGCTCGCCCACACCGCGCTGACGTCGGTACGGATGACGACCGCGAACCACGTGCTCAAGGAGATCGGCGCCGCCGCCTCCACCGGCGCCGACTACATCGAACCGCTGCCGTGGTCCGCCGAGTTCAGGGACGGTTTCGAGGGCTGGCTCGCCACCCTCCGCTAGACACCGGGCAGGGCCGCCGGCGACATGCTCGTCCGAAAACGAGATGTCGCCGAGCGGTCACTGCTGTATGGTTCTCCGTTAACCAACGGGCACACACGAGAAAGGTACGGTTCCGATGCGCGTCGAAAGCCCCGCGAAGTATGCAATGCAGCTTCGCAGCAAGCATTTTTCTCACGATCACGTATTTGCAGCCGTACCCGCGTGGCACAGCCCCGCAGCCTTCGATCGACGGCACCGAGAATGAGTCACCCGTAACCGGCACCATTCTCGGGCACCCGAAGGCACACCGCCTCGGGTGCCTTTTCTTTTGCCTCTTTCACCCATACACAGTTCAGGAGAACCATCATGAAGCTTCGACTCGGCGCACTGAGCGCCCCCCAGCAGGACCTGCCCGGCGATCTCACCGGACAGGTCGTCACCCTCGACCTCAGCCACATCGACGCCGGCCAGAATGCGGCCGCGACGGAACTGATCGGTCAACTGCTCGCCCGCGGCGCGGCACGACTGGTCATCTCCGGCACCGACGACGCCAGCGCCCGCGCGCTGGTCGAGTCCGCACAGCACAACGCTCCCCCGTCCGGGCTCGCGGCCTGAACGGCACACGAGCCCCGGACGAGGGAGCGCAGTAGAGCAGTCGATCAGTGCGCGAAGTGGCGCGCACCGGTCAGGTAGAGCGTGACACCGGCCTCGCGGGCGGCCTCGATGACCTCGTTGTCGCGGACCGAGCCGCCAGGCTGGACGACGGCGCGGACACCGGCGTCGAGCAGCACCTGCAGGCCGTCGGGGAACGGGAAGAACGCGTCGGACGCGGCCACCGACCCCTTGGCACGGTCACCGGCACGCTGCACCGCGAGGTGCGCGGAGTCGACGCGGTTGACCTGGCCCATGCCGACGCCCACCGAGGCGCCGCCGTCGGCGAGCAGGATCGCGTTGGACTTCACGGCACGGCATGCGCGCCACGCGAACTCGAGATCCGCGAGGGTCTTCTCGTCCGCGGCCTCGCCGACCACGAGGGTCCAGTTGGCCGGGTTGTCGCCGTCCGCGTCGAGAACGTCGCGCTCCTGCAGCAGCGTGCCACCGGAGATCGGGCGCAGCTCGATGCCGGTCTCGGTGGGGGCGGCGGCCTCGAGGACGCGGACGTTCTTCTTGCGGGCCAGCACCTCGACGGCACCCGGCGCGTACGACGGGGCGATGATGACCTCGGTGAAGATGTCGGCGACCTGCTCGGCCATCTCGACGGTCACCTCACGGTTGGCGGCGATGACGCCCCCGAACGCGGAGACCGGATCGCAGGCGTGCGCCTTGCGGTGGGCCTCGGCGATGTCGGCGCCGACCGCGATGCCGCACGGGTTGGCGTGCTTGATGATCGCGACGGCCGGCGCGGCGTGGTCGAACGCGGCCCGCCACGCGGCGTCACCGTCGGTGTAGTTGTTGTACGACATCTCCTTGCCGTGCAACTGCTTCGCCTGCGCGAGGCCCGCCGGGCCGGCAGGGCTGTCGTACAGCGCCGCCGCCTGGTGCGGGTTCTCGCCGTAGCGCAGCACCGCGGAACGCTCCCATGTCGCGCCGACCCAGCGCGGGAACTGCGACAGTGCAGAATCTTCCGTCGCTTCGCTCGGGGTGACGGTCTCGATCAGGCTCTCGGTCATCCAGGTGGCGACCGCGACGTCGTACGACGCGGTGTGCTGGAACGCCTGCGCGGCCAGCGCGGTGCGCTCGAAGAGGTTGAAGCCACCGGCCTCGACAGCAGCGAGGACGCCCTCGTACTTCTTCGGGTCGACGACGACCGCGACGGACGGGTGGTTCTTCGCCGCCGCGCGGACCATCGACGGGCCGCCGATGTCGATCTGCTCGACGCACTCGTCCGGGGTGGCACCCGACGCGACGGTCTGCGTGAACGGGTACAGGTTCACGATCACCAGCTGGAATGCCTCGATGCCCAGTTCCTCGAGCTGCGCGAGGTGCTCCGGCTTGCGGGTGTCGGCGAGGACACCGGCGTGCACGCGCGGATGCAGCGTCTTCACGCGACCCTCGAGGCACTCGGGGAAGCCGGTCAGGTCCTCGACCTTGGTCACCGGGATGCCGGCGTCGGCGATCTTGGCTGCGGTCGAGCCGGTGGAGACCAGCTCGACACCGGCCTGATGCAGGCCGGTGGCCAGTTCGACCAGTCCGGTCTTGTCGTAGACGCTGACAAGTGCACGGCGCACAGCCTTGCGTTCACTCACTGGGGATCACGGCCTTTCGTCCGTCGGAAACAACACCTCTGAGGGCGACGGCGGCCACGACCTCGGCCAGCAGTCGCCGTTCGACAATCTTGATGCGCTCGTGCAGCGCGGCCTCGTCGTCGGCGGCGAGGATCTCGACCGGCTCCTGCGCGAGGATCGGTCCGGTGTCGATGCCACCGTCGACCAGGTGCACCGTGGACCCGGTCACCTTGACGCCGTATGCGAGGGCGTCGCGGACCGCGTGCGCGCCGGGGAACGACGGCAACAACGCGGGATGCGTGTTGATGATCCGGCCACCGAAGCGTTCGATGAACGCGGAGCCGAGGATCTTCATGAATCCGGCACTGACGATCAGATCGGGCCGGTGCGATGCGACGACCTCGGTGAGCGCGACGTCCCACGCGGCGCGGTCCGCGTGGTCGCGCAGTGCCACACGGAAGTGGTCGACGCCCGCACCGTCGGCATGAGCCGTTGCTGCGCAGTCCCGGTCGACGCCGACCGCAACGACGGTCGCGGGATATCCGTCGGTGCGCGTGGCGGCGATGAGTGCCTGCAACAGGCTGCCCGTCCCCGACGCGAGTACGACGATCCGAGCGGGCACTGTGGGCCGCAGCTGGTCACGCGTGGCAGTCAGCGCACTACTCCTGGTTTTCGAGACGGTCGGGCCGCATCACGGGCCGGGTAAGAGCCTAGTCGCTGGGGGTGACCGGACCGCGCGGCAGGTCGCCTTCGGCGGACTCGGCCGACCGGTCCGACGTCGGCTCGGTCTCGACCTCCACGTCGATCACGTCGGCGCCGTCCACGACGGTCGGGGTCTGGGCGGCATCGTCGACGAGTTCACCCTCGAGCACGGTCGGGCCGGGGTCGTCGACGTGCCCGGAGTCCTCGACGTTCCCGGGGGCCTCGGGGGCCTCGGGGTCCTCGGATTTCTCGGGGTCTCCCGGGGTCTCGGCCGCATCGGTCCCGGCCTCCGACTCGGCCTCCGACTCGGCCTCCGTCGCCGACTCCGGGTCCACCTCCGGCTCGGACCGGTACCGCACCGACGGCAGCGCGAGGCGCTTCACCTCGAACGCCATTGCGGCGGTTCCGTCGTCCGCGAACACCGCAGTCGCGCCGGCACTCTCGGACTGCTCGGACTGCTCGGGATGTTCGGTCTCGTCCCTGTCGGCCGCCTCGACACCGTTGCGCCGAGCAATCATCGTCGCGACCGCCAGTCCGGGTAGCACCAGGAGCCCGAAGGTGATCAGTCCCAGCGCCACCGGCTCGACGCCGACGAATCCGTAAGCCCCCAGGTCACCGCCGGCAAGCACACCGACGAGCGCAGCCACCACACCGACACCGGCAGCGGAACACCCCACGGTGTACGCGGTCTCCTGCACGGGCAGGCGCAGTCGGCCGCAGTCCCGCCCGAGCAGCGCCCCGATCGCGAGGGGAACGATCAGCAACGCCGGCCACGCGGTCCCGACGAGTTCGGTGGGGACCCCGCCGAGCACCGGGACCGGCGGCACCGGGCCCGGGACGATGTCGAACACGCTCACCGAGGTGCCGCCGACGTGGGCCGTGCCGCCCGCCAGGACAGCGACCGCCCCGACTGCGACGTTCGGCAGGTACAGCACCGACAGGACGGTGAGCCCCAGTACGCCGACCAGATCCGAACCCTCGCCGAGGAGTGCCCCGACCTCGGACCACGACCACACCAGCGCGGCGACCGTGACCGCCGAGCCCGCCGCGAACAGGGCCAGCGCGGCCCGCGCGGCCGGGCGCGACACCTCCGGAACCCAGGAGGGGACGCCTCGACGCGCGCATTCCGCACGCCCGATCGTCGTGACGATCCCCGCCGTGGCCGCGACGAGGTGAATGCCCACCACCCATGCGAGTGCCCCGGCCGCGTTGGGAGCGTCGAACGGGACGACGGACGTCGCCTCGGACACCACCGCGAGCGCGATCAGCGTCGTCACGAGCGGTCCGGCGACCGCCGCGGCCACCACCGGCGCCGCGTCACGCACCGTCGCGCGCGCCGTCACCGCACGAGCGCATCCACGGGCGACGGCCCACATCATCACTGCGGTCGGCAACAGCGGCAGGACCCCGAGCGGGGCGTCGGTGACCGTGAGCGAAACCTGGTGCAGCGCCAGCCAGCACGCGGCGATCGCACCGGCCACCCCGGTCAGGTCGCTGTTCGACGCGACCAACGTGACGATGACGACCGCACTGATCAGGACGATCGCGACACCGGTGGGCCGCAAGGCGACACCGAGCAGCGCGCGCACCTGATCGGTGTCGGGATCGGGCCGGTCGGAGATGTCGCGGCGTTCGCCACGACCAAGCAGAGAAGTCATCGGTTCGAGGGTCGCACCCACGCCCGGCGGCGGCGTTCAGGCGCGCCGAGGCGTGGCGTGGCCCACTCGATCACTTCTTCTCGTCGTCCGGGTTCTCAGTCTGCGCCCCGAATGCCTGGGTAGGCGCGCTCGGTGCATCGGAGGAACCGGTCGGCGTCGCGGGCGATGCCGGCGGCGCATCGGACTGCGGCGCCTGCTGCGGAATGTGCTGCGTCGGCTGGTGCGGCTGGTACGCCTGCTGACCGGCCTGGAACTGTCCGTAGCCGGCCGTGGGCTGCGGCGGCTGCGGGTATCCCTGTTGCGGGTAGCCCGGCTGCGCCTGGCCGGACTGACCGTAGGTCGGCTGCTGCGGGTACCCCGGGGCATAACCCTGCTGGCCGCCCGGGACGCCGTAGCCGGGCTGAGGCGCCTGGCCCGGGTAACCCTGCGGATGACCGTAGGCGGCGGGGTGGACGTGGGTACGGGTCGGCCGGCCCTGCGGCTGCTTGACGAGCCCGGCACCGAACAGGAACACCGCGGTCGCGATCACCGCCTGGATGAACGCCAGGATCAGGATCATGATGCCGCCGCCCGCGAGGCTACCGCCGGTGGGAATGTTGAGCATGAGGACGAACGACACGAGGAATCCGACGAGCGAGGCCGCCGCAGCGGGGCCCGCGTAGGACTGCTTGGGCAGCAGCGCCAGACCGGCCAGCAGTCCGCCGAGGAGCAGGAAGCTGAGCGCGACCGTGCCGTCGCTCTCGAACGCGTTCGCCGAGAACTCGACGCCGTACCTGGAACTCGTCGAGTTCTTCAGGTAGGGAGCGAACCCGAGAAGGAAGTTGACGACACCCAGCGCGAGGACCGCAATGCCGAGATAGAACGACAGATTCTTCGTGCCGTTCGCCGCCGGCGGCTGCGAGGGCTGACCGAAGCCGGACCCTCCGTCGGTGTAAGTCATGATTGCTCCTAGTCGACGTATCAAACCCCATGAACGCTACCCTGATCGTCCACGCGAATCATCGGGAAAGCCGTCGGCGATACCGCGACGACGCCGGTGGCCGGGACGGCGCGTGTACGGCCCCACCGCACCGCACGGGAAAATGGGCTCATGCCCTTCACGCTGCCCGCCGGTTCCGATGTCGAGACCGAGACCGAGGTCAAGCATTCGCGGTTCATCGCGGTACTCCGGCGGATCGACGGCCCGTCCGACGCCCAGGACTTCGTCGACGAGCAGCGCCGCCGGTATCCCGACGCACGGCACCACTGCTGGGCCTACATCACCGGCAACGGACCGTCGGACCGGATCGAGCGATCCAACGACGACGGCGAACCGGGCGGAACCGCCGGGATTCCGATGCTCCAGGTCCTGCGGGCCCGGGACCTCGTGGACGTCGCGGTGGTCGTCACGCGCTACTTCGGGGGCATCAAGCTCGGTGCCGGCGGGCTGGTGCGCGCGTACTCGGGGGCCGTGGTCGCCGCCGTCGACGACGCGGTCGCCGCGTCGGCGCTGCTCAGCCGCGAACGCCTCGAGTTGGTGTCCGTCGAGGTGGGCCACGACACCGCCGGGCGCATGGAGTCGGATCTGCGCATCCGCGGGGTGAACGTCGTCGACGCCGCCTACGGTGCTGCGGTCACCTTCACGCTCGCCACCCGGGATCCCGCCGGGCTCGCATCGATCGTCGCCGAACTGACTTCCGGCACAGTCGAACTCACACCCGCCGGCGTTCGGTGGGTCGACATCTGACGGCGTCGACCCACCGAACGCGAACGGCGCCCGCGGCCAGGCAGATGCCTTGGCTGCGAGCGCCGTTCGGGTGATCAGACTGCGATCAGAGGTTCTTCAGGATCTCGCGCGCGAGAGCGGCGGTCTCGGACGGCGTCTTGCCGACCTTGACGCCGGCCGCCTCGAGGGCGTCCTTCTTGGCCTGCGCGGTGCCCGAGGAACCGGAGACGATGGCGCCGGCGTGGCCCATGGTCTTGCCCTCGGGGGCGGTGAAGCCCGCCACGTAGCCGACGACCGGCTTGGTGACGTTGGCCTTGATGTAGTCGGCGGCGCGCTCCTCGGCGTCGCCACCGATCTCACCGATCATCACGATGACCTTGGTCTCGGGATCCTTCTCGAACGCCTCGATGGCGTCGATGTGGGTGGTGCCGATGACCGGGTCGCCGCCGATGCCGATGGCGGTCGAGAAGCCGTACTCGCGCAGCTCGAACATCATCTGGTAGGTCAGGGTGCCGGACTTGGAGACCAGGCCGACGGGGCCCTTACCGGCGATGTTCGCCGGGGTGATGCCGACCAGCGCCTCACCCGGGGTGATGATGCCGGGGCAGTTGGGGCCGATGATGCGGGTCTTGTTGCCCTTGTCGACGTTGTAGGCCCACGCGTAAGCGGAGTCCTGCACCGGGATGCCCTCGGTGATGACCACGAGCAGCGGGATCTCCGCGTCGATGGCCTCGACGATGGCGTCCTTCGAGAAGGCCGGGGGAACGAACGCGATGGAGACGTCCGCGCCGGTCTCCTTCATCGCCTCGGCGACGGTCGCGAAGACCGGCAGCTCGACGGCGTTGCCGTCCTTGTCGGTGTGCGAGACCGTGGTGCCGGCCTTGCGGGCGTTGACGCCACCGACGACCTGGGTGCCGGCCTTGAGCATCAGAGCGGTGTGCTTGGTGCCCTCGCCGCCGGTGATGCCCTGGACGATGACCTTGGAGTCCTTGGTGAGGAAGATAGCCATTGTTGTGTGTGTCCCTTACTTCGCTGCGAAGGCGAGCTCGGCAGCCTTGTCGGCAGCCTCGTCCATGGTTGCGACGACCGTCACCAGCGGGTGGTTGGCCTCGGCGAGGATGCGACGACCCTCTTCGACGTTGTTGCCGTCCAGGCGCACGACGAGCGGCTTGTTGGCCTCGTCGCCCAGGGTCTGCAGCGCACCGACGATGCCGTTGGCGACCGCGTCACACGCGGTGATGCCACCGAAGACGTTGACGAAGACGCTCTTGACCTGCGCGTCGTTCAGGATGACGTCCAGGCCGGCAGCCATGACGGCAGCGGAAGCGCCGCCACCGATGTCGAGGAAGTTGGCCGGCTTGACGTTGCCGTGCTTCTCGCCCGCGTAGGCGACGACGTCCAGGGTCGACATGACCAGGCCGGCGCCGTTGCCGATGATGCCGACCTCGCCGTCGAGCTTGACGTAGTTGAGGTCGTTCTCCTTGGCCTTGAGCTCGAGGGGATCGGTGGCGTCACGATCCTCGAAAGCCTCGTGGCCGGGCTGACGGAACGCAGCGTTCTCGTCCAGCGTGACCTTGCCGTCGAGGGCCAGGATCTGGTCGTCGGGCGTACGGACGAGCGGGTTGACCTCGACCAGGAGAGCGTCTTCCTTGATGAAGACCTCCCACAGCTTCTGGATCGTGTTGGCCGCGGCGTCGAGCACCTCGGCGGGCAGCTTGCCGGCCTCGGCGATGCTGCGCGCGAATGCGAGGTCGACACCCTTGACGGCGTCCACGGGGATCTTCGCGAGGGCGTCGGGGTTCTCCTCGGCGGTGACCTCGATCTCGACGCCACCCTCGACCGAGCACATGGCCAGGTACGTGCGGTTGGTGCGGTCCAGCAGGAAGGAGATGTAGTACTCCTCAGCGATGTCACTCGCCTCTGCGACCAGCAGCTTCTTGACGACGTGACCCTTGATGTCGAGGCCCAGGATCGCCTCCGCGTTCGCCTGCGCGGCATCCGCGTCGGGCGAGTACTTGACGCCACCGGCCTTACCGCGGCCGCCGACCTTGACCTGCGCCTTGACCATCACGGGCTTGCCGATTTCCTCGGCGATCTCGCGGGCACCGGCGACAGTGTCGGTAACACGGCCGGCCGACGTCGGCACGTCGTGCTTGGCGAAGAGTTCCTTCGCCTGGTATTCGAAGAGATCCATCTGCTCACCGTCTCGTCTGCGTTGACGCCCGCTCGAGGGGTAGGAGCGGGTCCGTGTCGGACTTTAACTAGTTCAATCAATCGACTATCGCTCGCCCACATGCTATGTGGCATATGTCACGCATCGACAGTCGTCGCGGCACGACTCACCGCGGGTTGCGATACCCGGCGAGGGTCGCAGTCCCGGCGAGGAGCACCACGGCAAGGATTGCAGGTGCGGCACCCGGACCTGCGACCGGATCGGTCAGACGGCCCGCCGACAGCGGCCACGCCACGAGATGACAGACCATGACCAGGCTCGCGCCCAGGAGAAGAGCGGTTGCGCGGGCCGCACGGGAATGCGCCGCGACCAGCACCGCAGCCACGACGACCACCGCCGACAGCGCCTGCCCCCACTCATCCCACCCCCACGGGATCCGCCCCAGAGAGGCGGCCGTGCCGTCGGCACCTCGGTACAGCGGAAGCACGTAGGCGAGGACGACCGCGGTCGCGGCGAGTACGCCGACGACCGACACCGAGCGGATCGGTTCGACGCGCTGCGACGTGTCCACGTCGTCACGCTCGGCCGCTCCCGCCGATCCCGCCGAGAGCCCCGCTGCGACCGCCGCGAACGCTCCGGCGGCCATGAGCCAACTTCCCGCACCCAGTCCGACTCCGGGAATCTCGAGCGCCGCGAGGGCGCTCTGCGCGACGGTCGCGACGGCCGCGACAACCGCCACCCACAGCACGCTGACCACGGGACGGACGAGGGCAGCGAACTCCGACATCAGCAGCCACACGGCGGCGATCACGAGCAGCGCGCCCGCGACCAGCACGACACGGGTCGCGGGTACCTCGGGGGCCGGCGCCGAATCGGGGACCGTCAGCACGGGCAGCAGCGCGCCGACGCCGGCCAGCAGCCCGGCACCGATGCCTGCCACACCCGCGACGTTGTGCCATCGGCGAGCGGAGTCCCGCGGTGTCGACCGGGTGACTGCACCGCCCCGGTGTTCCGGCGCGGTCGACTCGGCCGAGCGCTGCTCGCGGCGGCGCACGGCGACGGGAATCGACGCCGCCGCGACGATCAGCAGCGCGGCGCCGACGGTCCCCCACACGGCGCCCGGGCCGGGTGCGAGCCGGTCGTCGGACATACCGGCAACGAGTCGGCTGCCGACCAGTCCGAGCGCCGCCAGGCCTGCACCCCCGACAGCCCCGGCCGCGACCGTGGAGTCGATCGACGCCAGCGCGGCGGCAACGACGATCAGGACGGCCACCGCGAGGACCACGGCACCGATCGCGGTTGCACCGTCCGACGCGATCGCGGCACGCACCAGGATCACCGGGTCGCTCGACGTCAGCGGACGCGCAGACAACGCGAACGCCAGCACACACGCGGCCACGAGAACCCCTGCGGTGAGCCCGAATCCGATCCGCGAACCGACGGGCCGCCCGACCGCGTCGGGATCGAGCGAGGCACCGTACCCGTCGGCGTGCGACGCCCGGTGCACCGTCAGCAGGCCGAGCACACCCGCCGCGACGGCGAGGAGATGACCGGCGAGGACCAGCGCGGCGCCGGGCCCGGTGGCGATACCGGCGGCAGTCGCGGGACGGAACAACTCCAATCTGTTGGCATCGATCGGATCGGTCCACAACTGGATGTCGAGGACGCAGAGCCCGACGGTCACCGCACCGGCGCCGGCCAGCAGCGCGCCCGCCGTCGCGGGCCACCGGGACACGAGCGCGGCAGCCGCCGCCGGAACGGCGAGTGCGATCACGACGGCGATCAGTGTCGCGCCCCCCACCGCGGGGATGCGGGCGCCCTCCACGGTCCGGGCAACATCCGTCATCGAGCCCGCGGCGACAGCGATCGCACCTACCGCCGCGACCGCGACGGCTGTGATCGGCAGCTTCCCGCCGGCATCGAACGACGACCGGACAGCGGGCTCGCCCCGGGCCACATCGGAGTGGGCCGTTGCGGACACCGTGCGCGATCGGGTTGGGGATTCCACCCGCGTGACGCTATCTCGTGAACTCGTCACCGCGCGGTGTGTAACACCGCCGTGTCATCCCGATATATGAACGAGACCATTCGGGATGTTCGGCATCCTCCCAGCTCAGGATGTGACGCCGGTCACATCTTTCGATTCGCCATGGGCTACAGGTTGCCCCGCCGCAACCGTTTCGTTACCGTCGCCAGGGTCTAAGTCACAGGCAGGTCACGGGCAGGAGGACGGCAGGGCACATGCACCACCGCGCTCAGTTCACGGCCAGTCGATTTACGAAACAACACGCCGACCCGGAATCCATGGAGCCCTCGCGGGCATTTCGGACCGCGGCAGATCACGAGTTCGAGCGTTGCAATCCAGCAGCGGAGCCGTCTCCGGTCACGCTGCTTCACCGAGTGGACGACGGCGTCACGCCCAGTTATCCGACGCCCCCGGAGGTTCGTTACTCCGAGGCCGAAAGTTCTGAGATTTGCAACGCCATGCTCCACAGTGAAAACAAGCCCGAAGATCTCGAAGACGCGACTCCGTTCGACGCCTTCACCCCTGCGGGATCCGCCGCCGCGGACCGCGATGTCGCCGCCCCGGCGCGACGCGGCGGTCTCCACCGCCTCCCCACTCCCCCCTCCGCCCTCAAGGGCCGCGCCGCAGTCATCGCGGTTGCCGCCGGCGCAGTCGTCGCCGCGGGCCAGGCAGCAGTCAGCTCGCCGGCCAAGAATTCCGACCACTCCGAGGTCGCACTCACCGCCTCCGGTTCCGCCGCGACCACCGCCGTCCCGCAGGCCGCTCAGTTCAGCGACGTCGCCCAGAACTCCTCCGCCGACAGCTCGGCACCCCAGGTGCTCGCGGTCGCGAACCCCACCGATCTGGGGCAGTTCTCCAATCTCCTCGCGAAGGGGCAGCGTTTCAGCGAGGAGCGTGCCGCCCGCGAGGCCGCCGCCCGCCGCCCGCTGTTCGCTCTGCCCGCCCAGGGCACGTACACGTCGTCGTTCGGGGCCCGCTGGGGCACGCTGCACGCCGGCGTCGACATCGCCAATGCCATCGGTACCCCCATCTACGCGGTCGCCGACGGCACCGTGATCGACTCCGGGCCGGCCTCCGGCTTCGGCATGTGGGTGCGCATCCAGCACCCCGACGGCACCATCACCGTGTACGGCCACATCAACGACACCCTCGTGACGGTCGGCCAGAAGGTCATGGCCGGCGACCAGATCGCGACGATGGGCAACCGCGGTTTCTCCACAGGTCCGCACCTGCACTTCGAGGTGCATCTGGCCGGCGAGAACAAGATCGATCCGCTCCCCTGGCTCGCCACCCGCGGCATCAGCCTCGGCGTCGAGCAGCCCTGACGCTCGATCCCACGATCGCGGCCTGCGTCACCACGCTGAGCGGACGTGCCGAGCCTGGGCCGGCAACCGGCCTGTTCGAACACCTCGGAGTGGGCTTCCCGTCGGACTCTCGTCGCCGGTTCGACTCGAGGCGACTCTGGAGGATGGAGCTGGGGTTCCGAACCGGATTCTCGTACGATCCGTGCTGCATCCACCGGCTGACTTCTAGAGTGTCGCAACGGATCCTGAGTGCCGTCCTCGACGACACCGGCAAAATCGGCCGGGAGATCCGATTCGAGAAAGACGTGACCGCAACATCGGGCTCTGCCGGTGCGGCGACGAATCGACGCCGACCGGATCGTTCTACGAAGACTGAGTGAACCGCTCGCGCAGCGTTGCGATTTGCTCGGCGGTGAGGCCGAGCCCGTCACGCGCGTAGTCCTCGACGGTGCCGAAGTGCGTGCGCATCTCGTCGAGAGCGGCATCGATGTAGCTCTCACGGACGCCGAGGAGAGGACGGATCAGCTCCGGGTCGACGCCCTTGCTCTCGACGAAGGCGAGGATCGGATCGGTCATGGGCGCCAGATCGGTGTTCGTTTCGAGGTAATCGGCGCGCACGTCGCTCTCGTCGGCGCCGAGGAGGAGCAAGAAGGAGGTCGCGGCCCATCCGGTGCGATCCTTGCCCGTGGTGCAGTGGAAGAGGGCGGCCCCAGCGCGCTTCTCGTCGATCAGGTCGAGGTAGAACGCGCGATATGCGCTCAGCGCCGAGGGCAAACTGACGAAGTTTCGGTTCGCCTCCTCCATCTGCCCGATCCCGCGCCCGTCGCTGATCGTCCCGGCGTATGCAACCGGGTCCGTCATGAGAAGTCCGGTGGCCGCGGCGTTCTGGGCATTGTCGGCCAGCACGTCGAGCCAGACCGTACGCACCGTGCCGGGAAGGCGATCGAGGGCACCGTCGCGCTCGGCAGCGGTGCGGAGGTCGTACACAGTCGCGACACCGAGGACCTCGAAGGCGGTGAGGTCGTCGTCGTCGAGCTTCGCGAGCGTCGCCGAGCGGTACAGCGCGCCCGGACGGACGGTTCCGGATGCAACGGGGATGCCGCCGAGGTCACGGAAGTTCGGGGCACTCTTCAGGAGAACGCGACGGTCGAGCGGGTGAGCGGTCACAGGTGACTCCTACTGGGTTGTTCCAGGACAAGATGTTTCGGCGGGGCGTGCAGGAAACTCACGCCTGATTCACACTGCGCACGAGCTTCTCTGCACTGCGTCGTTTGAGCCACCTGTCGATGACGAAGGCCATGAAAATCCACCCGCCGAGTGCCGTGATCACCCAGACAATGATCGGTGCGAAGATCCAGGACTTGACGCCGCTGATCTGAATGCCGTCGGGGAACAGGGATGCAACCCACAGCGCGAGCAGCGTGGCGACCAGCCCGACACCACCCGCAAGCGGAGCGGCATAATGTTGCGCCACGCTGAGCACGAACGGGCCGAGAATCATGTGGGCCAAGGTGAACACGCCGATTGCCACGAAGAATCCGGTGAAGCTCAGATCCACCCCGGGTAAGACGAAATGCACCACGATCAACGCCACCACACCGAGCACGCATTGCGAAAAGAGCTGGAACAGCAGACGCACGCCGTGCCTCCTTGATCAGTCGAGCCACCCGGCGACTACCCGGTGTTCTCGGAACAATGTTCTCGGAACAATAGTGGGTTTGCCCTCCGACGATCGTCGGTCCGATACCTCGCGGAGAGGAAGCCGAAACCGGCCGGATGGCCTTCACGGGACTCGCGGAGCCAACGACAGAAGGTATCGAACCCGCGCATATGACCAGGTCTCCGCTGGCCTGCGATCCACCAGAGCCGGCGCGGTCGAAACCGGCCGCCACCAGTAGCGACAATCTCGACCACACCGCCGGACGGAAAAAAACTACCCGCGTTTCTACCCGCCCGAGTGTGCCCCGTAGAAGTACTCCATTGACGAGTCGATCGGGATGAGACCACTATCTCTTGTCGGCTGCTTGAACAGCTGCACGACGTTTGGTCACGCCCAGCTTGCGGTAGATCGAGCGAATGTGCGTCTTCACCGTGGGGTAAGCGATGCCGAGGTGCTCAGCGATCTCATCTGCAGTCATCGCGGTACGCAGATATGTGAGTATCTCCTTCTCTCGTTCGGTCAGGACTCCCGCGAGCAGTACGGACAGCTGGTTCCGTCGTTCGAGGATCGTGCACAAGAGCCCGTGATGTCTCGACCCCCGTATTGCGTGAGCGTTCAAGAGATCGACAATCACCGGATCGTCGGCGAGAAATGGGGCAAGAATCCGTTCGGGGAGTGCAGCTTCCAGCGCGCGATCCAGCTGCTCATGTGCCTGGAATCCATGCCCCGATACGGCGCTCAGCGCGGCTGAGGTGACGAGTGTGCTCACCAGCGCATATCGTGGCAGCCCGGCCGACGTTGCGAGGCGAAGCGCTTGAGCCGACGGTTCCCGATCCCCCAGGACTCGATAGAGCTCCGCGAGAAGCGCATGGGCAACCGCGGCACCTGTGCGGGTAAGAGCAGGCCTGGCGATACGGCGAGCTTGCTCGTCCTGCCTCTGCGCGTGGGCGAGCCAGGCCGTGGTGACGCGCCGCAGCGTATCCCAAGGAATGCCGTGCTTGTCCGCAGTGCTCACGCCTCGCAGCAGGCGCGCCGCAGTGTGGTACCGGTCTTCCCGGTTCAGAGCGATCAGGCTCATCACCAAGTAGAGACGGGCGAGCGCCTCGAAGTTGGTTCCGGGGCTGCCCTCTACGATGACGGAGTCGAACTGAGCGATCGCCTCCTCGAAGTCACCGCGCCAGAAAGCGATGCACCCTCGATTCGACTGGGGAAGACCGCCTTCGAAGCGTTCCCAGTCGGACACCACTTCCCTGGAAGGTAGCCCGTCGAGAATCTGTTCAGCTTCGGTGAATGCTCCCGCGTGGGTGAGCGCAAAGGCCAAATTGGATTGGGCGAGACGCAACGTCTCCGCGCGCGACTGCAACTGCGCCTCGTCGATGGCGGAGCGAAGTAGCGCAATGGCACGAGGGAGATCACGGCGTAACCGCACCTCGGTCCATCCGAGGAGGAAGAGCGCGGACGGGTAGTCGTCCTCCGGCTCGCACTGGGCGAGCGCGTGGCGCGCGCGATCGGCGATGACGGCCTTGGTCGAGGTGTCGGGAGCAAGCAACAGGTCAGTGAAGCAGACGACGAAATCGTCGGACGCAACCCGCAAACCTTGTCCGCGGAGAAACTCCGCACCGTACGGGTCGCCACTGAGGTCGCGGCAGCACGCCCGTATCAGC
This sequence comes from Prescottella sp. GW823-FHT02E09, assembly GCF_058797375.1. Classification (NCBI taxonomy): domain Bacteria; kingdom Bacillati; phylum Actinomycetota; class Actinomycetes; order Mycobacteriales; family Nocardiaceae; genus Rhodococcus; species Prescottella sp. GW823-FHT02E09. The sequence continues at coordinate 411,065 of NZ_JBXAJP010000001.1, forward strand.
AGGATGTGCGGGTCGTGCGGATCAGGATGGGCAAGGCAGAGCTGCTCGAGTTCCTTGGTGTGCGATTCGAGAATCAGACGGAGCCAGTTCTTCCGTAGGACGCTTCGAGCCTGCTCCGCCTCACCGGAGGCGAGTGCCTCACGCACCGCTTCGATCATGTGTCGAAGATACTCGAGACAAGCGTTCATCTCATCCGCTGCGGATGAGACCGCGTTCGAGGCCTACAGGAGCCTGTGAGTATTTCGGAATGAACCGAATGCTTGCCGGGCCGAGCCGCCGGGATGTGGGGCGGGACCTCCTCGGCGGAGTCACGCTGCTCGCGTTCAGCCGGGTGCGCAGCGGCGCGCTTCCGCGGCTGGGCCGTTTCGAGGTCGTGCCCGAAGGAGATCCGATCTACCCGACGAACCGGGCCGACCTCGCAACCCCTCCCATCGACACGACCGCTCGGTCGAGGAACTGACCATGTTGGGCTCTGTCATCGGGGAGACGCTGCCGCTCGCACTCGGCATCGCGATCAGCCCTTTCACGATCATCGCGGCCATTCTCATGCTGCTTTCCGCGAGCGCTCGCCGCACCGGCCCCGGATTCCTGATCGGCTGGATCCTCGGGATCGCCATTGCGGTGACGGCGTTCGTGTTGCTCGCCGGCCTGCTCACGCCCCACGGCGATTCGGGCGGACCGAACGTGCCGCGCGCAATCGTGCAGCTCCTGCTTGCGGCCCTGTTGCTGTTGTTCGCGGTCAGGCAATGGCGAGACCGACCGAAACCCGGCATGGATCCCGCACTCCCGAAATGGATGGCGGCCATCGACGGCTTCACGTTGAAGCGCGCATTCGGCCTCGGCCTTCTGCTTTCGGCACTCAACCCGAAGAACCTCCTCATCGCCGCGAGCGCCGGAGTGACCATCGGAGACGCCGGTCTCGCCGCCCTCCCGGCAAGTATCGCGACGGGGGTCTTCGTCCTGTGCGCCACCTCGACGGTATGGGTGCTGGTCTCAGCGTTCATCGTCGCTTCAGAGCAGCTCCGGGGACCGCTTGATGCGCTGCACCGGTGGCTCGTCCGCGAGAACAACGTGGTCATGACCGTACTCATGGCATTCATGTCGGCACTCATGCTCGGCAAGGCCATCGCCTCCCTCTGAGCTCTGCTTCACCACGCTCCCTCATCCATCGGCCGCGAACCCCGCGCCCCCTCACAAGAATCGGACAACACACATGAACTTCTGGGAAAGCCTCGGCTGGATGCTGTGGGCGACCGTCTTCATCGGATATCTCTTCGCGCTGTTCGCGATCATCGCCGACCTGTTCCGCGACCATAAGCTGAACGGTTGGCTCAAGGCCGTCTGGGTGTTCTTCCTTCTCTTCCTGCCCATCGTCACCGCACTCGTCTATCTCGTCGCCCGCGGCGAAGGAATGACGGAACGCAGCAACAAGGCCGCACGCGCCGCCGAGAACGCTGCCGAGTCGTACATCCGCGAGGTCGCGGGGAAGAGCCCCAGCGAGGAGATCGCCACAGCCGCAGCACTCCTCGAAGCAGGAGCGATCAACGAGGAAGAGTTCTCCGCACTGAAGCTGAAGGTCCTCTCGTGAGCGGCGACGTGGTGAGTGCCGCGCGTTTCGGACCTGTCGACTTCTATCTTCTCGGTCTGCCCGGGGAGGGCCTCGACCCGGCCGCACTCTCAGCGCTCACCGAGCTTACGGATACCGGCCTGGTGCAGCTGCTCGATCTGATCGTCATCTCCAAGTCCGAGGACGGCGAACTCACCCTCATCGAGGTCGAGGAGTTGCCGAACGGCTTCGAGATCAATGTCGAGATGCTCGGCGCGTCCGGTCTGCTCGGGCATGAAGACATCACCGAACTCGCGGCGGCGATCCCCGCCGGCGCTGCAGCGCTGCTGGTCGCGCTCGAGCTGGTCTATCAGCGCGAACTCGCCGCCCGGACCGCCGAGTCCGGCGCGGTGCTACTGGGTTACGAGCGGATACCCGCCCCGGTCGTCAACGCCCTCATGGACTCGATCATCCCGAAACTGGAGGTCTGACATGCCGTACATCCCGCGAAGAGGTCGCCCCGGACTGCTGGGCCTCGCCGCGCGCACCGCGGTCGTAGCCGGTACCGCGACCGCCGTCAGCGACGGTATGGCCACCCGGCGACAAAGGAGAGCCCAGGCCGAATACGAGCAGGCGCAGTACGAGTTGGCCCAGCAGCAGGCCGTACGCGCGATGCCCACACCCGCGCCCGCCGCCCCGGTCGATCTCGTCGCCGAGTTGCAGAAACTCGGCGATCTCAAATCACAAGGCCTGCTGACCGACGCCGAGTTCGAAGCCGCAAAAGCGCGACTGCTCGGCTGATACTCCCCCGACGGGGCAGGGACTCCCGCTCCCGTTCCGTACCCGACATCGAATGGAGCCCGCTATGTCCGTGATCCCCGTCAACGTCCTGAACTTCAATCGCGCAGAATCCGATCTCATGTTCGCTCGCCTCGCCGCGGGCGTCGGCCTGGGCACGTGGAACCACACTCGGGAGCTCAAGCCGCTCGACGACCAGCCGATCATCCGCCAGAACCGAGACACCCTGTACAGCAGCACGATCATCGACGTGCGCGATGCGGTCACGATCACGGTGCCGGATACCGGCAAGCGCTACATCTCCGTGTGGGTGATCAGTCAGGATCATTACGGTCCGGTCATCCTGCGCGATCCGGGAGAGCACCTGCTCACGCGTGAATTGGTCGGAACCGACTACGCCGCACTCATCGTGCGCATCCTCGTCGATCCGAACAACCCCGAAGACGTCACCGAGGTGAACCGGTTGCAGGACGCCCTCACCATCGACGGCGGCGGAACAGGTGAGTTCCCGATGCCCGACTACGACGAGCAGTCGCAGACCGAGACCCGCGATGCGCTCCTCGCACTCGCTCGTGGCATCACCACGTACGACCATTCATTCGGCACCGCGGCGGAAGTCGATCCGATCATGCACCTGCTCGGTACCGCCTCCGGCTGGGGCGGCCTCCCCGAGTACGAGGCCACCTACGTCAACTTCGACGAACGTCTCCCTGTCGGGGAATACCGTCTCCGCCTGAACGACGTTCCCGTGGATGCGTTCTGGTCGGTCTCGCTGTACAACGCGGCGGGATACTTCGAGGAGAACACACTGGGTGTGAACAGCATCAACAGCCTCACAGCCACCCCCGATGCCGACGGCAGCACCACCATCCGCTTCGGCATGCATCTTGACGGTGTCGCGAACGCCCTGCCCATCATGCCGGGCTGGAACTACGTGCTGCGCCTGTACCGCCCCCGTCCCTCCGTGCTCGACGGCACCTGGACGGCGCCGCGTCCCGAAGCGCTCTAGCGGGGAGCGGGGCCACTGCCCCACCGGGTGGGGCCGCACCGGCATGCGATCCCACCCGGACCCACCATCGATGCCCTGGCCCGCGCAGACACCACTGAAGTTGGCGCACTTCGGCAACCTCGTCAGAGGACCGAGCGCGTGTGAGACAGACCTGAACGGGGATCTACCACAGTTTGTAAACCACCTCACAAGGAGCGAGATGCCTTCATTGAGAACGTTCTTGGCTGCGGCGGCGCTGACCGCGATCACAGCGTTGCCCGGGACCGGGTCCGCAGTCGCTGCGCCGGCGATCGGATCGGTCGATCTCGGTTCGTCGAGCGGATCCGGATCCGGATTCGGATCCGTCGATCTCGGCTCGTCGAGCGGATCCGGATTCGGATCCGTCGATCCCGGTTCGAGCGGCCCCGATCCCGAGCATCCGGTGTCGACCTGTTTCTGGTCCGTGCCAGTCAATCCCGAGCTCGCGGACCCGCAGCTCAACTACGCCTTCCCCGACACCGCGGCGGTCTATTGGGCTGCGCAGTTCACCATCCCGGACGATGCCGAACTGGTCATCCGGGGGCAGTACGCGCACGCGCGCTACCAGTCGTTGAACTCGTACAACGCCGGCACCGCTATGCCGACCGCCGTCCTCAACGACGTCGCGACCGCTCCGGACGCGGGATCACAGAATCCTTACCTCCCGGGCGCCGACCGGCTGAAGGAAGACGCCAGGTCGTACACGGTCTCTGTCCTCAACGAAGCCCCGCCGGCCGAGCCGCAACCCAACACTCTGTATGCCGGTGTGCCAGGGCAGGATCGGATCAGCCTCCTCTACCGCATCTACCTTCCCGACAATGGACGTGATCTCACCGGCGGCGTAGGACTACCGGAGCCAGAGTTGCGCTTCTCCGATGGCCGGGTGCTACGCGGCGACGCATTGTGTTCGGCGGTCGACGCGGACAACGCGATCCTGAAGCCTGCCGCGCTTCCGCTGGATACGTACAAGGCCTTGCGCGACCAGCCGGGCAAGCCGGCGACATTCCCTGCGGACCAGACACCGGTGTGGCGGGCGTACTACAGCGCCGAGTTCACGCTCGGGTGTACCTATCTCGGCAAGTGTGACGGCACGCCCCAGCGGGTGGGCGGACAGTACTCCAACATCGACAACAGCTACGTCACGGCCGAAGTCAACCGCGGGTTCGGTGACGTTTTGGTACTTCGTGGCGAACTGCCGCGGACTCCGAAGACGACGACGGGCGCGCGGGATGTCGACAGCGCTGTCGACATGCGGTTCTGGTCGATGTGCAGCAACGAATCACTGGCAACGACGAAGGTGATCGCATGCCTGTACGACGAGCAGGTGGCCACGGATGCGGCAGGTCGTTACACGATCGTCGCGTCGCTGCCTGAGGACCGACCTGTGAACGCTACCAAGGAGTGCGGGGTGTCATGGCTGCCGCTCTCGCCGACTGGCGATGGCGCCGGGCATCCCGACGATTCCCTCCTGATCATGCGGAACATGCTGCCGTCCAAGGACTTCAGTCATGCCGCGCACGATACCAAGACTCCCGGCGATGAAAAGGCCGTGATGGGGCAGTACTTGCCGGAAGGGCAGTACACGGCCAAGTCCGCTTTCGAGGCGAGTGGCTGCGCCGAGTAGTCGGACATCCGAACGAGCCGCGTGCATCTCGGCTGTCCGTCACCGGCACTTCGCGAATCAGGTTCACGGGTTGGTCTGCGGCCGCGGCCAACCCGTGATGGCGCCTGCCGAGTGCCGGTGAAAGGTAACTCCGAGACCGAGAGTGTGCATGCATGAGTGGGAATGCCGGACGCCGGCCCTGTCGTGCGAGTCGCGAGGCGAGTACACGGGTGCTGGTCCGTGACCGGGTGATCCGTGTGATCGAGGGTGAGGCCCGGCAACCGCGGATCCGCATCCTGCGCGGACCGTTGGGTGCCGGGAAATCCTTGGCCGCGGACCAGTGGGCGACCGTGCAGACCGCACCGGTCGCTTGGGTGAGTGCGCGTGAGACCGCAGGAGACCTGCACCGATTCTGGGCACTCGCCGCCGCACGGCTGGCCACGGCCGCCGGCATCCAGCGCGAGCACGATCTGGATCACTACCCGTCGCTGCTGCACGTCGTCGGCAGCATCTCCGGTCAGATACACCTGGTCGTCGACGACTGGCACCTCCTCTCCTCCCGCCAGGCGGACGAAGCCCTGGCCCAGCTCCTCGACAGCGGACCCCTGCTTTCGCTCCTCGTTCTCGGACGCCGTTTCACCGCCCTGGATACTCCGCTGACCACCGCCCGGTACGCAACGTGGTCCATCGCCCCCGAAGACCTCGCGTTCACCCGCGAGGAGACCACGGCGCTCGCGGGCACCCAGGACACCGATCCAGGCTGGCTGGAATGGGTGCGGCGACTCGTCAGGTCGTGGCCGCTCGCCCTCACCGCGGCCTGCACGGACAACCGCACGGACGCGTCGGCCTCCTCCTGGGCGGAGGAGTTCCTGACCGGCAGTCTCGAGACGCTCCTGTTGGATCGGGCGGATCCTGAACGACGGCTCTTCAGCGTCATTTCCGGATGCGGCACGCCCATGCCCACCGCTGCACTCGCACGCCTGTCCGGACTGACCAGGCAAGAGACGGCCACCGCTCTGCATACGCTGGAGAACGCGGGTCTCGTCCTACGCGACCCGGCCAACGGATCGAACCGCGTGCATCCCGCGTTCGAGACCGCTGCTCACGCGATTGTGGAGCGCGAACTCGGGAACGAGGAGATCTTCGATCTGAAACTGACGTGGGCGCGCGAGGCAGAGGGCAAGGATCCGGCCACCGCCGCGCGGCTGTTCAGCGAAGCCGGCCACCACACCGAACTCCAACGGCTGCTGGAATCGCACCCACGCCTGGTCCTCGCCCCTCGGACCATCGCGTCGGTGCTTGCCGGAGTGCCTCGCGATGTCTCCGACCGGTCGCCGCTGCTCGCCGGCGCCCGGATGCTCCACGGCTATGGCCGCGCGGGTACCTCGGCACTCTCGCTTCGCAGCCTCGTGCGGGCCTTCCGAACCGCAGCCGACGCGGCGGGCCACGCCCACACCGAGACCTCCGCCGTCACCCGGTATCTGCACATGACCGCAGATCGGGTCCTCGGGAATTCGGTGGACGCACGGAACCACGCCGAAGCCTTGGAGCTCCAACTCGCGGAGACCTCCGACGATGGGGCCTCCCCCTTGCGCACGGCACGATCCCTCATGCATTCGGGGATCGCGTTGACGTACACGCTGAACGGAGAACTCACTGGCGCATCACGGAACTTCGGGGAGGCAATCCGATTCAGCGATCAGACGGGAGACGCCCAGGATCGGCTCTGTGCGCACGCCGGAATGGCCTTCCTCCATGCCGTCGAGGGAAACATCCACGCGGCACGCCACGAGATCGAACGAATCGGGCGGCACCACGAGACGGACGGAGAATCCGTCCCCGCGCCCATCGGGTGGCAGCTCGAGTTCGCGAGAGCGGTCATCATCTTCGAAACCCCGGACACGAACCGGCCCGCGGAGCCGCTGGACGAGGAAGAGGGCTGGGGTCGCTGCGAGTTCTGGCCACTGCTCGTCATCGCTGCGGCAGCATCGGCGCGCACACACTATGGAGACGCCGAAGCGCTTGCACTGCTGACACGCGCCCGGGCCGTGAACCTCCCGCCCACACCGTACTTGCAGACAGAGCTCGCGGCCTACGCCGCGAACATGCTGCTCGCGCAGGGCGATGTCACCGGCGCGGAGCGACAGCTTCGAGAGCTTCCGACCTTGCCCGTCGTGGAAGTCACATCTGCTCGGATAGCCCTCACCCGCGGGCAGCCCAGTGATGCCATCACCAGGCTCGACCGAGTACTGAGGCGGCAGGTCTCGCCCCGCTACCGCGGTGAAGCGCTCATCCTTCTCGCTGTAGCGCTCTGGGGCACGGGTTGGGCAGGCAAAGCGGCGGTCGTGTTCGAGCGGGCGATGGCCCACATGCACCTCCACGGGCAGGGCACCGTGCTCGGCTCCGTGCCCTTCGACCGCCTCCGCGCACTCGCGGTCCACGCACGAGAAACCGGCATCGTGGATGCTGTCGACGAGATCGACGGGCTGCCCGCAGTGCTGCAGGTGTCGCTGGTTCCCCCGCTCACGGAGGCAGAGAGACGCACCCTCGAGGCACTCCGAAACGGGCGAACCACCCGGGAAGCGGCGGCCGAGCTCTTCATCTCACAGGACACCGTGAAATACCGACTGAAGAGCATCTATCGGAAGTTCCAGACCGCGAATCGCGCAGACATCCTCTACCGTGCCGAACGAGCCGGCCTCCTCAGTCGATGACCCGCTTACCGAGCGTCTGATCAGAAGCAACGCGGCCACGGAGTCGATCTTCCAGCTACGTCAGAGCTTGACCATCGGCACGCCACCGATCAGCATCAGGCGCACCTTACCGGCCGAACCGAAGTCGATCGTCACGGTCGCCGTCGGTCCGGCGCCCTTCGTCTCGAGCACCTTACCGAGCCCGTACTTGTCGTGACTGACACGGTCACCGACCGCGAGCACGAGGTTGTTGTTGCGTCCCCGGGGAGCACCGAAGCCAGGCGTCGTACCGGCACCGCGGTTACCACCGCCGCCGCCGAATCCGGAACCGCTGTAACCGGATCCGCCGTACCCCTGACCGCGCGCGCGACCGCCGCCGATGGCTCCGCCACCACCGAGCACACCGGGATCCTCGCGTCGCCAGTTCACCAGATCCGCCGGAATCTCTTGCAGGAAACGCGATTCCGGGTTGGTGACCGGCTGCCCCCACGCCGAGCGCACGATCGCGCGGGTCAGGTACAGCCGGTGCCGGGCGCGGGTGATCCCGACGTATGCCAGGCGGCGTTCCTCCGAGAGTTCCGCCGGGTCGCCGAGCGCGCGCATGTGCGGGAACTGCCCGTCTTCCCAGCCGGTCACGAAGACCACCGGGAACTCGAGCCCCTTCGCGGTGTGCAGTGTCATGAGCGTCACGACGCCCTCACCCGAGTCGGGCACCTGGTCCGAGTCGGCGACCAGCGAGACCCGTTCGAGGAACGCCGCGAGCGAACCGGGATCGGGCAGCCCCTCGTCGTCGACCACGTCGTCGGGGCCGGTGCCGGTGTCCGCATTCTCCTCCGCGAACGCGGCGGCGTTACGGGCATCGGAGCTGAATTCCCGTGCAACGCTCACCAACTCGTTGAGGTTGTCGAGACGGGCGCCGTCCTGCGGATCACTGCTGGCCTCGAGCTCGCGGCGGTACCCCGTGCGGTCCAGGACGGCCTCGATGATCTCGCCGATGTCGGTGAGATCGTTGCCGTCGGCGTCGGTGCTCACCATCAATGCCCGCAGGCCGTCCATCAATTCGAGGAACGACGCGATGGCCTTCGCGGACCGGGTGTTGAGGAGTGGGACGGCACCTTCGGCGCCGGCACGGAGGGCCTGCGCGAACCCGACCCCCTTCTGCTCGGCGTACACCGACACGCACGCCTCGGCCCGGTCACCGATGCCGCGGCGCGGGGTGTTGAGGACGCGCCGCAGGCTCACCGTGTCGTCCTCGTTGGCGAGCACCCGTAGGTACGCGACGATGTCGCGCACCTCCTTGCGCTCGTAGAACCGCGTGCCGCCGACCACCTTGTACGGGATGCCGAGGCGGATGAAGATCTCCTCCAGCGCGCGGGAGGAGTTGTTGGTCCGGTAGAACACCGCGACGTCGCCGAACTTCGCGTCGCCGGCGTCGACCAGGCGATCGATCTCCGACGCCACGAACTGTGCCTCGTCGTGCTCGTTGTCGGCGACGTAACCGGTGATGAGCTCGCCTTCGCCGGAGTCGGTCCACAGACGCTTCTCGCGGCGGCCGGTGTTCCGGGAGATCACCGAGTTCGCGGCCGACAGGATGTTCTGCGTGGACCGGTAGTTCTGCTCGAGCAGGATGGTCCGGGCGTCCGGGTAGTCGCGCTCGAACTCCTCGATGTTGCGAATCGTGGCGCCGCGGAAGGCGTAGATCGACTGGTCCGCGTCACCCACGACGCACAGTTCGGCCGGCGGCACGGTGTGGGGGTCGTCGCTCGCCTCGCCCACGAGTTCACGCACCAGCACGTACTGCGCATGGTTGGTGTCCTGGTACTCGTCGACCAGCACGTGCCGGAATCGGCGCCGGTAGTACTCCGCGACCTGGGGGAACGCCTGCAGCAGCCCGACGGTCTCGCCGATCAGGTCGTCGAAGTCCATCGCGTTGGCGGCCCGCAGGCGCTGCTGGTAGTGCGCGTACACGCGGGCCACCAGCTTGGGCATCTCGGCCGGATCCCGGTCTGCGGTGGCCGCGGCCTCCTCCGGATCGATCAGCTCGTTCTTGAGGTTCGAGATGTGCGTGGCGAGCAACCGCGCGGAGAAGCGCTTGGTGTCGATGTCCAGGTCCTTGGAGATCATCGTCAGCAGGCGGCGGGAATCGTCGGCATCGTAGATCGAGAAGTTCGAGTTGAGGCCGGGCAGCAGCGCCGACTGTGCCCGCAGGATTCGCACACAGCTCGAGTGGAACGTCGAGACCCACATGCTGTTGGCCCGGGGGCCGACCAACTGTGCCACCCGCTCACGCATCTCGGCGGCGGCCTTGTTGGTGAAGGTGATCGCCAGGATCTGTCCGGGCATCACGCCGCGCTCACCCAGCAGGTACGCGATTCGCCGGGTCAGCACCGCCGTCTTGCCGGAGCCGGCACCGGCGACGATGAGCAGCGGCGATCCCGCGTGCAGGACGGCCTCACGCTGCTGCGGGTTGAGGCCCCCGAGGAGGGCCTCTGCCGAACCGCGCGCACCGCCCGGCGACATACCTGACGACATACCTGCAGCGCCGATCGTGGACCCGGAAATAGTGTTCATCGCCTGTCAACGCTACCGGCGAAGTCCGACACTTCGGCAGCTACCCGATCCCGTCGCCGGTGAAGGCAGTCACCTCTGCTTGGGTTGGTCCCCGGTGCGTGGCAAACTGGAGTGATGATCATTGCCACGCAGGGGCGCCAGCCGGGTGCCCGATGGCGCTCGCCCCGCGAGCACTGGCGATTTCCCAGCGGGTACCGGCCTATGGTGCCCGCGGCCTGATCCCCCGCGAGCCCCGAGGTCCACATCGGATCCCGGGGCGTTCTTGTGAGCTGGACCCGGATTCGTAACGACTCGAGGGAACCGAACGAACCTAGTTCTGACACGAGGAGAAGAATATGAGCATTCCGACCGCAACTCCTTCATCCGAGTCACCCGTTCCTGCGAGCGAGGCCGAGATCGACGAACTCCGCAAGGAGATCGACCGCCTCGACGCCGAGATCCTGGCGGCGGTGAAGCGCCGCAGCGAGGTGTCCCAGATCATCGGGCGTACCCGTATGGCATCCGGCGGCCCCCGGCTGGTGCACAGCCGGGAGATGAAGGTTCTCGAGCGGTTCAGCGAGCTCGGCCAGGAGGGTCACACCCTCGCGATGCTGCTGCTGCGCCTCGGACGCGGCCGGCTGGGGCACTGACCGCACCCGCACCGAACGTCACACGAGAACCGCCCGGTCCCGCGACCGGGCGGTTCTCGTGTGTCGGGCTCACGTCAGCGCGATGTACTTCGTCTCGACGTACTCGGCGATCCCCTCGCTGCCGCCCTCCCGCCCGAACCCGGACGCCTTGACGCCACCGAACGGTGCGGCGGTGTCGGAGATGACCCCGCGGTTGACGCCCACCATCCCGGTCTCGAGCGCGTCCGAGACGCGCAGTGCCCGGTCCAGATCGCGGGTGTAGATGTACGCGGCCAGACCGAACTCGGTGTCGTTGGCGGCGGCGATCGCCTCTTCCTCGGTGTCGAAGCCGGTGATCGCGGCGACGGGGCCGAACACCTCTTCACGCAGGATCCGGGCGGACGCGGGGACGTCGGCGAGCACCGTGGCCGGGTAGAACCAGCCCGGCACGTCCGGTGCCTCGCCGCCCAGCAGGACCTTCGCACCGGCCTGCACGGCATCGTCGACGAGGTCGGTGACCGTCTCGAGCTGGTCCCGGTTGATCAGCGGCCCGAGTGTCGTCTCGGGGTCGATGCCGGCACCCATCTTCGACGCTGCCATGCGTTCGGTGAGTTTCGTGGTGAACTCCTCTCGGACCGCATTTGCGACGTGGAAACGGTTCGCGGCGGTGCACGCCTCGCCGCCGTTTCGGAGTTTTGCGGCAACGGCTCCGGCGACTGCGCTATCCACGTCAGCGTCGTCGAACACGACGAACGGCGCGTTCCCGCCGAGTTCCATCGAGGTACGCAGCAGCCCCTTCGCGGACTTCTCGACCAGCAACCGGCCCACCGTTGTGGATCCGGTGAACGTGAGCTTGCGCAGCCGGGGATCGTCCAGCAGCGGTTCGGTGACGGCACCCGAGTGCGACGTCGGCAGCACCGACAGCACGCCCTGCGGCAGCCCTGCCTCGACGAACAGTTCCGCGAGCGCGAGCATCGTCAGTGGAGTCTCGGAGGCGGGCTTGACGATCATGGTGCAGCCGGCGGCGAGTGCGGGACCGATCTTGCGGGTGCCCATCGCGAGCGGGAAGTTCCACGGGGTGATCGCCAGACAAGGGCCCACCGGCTGCTTACTGACGAGGATCCGGCCGTTGCCGGCCGGCGCCGACTGGTAGCGGCCCTCCATCCGCACGGCCTCCTCGGCGAACCAGCGGAAGAACTCGGCGCCATACCTCACCTCGGCACGGCTCTCGGGCAGCGCCTTGCCCATCTCGAGGGTCATCAACTGGGCGAACGTCTCGGCACGCGCGGTGATCTTGTCGAACACCGAACGGAGCAGTTCGCCGCGGTCACGGGCCGGCGTCGCGGCCCAGTCCGACTGTGCGGCCACGGCGGCGTCGAGCGCCTTGACGGCATCGCCGGGACTGGCGTCGGCGACCTGAGTGAGGACCTCCCCGGTCGCGGGGTCGTACACGGGAAAGGTGGCACCGTTCTCGGCGTCGACGGGGGTGCCCCCGATCCAGAGCTTGGTAGGAACGGCACGAATCAATTCGGCTGGGTTCATGATCTCCATCATGCGCCGAGTCCGCGCACCGCGAGTGGTTCCGTGTCGTTGACCGAGAGTCGACACGATGTTCGCAAGCGGTGCCGATAAGCTGCGTCCATGAGCACAGACATCACCGGTACCGCAGCCTGGAAGAACCTGGATGCGCATCATCGGGTGATCGAATCTGCCCATCTACGAGACTTGTTCGCGGAGGACCCCCGGCGCGGCACCGACCTGACGGTCGTCGCGGGTGACCTGTACGTCGACTACAGCAAGCACCGCGTGACCCGCGAAACCCTGGACCTGCTCGTCGACCTCGCGCGGGCCTCGCACGTCGAGCAGCGCCGCGACGACATGTTCGCGGGCGCCCACATCAACACGTCCGAGGACCGCGCGGTGTTGCACACCGCGCTGCGCCTGCCGGCCGACGCGGAGCTGGTCGTCGACGGCCAGGACGTCGTGGCGGACGTCCACGACGTCCTGCGCCGCATGGGCGACTTCACCGACCGGCTGAGGTCCGGGCAGTGGCGCGGTGCCACCGGCGAGCGGATCCGCACGGTCGTCAACATCGGTATCGGCGGCTCGGACCTCGGGCCGGTCATGGTGTGCGGTGCACTGCGGCACTATGCCGACGCCGGGATCTCGGCGCGGTTCGTCTCGAACGTCGACCCGTCGGATCTGGTCGGCACGCTCGCCGACCTCGATCCGGCCACAACACTGTTCGTGGTCGCCTCCAAGACGTTCTCCACGCTCGAGACGCTCACCAACGCGTCGGCCGCACGCCGATGGCTGGTCGACGAACTCGGCGAGAGCGCGGTGCCCAAGCACTTCGTCGCGGTGTCCACGCACGCGCAGCGGGTCGCGGAGTTCGGCATCGACACCGACAACATGTTCGGGTTCTGGGACTGGGTGGGCGGCCGCTACTCGGTCGACTCGGCGATCGGCCTGTCGGTGATGGCGGTGATCGGCAAGGACCGGTTCGCCGAGTTCCTGTCCGGGTTCCACACGATCGACGAGCACTTCCGAACGGCACCGCTCGAGCAGAACGCGCCGGTACTGCTCGGGCTGATCGGCGTCTGGTACTCGAGTTTCTTCGACGCCGAATCCCGTGCAGTACTTCCGTATTCGAACGACCTGGCCCGGTTCGCAGCCTATCTGCAGCAGCTGACGATGGAGTCCAACGGCAAGTCGGTGCGCGCCGACGGCTCGCCCGTCACCACCAAGACCGGCGAGATCTTCTGGGGCGAGCCGGGCACCAACGGACAGCACGCCTTCTACCAGTTGCTCCACCAGGGCACCCGCCTGGTTCCGGCCGATTTCATCGGTTTCGCCGAGCCCACCGACGATCTATCCACCGCGGACGGCACCGGCAGCATGCACGACCTGCTCATGAGCAACCTGTTCGCGCAGACGAAGGTGCTCGCGTTCGGCAAGACGGCCGAGGAGATCGCATCCGAGGGAACGCCCCCGGAGCTGGTGCCGCACAAGGTGATGCCGGGCAACCGGCCGTCGACCACGGTACTGGCGCCGCGGCTGACACCTGCGGTGATCGGCCAGCTCATCGCGCTGTACGAGCACCAGGTGTTCGTCGCGGGCGTCATCTGGGGCGTCGACTCGTTCGACCAGTGGGGCGTCGAACTCGGCAAGGCTCAGGCACTCGAACTCGGCCCGGTCCTCACGTCGAGGGAAGCACCTCCGAAGCAGGACGATTCGTCGACCGACGCGCTGGTGCGCTGGTATCGGAGGCAGCGCGGCCGCTCCGTCTGACGTCGGACACCCTCACGCCGCGTGCGGGTGACTCCACCCGCACGTGGTGTAGACACGCCCGTCGTAGTCGACGAGCCGGGCAGCCAGTTCCTGCTGTTCCAGCCAGGCCACCGCGCCCAGGCTCCTTCGCTGCGACGACGCGGCGGCCGCGTAGGCCCACAACGCGTCCCCGGCCATCACCGACACCTGCGCCCAGCTGCCGCCGACGCCCTCGCCGGTCCGTGCGCGGTCGGCACCTGCGGTGGCCAGCGCGGTACCTGTCGGCAACTCCACCGCCCCGTCACCGGGGACGGGAACCTGCCATCCCCCGGCCGGGCAGTGTCCGGCTGTCGAGACGTTGCCGCCGACGCGAACCAGCACACCGCACTCGAGTTCGTTGGCGACCAGCGCCGCAGCGCGGTCCGCGGTGTCCGCCTTCGCGGTGTCGGCAATGTCGAACGACACCCCCCACGGCGTGAGCACGGTGTCGTCGTCGATCTGCACGTCCGCGAACGTCGGCTCCGGATGGATGGACGGGACACCCGATGGAGGCTCTTCGAGGGCGAGCGGGCTGACCACCCCGTCGGTCATGCGCGCGACCCAGAGTGCCGATCGCAGCAGCCGGGCCAGCCGGACGCTGACCCGCACCGGCAATCCCTGCGCCAGATTGACGGCGTGGATCTCGGCGTCGCCGCGGTGGAGGCTGCAGGCGGCCTCTGCCTCGGCGAGGACCGCCCCGACAAGTCCCGCCGCGGGCCCCAGCGCCGCGGCTTCGGTTACCTGGACCTCGATCTCCTCGTTCCAGGCGCTCCATCTCGTGTCGACAAGCATGACGTGCTCCGTGAATCAGGACATTTGCTGCACCCAGTATGCGCCTGCACGGCAAACACACTGGTCAGCGTGTCGCGCGGACTCCACCGACCGCAGTGAGGGCGAACCGGACCAAGTCCTCGATCACGGCTGGATCGGCGCCGCCGGATGCCAGCGGGCCGGCCAGGACCTCGGCGGTGGCGCCGACCAGCGACGCCGCCACCAGCGGAACGTTCTGGGGTTCGAGCTCACCGTCGGCGATTCCGTCGGCGACAGCGGCGGCGAACGCGTCGGCGAAGGTGCGCCGGAAGATGAGGCGTTCCGCATCCACCGCGGCGTCGACGGGTTCCGCGAGCAATGTGTACGCCAGCTTCGGGTTTCGCATGGCCCGTCCGCCGAAGGTCTCGATCACCGCCGCGATCCTCTCGGCGGCCGAACGACCCGGCCCCGCAGCCGCGTTCACTTCGGCGACCTCCCGACCGACGATCTCGCGGAACACCGCGACCACGAGGTCCGACTTGCCGGAGAAATGCGTGTAGACGCTGCCGGTCGCGACTCCCGCACGGGTGGCGACCGCCGCGATCGTCAGGCCCTGATAGCCCTCCTCGGAGAGCACCGCGACCGCGGCCTGGAAGATGGCGTCGCATTGGGCCGCGAGACGCGCCTCGACTGCGGGGGTTCGACGGTAGGCCATGAGATCAGTGTCCCAGCAGGGCCCGCGAACCCGCGATTCCCCCGTCCCGCACCGTCACCCCGGGTAGCGTCGAACCATGCCGGTGCGCACAGAACGAGCCGGGCCCGTCACGACCATCGTGTTGTCCCGGCCCGACGTCCGCAATGCGGTGGACGGGCCCACCGCCGCCGCTCTGGCCGATGCATTCCGCGAGTTCGACAACGATCCCGACGCCGCGGTCGCGGTCCTGTGGGGCGAGGGTGGCACGTTCTGCGCGGGCGCCGATCTCAAGGCACTGGGCACGGACCGGTCCAATCACGTCACCCCCGACGGCGACGGCCCGATGGGACCGACCCGTATGCAATTGTCCAAGCCGGTCGTCGCCGCGATCTCGGGGCACGCTGTGGCGGGCGGCCTGGAGTTGGCGTTGTGGGCAGACCTGCGAGTTACGGAGTCCGACAGCGTCTTCGGGGTCTTCTGCCGACGGTGGGGCGTACCACTGATCGACGGTGGCACCGTTCGGCTGCCCCGCATCATCGGCGCGGGACGCGCCATGGACCTGATCCTGACCGGCCGCGCGGTCGGCGCCGACGAGGCCCTCGCGATAGGCCTCGTCAATCGGGTGGTGCCGCCCGGGCAGTCACGGGCCGCCGCCGAGGCGTTGGCCACCGAACTCGCCCGCTTCCCGCAGACGTGCCTCCGCGAGGACCGGATGTCGGCGCTCGAGCAGGAGGGGCTGTCCGAGGCGGACGCCCTGGCGTCCGAGTTCCGGCACGGCATGGTCGCGGTCACCGTCGACGCGCTCGGCGGCGCCGCCCGGTTCGCTGCCGGCGAGGGCCGACACGGCAGCTTCGGCAGCTGAGGCCCGCCTGGCGGTAACGTCCGATCCCATGGACCGGTTGACCATGGTGGACGAGATCTTCCTGCGCCGACATCACGGCTACGGGATGCCGATCGTGATGCAGGGGTTGTGGCGCACCGCCGACGCCGTGGACGTCGGGGTGCTCGAATCGGTTCACGCCGCACTCTCGCGGGGCGCACTCGGACGGCGGGTGGTCCGGCCCCGAATGCCCGGCGCCCGGCCGCGGTGGGAGGCGAGCACCGCCACGCACCCGCTGCGCTACGGGATGCACCCGGTCGACGACGTCGTGGCGTGGGCCGACGCGTGCGCCGACGTGGACGTCGATCCGGAGTCCGGGCCGGCGTGGGCACTGTCGGCGGCACCGATGTCGGGCGGCGGCACCGCGATCTCCTTGGTGTGTTCGCACGTCGTCGCCGACGCGCGCGGACTCGTGTCGGCGGTGGACGCCGCACTCACCGGCAGGCCCCCGGCTCCGGCACCGGCTCGGACGTCGGATGTCGCCGATGCCGCGCGAACCGTGGGCGCCGTACTGGTCGACGGCGCGACGGCCTCGCTGGGGCTGGTGTTCAGCGCGACGCGGCGCCGCGAGCTGCGCGAGTTCCGCGAGACGGCGGCCGCCGACCGCCGGCCGGACAGCACGCACGTCACGACCGGGACGACCACCGCGATCCTCGACGTCGACGCCGCGGCGTGGGACGCGGCGGCCGCCGCGGAGGGCGGCACCGCCAACAGCCTGTTCATCGCACTCGTCACCGCGGTCGCAGATGCCGCCGGCGTCCCGATGCCGCTGCACATCAGTGTGCCGGTCGACACCCGCGCCTCCGACGCTGTCGACAACGCGCTGGTCATCACTGAAGTGGTTGCGACACCCAATGATTCACTGGCCGATATCCGCCGGCTGAGCAAAGAGGCGTTCGCCCGGCCGCCGATGGGCGCTCCGTCCGGATTCCCCGAGGAGATCGCGCAGATCCTGCCCGACCGCCTCGCGAACCGTCTGACGGCCGGGGCCGGGGAACGGGACGCGCTGTGCTCGAACATCGGCCGGTTGCCGGATGCTCTGGCATCACTCGGCCCCTATCGGACCACCGGTGTCGCGACCCGCGCCATGCATCCTGGGCTGTCCGTGGACGGGCCGGCCTCGACCACCACGCGACTGTCCGGCTACATGTGCGCCTACGGCGACACGTACACATTGTCACTGGTCGGAGTCGATCCGCGGCACTTCGGAGACTCCGGTCGGCTCCGCGACCTGGCCGTCGCCCAACTCGGAGCGCGGGGACTCTCGGCACGCCCGTGGCGCTAGACGGCACCAAGCGGCATCAAATTGGCACCACCCATTTTCGGATACTCATTTACATGGCATCACATTGATGCCATAGTGGTGCCATGAACCTGGAACCGTACGTCAGCGCTCTTCAGCACGACCTCGCAGTCGCGGCCGAGGCCGGTGGCCCCGACGCCCGTGCACTCGCGGAGCGGCTGACCGCGCCACTCGATTCGGCAGTACGCCTGGCGCTGCTCGATGCGCTGTCGGCAGCCGCCGGCGAGATCACCCGCGACCTCGCCCCGGGATCGGTCGATCTGCGACTGCGGGGCCGCGAGCCGAGCTTCGTGGTCACTCCCCCGCCCGCCGAGCCCGTGCAGGGCAGCGACGAACCGTCGAGCCCCGAACCCTCGTCCCGGGCGGCCGAAGTCGACGAGGGACCCATGACGCGGATCAATCTTCGTCTGCCACAGGACCTCAAGGACCGCGTCGAGGAAGCGGCGCGAGTCGCCGGAATGTCGGTCAACGCATGGCTGGTTCGGTCCGCCGCCACCGCGCTCGACGAGGGCGGCGGCACGAGACGACCCGAGCGTCGTGCCCCGACGGGCGGCGACCGGTTCACCGGCTGGGTCCGCTGACCCCGACTGCGCGCCCGAACCCCGCACATCACACACCGAGGATCACGATGCCCACTTTCAGTACTACCGAACCGATTTCGGCCACTCTCTCGTTCGTGGTCGGTGACGCCACCGTCACCGCCACCGACCGGGACGACACGGTCGTGGAGATCCGCCCCAGCGACCCGCACCGCGACTTGGACGTGCGCGCGGCCGAACAGACCCGGGTCGAGTTCGCGTCGGGACGACTCGTCGTCAAGGCGCCGCGGCCCCGAGTGCTCGGCGTGTGGGGCAGGGCCGGGTCGATCGACATCACCGTCGAGCTGCCGACCGGCTCCGGGGTCGAGTCCGACGCCTCAGTCGGCGCTTTCCGCTCCACCGGCCGGCTCGGCAACTGCCGGCTGAAGACCGCGACCGGCGACATCCGCCTCGACGGCACCGGCGACCTGACCGTGAACACGGGCGCCGGCGCGATCACGGTCGAGAGCATCGGCGGTGACGCAGATCTGTCGACCGGATCGGGCCGGATCGAGGTCCGGCGCATCGACGGCAACGCCCTCGTCGAGAACTCCAACGGCCACAACCGGATCGGCTCCGTCGCCGGTAATCTACGGGCCAAGACCGCCAACGGCGACGTCGTCGTCGGTAGCACCGGGGGCGACGTCGACGCGGCGACCGCCAACGGCGAGATCCGGATCGGCGAGGTGACGCGCGGCGTCGTGTCGCTGCGCACCGGGAACGGTGAGGTCGAGACCGGTATCCGCGAGGGCACCGCCGTGCGCGTCGACGCCCACACCTCGTTCGGCAAGGTCCACAACCTACTCACCGAGACCTCCGGCCCGGCAGCGACCGAGGATCGGGTCGAACTGCGAGCGCGTACGAGTTTCGGCAACATCATCATTCGCCGCTCCTGACCGGAGCGGACCACAACTCGAAAGGCGGAACAATGACGGCCACGGTTTCCACAGCATCAGCAGTTCGAGTTCGATCCCTCCGGAAGTCGTTCGGGGACAAGGTGGTACTCGACGGAATCGATCTCGACATCGACGAGGGCACCATCTTCTCGCTGCTCGGCCCCAACGGCGCCGGCAAGACCACCGCAGTGAACATCCTCTCCACCCTCGTCCCGCCCGACGCGGGCGACGTGCGCGTGGCAGGTCACGACCTGAAAAGCGACCCGGATGCGATCCGCAGTTCGATCGGTGTCACCGGCCAGTTCTCCGCGGTCGACAGTCTCCTCACCGGCATTGAGAATCTGCTGTTGATGGCCGATCTCCATCACCTGGGGCGGGACGCTGGACGGCGCCGGGCGGGCGAACTGCTCGAACGATTCGATCTGGTCGCTGCGGCCTCGAAACCCGCCGGAAGCTACTCGGGCGGCATGCGACGCCGACTCGACCTCGCGATGACGCTGGTCGGACGTCCCCGGATCATCTTCCTCGACGAGCCGACGACGGGACTCGATCCGCGCAGTCGCCGCACGATGTGGGACATCATTCGCGAACTCGTCGCGGGCGGCGTCACGATCTTCCTGACGACGCAGTACCTGGAGGAGGCCGATCAGCTCGCCGACCGGATCGCTGTCCTGGACGGTGGCCGGCTGGTCGCAGACGGCACACCGGCGGAACTCAAGCGGCTCGTTCCCGGCGGACACGTCCGCCTCCGATTCGCGGATGTCGACGAACTGTCCACGGCTGCACGCTCTCTCACCGAGTCCACTCGCGACGACGAGAACCTCACCCTGCAGGTCCCCGGCGATGGCAGCATCCCGTCGCTGCGGTCGATTCTCGACCGTCTCGACGCCGACTCGATCGAGGTCACCGACCTCTCGATCCACACTCCCGATCTCGACGACGTGTTCTTCGCTCTGACCGCCCGTTCCGACTCCCCGAAGGAGGCTTCGCGATGACCACTCTCTCCTACGCCGTGAGCGATTCCGCCACGATGCTGCGGCGCAATCTACGGCACATGATCCGGTACCCGTCGATGACGGTGATGCTGATCGGAATGCCGGTCGTCCTCCTGCTGCTGTTCGTCTACGTCTTCGGTGGGACACTCGGTGCGGGGCTGGGAGACCCGTCCGGTGGCCGCGGTGCATACGTCGACTACGTCACACCCGGCATTCTGTTGATGACCGTGGCCAGTTCCGCTCAGGGAACGGCGATCTCGGTCGCGACGGACATGACGGAGGGCATCATCGCCCGGTTCCGCACGATGGCGATCTCCCGCGCGTCGGTCCTGACCGGGCACGTCGTCGGCAGCATGATCCAGACGATGCTCAGCCTGGCGGTGGTGACCGGCGTCGCCGTTCTCCTCGGATTCCGGCCGACGGCCGGCCCGGTGGAGTGGGTCGCCGCAATCGGACTGCTCGCGGCGTTCACGCTCGCGATCACGTGGCTGTCGGTCGCACTCGGCCTGGTCTCGCAGAGCGTGGAGACGGCCAGCAATCTGCCGATGTTCCTGATCCTGCTGCCGTTCCTGGGCAGCGGGTTCGTCCCCACCGACTCGATGCCGACAGGACTGCGCTGGTTCGCCGAGTACCAGCCGTTCAGTCCGGT
The DNA here is from genome assembly GCF_058797375.1 of Prescottella sp. GW823-FHT02E09. Taxonomy (NCBI): domain Bacteria; kingdom Bacillati; phylum Actinomycetota; class Actinomycetes; order Mycobacteriales; family Nocardiaceae; genus Rhodococcus; species Prescottella sp. GW823-FHT02E09. The sequence continues at coordinate 431,965 of NZ_JBXAJP010000001.1, forward strand.
CATCGAGACCCTCCGCGGCCTGATGCTCGGCGGACCGATCGGCACCAACGGTGTGCTCGCGGCGGCGTGGATCGTCGGAATCGCGGCGTTCGGGTACATCTGGGCGAAGCGCCTGTTCGAGCGGCGCTCGGCACGCTGAACCCGCTCGTGGCCCGACCGGAAGCGGCGCGAAACCGCCCGGTCGGGCCTACCGTTGATTCATGGCTCCCGAAGAGTTCGATGTCATCGTGATCGGTGGCGGGCCGGCCGGGGAGAACGCGGCGGCCTATGCCATTGCCGGAAGCGGCCGCACTGCGGCACTCGTCGAACACCAGTTGGTGGGCGGCGAGTGCTCGTACTGGGCGTGCATGCCGTCGAAGGCACTGCTGCGGCCGGTGGAGGTGCTCGGCACCGCGCGCCACATGCCGGGTGTGGAAGAGAAGGTCAACGCCTACGGACTGGACGTCGAGGCGGTCTTGGCGCGCCGGGACGGTTTCACACACAACCTCGACGACTCGTCACAGGTCCTGTGGGCCGATTCGATCGGCATCGACGTGATCCGCGGCAGCGCGCGGATCACCGGTGTCCGTGAGGTGACCGTGGGCGACCGGGTGCTGCGGGCCCGGCACGCGGTGGTCCTCGCGACCGGCACGACGGCGAGCGTGCCCGACCTGCCGGGCCTGCGCGCCGCGCTGCCGTGGACGTCGCGCGACGCGACGAACGTACGGGAGGTCCCGAAGCGTCTCGCGGTGGTCGGCGGTGGCGTCGTGGCGTGCGAGGCTGCGACGTGGCTGCACGAACTCGGCGCCGGCGAGGTGACGCTCGTCGTCCGCGGATCCCGTCTACTCGACCGCACCGAACCCTTCGCCGGTGAACTCGTCGCCGAGAAGATGCGCAAGCACGGCGTGAACCTCCGCTTCGGTACCGGCGTGGTGTCGGTCGCGCGGCACGATCCGTCGGACACCGGTATCGGCCGGATCCACGGCGGACCTGTCACGCTGACGCTGCGCGGTGACGGCTCCGACCCGGAACTCGAGGTCGACGAGATCCTCGTCGCGACCGGGCGCACCCCTGCCACAGCAGGATTGGGAATCGAGGCACTCGGCATCCCCGGCCTGGCGCCCCACGGCTACGTCACCGTCGACGACCACCTCACGGTCGCGGGCGTCGACGGTGACTGGCTGTACGCCGTCGGCGACGTCAACGGCCGGGCCCTGCTCACCCACATGGGCAAGTATCAGGCGCGGGTGTGCGGCGACGTGATCGCGGCACGGGCGGAGGGTCGACCGCTCGACGGGCCCCGTTTCGTGGCATCCGCCGATCATGGGCAGGTGCCGCAGGTGGTGTTCACGACACCCGAGGTCGCGGCGGTCGGCCTCACCGAACGCCAGGCCCGCGACGAGGGCATCGACGTCGACGTGCTGGCGGTCGACATCGACGTCGCCGGCGCCGCCCTGTCCCGCGACGACTACACCGGACGGGCCTCGCTGGTGATCGACCGGGCCACCGACACCGTGGTGGGCGCGACGTTCGTCGGGTCCGGGGTCGCGGAACTGGTGCACGCGGCGACGGTCGCTGTGGTGGGCCGGGTACCGGTCGAGACGCTGTGGCACGCGGTCCCGTCGTACCCGACGGTCAGTGAGGTGTGGTTGCGGTTACTCGAGGCCCGTCGACAGTCCTGAGGGACTGGCTGACACGATCGGTACGCGGTACGCTTATGGCACATTTGGAGGTGGGCCATGCTCGTCGACCGCGACCGTGCACGCGACTCGATTCACGCGCTGTCCGATCAGGATCTGGTGGAACTGCTCGCCGAGGAGTTCTCCCGTCGACCGAACCTGCGCCCCGTCCGCGACGACGTGACCGCACTGATGGCGATGGGCCCGGCACTCGCGCTGCAGCACGAACGTGCTGTCGCCAACCCCGCCGCCGCCGCGGTGGCGCGCACGCGCATCGTGTCCTCGGCGCTGCGCTCGCTCGTCGACGATCACGAGATGTTCGACTCCACGACCGTGAGCCGGGTGCTCGGCAAGTCGGCCACCAGCCGAAACACCGCCAGCCGCCTGGCGGCGGCGGGCACCGTCATCGCACTGCCCGCGTCCGGTCACAAGCTCTTCCCCGCCTTCCAGTTCGACGTCGAACGCCGTGAGGTGCGGCCGATCGTCGCCGAGATCAACCGGACGATCGGCGCCAAGGACGACCCGTGGGGTGTCGCGTCGTGGTGGCTCAGCCCGACCGCGTTCGCCGACGATCCGCGCTCCCCTGCGGCGCTCGCCGTCGCGGGTGGGCACGAACAGGATCTCCGGGACATGGCCGACGACCTGATCCCGGACTGAGCGGCCCGTGACCCACCCGGATCCGCCCGCGCAACTGCCCCCCGCTCTAGTCGTCACGATCCCCGCCGACACATCGGTGTGGCGTATCCACAGCGCGGCCCGGGGCGCCGCCGATCTCAACCCCATCCCCCGCCCACGCCCGCGCGCCGGCGGCAGATTCGACAGTCTCGACGGCTCCTACGCTTACCTCTATCTCGGCGACAGTCCCGCCGCCGCGGTCGCGGAGACCCTGTGCCGGAACCTGCCGGTCGACCAGTCTCCGCGGCTGATTCCGCGGGTCCAGATCCGCGGACGCGTGCTGAGCGAGTTGCGCACCACCCGCCCGGTGCGGGTGGCCGATCTGACCGGCACCGGCGCCGCACGCCTCAATGCCGGCGTGTGGCTCACCAAGTGCGATCCGTCCGGCTACCTGGCCACAAGGCGTTGGGCCGCAGCCGTTCTCGCGGCCAATTCCGGGATCGACGGCCTGCAGTACCGGCCCCGGCACGACGAGAACAATCTCGCTTGGATGCTCGCCGGCTCCCCCTCCACCGCCGCGCACCCCGCGGTCACGGCTGTCGGCGGCGTGGTCCCGCTCGAATCTGCGGACGGGCACTACCTCCTCGGGGCGTTGCTCACGGCACACAACGCAGCGTTGGCGCCGTGATCGGCCCCGCCCACGACGACCGGCATGCAACACTCGTGACGTGTCGTCGACGCGAATCCGCCGGATCCTGCACGCCCCACGCGAGCGGGTCTACCGCGCACTGACCGATCCGACCGCGATCGCGACGTGGCGAGTGCCGGCCGAAATGAGTGCACAGGTACACGAGTTCGATGCCCGGCTCGGCGGGAAGTTCCGGATCTCGCTCACGTACGACTCCCCCGACCGGACAGGAAAGACCAACGCCCACACCGATACCTACCATGGGCATTTCGCCGAGATCGTGCCCGGAGAAAAGGTGGTCGAGGTCCTCGAGTTCGAGACCGACGATCCCGCGATGCGTGGCGAGATGACGATGTCGATCATGTTGCGTGACAACGATCGCGGCACCGAACTGATCGCCGAGCACGAGAACCTGCCGCCGGGCGTCGATCCTGCGGACAACGAGTTGGGATGGAACGAGGCACTGGACCGACTCGCCACGCTTGTCGAACACGGGTGACGACCCCACAGCCCCCCGTCAGGGGGCGATCGGTGCGGTCAGTGCCGGGAACCAGATGTCGGTGAGGACCTCCGCCGCCTGCGCGCGGGGAACTTCGATCGTCCCCTGGAGTGCCCACCGGGTGAAGAACCGCTCGAGCTGTGCGACGAGTAGTTCGATACGCAACCGGGCCTCGTCCTGCCGGTCCTGCGGCCAGCGCGCCAGGTACTGCGCCATCGAATTGGGCAGGGCGAGGATCCCGTCGCGGGACGTCTCTCGGAACGACGGTTCGAGAGCGACCGCCTCGTCCCATGCGGGCAGGATGTCCTTACACTCGTCGAACCAGTCGATCGCGCGGTTCACCCAGGCAGTGAACTCCGCGCGGGAGCCGGTGTGGAGTACGCGGTCGAGATCCTCGTAGAACTCGAAGGCACTCGGCACCATCTTCTCCGCACTGATGGCGCGCAGGATCTCGACCTTGCCGGGAAAGTGCAGGTAGAAGGTGGCGCGGCTGCAGCCGACCGCGGCGGCGATGTCGTCGACGGTGACCGCCGCGTAGCCGCGCACGCAGAACAACTCCCGAGCGCACTCCATCAGCTTGGTACGGGTCCACAACTTCTGTTCGTCTCGCAGACTTCTGCGCCGGCTCTTGATCTCGTCCGCAGCAACTCCCACGCCTAGACGATCGCGCACGCGGACGGGCGCAGGCAAGTCGAATCGAGGGTCGAATGACGGATCGTCATTCACTTGACACATCGTCAGCCAAGTTGAAGTATGACGCACATCACTCTACCTGGGCGCCGGTGCCGATCACGGCGACCACACCTGCCCGCGTCGAAAGGAACCACCTCGTGACCAAGTCTGTCGACCCACAGGCCTACATCGCGTCCGTCATGGCCGGACTGACGGGGGCGGGCGGGCCGTTCGAACTCCACGAGGAGGACGTCCTCGGGGCCCGCATGCCGGTGATGAAGCACCGCGATCGATCGCTGGGAGACGTCCTGGCCGCCTCCATCGCCTTCGGCGACCGCGACTACCTGGTCACCGAGGATCGCCGGATGAGCTACGCCGAGCACGGGGCGGCCGCCGTGGCCCTGGCCCGCGCACTGCGGGAACGGTACGGCGTCGGCAAGGGCGACCGGGTCGGCATCCTCGCCGCGAACACGCCCGAGTGGGTCGTGTCGTTCTGGTCCGCGCAGGCACTCGGTGCGATCGCGGTCGGATTCAACGCGTGGTGGACCGCACGGGAGATCGAGTACGGCATCGACCACGCCCGGCCGTCGGTACTGATCGTCGACGCCAAGCGCGCGGCGCTCCTCGACGGCCTCGATGTCGACGTCCCCGTCCTCACGATGGAGGACGACCTGCCGCGACTGATCGACGAGTTCGCGGGCGCCGACCTGCCCGACGCGATCGTCCTCGAGGACGATCCCGCGGTGATCCTCTACACCAGCGGCACCAGCGGCCGCCCGAAGGGCGCGGTGCACTCGCACCGAAACCTGTTGGCCGTCATCGGCTATCACCGCTACAGCGACGCCCTCGCCGCGGCATTCACGGGCGCACCGGTGAGCGACGGGCCGAGCGATCTTCGCTATCTGCTCACCTCGCCCCTGTTCCACATCGCCAGCCTGCACAACCTCGTCGTCCCGCGTCTGGCCACGGGCAGCGCGGTGGTGATCTACGAGGGTTCGTTCGACGCAGACCGGGTGCTGCGACTCATCGAACGTGAGAAGGTTACGAACTGGGGTGCGGTGCCCACCATGGCGAGTCGCCTCCTCGAGCACGACGACGTGACGCGTTACGACCTGTCGTCGCTGACGTCTTTCGCGCTCGCGTCGGCGCCGTCGTCGCCGGGCTTCCAGCAGCGTCTGCGAGAGAAGTTGCCGTTCGCCCGCAACGCACTGGTCGACAGTTACGGGCTCACCGAGTGCAGCACCGCCATCTCGGTCGCGACACCACCCGACCTGCAGGCATTCCCCGGCACCCTCGGCAGGCCCATCATCGGCGTCAGCGTCGAGATCCGCGACCCGTTCGGCGATCCGGTGCCCGACGGAACCGAGGGCGAGATCTGTGCGCGCAGCCCGTACGTGATGCTCGGATACTGGGGCGACGACGCGGCGACCGCCGCCGCCATCCGCCCCGGCCGCTGGCTGCACACCGGCGACTTCGGGGTGATCGAGAACGGGATGGTGCGCCTCACCGGGCGTCGCTCCGATCTGATCCTGCGCGGCGGAGAGAACGTCTACCCGGTCGAGATCGAGCAGTGCCTCGACGAGCATCCCGCGATCGCGGAGTCCGCGGTGGTGGGAGTCGACCATGCCGACCTGGGGCAGGAGGTCGGTGCCGTGGTGGTCGTCCGTCCGGGGATGTCGGTGACCGAGGACGACCTGCGGGAGTTCGCGTCCGAGCGTCTCGCGTACTTCAAGGTCCCCACCCGGTGGAAGATCACCACCGACTCGTTGCCGCGCAACGCAACCGGAAAGACGATCCGTACACGAATCGCTCTGTGAGCGAGCACGTTCCCCGTTCCCCGCGGTGAGAGAGGCAAGATCCCCATGAGCTACGACGCGATCGTCAAGAACGGTCGGTGGTTCGACGGCACCGGCGCCCCGTCCGCGCCCCGGCACCTCGGCATCCGAGACGGACGGGTCGCCACGGTCTCGGCCGCGGCGCTCGACGAGACCGGCTGCCCGCGGGTGATCGAGGCGGCCGGCAAGTGGGTGATCCCCGGCATTCTCGACATCCACACCCACTACGACGTCGAGGTCCTGCTGCGTCCCCAGCTCGACGAGTCGGTGCGGCACGGCATCACGACCGTGTTCGTGGGGTCGTGCTCGCTGTCGACGGTCCACGTCGGACCGTCGGACGCGGGTGACCTGTTCGGCCGGGTGGAGGCGATTCCCCGTCGCCACGTCGTCGAAGGTCTCGAGGACAGCAAGACGTGGGGGTCGGCACGCGAGTACGTCGCCGCCCTCGAGGACCTGCCGCTGGGGCCGAACGTCGCGGCGTTCATCGGTCACTCCGACATGCGGGCGGCACTGATGGGACTGGACCGGGCCACCCGCAAGGAGGTGAAGCCCACCGACTCCGAGCTCGCCGAGATGGAGCGGCAACTCACCGAGGCGCTCGACGCCGGGTTCGTCGGGATGTCGTCGCAGCAGCTGATGTTCGACAAGCTCGACGGCGAGGTCTGCCGCTCGCGCACCCTGCCGTCGACGTATGCGACAGCGCGGGAACGTCGCCGGCTCAACGCAATCCTGCGCCGACGCGGCCGGGCCCTCCAGGGCGGCCCGGACGTCGCGCGACCGCAGAGCCTGGTCGTGATGGCGCTCAGCAGCCTCGGCATCTTCCGCAAGCGACTCAAGGTCAGCCTGCTGTCCGCGGCCGACGTCAAGGCCATTCCCGCTGTCGCGCACATCTTCCCCGTCATCGCGAAGGTCCTCAACCGCCTCGGCGGCGACTTCCGCTGGCAGCATCTGCCGGTCCCGTTCGAGGTGTACTCCGACGGCATCGACCTACCGGTGTTCGAGGAGTTCGGCTCGGGCGCCGCCGCACTTCACCTGTCCAATCAGATCGACGAGCGTCGCGCACTGCTCGCCGACGAGGGCTACCGGCGCCGGTTCCGGAAGGACTACGACAAGAAGTACGGCCCACGGGTGTGGCACCGCGACTTCTTCGACGCCGAGATCGTCGAGTGCCCCGACGAATCGGTCATCGGAAAGACCTTCGGTCAGGTCGGGGTGGACCGCGGTGGCGTGCACCCCGTCGACGCCTTCCTCGACCTGGTGGTCGAATACGGCCCAAAGGTGCGGTGGCGCACGACCATCTCGAACCATCGGCCCGAGGTGCTGAACATCCTGGCCGCCGACCCCGGTGTGCAACTGGGCTTCTCCGACGCGGGCGCGCACCTGCGGAACATGGCGTTCTACAACTTCGGCCTGCGCTTCCTGCGGCGGGTGCGCGACGCCGAGCGAGCGGGCAAGCCGTTCCTGTCGCCCGAGCGCGCCGTGCACCGGCTCACCGGGGAACTCGCCGACTGGTACGGCCTGGACGCGGGGCACCTCCGCGAAGGCGACCGCGCCGACCTGGTGGTGATCGACCCCGAACGCCTCGACGCCTCGCTCGACGCCTACGCCGAGTGCCCGATCCCCGAGTTCGACAACCTGTCCCGGATGGTGAACCGCAACGACGACACCGTCACCGCGGTCTTCGTCGGCGGTGAGTACGTCTTCGGCGACGGGCGGCCCGACCCGCTGCTGGGTTCCTCGCGGACCGGGCGCTTCCTGAAGGCCCAGTGACGCTCGGAGGGTGCAGCGGGTCCGGGAGAGCGCCGCTCAGCTCAGCGTTCTGAGGCTTTCCAACCTGCTCAGGATAGGTGCCCGCCACTCCTCGAGATCCTCCGGGCCGTTCTCTGCCCACAGCTCGTGAAGCTCGGAGGTGTCGCTGTCGGCGATGGAGCGTTCGAGCGTCGTGAGGATCCACGCGCGCTGATCCGGCGTCAGGGACCCGGTGTACGCGGCGGCGTCGATGCCCTCGAACTGTGGGGGCACCGGGCGGAGTCCGTGCGCCACGGCGACGACCTCCGCCAGCACGACGGCGGCCTGCGCGTCGTCCGCCTCGAGGTACTCCTCGTCGACATGGCGGGTGTAGTCGTCGATGTCGAAATCACCGGCCCGGAGCGCGTCGAGCAGGTCGCCCGCTCCGTCGTTCTCGAACGGTCCCGATCCCCAGGTCCCCATCCCGCACTCCTCCTGATCTGCGGGCCGCTCGGCCCGTCGACCCGACCTTACAATCGGCCACCGACAGTGACCGTCTCGGCGCGATGCCATCCTGTCGTGGTGGCGTACACGGGATCTAGAACGAAATCGACGCACGTCTGGCTGGCTCCCGCGGACGAGGCGCTCGTCGGACGTGCCATCGCCGAGGCAGCTCCGGGTGCGGCCTGGTTGTGCAGTCGTCCCGGCCCGGTCGGCCTCCATCCGGTCCATCTGCACCGGACAGTCGAGGAGGCGTTCTGCTGTGGGCCCGTGCAGGCCTTCCTGCTCCTGCCGGTCGGGGCCGAGCCACCCGACGGCGTCGCAGCGGCCGAGGACGTTCGGACGACGCCGGGGCTGATTCATCGCGCGATCGTGCAACTCCTGCGCTCCCGGCACGTGGAGGACGAGTGGGGGCAGTCGCCGGGCCACGAGACCGCGCTCCAGGCGGGGCGGCTCGCGGTCCGGTGGTCCGAGCCCGAGGTCGGGCCGGCTCCTCATCGACTGCTGCGCGAGCAGACCACGGTCGTGTGGAAGGCGTTGCGTTCGGCCACGAGCCCGGCGACCCTCGTCGCCCCCGACGGGCAGACCGCCTCCGGCGCCCGCATCGGGCCGGCAGCGCGCGACATGGTCGTCACGACGGGGATCCCGCTGACACGCGGCGGCGACGAACGGTGCACGCTCGGCTAGCGGGGGGCACCGTTCCGGCTCGTCCGACCGCGGTCGGACACAGACGTATAGTCGCGCCATGACCCCGAGTCTGGAAGTCGGCACCACCGCCGGCGTCGTGCGCGGCCGTCGCATAGGCGACCTGCTTGCTTGGCGTGGAATTCCCTTCGCGGCCCCACCCGTCGGCCCCCTGCGTCTGCGCGCGCCGCAGCCCACGCAGCCGTGGAGCGGAGTCCGCGACGCCACCGCGTTCGGCGATGCCGCACCGCAGCACCGGATGGGCACGGCACTGCGGCCGGGCAAGTACCAGCCGATGTCCGAGGACTGCCTCACGCTCAACGTCCTCGCCCCGGCGGCACCGAGTTCGACACCTCGGCCGGTCATGGTGTTCATCCACGGCGGCGCGTTCACGATGGGCACCACCGCGATGGGCCTCTACGGCGGCGACCGTCTCGTCCGCCGGGGCGATGTGGTGTTCGTGTCGATCAACTACCGCCTCGGTTCGCTCGGATACCTCGACTTCAGCGAGTTCTCCACACCCGAGCGACCGTTCGACTCCAATCTGGGGCTGCGCGATCAGGTGGCGGCACTGGAATGGGTGCAGCGGAACATCGCCGCATTCGGCGGCGATCCCGCCAACGTCACGCTGTTCGGCGAGTCCGCAGGCGCGACCTCGGTGACCACGCTGATGGCGACGCCGGCCGCCCGGGGGCTGTTCGCCCGGGCGATCTCCGAAAGCTCGGCACCGGTGCTGGTGAACGACGCGGTCCGAGCACGGCAGTGGGCGCGGGACTTCGTGACGCTGCTCGGATCGAACGCGGACGACGCCGCGGCGGCCGCTCATGCTCTGGACGCCGCCACCCCGGCCGAGCTCGGCAAGGCCGGCCACCGTCTGGGTGCACGGGTTCTCGCCGAGACACCCGGACTGCACCCGTTCGGACCAACCGTCGACGGCGATGTCCTGCCCGTCGCGCCGGTGCAGGCGTTCACCGACGGGACCGCGCATCCTGTTCCGCTGATCATCGGCACCAATGCCCGCGAGGGCACGCTCTTCCCGAAGGTCCTCGACGGCCTGCCCACCGATGCCGCCCGCATCGACGCGATGTTCGCCCTCACCGATCCGGACGCCCGGGCGCGTGTCGTCGACGCGTACGCCGGGTACCCGGACCCGGTCGCGGCGATCGATCTGGGCGGCGATCTGACGTTCTGGATTCCGTCGGTCCAGATCGCCGAGGCGCACTCCGTCCATGCCCCCACCTACAGCTACCGTTTCGACTTCGCACCGCGCCTCATGCACTGGCTCGGGCTCGGCGCCGCCCACGCGTTCGAGATGTTCGCGGTGTTCGGGTACGGCGATTCCGCGGCGGGACGAGCACTCACCGCGCCCGGTGGCCGACGCGGACTGCGCGCCGTCACCGATCGGGTCCAGGAGCACTGGATCTCGTTCGCCCACAACGGGGTCCCGGCCCCGTGGTGGCCGCGGTACGACGCCGACGCCCGCCGCACCCTGATCTTCGACGTCCCCACCCGCGTCGAACGCGATCCGGGCCGGGATCGCCGGCTCGCGTGGACGGGCTATCGCGGATACCGCGGCGAGGGGCTGGACCGAGACCGCGCCGAATCCGAGCATCGGGCATGACGGACGTCGACCTCGAGGTCACCCTCGAGGAAGGCGTGGTTCGCGGACGTCGGCATCCGGATCTGTTGTCGTGGAGGGGAATTCCGTACGCCGAGCCCCCGGTGGGAGCGCTCCGGCTGCGCGCTCCGGAACCGGTGCGGCCGTGGACCGGAGTGCGCGACGCCACCGAGTTCGGCCCGCCGGCCCCGCAGCAGCGCCGCCGCGGCAGCGAGGACTGCCTCACCCTCAACGTCCTTCGGCCGGCCGAACCGAGCACCACCCCGCGGCCCGTCATGGTCTACATCCACGGCGGGGCCCACACGGCAGGGACGTCGTCGGACCCGCTCTACAGCGGCGCCGAGCTGGTCCGCCGCGGCGACATCGTCTTCGTGTCACTGAACTACCGGCTCGGAGCCCTCGGCTATCTCGACTTCTCCGAGTTCTCCACTCCCGAGCGGCCGTTCGACACGAACCTCGGTCTTCGCGACCAGATTGCCGCACTCCGGTGGGTGCAACGCAGCATCACCGCATTCGGCGGCGACCCCGCCAACGTGACGTTGTTCGGTGAGTCGGCCGGCGCCGACGCCGTCGTGACCCTGATGTGCACACCGGCCGCGAAGGGCCTGTTCGCGCGTGCCATCGCCCAGAGTCCTCCCCCGGCCACCTCGAACGGCCGGGAACTGGCTGCGCGGTGGGCCCGCGAGTTCCTCGACATCGCGGGCGTTTCCGGATCCGCGGTGTCCGAGTACCTGAGCACCGCCGCACCCGCACTTCTCGTACAGGCGGCCACCACACTCAGCGCCCGGGGCGCCGACGAGGTGCCCGGCACCCGCCCGTTCGCGGCGGTCGCCGATGGCGATCTACTGCCGGAGCACCCACTGAATGCGTTCGAGGCGGGAACCCAACACCGGGTGCCGCTGCTGATCGGCACCAACGCGCAGGAGGGGCGGATCTTCCCACGATTCCTCGACATCCTGCCCACGAACCGAGATCGGATCGAGAAGATGTTCGTCGACACCGATCCCGCGATCAAGACTCGTGTGATCGACGCGTATCCCGGATACCCGGGCCGGCGGGCCGCCGCAGACCTCGGCGGCGACGTCGTCTTCTGGGAGCCGTCGGTGCGTTGCGCGCACGCGCACACCCGGCACAGCGACACCTACATGTACCGGTACGACTTCGCGCCCCGTCTCCTGCGCGTGAGCGGCCTCGGCGCGACGCACGCGACGGAACTGTTCGCGGTGTTCGGTGCGCGGGGCCTTGCGGCCCGCACCCTCACCTCGCTCGGTGGCCGCCGCGGGCTGCGCGCCGTCACCGACACGATGCAGTGCCACTGGCTCGGTTTCGCCCGCAATGGGCGACCGCTCGGGACGTGGCCGCGGTACTCGCTGGACCGCCGTGACACGCTGATCATCGATGAGGTGTCCCGGGTGGAGTCCGATCCGCTGAGCGGCCGCCGCGAGGCCTGGTTCGGATACCGGCACCGTCACTGATCCGTCCGTGAGCTACGGTTGCGAACTGCAACCAAATCTCAGGCTGTGGGAGACCTCGATGTCCGTGCTCGACAGGCGCCTGGGCGGCGACGGCTGGGCCGCTCAGCTCACGCGGTTCGCCCTGGTGGGTGGATCCAGCAATGTGCTGTACGCGCTGTCGTTCCTCGTTCTCGACGCCTACGGGACGCTGCTGGCGAACGCTGTCGGCGTCGCGACCAGCACGATGCTGGCCAACGAACTGCACCGCCGCCGCACCTTCCGCGCCGCAGACCGGGTGCCCTGGTTCGCCGCACAGTGGGAGGGCGGCGCGCTGGCCCTGCTGGGGCTGATCATCAGTTCGCTGGTGCTCTCCGTGCTGCACTTCTTCTTCCCCGACGTCAGCGACCTGGTGTCGATCGCGCTGGTGATCGCCGTCAGCGCCGTCGTGGGCGGCCTCCGGTTCATCGCACTGCGCGGCTGGGTGTTCGGCCGCCGACAACCGCTACTTCAGCAGCCGTGACATCCGCCGGTCGGCGAGGAGCTTGCCGCCGGTCTGACATGTCGGGCAGTACTGGAACGACCGCTCGGCGTACGCCACCTCCCGCACCGTGTCCCCGCACACCGGGCACGGCATCCCGGTCCGTGCGTGCACGGTCATCCCGGCGCGCTTCTCGCCCTTGAGCCGGGCAGCCTCCTGGCCCACCGAACGTTCGACGGCGTCGGACAGCTCCGCGCGCATCGCGTCGTACAGCCGGTCCACCTCGTCCGACGACAGCTTCGACGTCGTCGCGAACGGCGACAGCCGGGCGGCGTGCAGGATCTCGTCGGAGTACGCGTTCCCGATGCCTGCGAGCAGCGACTGGTCCACCAGCGCGGTCTTGATCCGGGAGGTGGCCCCGGCGAGGATGTCGCCGAACTGCGGACGCGTCACCTCGAGCGCATCGGGTCCGAGCCTGGCGATGCCCGGCACCTGCTGCGGGTCTGCCACCACCCACACCGCCAGCCGTTTCTTGGTGCCGGCCTCGGTGAGGTCGAACGCGGGCGTCTCCCCGTCCGGGGTGAAGAAGTGCACCCGCAGCGCCAACGGCCCCTTACCCGGCTTCGGCGGCGCCGGGCTGGGGTTGTCGATCCAGCGCAGCCACCCGCCGCGGGACAGGTGCGCGATCAGCCACAGGCCGTCGCAGTCCATCGCGAGGTGCTTACCGAACCGCCGCGCCCCGGTCACGTTGCGGCCCTGCAGGGCGCTGATCGGTGGCTCGGCAGTCTTGAGCACGCTCAGCGCCGCGACGTCGACGCGTCCGACAACCGCCCCGACGGCATGGTCCCGCAGGAACTGGGCCAGGGCCTCCACCTCGGGCAGTTCGGGCATGGGGTCAGCCTAAGGCGGCTCCGCCGCCCGTGCGCCTTTTTGGTAGCTCCGCCCACCAGAAGTGCGCACGGGCGCGTCAGCGCCTGATCAGGTAGATGTCCATGATCCAGCCCTTGCGCTCGCGCAGTTCGGCACGGACGCGCACGATCTCGTCCTCCACCTCGCGGAGCTTGCCGGAGATCAGCACCTCGTCGGGCAGACCGAGGTACGCGCCCCACCAGATCTCCGCGTCGGCTCCGGGCACGTGGGTGAAGCTGCATTCGGCGTCGAGCATCACGACGGCGGTGCCGACGCCGTCGGGCAGGCCGTCCCGCAGCCGCCGCCCGGTGGTGACATGGACGGGCTCGCCGATGCGGTTGAGCACGATCCGGTGCTGTGCGGCGAGCGACTGGATGCTCGTGACGCCGGGGATCACCGTGTAGTCGAACGCGACGTTGCCGCGCGACAGGACGCGCTCGACGATCCGCAGCGTGCTGTCGTAGAGCGACGGATCGCCCCACACCAGGATCGCGCCGACACCCTCCTCGGCCGCGAACTTCTCCTCGAACACCTGCGCGCGACGGTCGTGCCAGTCGTCGACGACGCCGTTGTAGTCGGACGGGGTCCGGTCGCGCGGCGGGTCGACGATGTCGACGATCCGGTAGTCGCGGTCCATGTGCTCGGTGAGCATGGTGGTCCGCAGATCCACCAACTCCTGCTTCTCGTCACCCTTGCCGATGACGAAGAACACGTCGGCCCGGTTCATCGCCTTCACGGCCTGGATCGTCACCTGGTCGGGGTCGCCGGCACCGATGCCGATCACGAGAAGCTCACGCATGGGCGCAGGCTATCGCCCGTGCGCCTTTCCGGTAGCACCCACCACCAGAAAGGCGCACGGGCGGCACCGCCGCCTAGACTCGGGTCCGTGCATTCCCCCTACGAAGATCTCCTCCGCCTGGTCATGGACACCGGAACCGCCAAGGCGGACCGCACCGGAACCGGGACGCGCAGTGTCTTCGGGCACCAGATGCGTTGGGACCTCGCCGAGGGCTTCCCGCTGGTCACCACCAAGAAGGTGCACCTGAAGTCCATCGTCTACGAGCTGCTGTGGTTCCTGCGTGGCGAGTCCAACGTCAAGTGGCTGCAGGAACACGGCGTCAGCATCTGGGACGAGTGGGCCGACGCGGACGGCGAACTGGGCCCGGTCTACGGCGTGCAGTGGCGCTCGTGGCCCACCCCTTCGGGCGAGCACATCGACCAGATCACCAAGGTCATCGAGATCCTGAAGACCAACCCGGATTCACGCCGGATCATCGTCTCGGCGTGGAACGTGGCCGACCTCGACGACATGGCGCTGCAGCCGTGCCACGCGTTCTTCCAGTTCTACGTCGCCGACGGCAAGCTCAGCTGCCAGCTGTACCAGCGCAGCGCGGACCTGTTCCTGGGCGTGCCGTTCAACATCGCCAGCTACGCGCTGCTCACCCACATGGTGGCGCAGCAAGCCGGGCTCGAGGTGGGCGACTTCATCTGGACCGGCGGCGACTGCCACATCTACGACAACCACGTCGACCAGGTCACCGAGCAGCTGACCCGCGAGCCGCTCCCCTACCCGACGCTGAAGCTGAACAGGCGTGACTCGATCTTCGACTACACCTTCGAGGACGTCGCGATCGTCGACTACCGCCACCACCCGGCGATCAAGGCGCCGGTGGCGATCTGATGATCGGTCTGATCTGGGGACAGACCACCGCGGGCGTGATCGGCCGGGACAACGCCATCCCGTGGCGGATCCCCGAGGACATGGCTCATTTCAAGGACACCACCATGGGTCACCCCGTGGTGATGGGGCGGCTCACGTGGGACTCGCTCCCGCCGAAGTTCCGTCCGCTGCCGGGACGCCGGAACATCGTCGTCACCCGTCAGAGCGGCTGGACCACGGACGGCGCCGAGACGTCGAGCGGCATCGAGGCGGCCCTGGCACTCGCCGGAGACACCGCCTGGGTCGTGGGCGGCACGCAGATCTACACCGCCGCAATGCCGTTCGCGGATCTACTGGCGGTCACGGAGATCGACGCGGACATCGAGGGCGACGCCTTCGCACCCGAGATCGGCGACGAGTGGGTGGTCGGCGACGAGGGCGACTGGCACATCTCGGAGAAGTCCGGGCTGCGTTACCGGTTCCTCACGTACGTTCGCGGCTGACCGGCCACTACCCGACGGTGGCCGAACCGTTAGGCCGATAACCCGGTCATCTCCGGCGCGGTGGGTCATACTGCGGGGACCCCACCCTGCAGTCACCGGGAGTGACATTTGATGGACAAGACCTCACTGACGGCCCTCGCCCGGCAGCAGCTCAAACTGGCGGGCACGTCGTCCAGCGGACGCAGTTCGCAGACCGTGTACGGCGGCCATCAACGCAGCCTGCGTCAGACCGTGATCGCGCTCGGCGCCGGCAAGAGCCTGGCCGAGCACGACAGCCCCGGGGAGGCCACGCTGCTGGTGCTCAGCGGCAAGTTGGCGCTCATCTGCGGCGAGGACTCGTGGAAGGGATCGGCCGGCGACCTGCTGATCATTCCCGCGGCGCGGCACAGCGTCGAGGCGCTCGAGGACGTCGCGTTCCTGCTGACGGTCGCGAAGTAGTCAGACCGTCTGCCCGTCGGCTGCGGGCAGGACCCCGATCGCGAGGAGACCGGCGACGAACCCGCGCACCGCGACCTCGTCGGTGGTGTCGACGGCGCCCTCGGTGACGATGAGCGAGGCCACCAGACGGAAGGCCCACTCGCAGATCGTGCGGGGGCTCACCTCCGCGAGCTGCTGCGGGGTGAACATGCGCTCGAAGTGCGGGACCAGGAAATCGGCGCCTCGCTCGATCAGCGGGCTCGCGCGCACCGTGAACCACGGCAGGACGAGGGACGGATCGTCACGAAGTGCCTTCTGCAGCAGTGCGTGCCGCCGCGCGTAACACACCGCGAAGGCGATGCAGTCGACGAATCCGGCGTGCAGTTGATCGCGCCCGCGCAGCACCGGATCGAGCACCGCGAAGAACCGGGTGACCTCGCGCTTGAACAACTCCTCGAAGATCGCGGCCTGATCCCCCACGTACTTGTAGACCGTCGGGCGCGACAGGCCCGCCCGCTCGGCGATCTGGGCGTGCAGTCGCGGGCTGTAGCCGACGTCGATCAGGCACGCTTCCGCCGCATCGAGGATGCGTTCGCGAAACGCGGTGGGGCTCAGATCTTGTGCACGGGCATTCACCGCAGAGAGTGTAGTAGTGCGGCTCGGCGATTGCTCCGCGGCAGTCACGACGCGATTACTGTTCCGCAGCATCACAGACACCATTGACGCCCGTCGCGGATGCGCTTACGTTTCTAGGTGAGATCGGCGAACGCTGCGCCCCGGCGGCGAGTCCCTCGGGGTACGCCCAGGAGGACGGTCATGGCTCAGACGACGAGTCCACCCGACCGGGAGTCGGTTGTGGACCGGCTGCTCGAGGGATCGGTCAAACGCTCGTACGCCCCGGTGGTGGACATCGACTGGGACGCACCGCTCGAGGACGGCAAGTACTTCCTCCCACCGGACGTGCTGTCGCTGTACGGCACCCCGATGTGGGAGTCGATGAGTGAAGCCGAGCGGATAGAGCTCTCCCGGCAGGAGTCCGCGAACATCCTCAGCGTGGGCATCTGGTTCGAGAACATCCTCAACCAGGCGCTGCTACGGCACCTGCTGCACAACGATCCCGGGTCCCTGCACACCCGCTACACGCTCACCGAGATGGGCGACGAGTGCCGCCACATGGCGATGTTCGGCCGGGCGATCGAGCGGATGGGCGCCAAACCCTATCGGCTCCGCTGGTATCAGGCGGCGGCGGTCGATGTGCTACCCAAGACTTTCCGCGGGACCATGCTGTGGGTGGCCGCGCTGATCGGCGAGGAGATCTTCGACGCCACCCAACGCCGCGTCGTCGACGATCCCCGGCTGCAACCCCTGATCGCCCGGCTCATGCGGATCCACGTCACCGAGGAGGCGCGGCACATCCAGTTCGCGCGGGCCGGGGTGCGCCGGCGGATCGCCGAGACCCATCGGATCGAGAAGGTCTGGGTCGGTACCGCCCAGGGACTCGGCGGACTGCTGCTCGAGCGCCTGTTCACGAATCCGGCGATGTACAAGCGGGCCGGCCTGGATCCGCGGGCGGCGCGGCGGCAGGCCCTGGCGAATCCGCACTTCCGGGCGAACCAGCGGCGCGGGTTCGCCGACCTGGCCGCGTTCCTCGAGGAGACCGGGATGATGCGCCGGCCCTCGCGCGCGATGTGGCGTCGAGCGGGGTTCCTGTGACGGCGGTGCCCGCGCTCCGGGTGCTGATCGTCGGCACCGGGTTCTCAGGACTGTGCATGGCGATCCGCTTGCAGGAGGCGGGAGTCGACGACTTCGTCATCCTGGAGAAGGCCTCGGACGTGGGCGGCACGTGGCGGGAGAACACGTATCCCGGGTGCGGGTGCGACGTGATGTCGTTGATGTACTCGTTCTCATTCGCCCCGAACCGGCAGTGGACGCGGATGTACGCCCGCCAACCCGAGATCCTCGACTACATCCGCCGGATCGTCGACGACTACGGCCTGACGCCGCACATCCGCTTCGACTCCGAGGTCGTCTCCTACGACTTCGACGAGGCCGCCGACCGCTGGACTGTCCGCACTGCCGCCGGCGACGTGTACCGGCCACGGATCGTCGTGGCCGGTCCGGGCCCGCTGCACAAGCCCAGCATCCCCACGTTTCCCGGCCGGGATCGTTTCACGGGGAACGTCTTCCACTCCGCCGAGTGGGATCACACGGTGGACCTGACCGGCAAGCGCGTCGCGGTGATCGGCACCGGAGCGAGCGCGGTCCAGTTCGTCCCCGAGGTCGCGAAGCAGGCCGCACACGTGGACGTCTTCCAGCGCACCGCGCACTGGGTCCTGCCGAAACTGGACCGACCCATCACCCCCACCGAGAAGCGCCTGTTCCGCACGGTTCCGGGCACGCAGAAGACGTACCGCGGCGCGATCTACTGGAGTCACGAATCGCTGATCGCCGGGTTCATGCACCCGCGGCTGATGACCGTGCTCGAACGTGTGGCCCGGGGTCTGCTGCGCCGCCAGGTCCACGACCCGCGTCTGCGTGCGACCCTCACCCCCGACCACACGATCGGTTGCAAACGGATCCTGGTGTCCAGCAACTACTATCCGGCACTGCAGCGCAACAACGTCGACCTGGTGACGGCGGGGATCGCGGAGTTCACCGAATCCGGTCTCCGGACCGTCGACGGCGTCGCGCACGATGCCGACGTCGTCGTGTTCGGGACCGGGTTCGAGATCGCGGACCGGTTCGCGCACGAACACATCGTCGGGCGCGGCGGTCTGAGCATCCAACAGGCGTGGCGCGACGGCATGGAGGCCTACCTCGGGGTGGTCGTCAGCGGATTCCCCAACTTCTTCCTCATGATGGGGCCCAACTCGGGTGGCGGAAACCAGTCGATCGTGTTCGTCATCGAAGCGCAGGCCCACTACATCCTCGAGTGCCTGAGGATGATGGACGGTCGCGGCGCCACCCGGATCGAGGTGCGCGGCGGCACCCAGCGCGACTTCAATCGCCAGGTCCGGCAGAAGCTCGCGGGCTCGGTGTGGAACTCGGGCGGCTGTGACAGCTGGTACCTGGACCGGACGGGACGCAACCGGGCGGTCTGGCCCGGGTCGAGCGCGTCGTACTGGCTGCGCCTGCGACACCCCGACGTCGACGACTTCGACCTCAGCTCGGCACAGGAGCGCGACGAGGAGGGCTACCGTGGTCCCGCGGTTCTCGAGGGCGCCGGAATGGCACTCGACGTCGACGTGCACCTCACCGGGCACGTCGACCCGCTCGACGGCCACTACCACTGGTACGGGCAGGTCACGGGGGACGATCGGATCGCCGAGCTGAAACGCCCGGACTCCGGGGTACCGACCCTCCGGATCGGTGACGGACCCGTCGTGGACGCGACGCTCGCCGAGCGCGATCCGTGGGGGCACTTCCGGATCACCGGGGTCGGCGCGCCGCCGTTCGCGCTGGACGACCTCCTGGTCTGACCCCAGCCTGTCAGGCCGAACCGCCGGAAAGGGAGTCCGGCGCCGACCCCCTCCCCCGAGGATCGACGCCGGACAGTCGAGATGTCGTCACGCAAGCCACCACGACCTCGGCGACGACAACTTCACCGACTGAATCGACGCATGAGTGCAACGTGTTACACCCGCGTCGGAGAATTTTCCCGCCACTATGCTGCGTGCATGGTGAACGGCGGTAACTGGGGCTTCGAGGAGTTCGACAACCTGGAGGAACTGCTCGCCGACATGCGCAGTCGACTCGTCGACAGCGTCGCGACGCCGGCCCGGCTGCGGGAGTTGCTCGAGGCCGTCCTGGTGGTGGGCGCCGGACTTGAACTCGATTCGATCCTGCAGCGCATCGTGCAGGCCGCGACCACCCTGCTGGACGCGCGCTACGGCGCGTTGGGCGTGCGCAACCCCGACGGTGGACTGTCCGAGTTCGTGTACGAGGGCATCACCGCGGAGGAACGGGCCCGGATGGGGCACCTGCCGGAGGGTCACGGGCTGCTCGGGCTGCTGATGGAGCATCCGCGACCGGTACGTGTCGCGCACCTGGGCGCGCACCCGGCGTCGGTCGGCTTCCCGCCGAACCATCCGCCGATGGACAGCTTCCTCGGCATGCCGATCATCGTGCGCGGGCGGGTGTTCGGCAGCATCTATCTCACCGAGAAGCGAACCGGTCCGGAGTTCACCGACGAGGACGAGACCATCCTCGACGCCCTCGCCACGTCCGCGGGCGTCGCGATCGACAACGCCCACCTGTTCGAGGAGTCCCGCACCCGGGAACGCTGGCTGTCCGCACTCGCGTCGTCCAACGCCCGCCTGCTGTCCGGCGGATCCATCGACGAGGCCCTCGAACTCCTGGTGACCCGCACCCGCGATCTGTGCGGCGCGACCGGCGCCTACGTGCTGGTGGTCGAGGACGAGGACGACGCCGTCGTGGAGGCGGCGTCCGGCGACGACGGCCCGCGACCGGGCAGCCGGATCGACCTGTCGGGCTCGGACCTGCTGCCGGTGGTCCGCGGCCGACGGCCCGCACTGTTCACCCGGCACGATCGTGTGGCCCCGTTCACCGCCGGCACCGACATCCGGGTGGCCGCCCTGCCGCTGTCCACGACGTCCGGTGTCGCAGGCATGCTCGTCGTCACCCGCGAGGGCCTCGGGTGGGCGCCCGACGAGATCGCCCGGCTGGGGTCGATGGCCGACTCCGCCGCCCTCGCCGTCGAGTTCGCCGACCAGCAGCACCGGCGACGACAGCTCGACGTGCTGGCCGACCGCGACCGCATCGCCCGCGACCTGCACGACAACGTCATCCAGCAGCTGTTCGCGACCGGCATGAGCCTGCAGAGCCTGCTGCTCGACGAGAACGCGCCCGTGCCGGAGTCCGCGTCGGGCACGATTACCAAGTCGGTGTCCCAGCTCGATCGGATGATCCACGAGATCCGCACCACGATCTTCGACCTGCAGACCGCCGGCGAACAGGCTCCGACGAGCCTGCGTCGACGGCTGCTCGACGCGATCGGCGATCTGACGGACCGCTCGGCGCTGGTCCCGAACGTGCAGTTCACCGGCGCCATCGACACCCTGGTGCCGCCGCGGATCCACCAGCACGCCGAGGCGGTGCTGCGCGAGGGCCTGAGCAACGCGCTCCGGCACGCGGACGCGACGACGATCACGGTGGCGATCGACGCCGCCGATCACCTGACGATCCGAATCTGCGACGACGGTGTCGGTGTGTCCGAGCCGACCCGACGAAGCGGGCTCGACAACCTGGCCCGCCGGGCCGAACAGTGCGGCGGCAGCTGCACCGTCCTGCCCGGCCTGAGCGGTGGCACCGAGCTGACGTGGCGGGTGCCGCTGCGGTGAGCGGCACCGCGCCACGTCGGTGTACGTTCCGCGCCGGCCACGCACCGCTCCCGAGGATCAGCCGCACGTGGCCGACCCGGGTGTCGAATCGGAACAGCAGCTGGGAAGCGGATTCCGGGGGACGCTCAGCCCGCTGTACGTGGCGGCTGTCATGTGGCTCATCTCGATCGGGGTGCAGTGATGGATGCGTACCCGATTCGGCTCGGCCCCCTCGGGGCGCTCATCGATCGGACGCGATACATGTGGTTCGCGTTCAACGGCTGGAGGTAGGTGATGGGCGGCGGGGATTGGCCGCGACACCCCGTGAACGCCGAGTGTGACGTGCGATCGCGTACAGCGGCACGTTCTGCTCCTGCGTAGTTTCGCGGCAAGTTTCCTCGAGACTTCCTACGGGGCATTCGACATGTGACGTTCGCGGGACGACACCCGCCCAGGCGGGTTGCCCGGTTTCGGAGACTGAACATCCGGGTAGTCGCCTACCATGAGCAGCATCACCGAGGCCGTCGACGTGAACGTCCCGGTCCACATCGCCTACGGCCGGTGGGCACAGTTCGAGACGTATCCGCAGTTCTTGTCCGGGGTCCGCGAGGTTCGACGACTCGACGACGGTCACCTGCACTTCGTGGTCCACCTCGCCGGCGTAACCCGCGAATTCGACGCCGACATCACCGAACTACACCCGTACGAGCGACTGAGCTGGCACTCCGACGGCGGCCCCGAGAACGCCGGGGTCATCACATTCCGCCCGATCGACACCACGCATACCCGGGTGACCGCCCACATCGACATCGACCCCAGAGGATTCGTCGAAAACCTCGCCGACAAACTCGGCTACCTCAACCACCTCGTCCGCGGCAACATGGCGCAATTCAAACAATTCATCGAAGATGACGACACCCGGGCCGGCCGTTGACGACGGTACTGACGTGGACCACGGAGTTTTGTCGCGGCCAGACGTTCTCTCCAGGGCCTCTTGACACGCGCACGTGGTGTGTCGTCGCAACTAATCTGTCCGCCACGGAGCGAGCAATGACGATCTCGGGTACAGGGCTCTCTATTCCAGCTAAAAGCCGGGTCGCCGCTCCCCTACCTGGGTGAAGCGCCTGTTGAGGGCAAATACGGAGGCCGTGATCGTGGGGTGGGTCGATGGCACCGGGGCGGCCCGTGATGGCGTCGGATCACTTCTCCTGGGCGCGTACGACGGTGACCGGCCGAATCTACATAGGGAAGGCAGGAACGGGCTTCACGATGGCAGCCAGACGGTCGCTGCGTGCGCAGCGCGAACCGCTCGAGGGGCCAACGAGTCCGTTCGCTGTGCCGCCACCGGCCCGGGACACCCGGGGCGTGCACTGGACCTTCCCCGACCTCGTCGGAGACGTCGCTTTCAGGGAGTGCACCGGCGGGAGCCTTCGGAATCCGAGCTGGCGAGGCCTGCGCGACGACAAGCAGGCCGTGGCAACGATGACCGATGCCGAACTCGATGCCGCCATCGCCCTGCACGAGCGCGGACGCCGGTTGCTGATCGCCGGGGACGTCGACGGCGCTGGGCTGGTGGCGATGGAAAAGTCGATCTGCGTGTCGGTTATCGAGAGCAGACTCACGGCGCTGAATCCCGGCAGCATCGATCCTGGTCGCCAATCCGCCGTCGGGGTCACCACGACCACTGAATGACCGTTGAATCATTGCACCGCAGTCCAATTCGAACGGTCTCTCCCTCGCGTCCCCAACCGCTGGGCTAACGTCGGCGGTGGACGGCCAATCGGAGGGGGAATCCTGGCCGGACCCGCTGGCGATGACGGACCCATGCCGTCGCTGCCGGATGACGGGGGGCGCGCATGGTGGCACTGTGCGCCTCCCGTCGCGGATTCCCTCGATACCTGTACGGGGACAACTGAGATGGCCGAGCTACCGAAACGACGCCGCCGCGCGACCAGCGCGCAAGCACTGAAAGCTGCATGGTGGCTGTGCATTGTGGTGATCCTCACGGTGCCGGGTGTCTTCGCGTTGATGGTCGGCACCGCTGTTCTCGGCGCGCTTCTGATCACCGCCTTCACCGCGTTGTGCGTGTGGATCGCCTGGCTGCTGATCGGCATTCGCTGACCACGCATCCCTCCGGCGCACAGCCCCCGGCGCCCGTAGGCGCCGCTGATGCGCAAAATGGGAGAAGGTCCCTCCCCGAGGTATGGGGAGGGACCTTCTTCGTTCACCAGCGGATCTCGGCCTGACAGGCCGGTAGTCCGCGGCCAGTGTTTCAGACGCACCTGCCCTCGGTCCGTGTCACGACCGGGCAGCGATCACCTGTACCAACCCGACGCGCCGTAGAACGGCGCACCGAACTTCGCGGAATCCTGCACGACAAGTCCGACGTTCCCTCCCCGGTGCGAGGCAGCTTCTTCGATGAACTGGTGCCCGGTGACCGGGGTCCAGCCGCCGGTGTACCAAATCGAATCGTGCGGCAGCCTGACCTGCCAGTTGTCGCCGTAGACAAGGTTGATCAGGTCACCTGCACGAAGCTGCGCGGCCAGAACAGTCTCCTCATGGGTCAGGACGACACCGACGTATCCGTCGCCGCTGATGGGCGTAGCAGCGCTCGCGGTCCCGGCTCCCGCAGCGATGATGGCGGCCGTCGCCACGCCGACGGCAGCGATGGACGCAGCGCGCTTGATGCTCATGAAAATGGGTTCCCCTCCGTGTTCGTCCGCGTGCACACCCCGACGCGGCCACCCCTCGCGGCCGCTGTGCCGGACATCGACCCGACCGTAGCAACTCCGGCGCGAACGACGAATACGCCCAGCCCGCCCTCGGACTGAACTAGATCTGTTGCGCTGCAACGCTACTCGGACCGAAGGCCAAAACTTCACCGCTGCGGGGTGATCGAACTAACAACGCCGATGTCCGACCGAACGGGTGAATCCGGGGGTGAATCTCGCAGGTCGGATCAGCTACCCAAGGTGGGACTTCCGAGCTGCCGACTCTGCCCAGATTCATATCCACCACCGCCAGAACCTGGGGGCTGGCAGCTTGACGTCGAACAGTTCGACAGCCGATGCGACGGCCGTGGTTGTCACGGCCGCGATCTTGGTCACACAACAGCAGGTCCCTTCCGAAGTTCGTGCTGGTCAACCGATCCGCGGTCGAAAGACCTGAGCGACGGGCGGCGTCGATGGATCAACGCTGTCGGAAGTCCGTCAGCCCGGTACTCGACGCCGTCGTCTGCCGGGGCGCGGTGGTCGGTGATCGTGAAGGCGTATCCCGTTCCGGGAACGTCGGCCTGGGCGCATGCGTAGTCCGGATCGTTGTGGCGAGCGGCATGTTCGACCATCAGGTCGCCGAGCACGGTCATGTTTCCTTGGACCGCTCAGCTGCGGGCCCCGTGAAGTAGACGCCGCCTTCGGTGTCACCAGCCTCGCAGGCTGCGGATCGTCTCCTCGAGTACCTCGTCGATCGTGGTGCGGGGTGGCTCGCCGCCGCGACTAGCTCCGCCGGTTGTTGCGCAGCTCCGTCGCGAGAACCGCGGCCTGGGTGCGCCGCTGCATGCCGAGCTTGGCGAGCAGGCGCGAGACGTAGTTCTTGATCGTTTTCTCCGCGAGGAAAAGTCGCTCGGCGATTTCCCGGTTGGTCAGGCCCTGCCCGATGAGATCGAAGACCGCGCGTTCCTGTTCGGACAGCTCGGCGAGCGGGTCGGTGGTGCGCTCGGAGCGAATCCGCTGCATCAGGGCGGTCGTGGCGCGGCTGTCGAGGAGGGAACCGCCCGCGCCGACCGTCCGCACGGCCGAGATCAGGTCGGTGCCGAGGATCTGCTTGAGCACGAAACCCGACGCGCCGGCCATGACGGCGTCGAACAGGGCCTCGTCGTCGGAGTACGACGTGAGCATCAGGCAGCGCAGGTCCGGCAGCACGGCCCGCAGGTCGCGGCACAGTTCCACACCGTTGCCGTCCGGCAACCGGACGTCGAGCACTGCGACGTCGGCGCCGCTGGACGGAATCCGGGCCAGCGCCTCGCCCACCGAGGCGGCCTCGCCGACCACGGTGAGGTCGGGCGCGCTGCCCAGCAGATCCACCAGTCCGCGCCGCACGATCTCGTGATCGTCGACGAGAAAGACCCGTGTCATCGGTGCACCTTCCTTAGCTGTCGGGAAAACGCTACCGCGCCGCGCGCTCCTCGCGGATGCCGGACCTCCCGCTGCACGGAATCCGATCTGTCCGTGTCCGGGATGCCACCTCTAGCGTCGGTCCCGAGTTCGTGTGGTGAGAGGAGTCCGATGACGCGTGCGGCGGAAGCCATCGTCTACATCGTCGACGAAATGGTGGTCGCGCCCGGCCGGGCGCGCGAATTACTCGCGTCATATCTCGAGCGGTACGCCCCCGGGGCGAAAGCGCGCGGCCTCACCCTCGACCGGGTCCTCATCAGCCCACCGGTCTGGCTCGCCGACCAGTCGAACACGGTCACCGTGACGTGGACCGTGCCGGGAGTCGACGCGTGGTGGCAGCAGCGGTGGGCCGCGGGACGGGATCCGAGCGTCGCGCAGTGGTGGGCCGACGCCGACGACTGGCTGATCAGCCGGAGTCGCAGCACGTCGTGCGCTGTCGACGATCTGGAGGCGGTGGCCGGTGTTTGAGGTCACGAAGCTGGTCCGGTTCGCCGACGGCGTCGACGAGGCCGCCCGGCAGTCGATGATGACGGGCCTGGCGTCCGGCGCCGCGCCTCACGCACGTCACGTGCTGATCTGCGCCACCCTGCCGGGAGGGATCGCGGCCGGGGACGTGATCGTGCGACTTCGTTTCGACAGCGAATCCGACTGGCGTGCAGCACAGAAGGACGTCGATGGAAGGCTGTGGACCGCGGCGGTCGAACACGTGGATTCGGTCACGCACACCGGGACGTCCCGGGTCGCCCCGGGCGGCCCGCCACCGACGGTGTTCCGGACGCTGCTGGTCTCCGTGGATCCGGCCACCGACCCGGAATTGGTGCGGCAGTTCGAGACCGAGACCGCCGCGATGGCCGACCACATCGGCTCGATCGGGGCGTCGCAGCTGAGTCGGGTGCACGACGCGACCGGCACCGCGCGGTGGACGCACGTGTGGGAGCAGGAGTATGCGAGCCTCGACGGACTCACCGGGCCCTACATGACCCACCCGTACCACTGGGCACACGTCGACCGCTGGTTCGATCCCGAGCGCGGTCAGCGGATCGTGACCGCGCTGTGCCACAGCTTCTGTCACGTCGAGGAGTCGGTCCTCGACATCTGACCGGAGGTCGGCCGACTCAGCCGCGCTGCGCGATCCACGCGGCAACCTGGGTGCGGGACGTGAAGCCGAGCTTGGTGAGGATGTGGTCGACGTGGCCCTCCACGGTCCGCGGCGCGATCACGAGCCGTTCGGCAATGGCGCGGTTGGTCATGCCCTCGGCGACCAGTTCCGCGACCTGCATCTCGCGCCGGGTCAGCCCGTGCCCGGCGTCGGCAGGCTTCGCCGGGGCGTCCGGTGCCCGCTCGCGGAGCGCGTACGCGATTGCCTCGCCGGTGCCCATCGCCGCGCCACGCGCGTGCGCCTCGTCGAACAACCTGTCACCGAGGGCTTCCCGAGACGAACGTTCACATCGATCGTGATGCACGACCAGCGGTTGGAAGGCAGCGATCGGACTTCCGGTGGAGGTGAACAAGACCTCTGCGGCCCCCAGCAGCACGGCCGCCCGCTCCGGTTCCCGTTCGGCGGCCGTCCAGGCGAGTTCCTCGAAGCACCACGCTCCTCCGAACTGGTTACCCAACAGTCGCAACAGGCGCAGGGAATCCTCGAGCAACGCCGTTCCCCGGCTGTGGTCACCACGACGCCAGAGCGTGGAGCCGTAGTCGGACATCGTCATTGCGCGCCACATGATCTCACCACGGGATTCGGTCAGGGCGATGGCCTCGTCGTAGATGTCGGCGGCACGGTCCTCTTCACCCAGGACGTCGACGACGAAGGCCAGCCAGTAGAGCGCCGGTACGAGCAGGAATTCGTCGTCGACGGCCCGGAAGCCCGCGGCGGCCCGCTCCAGATCTCCGAGCGCCTCCCCCAGGTATCCGCGGGTGACCGCGGCGCAGCCCTCCGCGAAGGCGGCCAACGCGGCCGATCCGACATCCGCGGACCCCTCGACCAGTCGACGCGCGTCGTCGGCAAGTGCGACCGCGGCGGCGGCATCCGTCTGCAGGGAAGCCAGCATGCTGTCGACACACAACGCCTCGATGCGCTCCGCTGGCGGCCCCTCGCCTCCACGTAGGGCTCGGTCCAGCCAGTACCGGCCCTCGTTGAACCGTCCCCGCACGATCCAGAACGAGTAGAGTCCGCCGGCGATCCGCATGGCGTTCCCGATCGAGGCCGTCCCACTCATGCAGAACTCCAGCGCGGCACGGAGATTCAACTGCTCACGGTCCAGTTCCGCCATCCACCCCACCTGCCGGGGGCCGATCCAGTCGGCCTTCGCGCGGAGGACCAGTTGCTCGTACCAGTCCCGGTGGCGGCGCTGCAGGACGTCCGATTCGCCGACGGCCTCGAGCTTCTCCTGGCCGTACTCCCGAATCGTGTCGAGCATCCGGTATCGCACCGCTCGGTCCACTTCGTCCCGGATGAGGATCGACTTGTCCACCAGCGACGCGACAGCGTCGACCAGATCGGGTTCGACCGACTCGTCCGCGAGCACACCTTCCGCCGCCTCGAGATCGAATCCGCCCGCGAACACCGCCAGGCACGCCCACACGGTCTGTTCCTCGACCGTGCACAGGTCGTAGCTCCAGTCGATGCTCATCCGCAGGGTCTGCTGGCGCCCCGGGCTGGTGCGGCCTCCGAGAGTCAGCAGGCGGAACTTGTCACTCAACCGCTCGAGGATCTGCTGGACGGACAACGATCGCAGCCGGGCGGCCGCCAGTTCGATCGGCAGTGGCAATCCTTCGAGGCGTGCGCAGATCTCCGCGACCACCGGTCGGGTGTCGTCGGTCAACTCGAATCCCGGCACGGCGGCGCGAGCCCGCTCCTCGAACAGTGTCATCGCTTCTGACGACGGATCCGTGCCGGCTGCGCCGGGCACACTCAACGGCGGAACCTGGACGGCGGACTCCCCGCCGATGCCGAGTGGCTCACGGCTCGTCGCCAGGACCGACAATCCCGGGCAGGACCGCAGCAGGGTTTGCACGAGATCGGCGACCGCGGCCACGAGATGCTCGCAGTTGTCGAACACCAGCAGCGTCCGACTGTCGGCGAGGTGCTCGACCAGCACCTCCTCCGGAGGACGAGCCGACCAGTCCTGGATGCCCAGCACCGTGGCGACCGTCTGCCCCAGCAGGTCCTCGTCCCGGAGTTCGCCCAACTCGACGAACCACACCCCGTCGGTGAACACCCGCTGCGATTCCCGCGCGACGCGAAGGGCGAGCCGGGACTTACCCACTCCGCCCGAACCGATCAAGGTCACGAGGCGCGATTCGGAAAGCAGCCGGCGTGTTTCAGCCACCTCGGCGCGCCTGCCCACGAAGCTGTCGAGCTCCTCGGGCAGGCTGCCTCTGCCGATCCTGACATCGGCCCGCACAACGCCGTGCACAATTCCAAGATACGTCCGACCCCCACCGCTCAGAGGCACTCCCACCAGCGCATCGCCATCGGACCGAAGCGCACGATCAGTCGGTTCGCGCTCGGGTCCCCGCGTGGCGAACGCTACGATTCGGTGCGAACGTTCTGCTGCCGAAGGGGACCACGAATGACCACGGGTATCGAACAGCGCGAGTTCCAGACGGAGACTCGCCAGATTCTGGATCTGATGATCCACTCGGTGTACTCCAACAAGGACACCTTCCTCCGCGAGCTCGTCTCCAATGCGTCGGACGCGCTCGACAAGCTCAAGCTGGAGGCCTACCGCGACAAGGACCTCGAGGCCGACACCTCGGATCTGCACATCGAGCTCGCCGTGGATGCCGAGACCCGCACTCTGACGGTGCGGGACAACGGCATCGGCATGTCACGCGACGAGGTGATCGACCTGATCGGCACGCTCGCGAAATCGGGCACCGCCGAGCTGCGCCGCAAGCTGCGCGAGGCGAAGGACGCGGCGGCGTCCGAAGAACTGATCGGCCAGTTCGGCATCGGCTTCTACTCGACGTTCATGGTCGCCGACAGGGTCACGCTGCTCACCCGCAAGGCCGGCGAGAAGCACGGGACGCGGTGGGAGTCGAGCGGCGACGCCACCTACACGATCGAGACCGTCGACAACGCCCCACAGGGCACGTCGGTGACGCTGCACCTCAAGCCCGAGGACGTCGAGGACCACCTGTACGACTACGCGTCCGAGCGCAAGCTCCGCGAGATCGTCAAGCGCTACTCGGATTTCATCGCGTACCCGGTGCGGATGCAGGTCGAGCGGCCCGCACCGAAGGGTGACGACGACACCGAGGACACGGAGCCGAAGACGGTCGTCGAGACCGAAACCCTCAACTCGATGAAGGCGCTGTGGGCCCGCCCACGCAGCGAGGTCTCGGACGACGAGTACAACGAGTTCTACAAGCACGTCAGCCACTCGTGGGACGATCCGCTCGAAGTCATCCCGATGAAGGCCGAGGGCACGTTCGAGTACCAGGCGCTGCTGTTCATCCCGTCGCATGCACCGTTCGACCTGTTCTCCCGTGAGCACCGCGCCGGTATCCACCTGTACGTCAAGCGGGTGTTCATCATGGACGACTGCGAGGAACTCATGCCCGAGTACCTGCGCTTCGTCAAGGGTGTGGTGGATGCGCAGGACCTGTCGCTCAACGTCTCTCGCGAGATCCTGCAGCAGGACCGGCAGATCCGGGCGATCCGGCGCCGGCTCACCAAGAAGGTCCTCACCACCATCAAGGACATGCTCTCGTCCGAGGACGAGGCGAACCGGGAGAAGTACCGCACGGTGTGGTCGCAGTTCGGCCGAGTCCTCAAGGAGGGCCTGCTGTCGGACTTCGACAACCGCGACACCCTGCTCGAGATCTCGTCGTTCCCGTCGACGCACAGCGAGGACGAGCAGACCACGCTGGCGCAGTACGTCGAGCGGATGAAGGACGGCCAGGAGCAGATCTACTACCTCACCGGCGAGTCCCGCCAGCAGCTCGAGGCGTCACCGCACATGGAGGCGTTCCGAGCCCGCGGCCTCGAGGTGCTGCTCCTCACCGACCCGGTCGACGAGATGTGGGTGACGTCGGTCCCCGAGTTCGACGGCAAGCCGCTGCAGTCGATCGCGAAGGGCGAGGTGGACCTCGACACCGAGGAGGAGAAGAAGGACGCCGAGGCCGAGCGCGAGGAGCAGGACAAGCAGTTCGCCGACGTCCTCGGCTGGCTCACCTCGACCCTCGAGGATCAGGTCAAGCAGGTGCGCCTGTCGACGCGCCTGACCGACTCCCCCGCCTGCATCGTCGGCGACGAGTTCGGCATGACGCCGTCTCTGGAGCGCATGTACCGGGCGTCGGGCCAGGAGGTCCCGCACTTCAAGCGGATCCTCGAACTCAACCCGACGCACCCCCTGGTCGAGGGTCTGCGCGCCGCGCACGCCGAGCGCGGCGACGACCCGAGCCTCACCGAGACCGCCGAATTGCTCTACGGCACCGCACTTCTCGCAGAGGGCGGCGAGCTGGAAGATCCGGCACACTTCGCAAAAATCCTCGCGAACCGCCTGGCACGGACGATCTAGACACGTCCACACGCTCGAGACAGCGCCCGCGGGAGTCCCACTCCCGCGGGCGCTGTCGTACACGACGACCACCGCACCGAGCACTGCCCCTCGAAACCGGCCATGAACTTCCCCGGGGTGCGTAGCATCTAATCCATCTCGTTCGATTCCCTTCGGGAGGCCGACGTGCGTGGACTTGGCATAGATCTCGGAACAACGAACACTGTCGTCGGAACTCTGGACGGCGGAATCGTCCTCAACGAACCGTCTTTCATGCTGGTCCGGAACAAGGATCCGCACCGCGCCCTCGTGATCGGCCAGGATGCGCGCAACCTCGTCGGCCGCACGCCGGCAGGCATCACGCAGGTTCGACCCATGCGTGACGGCGTGATCGTGGACCTGGAGTCGGCCCGGGCATTCGTCACGGCCGTCATCGAACAGGTCGTCCCGCGCCGACGGTACGGCCGGCGGCCGACGGCGGTCATCTCGGCGCCGGCCGGGGCCACCCCGCTCGAGCGTCGGGCGCTGCTCGAGGTCGGGCACGAGGCCGGCCTGCGCAAGGTCGGGCTGATCCCGGAACCGGTGGCGGGTGCTCTCGGATGCGGAGTCAATCCGCTCGAGCCCCGCGCCCATCTCGTGGTGAGCGTCGGTGGCGGCGTCTCGGAGGTCACCGCCATCTGTTTCGGGGGCGTGATCTCGCACCGCAGTTGCCAACTGGCGGGAGAGGAACTGACCGAGGCACTACACCACTACCTGCGCGAAGAGCACCAGATCATCGTCGGCGAACTCACCGCCGAGCGCGCCAAGATCGGCGCACCCGATACCGCCGACGAGCAGTCGCTCGTGGTGGAGGGGCTCGACGCCGTCACGGGGCGTGCACGGCTGATCTCACTCGACGTCGAGGAGATCGTGGAAGCACTGCGGCCGACCACGACCGGCATCGTGCAGACACTCACAGCTTGCTTGGAAGACCTTCCCCCGCAGGCGATCAGCGACGTAATGTCCGAAGGCGTCCTGGTGATCGGGGGTGGCGCGATGCTCCGCGGACTGTCCCACCTGTTCGAGGAGTCGTTCGGCCTCCCGGTGAAGACGGCCGAGCGCCCGCTCACGTGCGTCGCCGAGGGTGCCACGGCCTGCCTGGATCACCCGGAGGTCGTCGCCGCGTACAGCGTCTGATCTCCCACATCCCTCTGATCCCCCGCAGCGTCTGATTCGCTGCGGGGGATCACCTACAACAGCTGATCACCGACCCGGTGACGGTGCCGGCGCCGGCACCGGTCGCGCCGCGAGGTAGCGCTCGAGGATCGACTTGACCACGGGACCGGATGTCGCCGATCCGAATCCACCGCCGCGCACCAGCGCCGTGACGACGATTTCGGGGGACTCGAAGGGCACCACCGCGGAGAACCAGGCGTTGAGACCGCCCGGCGCCGACGGATCCTCCGCCGTGCCGGTCTTGGCGCCGGCCGTCACCGGCAGGGTGGCGAGCTGACCTGCCGTACCGGCTGAGGCGGACGCCCGCATCCCGGCGCGGACGGGACCTAGCTTGTCAGCGAAGGGCAACCGCTGAGGCTCCCCCGTCGAGATCGGCGCGCCGTCTCCGGTCCCGTCGGCTGCGGCGAGCTGTGGGGTGACCATCGCCCCGGTGGCGATGCCGGACGTCCACCGCGCCACCTGCACCGGGGTTGCCGTCACGGTGCCCTGTCCGATGCCCATCAACAGGGTCGAGCCCGGATACCAGGTGCCGCCGATGTCGGCGACCGTTTCCGGTGTGCCCAGGAATCCCTCGGACTCGCCGGGCAGGTCGATCCCCGACCGGCTGCCCACTCCGAGCTCTGCGGCGGTCTTCGCCATCCGCTCGGGACCGAGGAGTTCACCGAGCTTGTAGAAGTACACGTTGTCCGACCACTGGATCGCGCCCAACAGCTTGTTCGGCCCCATCGGCTGCCAGTTCGCGAACGTGTGCCCGCCGTAGCTGTAGGCGGCACCGGTCTCGATCACCTGCTCCGGGTCCAGGACCTGGTCCTCCTGATTCGCCGACGCGACGACGATCTTGAAGGTCGAGCCGGGCGGCGCAGCGGTCTGGTAGGCGTGGTTGAGCATCCGTCCGGGCCCCGATCCCTCGGTCTGGGCCGCCAGCGCGACCGCATCGACGGGTGGACCGTAGACGTTGTTGTCGTACCCGGGCACGCTGGCGAGCGCGAGCACCCCGCCGGTGCGCGCGTCCATCACCACCGCCGCGCCCAGGTCACCTCCGCTGCTGCGGACCGCCTGCGCCAGTGCATCCGTCGCCAGGGTCTGCAAGCCGATGTCCAGGTGCAGTCGCAGGTCGTGGCCCGGCACCGGATCCACGCGCCCGGCCGGTCCGACCAGGTTTCCGGCGGGATCGACGTAGACGCACTGCCTGCCGTCGGTGCCGCGGAGCAACGCGTCGTACTGCTTTTCGAGGCCCGCCCGGCCCACCCGCGACCCGAGGGCCAGCTGCGGCCAGCGCTCCATGTCCTGCGGATCACCGACGCCGACGTAGCCGAGGACGGAGGCGAGTGTGGGGCCGTACGGATAGTGCCGCTTCCCGGAGGGGACGACGAGCACGCCGGGCAGCTTCGCATCGATGATCCGACGCGCCTGATCGGGTGGAACCTGTCCGACGACGGCCTGCATCTCCCCTTCGCCGCGGTCCGCCAGGGTTTTCGCCAGCTCGGTGTCGGGCTCACCCAAGAGCGCGGCGAGCATGCTGCGCTCCCCGGAGTCGTCCTCGTCGAACATTCGACTGACCACCGAGATGGAGTACTCGGGCACGTTGGTCGCCAGCGGCACACTGTTCCGGTCCAGGATCTCGCCCCGTTCGGCGGGCAGTCGGATGCAACGGGTCATCTGGGTATCGCTCAGCGCGCGCAACTCCGGACCGCGGTCGCTCTGCAACTGCCAGGCGAACACCGACATCGCCACGAGGAGCGCGGTGACCGCGAGGGACCCCGCCGTGACTCCCCGCGGCCGTCGCCTGCGGGTGGACGGCTGAGCCCACAGCGGTCGGCCGACACCGTCGCGGCGCACCGCGAGCACGAGCCCGATCGCGACGAATCCGACGACCGCGACCGTGCCCCCGTAGCTGAACATCGGGAGCGGCATTCCGGTCTGGGGCAGCACCGACAGGCTCGCCCCGATGGACAGCACCGCGTGGATCCCGAACAACCCGCCGACGCCCGCGGCCACGAGCGCGGCTTCCCGGGTCCGGGCGCGCCGTGCGGCGAGAGCGGCACGCCAGGTGATCACCAGGCTGGCCACGATGACGGCAATACCGGCGAACAGACCCCACCCGTACACGACGCTCGCGAACGCGAGGTCGTGCTCCGCTTCGGGAAGGTATGCGGCCCTCAGGTCGTAGATGGGGTCTCGCGCCAGGCCCCACAGGCCACCGCTGCCGATCGCGATGTCGGCCTGCATCGACGCCCAACCCGATCCGCTCGGATCGGCATCGCTCGACACGAATGTCTGGATCCGTTCGAGCTGGTACGGACGGAGGAAGAGCACGGCAATGGGCAGAGCGGCGATACCCAGTGCGAATAGCGGCATCAGCGGCGCCATCGGCACCCTGGCCAGAATCAGCATCAACAGCGCAATCGCGACGAGCACCACGGCACTCGACAGGTCGGGCTGCAGAGCAACGAGTGCGACGACGGCACCCGCGATCGCCAACGCCGCCGTCAACCTGCCGAACGTGTAGCCGCCGGCCAGGATGGTTGCCGACACCATGACCAGACCGAGCTTGGCGATTTCGGACGGCTGGACGGTGAACAGGCCGAAGTCCAGCCACCGCTGTGCGCCCTTGACCGCAACCCCGACGAGCGGCACCGCTGCCAGCATCACGACCGAGACCGCGAGGGTCACCCCACCGAATCGGGTCAGACTGTTCACCCGCACGCGCGACACGACCCACATCAACCCGAGGCCGATCACGGTGAAGAACGCGTGGCGGATCGCCTGCGACGTGAGCCCGATCGAGACCAGGTTGAGCAGGCCGAGGACCGCGAGAACGACCGCCGCCGAGACGATCCAGGGGTCGGACTCCCGATCGTGTCCCCGCGCCCGGCCGCCGTCCCCGATCATCGGCAGGCCGCCTGCTCGGCGGGCACGTACAGCGGCTCCGACGCGGCCACCGCCGGGGCGCTCGTGACCGCAGCGACGGCCAGGGCGGAGCTGTTCGGCAGCGTGGTCCTGCTCAGGCCGTACACGCCGTCCCGCCCCGGCTCGGCCGGGATGGTGACGTCACCGCCCTCGTGCACCTCACCGGAGCATCGGTCGTAGACGTTCAGCTTCCAGGTGACCGCACCGACCGCCGACGGATCGAGGCGGACGTCCACCCGTACCGCGCACGGTTTGCCGGGGCTGCACGATCCGTCGGCGAAACTTGCTGTGACCCCAGCGATCTGGCCCGAAGCGGCCGGGGCACCGGTTTCGACCGGCGTCGGCTCGACACCACCCGCGGAGGCGGCCGGGTCCGCCGGTGCGGGTGGTGGCGGCGACACCGGCTCGATGCGGTTCTGCGCCGAGGACGAGCTCACCGGATCGAGGAGAGCGTCCCAGCCCCGGCTCAGCTGCTCCCAGGCGCGAGGGGCTGCCACAGCCGACCCGGCGAGAATGACGATCGCAAGCACTGCGTACAGGCCCTGTCGCCGGGACGGCCGTCTCCGCTGACTGTGCCAGGGACTGCGGACCGGCGGATACCAGCCGATGCTCGGCGCGAGCGACCCGGCCGGCACCGACGGACTGTTCTGTACATCGGACCGATCCTTCCGACCTTCCACTACCCGACCATCCGGTAGGGATCGGGCAGACGTCGCCCTGACCAGATCGCCGATCCCGCGCCTGCGCCGGGTCTCGTCGGCGGGGTCGAGCTCGGGATCGATCACCCGACGAACCCGGCGAATCAGGCCATCCGGATTCGCTGTGTCCGATAGTGATTCGGCCAGAAGATCACCGAAACCCGAACCCCGGCAGTTGGTCGCGATACCGCGGATCAGGTCGACGATCGCGTCGTCTGCCTCGATGCGGGACACGACGCCGTCGATCGTGAGCCGTCCACCGTCGGACACCATGACGGCGTCGTCCCGCAGCGTCACCGGACGGCCGCGGCGCGTGCCCGCCAGTTCGACCTGGTCTACCAGGTCCGCGACCAGTTGTGCGGCTTGCGGCGGCGTCAGCCGCCCGACCGACAGCAACGTCGGCAGCGTGACACCGGTCCCGGTGACACCGGGACCGCCGCCACCCGAATCGTCGTCGATCGGTTCCGGCGGTTCCGGTCGGGTCACGGCAGGCTCGCTACCGCTCGCATGGACACCCAAGGCTGCTTCGTTCATCGCGCATCCCCGAAACGGTCTGCCTCCCGCAGGCGGCAACCAGACCGGAGCGGGCGGGCGGTGGACTGGGCTGGCCGAGCTGACTCCTGTCGAAATCCCTTGCGCCTGTTCGAATCTATTTAACTCCGATCCGGTCCGTCGAGGGGAGGAATCGAGAAGGCGACGGGACCGGATCACACGTTCGGCGTCATTCCCGGTTTGTCTGATTCGATCGCACCCCCGAACGTTTCGTAACGTAATGATTCGTGTCGATCGAAACGCCTCCCCAGTTACCCACGCCGACGCGGCCCTGGCCCGCGCTGGTGCGGGTGCCGCGGGACGGGCGCCGCTGGCCGGGGACAGCGCGAGCAGCCGTCGCCGTAGCCCTGCCCGGTCTGGTCGGTGTCGTGCTCGGCCACGACCTGGCGGCTGCGACGGCGGCGCTCGGCGCCTTCGCGGTGGTTTACGGCGAGAGCCTGCCGTACCGGGTGCGGTGGCGGGCGGTCTCGGCGGCGGCGGGCGTGATGGTGGTCGCGGCCGCCCTCGGTGCGGTCGTCGGCAGCACGGTCCACGACGCGGCGGCCGCCGGTGGGTCTGCTCTGTGGCCGATGGCGCTGGTGCTCACGATGTCGGCGTTCGTGGCCGTCGCCGCATTCGTGGTCGACGCGCTGCGCATCGGCGCGCCCGGTGCGTTCCTCCCGCTCCTCGCCGTGGAGATCGCGTCGGCGTTGCCCGCGGCCGGTGTTCCCGTCGGCCACGTCGTCGCCTGGACCGCCGTCGGAGCGGTCACCGCCGTGCCCGTCGCGATGTCGGGGTGCGTGCTGCGGCCGCGCACCCCCGAACGCGCTGCGGTCGCATCGACGATCGCAGCGGTCGATGCCTTCGACCACGATCCGGGATCGGCGGCGCGACGACACGCGGCCGTCAAGGCCGTCCACGCCGCCTGGCAGTGCCTGCACGACGCCGGCATCGCCGCCCGAGATCATCCCCTCACCCGGGATCTGCTCACCGCCCAGGACCGCTGCGTCGCACTGCTGCACGGCAGCCCGGCGATTCTCGATGCCGACGGCGAGGATCTGTCGCGGCGCGTCCCTGCACCGCGGCCGACCGTCCGATTCCGCCTCGGTCGCGCGGCGAACCTGCGCAGCCGATCGACGCTCATCGTCGTGCGCCTGCTCGTCGCGTGTCCGACAGCAGGTGCCGTCGCGATGCTTCTCGGTGTCGCCCGGCCGGACTGGGCCGTCATCACCGCGGCGATGATCCTGCACCAGGGCCCGGACCGGATTCTGGGGACGTACCGGGCAATGCACCGCTTCGCGGGAACGGTGCTGGGTCTGGTCATCCTCGCCGCGCTGACCCCGCTCGACCCGACCGGCGCGGTGCTCGTGCTCGTGCTCGCCGTATCGATGGCCGGCATCCAGGCGTATCTCGTCCGCAACTACGGACTGGCGATGGTGTTCATCACGATCCTCGCACTGGTGTTGGCAGGGCTCGGATCACCGGACGACCTGACCGGGGTCACCCGGGATCGACTTCTCGAGACTGTGATCGGCGTCGTCGCCGCGATCGTCGTGCTGTGGGCAGTGCTGCCCGCGTCGTACCGCCGGATCCTCGACGACGCCGACGACCGGGTCGGGGTCACAGTCGCGCAGATCGACGCCGCGTCCGACCCGGCCGAGGCACGTGAACTGCGGCGCGGCCTCGAGTTCGATCTGCACTCGGCGACCGCGGCCGCGCTGGTGGCCGCACACACCGACCCCGAGTGGACCGAGACGCGGTGGCGGCGCCATCACGAACTCAACGAGGCCGGCTACCGCGCCCTGGCGCTGTCCTGACCGCCACATGCGAGCGACCGCGGATGTCCACGACAATGAGCTGCGCCTGCTCGGCGTACTCGCTGAGCACCCGCACCGGCCGGTCGCGCGCGCTCGACCGAACAGGTGCGCATGCCGACGCGTCTCACCGACCCGTCCTCGTGCGTCGTCGGCGAAGACTCCGACATGTTCCCCGCGCTCGAGCCCGATGCACTCTGGAGTCGGACGCGCGCGCTGTCAATCGCCGTCGGTCAGTTCGCACTCAGCCCCAAGGGTTCTCCACTCCGATGTACTGGGTCGCGGTGTACTCGGCGATCCCCTCGGCACCGCCCTCGCGCCCCAGACCAGACTGCTTCATTCCTCCGAATGGTGCCGCCGCGTTCGAGATCACCCCGACGTTGAGTCCCATGAGACCGAAATCGATACGCTCGCCGACGCGCAGACCTCGAGAAATGTTCTCGGTGAACACGTAAGACGCAAGCCCGTACTCGGTGTCGTTTGCCATCTCGACTGCCTCGTCCTCGGTGGAGAAGGTCATGACAGGGGCAACGGGACCGAAGATTTCCTCGCGCACGACGCGAGCATCCCGCGGAACATTCCGCAACAGCGTGGGCTCGAAGAAGTAGCCGGGACCATCTATGCGCTTGCCACCGACCACAATCTCTGCCCCGCGCGCCACCGCATCGGACACGAGCTGCTCGACGCTGTCGCGAGCCTTGGCGTCGATGAGTGGTCCGACCGCCGTACCGGCGTTGAGGCCGTTACCGACTTCCAAGACTCGCAGCCTGTTCGCGAGCTTGTCCACGAACTCGTCGACGATCGAATCGTGGACGAGGAATCGGTTGGCGGCAGTACATGCCTCACCCATGTTGCGCATCTTCGCAGCCAATGCTCCCGCTACGGCTTTGTCGATGTCTGCGTCCTCGAACACGAGCAGGGGAGCGTTTCCACCGAGCTCCATGGAGGTACGCAGCACGTTGTCCGCTGCGACCTTCATGAGCGTCTTGCCCACGGCGGTCGAGCCGGTGAATGAGACCTTACGCAAGCGCGGGTCTGCCATCACCGGCCCGGACACCGCGGAAGCGGAGACCGAGGGAACGACATTGAGCACTCCGGCGGGGATTCCCGCGTCGACCATGATTTGTGCGAAGTACTGGGACGTCAGCGGAGTGAGGCGCGCCGGCTTGAGCACCATGGTGCAACCCGCCGCCACCGCGGGTGCAACCTTGCGAGTGGCCATGGCGAGCGGAAAGTTCCACGGCGTGATGAGTAGGCAGGGACCGACAGGCTTCCGAGTCACCAGCATGCGAAGCTCGCCCTCGGGCGCATTCATGTAGCGGCCGTAGTCACGAGGAGCTTCCTCGGAGAACCAGCGCAAGAACTCGCCGCCGTACCTGACCTCGCCCTGTGCCTCGGCGAACGGCTTCCCCATCTCCAGGGTCATCAACAGGGCAAGATCGTCGCGGCGCTCCTGCACAAGGTCGAACGCCCGACGCAGAATCTCGGCCCGTGCACGTGCCGGGGTGCGCGCCCAGGACTCCTGCGCGCCGGCGGCGGCGTCCATGGCCGCTTGCGCGTCCTCACCTGTCGCGGAGGCCAGAGTGGCCACCGTCTCCCCAGTGGCCGGGTTCTCGACATCGAAGGTCGACCCGTCCGAAGATTCGCGCCAATCACCATTGATCAACAGACCCTTGGGAGTCCTGTCGAGCACCTCTCCGATCCGCTCGATACCGCTCGCCGCAGTGGACCGGTCCAGGATCTTCATTTGTCAGCCTCTCGTGTCATAGCGGGTCCTTCATCGATTCGCACGCCGCCGGCGTCTGCGAAGTGGTGGTTCGCCATGGGGCGGCGCCAGGCAGTAGCCGGTTGACATACAGGCCGTCGTTGACGAACGCCACCGGAGCGCCGGCATCCCTCACCGATTTGCCTCGTTCTCGACCAGTGCTGCGATGAACTGCACAGCCCGGTCCAACAGAACACGGCCGGTCGCGACGCGTCCCGCCGAGGTGAAGATGCCGTGGGCATGGCCAGGAAGGTGATGATGCTCCACCAACGTCCCGTGCCGCGCCAGATATCCGGCGTAGGCGACGCCCTCGTCCCCGAGCGGGTCGAGCCCGAGCGACACCACGAACGCGGGTGGGAACGATCCCCCCTTAGCGAAGCGGATCGGTGAGATCCTCGGGTCGTTGGGATCGGTCCCCGGTTCCAAGTACTGGTCCGCAAACCACCTCATCGAGTTCGCCGTCAGAGGAAAGCCTGCCGCGATCCTTCTGTAGGAGCGGGATTCGGCTGCGAGGTCGGTCACGGGATACAGCAGGACCTGCCCGATCACCGTTGTACCCGTGACGGCGCACTCGGGGATATTGGCCAGCACAGTTGCCAGGTTGCCGCCGGCGCTGTCGCCCACCATCACTATTCGGTGCGGGTCCACCTCCAAGCTGTCCGCGTTGTCACGAACGAACGACAGCGCTTGGAGACAGTCCTGCAACGAGACTGGGAATCTGTACTCCGGGGCAAGCCGGTAGTCCACGGCAATGAGCACCACCCCTGTATGAGCCGCCAGATACCGACAGAGTCGATCGTGGGTCTCCAGGCTGCCCAATGCCCAACCACCACCGTGGATGAAGACGATGGCGGGGCCGGCGCTCTCGACGCCGTCAGGCGCGTAGCGGCGCAGTGTGATCGAACCACCTGGCACGGGGCAGAGGATGTCCGTCACGTCCGCGAGCTTCTCGGCCGGAACACCGTTGACCGTGCAGGAACTGGCGTAGTTCGCCCTCGACTGTTCGAGCGGGACGTCCTGGAACGAAACCGCTCCCGAATCCCGGAACGCTGCGATGAGCGCTACCTGGTCGGGGGCAACCTCGCTCAGCGGCACCGTAGACGAGATGATGCCGCACCCAACGTGCATGTCGCTCATGCCGGCTGAATCTCCTTTGCCGGGTACCGAATGTAATCGCCCTCGACCCACGCGCCAGCGAGACGCCGGTATTCGTCGACCGTGCCGGACCAGTTGTTGATGACCTTGCCCGCCGCGTTCTTGTACCAACTCGAGCATCCGGCAGAGAAGGCGGAATGCTCCATCTCCGCCTGCAGCCGCCGGTTGTATTCGGCGAGGACGTTCGAGCATACGGATACCGACTCGCCCTGAACGTGCTGAAGCGCCTCGACGACCTGAATGATGTAGCTCTGCTGAATCTCGAGCATGGCGAGGATCGAGTTGTGGTTCAGATTCGTGTTCGGCCCGTAGATCATGAACATGTTCGGGAAGTTCTCCACCGCCATCCCGAGGAACGCTTCCGGCCCGTCGACCCATCGCGATTTGAGGTCGATCCCGGCGAGTCCGGTGATCGCGAGATCGCCCTGGAACGCCTGGCTGTCGAACCCGGTGCCGAAGATGATGACGTCGGCCTCGTGCACGACACCGTCGGCCGTGATGACGCCCTCGGGAACGAACCGCGCGATTCCCGAGGTTACGAGCTCGACGTTATCGCGCATCAGCGCCGGATAGTAGTCGTCGGTACGCAGGATTCGCTTGCACGCGAACTCGTAGTCCGGTGTCAGCTTTCGGCGAAGTTCCTCGTCCGCGATCTGGGAGGACAGGTGGGCCAGCGCCTGCTCCATCCCCGCCCTCTGCGCATCGGTACCGCGTCGGGT
Source organism: Prescottella sp. GW823-FHT02E09 (assembly GCF_058797375.1). Lineage (NCBI taxonomy): Bacteria > Bacillati > Actinomycetota > Actinomycetes > Mycobacteriales > Nocardiaceae > Rhodococcus > Prescottella sp. GW823-FHT02E09. The sequence goes on from NZ_JBXAJP010000001.1 coordinate 473,709, forward strand.
GCGCTCGAAGCCGTCTTCGCGGAACGCATGCAACCGGCGACGGCTGTCCTCGAACAGCTCCGGATTCGCCTCGAAGGCATCCAGCTCTTGTTCCGAAAAGACCACTTGATTGCGGGGCATGATCCAGTTGGGGCTGCGTTGGAGAACGGTGAGCCGGTCCGCGGCCTCGGCAACCGCCGGAACGTACTGGACGGCGCTGGCCGCTGCCCCCACGCTGACGACCCGCTTCCCGGCCAAATCCACCGAGTGATCCCACTGCGCGGAGTGGAAGAAGGCGCCCGCGAAATCCTCCAGACCTTCGAAGGCCGGGATGTGGGGATTGTTCAGCTGACCCCACGCAGGAACGAAGAACCTACTCCGCCAGACTGTTCCGTCCACGGAACGGATGACCCAAACACCGACCTCCTCGTCCCAGTCTGCGCTGGCGACCTCTGTGTCCAGGTTGATGTGGGACTCGAGTTCGAACGAATCGACGAGGCTGTGCAGGTACCCCATGAGTTCGTCTCGGCCGGCGTACATGCTGCTCACCCGTAAATGGGGGGCAAAGCTGTAGCAGTACAGATGCGACTCGGTGTCACAGGCGGCCCCCGGGTAGGTGTTGTCCCGCCATACACCCCCGATTCCGGAGGCCTTGTCGAGAATGACGAAATTGCTCAGCCCGGCCCGCTTGAGCTGGGCGCCCATACCCAGCCCGCCGAAACCGGCTCCGAGGACGACGACGTCGTATGTGTGGGTGGAGTTGTTCATTGTTGATCTGTCCCTCTTGTGAGCTACTGAAGCTGGTTCCGTCAGAAAGTGATGATTTGACGCAGGACGGTGCCCGCCGCCAGCGCATCCATGCCGTCGTTGATCTGTTCGAGACCGATCCGGTCCGAGATCAGTCTCTCCAGCGGCAATGTCCCCTCACGCCAGAGGGTCTCGAACTTGGGGATGTCGCGACTCGGCACGGCGGAACCAAGATAGCTCCCGACGATCGTCCTCGCGCCGGCCGTCAGGCCCAAGGGCTCGATCTCCGCGACGGCCCCCGGTGAGGGAAGGCCGACGGTGATCACCGTCGCTCCCACCCCGGCCATCCGGTACGCCGTTTCGAACGCGCCCGGGTGCCCGACGGCTTCGAGGACGATGTCGGCGGTCACGCCGGCGGCAACGGCTTCCTCCGGCGTGTAGGCCTGGTTTGCACCCCAGGTCCTCGCCAGATCCAGTTTGGCCGGCACGTTGTCGACGGCGATGACCTGCCGGCAGCCCACAGCGAGGGCGGTCAGTAGCCCCGCCATACCCACCCCGCCCAGGCCGACAATCGCGACGCTGTCGTCTGCCTTGATCCGGCCCGCGTTCAGAAGCGCTCCTCCCCCGGTGAGAACGGCGCAGCCGAGGAGTGCGGCGATTTCGGCGGGCACATCGGCGCCGACGGGCACCACCGAGCGTCGATCGACGACCGCGTAAGTCGCGAACCCGGACACACCGAGATGATGAGTGATCGGGCGACCACCCTCGGCAAGCTTGACGTCACCGCTCAGCAGGGTCCCGGCCGCATTGCTGGCGCTGCCACGGGAACACGGCAGCTTCCCGTCTGTGCGACATTCCCGGCATTCGCCGCACCGAGGAAGAAACGTCATCACGACTCGCTGCCCCTTCGCGAGATCACTGACGCCGCTACCGAACTCGACAACCTCACCGGCGGCTTCATGACCCAACAGCATGGGCACTGGGCGGGGACGCGTTCCGTTGACCACAGACAGGTCCGAGTGGCAGATACTAGCGGCCTCCACACGCACCAAAACCTCGTTGGCGCCCGGGCCCCGGAGTTCCAGGTCCTTCACGACAATCGGGCGGCTCTGCGCATAAGGGGGTTCTGTGCCCGTGGCTTCCAGCACGGCTCCTCTGATGCGCCGCGCCGAATTCTGTTCGCTTCCAGTGTGTGCCGCAGTCGTCATCGGCGTGCCTCCTCGTGGGCTTCGTCGACGCTCTCGAGTGAGATGCCCCTCGTCTCGTGCAGGGAAAGTAGTGCCACTACGGAGAGCGCAATGACAAGGATCAAGTAGAAGACGATAGGCGTCGGGCCGCCGAACCTGTTGAGCAGAGCCGTGGCGACAAGCGGCGCGACAGAGCCGGCGAAGATGGTGGCCACCTGGTAGCTGAAAGACGAGCCCGAGTAACGCATCCTTGTGGGGAAGATCTCGGACATCAGTGCGGCCTGCGGTGCATAGCAGAATGATTGAACGAACAGGCCGAAGCTGACGACACCCATGATCACCCAGAAGTTGCCTGTGTCGAGAGCAGGGAAGAAGGCCAGAGCCCACACGATCAGCCCGGCGTAGCCGAGGAGAATTGCTTGCTTGCGTCCGATCAGATCGGAGAGATGACCCCCGAGCAGCATCGAGAAGAACTGCACGATGTTGGCTAGGAACATGACCAGCAACACGGTGCTGTAGCTCATCCCGACCTGGGTAGTCATGTAGGTGATCGAGAAGACGACGATAACGTAATACGCCGTGTTCTCGCCGATGCGCATCAACAGGCTCTTCGCGACCTGCTTCGGGTAGTACTTCAGCACTTCCTTCAGGCCGGCTGCCTTCTCCTCGGCCGCCTGCTGTTTACGAAGGGCCTCCAGGAAGACCGGCGCATCCTCGACACTGCGGCGGATGTAGTAGCCGATGAAGATGATCGCGGCCGACAGCCAGAAGGCCACACGCCATCCCCAGCTCATGAAGGCTTCGTCCGGCAACATCCATGAGAGACAGAGCAGTACAACGGTGGCCAACACGTTGCCGACTGGGGCCGCGGCCTGCGGGAAGCTCGCCCAGAAGCCACGCCTGTTGTCCGGGCTGTGTTCGCTCACGAGCAGGACCGCTCCACCCCATTCACCACCGACGGCAAAGCCCTGAAGGAATCGCAGCATGACGAGCATGATCGGGGCCCAGTACCCGATCAGATCGAATCCCGGGATGCAACCCATCAGGAATGTCGATACACCCACCAGTAGGAGACTGAACTGGAGCAGCTTCTTGCGGCCGAAGCGATCACCGAAATGTCCGAAGACCAATCCGCCCACGGGCCGAGCAAGGAATCCGACGGCGTACGTCGCGAAAGCCGCGATGATGCCGTCCAACTGGTTGCCCGTCTGGGGGAAGAAGAGGGCGCCGAACACAAGTGTGGACGCCGTGCCATAGATGAAGAACTCGTACCATTCCGCGACTGTGCCGGCCATCGAGGCCCCGACCACCCGCTTGATGGACGACTGGCTCGTGCTGGAACGCGCTGGAGATTCTGTCAGCGGTCCAGGTTCATGAGTGCGGGAGCTCATAGCTTCTCCTCGGAAAGGGCGTGGAAGGCGATGTAAATCACAACTTGCTCAAGAATGGAGGAGCAGTCGCCGTCTCGACATGTACAAATCTCTACAATATTCGCGAAAGCATGGACACTTACACATGATGAGGTCGGGATGACGCGGACCACGCCGGAGATGATCACGCACGCACTCGAGCTTCCTACCGAGGAGTTCCAGTCAGCAGTCGACGACATTGCGGGGTCCGGGGTCGAACCGGCCATGAAGGCCGCCCTGCTTCGGGTCAACCAGCTTGCCTCCGCATCGCACAGCAACCGGTTTCTCGCGCGAGCACTCTCCGAATCCGCGGTGAGCGTCTCGTCGCTGCGCGAGCGCGGCGGGACTCTTCGTCAAATCGTGTCCACCACACGAACCATCACCGGGGCCGATATGGCCTACATCAGCCTCAACGACCCGGAACGTAACGAAACGCGAATCATCGAGACTGAAGGCGTGTGGACGCAGGATTACCGCAACATTCGGATGCCTTTCGACACGGGCGTTCTCGGCCGAGTCGCAAGAGCGAACGGGCCTATTCAGGTATCCGACTATCTCAGCGACGCCGACCTCGACCATCTTCCCCACATCGATTCCGCGGTGGCGAAGGAAGGCGTGCGGGCGATCCTCGGCGCCCCGTTGCGGGTCGATGGTGACATAATCGGTGCTCTCCTCGTCGCAGAGCGCCAACCCCACCGCTTCACCCTGAGTCAGGTGTTCGCGGTGGAGGCATTGGCCAACCAAGCAGCCGTGGCACTGGACAACCTTCGACTTCTCGACGAGGTGACAGCTTCCCTCGAACGACTCGAATCTGCTCAGGCGCAAAGCCGCTCGTACATCCAACGACTCGAGGCACTGTCGACGGCAGACGATCGACTGTTCGCCAGCATCAGCTCGAGGCAGGGCCTTCCCGGCCTTTCGCATTGTCTCGAAGAACTGCTCGGCGCCGACGTGGACGTCTTCGAGTCGCACACGAGGTTCATCCTCTCCCACCGCCCACCGGAGGACTCTGCAACCGTCCGTCAACTCCTGTCGACGTCGGCAGCTACGAACGCGCCGACATACGGAATGCTCAACAGTGCCGAGGAACTCACCGTCATGGCTTCCGTCGTGGAGGGTCAATTGCTTGGTGGCATAACCGTCCACGCAGCCTTGACGGAGGACCAGCAGTCAGTTGTCAAGCGAGCGGCGCTGGTGTTGGGCACGTTCATCTCCTACGCCGGCGTGTCGAGACGGGACAGAGAAAGACAGCGCAGCGAACTGCTCTCGTCGTTGCTGCACCCGTCATATGAAGGCCTGACAACGTCGACGCGCAGGCAGGCCGAGCAGTACGGATTGCGTGACGGCTACCCGTTCCGCATTGCTGTGGTGAACGGCCCGACCGAAGCACTGAACGAGGTGGAGATCCAACTCGAGGCCAGGCTCGGGGATCCGTTTCTGCGATCACAGATTCACGATCACTTGTGCCTGGTCGTGCCCGAAACCGTGCACTCCTGGGTGACGGACTACTTCGAAAAGTCCAACGACAGCTCGCACAAGCGTCTGCTCGTGGCACACTCGGAGCCATTGTCCGATTTGGGCCGGCTACCGGATGAGTTCATACTCACCGAACGCATCCTTCACGCAGCACAGTCACTGGGAGTGACGGACACAGTCGTCTCGTGGCGTTCACTGGGGGCGATCGGAATCTTCCTGGCCAACACCGACGAAAAGACGATCCTGGCCGCACTGCAGCGATCAATCTGGCCGCTGGTCCAGTACGACTCCACCCATCACACCGCCTTGCGTGACTCGGCACTCGCCTTCCTCGACGCCGGGCAGAACGTTGCAAGTACCGCCAGCACGCTGGTCATCCATCCGAACACGGTGCGACAACGCTTGGAACGGATCGATGCCCTACTCGGCGGCGACTGGCGGCTGGGACGGCGCGCATTGGATATGCACGTCCTGTTGGTCATATCCAAGACGATGCTCGCGGGACGAGAGGCACCCGAGTGCTGAAGCGTCATGGCGGCACCCCCCAGCCCGACTGCGCAGCGACCTGGGCCTGGAAGGTCTCCTGGCGATCTTGACGCGAAACAGCTCCACGTCGCGACAGGAGACCTCCTGGTCGAACTGGCGGCGAACCGCCCAGGCCATCGGGACATACTGCAGGTCAACGTTGTTCAGTGAAACCTGACGGGACGATCAGTACCGGGCAGTCGGCGGTGTGCAGCATCGCCCGGCTGGTGGATCCGAGCAGCATGCCCCGGAATCCGCCGCGGCCGCGCGTGCCGACCACGATCAGCTGCGCCTGCTCGGCGTACTCGCTGAGCACGCGCACCGGCCGGTCCCGCGCGACGACACGCTCGACGGCGACGTCCGGGTAGCGTTCCTGCCAGCCCGCGAGGCGCTCGGCCAGCACCACTTCCTCACCGGTCTGGATGCTGCTCCAGTGCGGATCGTCGGGGGTGGCGCCGAGCGACGGCTGCACACTCACATCACTCCACACGTTGACCGCGATCAACGCGGCGTCGCGCATCGCGGCCTCCTCGAACGCAACCGCCACGGCCGGCTTGCACGACTCCGACCCGTCGACACCCAGGACGATCGGTCCCTCGGTGGGCGGGTGCCCGTCGAGCGTGCGCCCGCGGACGACCGCGACGGGGCACGCCGTGTGCGCTGCCACCGCGGCGGTGACGGAGCCGACGACCAGACCGGTGATCTCGCCGTGTCCGTGCGAGCCGAGGACCAGCATCCACGCCTTCGCCGACAGGTCGATCAGCACGGGCGCCGGCCGGCCCTCGAGCTGCTCGGTCGTGATCTCGATCGACGGCAGGTCCTCGACGGACTGCTTCGCCAGGACCTGCGCGCTGTCGAGGCGGGAGCGCGCGGTGTCGCGCAGCTCGTCCTGGAAGCTACGGGCCAGGTACGGCTCGGAGTAGTAGAAGGCGGGGATGTGCACTGCGGTCACGATGTGCAGGCGCCGCTGGTGCACCGCAGCGGCCCGAGCCGCCCACACCACCGCGTTCGATGCCGCCTCGGATCCGTCGACGGCGACGACGATCGCTTCGGTTGCGCTCATTGGATTCAGCTTCTCCTTCACCCTTACGGACCGGTCGAGCACCATTGTCCCGGTTTCGGCGGTCCGGCGTGTAGGTCTTCGGTCCCGTGCCGGCCGTGACGCACAGCACCACGTCAGGCCCGGGCGCGGTCAGGCACGGACGCGAGAGCCCCGGTTGTCCGAGGGGACTCCGGAGCTCTCGCCGAGGTGCATGCCGTCAGTCGACGATGGCGCGCAGCTGCTCGATCAGCTTCACTCGCCCGGACCGGTCCGCCGCCATCGGCGTCACGTTGAGGGTCGTCACGCCGGCCGCGGCGAACGCGGCGACACGCTCCTTGACGAAGCTCTCGGTGCCGATGAGGGAAACCGCCCGCACCAGCTCGTCGGGCACAGCTGCGGCTGCCTCGTCCTTCTTGCCGGCCAGGTACAGGTCCTGGATCTTCTCGGCCTCCTCCTCGTAGCCGTAGCGGCACGCGAGGTCGTTGTAGAAGTTCTTCCCCTTGGCACCCATGCCGCCGATGTAGAGCGCCAGATGCGGCTTGATCCACTGCAGCATCGGCTCGACGTCGTCGCCGATCGCCAGCGCGGGACCGGCATAGATCTGCAGGTCACCCAGAGCCGGGTCCCGCTTCGCCTTGCCGGCCGCGAGCGCGTCGCCCCACACCGATTCCGCCTTCTCCGGGTGGAAGAAGATCGGCTCCCAGCCCTCGGCGATCTCGGCCGTGAGAGCAACGTTCTTGGGGCCGAGCGAGGCGATGACGATCGGAATGCGCTCGCGCACAGGATGGTTGATCAGCTTCAGCGGCTTGCCCAGGCCCGTGCCCTGATCCGCGGGCAACGGCACCTGGTAGTACTTGCCCTGGTAGTTGACCTTCTCCCGGCGCCACACCTGGCGGCAGATGTCGACCAGCTCGCGGGTGCGCCCGAGCGGGGCGTCGTACTTGACGCCGTGGAAGCCCTCGATCACCTGCGGGCCCGACGCCCCGATGCCCATCACGAATCGACCGTTCGAGACGTAGTCCAGGCCGGCCGCGGTCATCGCGGTCAGGCTCGGGGTGCGGGTGTAGATCTGGAAGATGCCCGACGCCAGTTCGATCTTCGACGTCTTCGCGGCGAGGAAGCCGAGCTGACTGACGGCGTCGAACGAGTACGCCTCGGGGACGAAGACGATGTCCAGCCCGGCCCGTTCCAGGTCGGCGACCTCGTCGACGGTCTCCGTGAAACCTCCGCTGTAGTTCAAGCCCATACCGATGCGCACTTCGGCGACCCCATTCCGTATTACATGTGACGGATGTTACGACGAAGTGGACTCTACGACCGCTCGGGCCGAACCACCATCACCGGGCACTGCGCCTTCTGCACGAGCTCGTTGCTGGTCGACCCCAGTAGGAGTCCGCGGAATCCACCCCGGCCGCGGCTGCCGACCACCACCAGCTGCGCCTTCTGCGACCACGCCAGCAGGTGGGTGCGAGGGCCGTCGATGTAGAGCTCACGCTGCACGTCCACGTCCGGGTACCGGTCGGACCACCCGGCGAGACGCTCGGCGAGCACCTCCCGCTCGGCGTCCTCGAACGCGCGCGGATCGCGGATCGCGCTGCGCCCACCGGCGAGCGTCCCGTGCGGGGTGTCGCTCCAGGCGTGGATCGCGACGAGCGGAACCCCGCGCTGCGCCGCCTCCTCGAACGCGACCCCGATGGCCCGCTCACTGGTGGGACTGCCGTCGATGCCCACGACGACCGGACCCTCGTCGGGGACCTTGCCGTCCCGCTCGTGGACGACGACCACCGGACACACGCCGTGGCTCGCCGCGTTGACGGCGGTCGATCCGATACCGCCCGCCGCGCCGCTCCCGGACGCACCGAGAACCAGTGCCCGCGAGTCCTCGGACAGCGACACCAGCCAACGGGCTCCGCCCATCGTGGAGATCTCGGTGGAGATGTCGAGATCGGCGGACACCTCCCGGGCCACCGCCGCGGCACGACCGAGGATCTCCTTACCCTCGTCCTCCATCCAGTCGTAGATGCCCGCGACGTCGAGGTACGGCGCCCCGTAGGTGTAGGGCGAGAAGTTGAGGGCGTGGATGATCCGCAGCGACAGGTTGCGGTCGGCGCACATCCGCGCGGCCCAGGCGACGGCAGCCTCCGCGGATGCCGATCCGTCCACACCGACGATCACCGAATTGGCGTCCCGTGCGGCCGACGGCTCCCTGGTGTCCTTCTCCGTGCCCTGTGCGGTCATCCCGCTCACCCTCTTCCGGTTGCGACGAATCGGTGCAGCATCCGCGTTCGGTCCGGTCCCGGACCGAACGTCGGGGTGCCACTTCCGACGGTAGTCACTCGAACCGGTTTGCGCGGGGAGGCGTCGGTCCCGAGTGGTTCGGGACCTAAGTCCCCGTCGCCCGATGCCGAAGGTCGGGACTTCCGCCGACGGCCGCGACGCGGGTCACACTTAATTGGAATTTTGGATTCCAATTTTCTACGGTCGGTTCATGCAACTGACGCAGTTCACCGATCTGGGCCTGCGGATCGTCATGCGACTGGCGGCCGACCAGCCCGGATCCGACGCTCCCAGCACCCGGGCGGTGGCCGAACAGCTTGCGGTGTCGTACACACACGCGACGAAAGTGGTTGCGCGGCTGAGTGAACTCGGCGTCGTCACCACCCGGCGCGGACGCGGCGGCGGGCTCGCGATCACCGAACTGGGCCGCTCCGCGTCGGCGGGTTGGTTGACCCGACAGCTCGAAGGCGACGGCGAGGTCGTCACGTGCGAAGGCGACAGGCCGTGCCCCCTGCGTCACGGTTGTCGCCTGCGCTCGGCTCTGCGCGACGCACAGGAAGCCTTCTACTCCGCCCTGGACGCGATGACCGTCCGCGACCTCACGGCGTCCGTCCCCACAACCGTGCTGCCGGCACCGACCGTGCCGGCAGCAGTCGAACCGTAACCCCCTCGAACGACAGGAGAATCCGATGCTCTCGGAGGCCTCGAAGGAAACCGTCCGCGCCACGCTGCCCGCGGTGGGCGCCGCGATCGGCGACATCACGACGCTGTTCTACCGCAAGATGTTCGACGCGCATCCCGAGCTCGAGCGCGACCTGTTCAATCGCGGCAACCAGCAGCAGGGCGAGCAGCAGAAGGCGCTCGCCGGGGCCATCGCAGCGTTCGCGACGCTGCAGCTCGATCCCGATCCGGCACGGGTCGCGACGGTCCTGTCCCGGATCGCGCACAAGCACGCATCGCTCGGCATCACCGCGGACCAGTACTGGATCGTGCACAAGCACCTGTTCGAGGCGATCGTCGAGGTTCTCGGCGAGGCCGTCACACCAGACGTGGCCTCCGCGTGGGACGAGGTCTACTGGCTGATGGCCAACACGCTGATCGCGATGGAGGCCGGACTCTACGAGAAGGCAGGAGTCGCCGCCGGTGACGTGTGGCGCGCGGTGCGAGTGACCCGACGCGAACACCAGTCGGCGGACACCGTCTCGTTCACGCTCGCGTCGGCGGACGAATCGGTGCTGCCGACGTTCGCACCCGGCCAGTACATTTCGGTCGCCGTCCACCTGCCCGACGGCGCCCGTCAGATCCGGCAGTACAGCCTCGCGTGCAGCCCCACCGATGACGAATGGCGGATCACCGTCAAGCGCATCGGCGCCCACACCCTGCCCGACGGATCCACCGCTCCGGCCGGTGAGGTGTCGAACTTCCTGTACGACAATGTCTTCGAGGGCGACGAGTTCGCCGTGTCGCTGCCGTTCGGCGATCTGGTACTGCCCGAGGACGATTCGCCGCTGCTGCTCGTCTCGGCAGGCATCGGCTGCACGCCGATGATCGGCATGCTCGACCACCTCGCAACCACCGGCGACCGTCGCAGCATCTCGGTGCTGCACGCCGACCGCTCGGCAGCGCAGCACGCCCACCGCGCGGAGCTGACCGAACTGGTCGATCGCCTGCCGTCGGGCGTGATGCACCGTTGGTACGAGGATCTGGGCGCCCGCGAGGCATTCGAGGGGACCCATGTGGGGCGCGCGGACCTGTCGGAGGTGCCGCTCGAGCCCGGTACCCGTGCCTTCCTGTGCGGTCCGCTGCCGTTCATGCTCGCCATGAAGGACTCACTCATCGCGCGGGACGTGCCGGCGGAGAACATCCACTACGAGGTGTTCGGCCCGGACAGCTGGGCGGGCGCGACGGCGTAGAGGCGCTTCGCGCCCGTGCGCCTTTCTGGTAGTTCCGGCTACCAGAAAGGCGCACGGGCGACGGAGTCGCCCGGAGTGTTCTAACGTAAGGCGTGGCCCGATCTCAGTTGATCCTGACGCCGCTGACACCAGCGGCGATCTTCCTCGTGCTCACCATCGACGAGGGCGGTGAGGACACCGTCCGTGACGTACTCTCCGACGTCGACGGCCTCCGCAAGGCCGTCGGATTCCGGGTGCCCGACTCGGGATTGGTGTGTGTCACCTCGATCGGCTCGTCCGCATGGGACCGGCTCTTCGACGGCCCCCGGCCTGCGGAACTGCACGAGTTCGTCGAACTCGACGGCGGCCGGCACCGCGCCCCCGCGACACCGGGCGACCTGCTCTTCCATATCCGTGCGGTGTCGATGGACCTGTGCTTCGAGCTGGCGTCGAAGATCGTCGGACGGCTGCGCGGCGCCGCGACCGTGGTCGACGAGACGCACGGCTTCCGCTACTTCGAGCAGCGCGACCTGCTCGGTTTCGTCGACGGCACCGAGAACCCTGAGGACGTCGAGGCCGCCGAGGCCGCGCTGATCGGCGACGAGGACCCCGATTTCGTCGGCGGCAGCTACGTGATCGTGCAGAAGTACCTGCACGACATGGATTCCTGGAACGCGATCTCCACCGAGGAGCAGGAGCGCGTCATCGGGCGCACCAAGCTCGACGACATCGAATTCGCCGACGACGTCAAGCCGTCCAATTCCCATGTCGCCCTCAACACCATCACCGACGAGAACGGCGACGAGCGGCAGATCCTGCGCGTCAACATGCCGTTCGGCAGCCTCGGTGACGCCGAGTTCGGCACGTACTTCATCGGATACGCGGCCACCCCGGAGGTCACCGAGGAGATGCTGCGCAACATGTTCATCGGCAAGCCCGAGGGCAACACCGACCGCATCCTCGACTTCTCCACCGCCGTCACCGGCGGCCTGTTCTTCTCCCCCACCGTCGAGTTCCTCGACGATCTCCCGCCGGCGCCGGGCATCCGGGCGGCCGACACCGAAGACACGAGCCCGTCTCCCGCCGCTGACGGATCACTCGGAATTGGCAGTCTGAGAAGGAGTTCCACAAAATGAACAACCTCTACCGCGGTCTTGCCCCCATCACCGACGCCGCCTGGGCGTCGATCGAGGAGGAGGCGACCCGAACCTTCAAGCGGCACATCGCGGGACGCACCGTCGTCGACGTCTCGGGCCCGCACGGCACCGACTTCTCCGCGGTCGGGCTCGGCCGCACCACCGCGATCGACGCCCCGGCCACCGGCGTGCAGGCACGCCAGCGCCGCGTCGCCCCGCTCGTGGAACTGCGGGTGCCGTTCACGTTGTCACGCGAGGAGATCGACAACGTCGAGCGTGGCGCGCAGGACGCCGACTGGGACGCCGTGAAGGAGGCCGCGAAGAAGATCGCATTCGCCGAGGACCGCACGATCTTCGAGGGCTACGCCGCCGCCGGCATCGAGGGCATCCGCGCGAGCGCGTCGAACCCGCCGCTGCAGTTGCCCGAGGACGTCCGCGACGTGCCCGAGGTCATCAGTCAGGCCCTGTCCGAGCTGCGCCTGGCCGGCGTCGACGGCCCGTACTCGGTGCTGCTCAGCGCCGAGGCGTACACGCTGGTGAGCGAGACGTCGGACCACGGCTACCCGATCCGAGAGCACATCAAGCGTCTCATCGACGGCGACATCATCTGGGCACCGGCCATCGACGGCGCGTTCGTGCTGACCACCCGCGGCGGCGACTTCGACCTGCAGATCGGTCAGGACCTCTCGATCGGCTACCTGTCGCACGATTCCGAGACAGTGGAGCTGTACTTCCAGGAGTCGCTGACGTTCCTCACCTACACCGGCGAGGCCTCGGTGGCGCTGTCGCCCCGCTAGTCACAGCCGGAGTCGCAGCCCACACGCGCGAGACGAGGGGTTGACAACAGGATGGGAGTGAAGGCTAACCTAATCACCGTTACCGAACGGTGACATCGAATCCCCGACGACCGGGGTGTGAGGAGCAGCCTTCGTGATCGACGACCTGATCGAACTCGCATATGCGCAGCACGTCGTGCGCGAGGCGCTCCCCTGCCCCGACGGCTGCGACGAGTACGTGCTCGGGCGTGCGGACGCCGCGGATGCATCGATCCGCCTGTGGGTGCGCCCGGACGGCCGATTCTCCCGAGCTCAGGGCGACGAGGGGCAACTGAGCCTCGGCCAGGTGATGACCGCGTGCGGGCTGACCTACGCGTCCCGTAAGGCCGCCGCCCCCGCCACCTGAGACCGACCGACCCCCGAACAACGACGAGTCCCCGCCGGGTGCGCATTGCATCCGACGGGGACTCGTCTCGTTTCGGGGGTCGACTCACATGGTGGTCGAGGCGCCGCGCCACGTGACGGCCACGCCGCGCTCCTCGAGCCACGCCGAGGGATCCATCTTGGCGCCGCCCGGGCTCCACACCTCGAAGTGCAGGTGCGGACCGGTGGACTGACCGCGGTTGCCGACGGTGGCGATCTGCTGGCCGGCGACCACGTGCTGACCGGTCGTCACCTGGTAGTCGTTGATGTGGCCGTAGACGGAGGTGGTGCCGTCGTCGTGCTTGACGCGGACCCAGAGGCCGAAGCCCGAGGCCGGGCCGGCATCGACGACGACGCCGTCGGCGGCTGCGTACACGGGGGTGCCGATCGGCGCTGCGATATCGAGACCGCCGTGGTGGCTGCCCCAACGGGGGCCGAAGTCGGAGGTGAGGGTGCCGGAGACCGGCTTCACGGCCCGGGGCTTGGTCACCTGGTCGAGAGAACCGAAGCTGGCCTCGGCGGCGGCGGTGAGATCCCGTACGACCTGCTGGACCGGCTGCGGCAGTTCCTGCGGCAGCTGCACGGCCTTGAACGACGCGATCGCCTGATCCGGCGTGGGCAGTTGCGGCAGAACCGGCAGCTGAACCTGAGGCAGGGCCGGGAGCTCGAGCCCCTCGGGAAGCAGGCCTTCGGGAAGCTGGATCTGACTGGGCGCGCCCACGGTATCGGCGGCGGCGCTTCCTGCGCCGAGCTGCGCGCCGGCGGTGAGGATCGCACCCGTTGCCGCGGCGACGGTGGCGGCCTTCAGGCCTGCGCCGGGACCGGACGCCTCACAACGATGGCGTCCCCGCACTGCGGTCGGGTCGAGCTCGAAGATGACAGCGTCGGCTTCCGTCCGGCGATGGCGTCCCACAGTCAGTTACCTCGTCAATTCGTCTACGGCCGCACACTTCCGGAGTGCACTCGATCTTGCTGCCGGGCCAAGGTAACAAATTCATATAGGCCGTGGCCAGCGTTACCGGATCTTTATCTGGATTGTTTCGGCCCGGCGTGGGCATACGCAGGACGGTTCCGGTTCGCGGACCGCCCGCACGCTCCGGCGTGTCGGAGCGGCGACGGCCGACCCGTCGATCCGGTACGCCCCGCGACCGATTCATCCCGGACCCTGATCGGCCGCTACACTCCCTACTGCGGAACAGCGCGAACATAGTTCGATCACGCGTTCGCTTCGCCCCCGCCCTCGTAGCTCAGGGGATAGAGCACGGCTCTCCTAAAGCCGGTGTCGCAGGTTCGAATCCTGCCGAGGGCACCCTCGAGAAACTCTGTCGCTCCACTTTTCGCGGTGCCGCGCTCCCGATCGGCGACGCGACGCCGCCAGCACCGGAGCGGCGGCCGGTGGAGATGTCGCGGATCCAGTCCAGGTCGGCCATGTCCATCACCGTCGTCGCCCGGATCCGGTCGCATCCTCGCTGCTCGGGTAGCCCCTCGGGCCTCTTCCTGCGGAATCGGACGCCCATCCCGGTCGTCCCGCTTCCGACCCGGCCCCTCACGGTCCATCATCACCCGCCCTCCATCGTCGGAGCCACCTCGACGACGTGCGCTGGGCACTGCCCCGGTTTCGGCTGACGAGTGCATCGGCAAGCAGATATCTATGCCAGATGATATAGATTTACTAATCAGATTGACGAAGACAAGATGAAACGAACGAGAGAGGAAACCACTGCCGCCTCGGCACCACCGAGGTCCGGTACATCGCTTCCGCGATCCGCGAAACCACTCCGCGAGGTTCGGTAGCCCGAAAGAGAGACGAACGTCATGGCACGCAAGCACGAGTACTTCACAGATCTCTACACCGACGCCCTGATCGGGTTCGCCGCCTACACCCATCTGCCGGCATCAGTCGTGCGGACCACCTCGGGTTACGCCATCCGCGCCGATGCCGACTTCGGGCGCTTCCTCCTCGCCACCAACGGAGATTCCGGACTGTCCGAGACACGCACCGACTTGGACACCTGGACCGTCGAGATCCACGAGAACTCCGCCGTGGGGGCCGACCTACTGGCGACGGAAACCGACCGTGACCTGGTGGCCGCGTACGGACGCGCGGTTCAGCGCCTCGAACTCGAGGGCTCCTGGTCGCCTGTCGAGGTCGCGCTCGACCGCCCGGTCACGATCGTAGAAGGCGCCGCCTGACGCCGTCCCCCGTCAGGCCTGATCGGATGTGACCGGAGACTTCACGAGCTCACCGAACTTGACGTCGGACTCGATCCACTTTCCCGAGTTGCGCAGAGTGTCGAGCGCATGGTCGAAGGCGTCGGCCAGCCATTCGTGCTGGGCCTCGGCGAGCAGCTCGTCCCCGGTGGCAGCGTCCGACTGCTGGAAGAAGGCCACGTGCCAGGCCTCGATCGCGTCGACGTCGGAGGTCAGCCCATCGTCCGCATTCGTCGCCAGAACGTAGCGATTGAACTCGAAGTCGACGCGGATCGCGTACCGGCCCGCGGCGTTCACGATATTGGCTGGACGGTGTGTGGCGGCCGCGAGAGCAATCAGGGCGTCGGTGTAGCGATCGACATGTTCCTGTGTGCGGGGCATATGCCCTCATCTCTTCCTTGAAGTGGCCCCCGTGGAGCCCACGGTGGCAGCCGCGCGCAGGACTCGAACTGGCCCGCCCGTTGCGTTTCGCCCGTTGGATCGTAACGGCCGCGACGGCGATTCCCACAAGTCAGGGCGCAGCTCTGACGCCGTCGAATGCGATTACCTGTGTGTCGACGACACAGGTTTCGACCGGTCAGCCCGCCGCTGCCACCCACGTCCGACGCACATCAGCAGCACTGCAACGAAGCGGAGGATTCGATGAGCACTCCTGCCCGCAAGCACTCGGCCCGTCCCCGTGGTTCGACCACGGCACCCCCCACCCGGGGTGTGTACGGCATGTCGGTGGCCACCGAACTGTCCGGCGTCGGTCCACAGACCCTGCGCCTGTTCGAACGCCGCGGCCTGCTCGCGCCGGGCCGCACCGACGGCGGCACCCGCCGCTACAGCAGAAACGATCTCGATCGGATACGACGCATCACCGAACTCGTCGAGGCAGGCGTCAATCTGGCCGGGATCCGCGAGATCCTCGCGCTCGAGGGCCGGGCGTCCGAGCCGGGCGGCGCCGGCGAGGGCCCCTCGGAGCGCAGGTCCTCGACGAGCACACCCTGATCGACACGTTCACGAGTCCTCGACTCGAACGTCCTCCGGCGACTTGTCGTCCCGCACCCCACGCCAACTCGGGTGCCGCAACCGGCCGGCCTCGGTGCGCTCCCGATACCGCACCTCCCCGACGATCCTCGGGGTCACCCACACCGTGTCGCGGCCGACGTCCGGGACCTCCCCGGCGAACGGGCTCGTCCTGCGCTCGAGGGGCGCGAGCATCGCGGCCAGTCGTTCGAGTTCTCGTTCACCGAACCCGGTGCCGACCCGCCCGATGTAGCGCAGTCCGTCCGCTTCGGGGATACCCAGCAACAGGGACCCCACTCCCCCGCCTCGGGCGCCCCGTCCCCGCCGCCAACCCCCGATCACCGCCTCCTGGGTGAGCCAGTTCTTCGTCTTGATCCACGCCGATCCCCGCTTGCCCGGCAGATAGACCGAGTCGCGGCGCTTCGCCACGACGCCCTCGAGGTCGCGGCTGCTCTCTCGGACCTCGGCGACAGACCCGGTCAGCTGAGGCGGCACCACCAACCCGTCGACGGCCGCGGCCAGCGCGTCGAGGATGCGACGGCGGTCGTCGTAGCGCTTGCGGACCAGGGAAACCCCGTCGAGATAGAGCACGTCGAAGGCCCAGAACTGCGGAGCTCCCCCGGCCTGCAGCACGGGAAAGCTGGTTCGCCCCTGACTGTCCAGGCTCACGACTTCGCCGTCGAGCACCACCAGGTGCCCGTCCAGCGTCCGCGCGAGGGGCTGCAGCGCCGGGTACCGATCGGTGACGTCGTTCCCTGCCCGCCCTCGCAATCGAACTGCGTCACCGTCGAATTCGACGATCAGCCGGATACCGTCCCACTTCCCCTCGAACGCCCACTCGTCGGGGTCGAGGCCGTCGAGACTGCCCGCGGTGGCGAGCATCGGGGCGAGTCCGCGCGGAAGCTCGGTCCGGTTGCCGTCCCCGTTGCCGTCACTCTTCATCAGGTGCATCAACCACTGGTCGCCCTCGGTGCGGATGAGCGCGTACCGGCCCTGCACGCGGCGGCCGAAGAGTCGGACGATCACCTCGTCGTCCCGCCACTTCTCCGGTTCGTATGTTCCGGCGTCCCAGATGCTCACGGTGCCACCGCCGTACTCCCCACGGGGAATGCTGCCCGAGAAGCCGGCGTACTCGAGTGGGTGGTCCTCGGTGTGCACTGCCAGGCGGTTCTCCTTCGGCGACGTCGGCACACCCCGCGGCACCGCCCACGAGACCATGACGCCGTCGTGTTCGAGCCGGAAGTCGTAGTGCAGTCGTCGGGCGTGGTGTTCCTGGATGACGAACGAGTTACCCTCGCCGCCTTCTTCTTCCGTCCGGGGGATCGGCTCGGGCGTGCGGTCGGGGTCGCGCTTGCGGCGGTACTCGGCGAGCGGATCCAGCGGTGGGTCCAGGCCGGCCAGCAGGTCGCCGTCGCGGTGGAACCGATCGAGCACCTCGTCGAACCGCAGGTGCCGCAGATCGGGATCCTCGAGTTCCTCCCACGCGCGCGGTGCCGCCACCGTCGGAGCGGAACGTCCGCGCATCGAGTACGGCGCGATGGTGGTCTTCGCGGCGTTGTTCTGACTCCAGTCCAGGAACACCCGCCCGCCCCGCACCGACTTCGCCATCGTCGCCGTCACCAGGTCGGGATGCATCTGCTCGAGACTCGTCGCCACCTTCTTCGCCACCGTCGACGCCCCACCCGGCGCGAGCGCCCGGTCCAGTGGCACGTAGACGTGAATTCCCTTGCTGCCGCTCGTGACCGGGAATGCCGACCATCCGAGGGTCGCGACCAGGTCGCGGACCGCGAAAGCCACCCGTGCACACTCGGCCAGTCCGACGCCGTCTCCCGGATCGAGATCGAACACCAGCCTGGTCGCCGGCCCCGGCTCGTCGTCGACGAACCGCCATTGCGGCACGTGCACTTCCAGCGCGGCCTGTTGGCCGATCCACGCGAGCGCCGCCGTCGAATCGATCAACGGGTAGCGGACGGTCCGGTCCTTGTGGTGCACCGCCCTGCTGCTGAGCCATTCCGGGGCGGACGCGGCGAGGTTCTTCTCGAAGAACGACGGCTCGTCCACCCCGTTGGGCCAGCGCTTCCGGGTGACCGGACGATCGATCGCGTGCGGGAGCAGGGCCGGTGCGATCGCGGTGTAGTAGTCGATGACCTCACCCTTGGTGGTGCCGGTGGCCGGGTACAACACCTTGTCGAGACGACTCACGGTCACGCGTCGGCCGTCGATCGTGCGCGTGGGCATCCGGGGCACCTCCCGTCACGGATTACCCACATTGTGCGCCCGCACGCTCGCCTCCCGTCCGCATTTCGCGGCCGAGAGGACGAGCGGCAGGTCCGCTACGCGGCCGCGGCGTCCACCAGATAGCGTGCCAACGCCTCCGCGACACAGACCGGCTTGGTCGTGCCCTCGCACTCGACGCTCACCTTCAGCGACACCTGGACGCCCCCGGGCACCTCGGCCACGGAGGCGATCTCCCCGTGCGCACGAATCCGTGATCCCGCGGGAACCGGTGCAGGGAAACGCACGCGGTCGAGCCCGTAGTTCACCGCGACCGTCACGTTCTCCACGCGGATGAGGTCCTCGAGGAACCGGGACAGCAGCGACAACGTGAGGTAGCCGTGGGCAATCGGTGCACCGAACGGCCCGTCCACCGCCCGCACCGGATCGGTGTGGATCCACTGCCGATCCTCGGTGCAGTCCGCGAACGTGTCGATCCGGTCCTGCGTCACGCTCACCCAGTCGCTGACCCCGAGACTCGTCCCGGAGGCCCGGCGAAGGTCGTCGAGTGAACCGAACGTCGTCATCAGACTCCCCCTCCCATCGTCAGCCCACCATCGACCACCAGCGTCTGGCCCGTGATCCAGGAGGCGTCGTCGGAGGCGAGAAACGCGACTGCCCCGGCGATGTCCGCGGGTTCACCGAGACGACCCAGCGGATACCTCGCGACCACCTCGTCCTCCCTGCCCTCGAACAGCGGCCCCGCGAACCTCGTCTTCACGACCGCCGGTGCCACGGCGTTGACCCGAACGGCAGGACTGTTCTCGGCCGCGAGTTGCGCCGTCAACGCGATCACCGCGGCCTTGCTCACCCCGTACACACCGATGCCGGTGGCAGGCCGCAGCCCGGCGACCGACGCGACGTTGACGACGGCCCCGGGACGACCGGCGAGCCGGTCCCGGAAGCAACGGGCCCAACCGAGCACGCCGAGGACGTTGACGTCCAGTATCTTTCGCGCCGCGCCGAGGTCGGTGTCGAGTGCGGGCCCGGCCACCGGGTTGATGCCGGTGTTGTTGACGAGGACGTCGACCCGGCCGAAGGCCTCGACAGCCCGGCCGACGGTCTCCGACTGGTGCGCCTCGTCGTCGGCATGCCCCGCGACCGCGAGCGCCACCGACGGGCCACCGAGCCGCTCGACGGCCTGCTCCAGTGCCTCCGGCCTGCGTGCGGTGATCACGACGCGGGCGCCTTCCTCGACGAGTCGTTGCGCCACCGCGAGACCGATTCCCCGGCTGGCGCCGGTGACGACCGCGACGCGGTCGGTGAACCGGCCCGCCACTCCGCTCGTCATATCGAGATGCCGCCGTCTACGGGAAGTACGGTTCCGGTGATGTATCCGGCGTTCGCGGAGGCGAGAAACGCTACGGCGGCGGCCATCTCACGCGGGTCGGCGAAGCGCCCCATCGGCACCTGAGCGATCAGCTCGGCCTTCTTGTCCTCCGGGATCGACGCGATCATGCGGGTCTCCGCATTGGGCGAGATCGCGTTCACCGTGACGCCGAAGCGGGCGAGTTCCTTCGCGGCGGTCTTGGTGAAGCCGATGATGCCGGCCTTCGCCATGGAGTAGTTCGCCTGGCCGGGGTTGCCACGCAGTCCGGTGTAGGAGGTGACATTGACGACGCGTCCGTAACCGCGCTCCCGGAAGTGCGGCACACACGCGCGAGTGAACCGGAACGTGCCGCCCGCATGGACCGCCATGACCTGCTCGTAGTCGTCGTCGGTGAGCTTCCACAGCACACGGTCGCGCAGAATGCCGGCGTTGTTGACCAGCACGTCGATCCGTCCGGTCTCCGCGATCACCTGATCGACCACCGACTGGACCGAATCGGTGTCGCTGACATCGGCCACCGCACAGCGGCACCCCACCTCGGCGGCGGCTTCCTGCACCGCATCACCGTCGAAATCGACGAGATACACGGTGGCGCCGGCCTCGTGGAAGAACCTTCCCAGTTCCAGCCCGATGCCCCGGCCACCACCGGTCACGATCACGGACTGTCCGGTGAAGTCGAACGTCAGGTTCGACGCGTTCCGCGTCTGCACTGCAGCAGTTTCCGTCATCAGCTGAGCCTTTCGAAGACGATGGCCATGCCCTGGCCCCCGCCGATACACATGGTCTCGAGTCCGAACTGGCGGTCGCGTTCCTGCAGCGAGTGCAGCAACGTGGTGGTGATGCGGGCACCGGTCGCGCCGAAGGGATGCCCGAGGGCGATCGCCCCGCCGTTCACGTTGAGCTTGTCGATGTCGATGCCGAGGTCCCGATAGGACGGGATCACCTGCGCCGCGAACGCCTCGTTGATCTCGACGAGGTCGATGTCGGAGATCGACAGACCGGCCTTGGCAAGCGCTCGCCGTGACGCCTCCACCGGACCCAGCCCCATGATCTCGGGAGACAGTCCGCTCACGGCCGTCGAGACCACCCGCGCCAGCGGAGTCAGTCCCAACTCGGCGGCGCGCCGGTCGCTCATGACGACCAGTGCGGCGGCACCGTCGTTGAGGGGGCACGCGTTGCCGGCCGTGACGCTGCCCGCCTCACGGAACACCGCCCGGAGCCCGGACAGCTTCTCGACGGTGGTACCGGCGCGGGGTCCGTCGTCGGTGCGTACCACCGTCCCGTCCGGCAGTGTGACCGGTGTGATCTCCCGATCGAAGAAACCGTCGGCGATGGCCTTCTCCGCCAACTGCTGTGAGCGCGCCGCAAACTCGTCCTGCTCGGCCCGACCGATCCCCCGGTAGGTCGCGACGTTCTCCGCCGTCTGCCCCATCGTGACGTAGATGTCGGGCAGGGCGCCCGCGGCCCGCGGGTCGGTCCAGGCCTGGTTGGAGGCAGCGAGTCCCGCCGTCCGCTCCTGCGCCTGCGCGAAGATCGGATTCTGGAACTGCGCGTCACCGGCACCCACGCCGTTCTGCTGGGGGTACCGCGAGACGCACTCGACGCCGGCCGAGATGAACACGTCGCCGTCGCCGGCCTTGATGGCGTTGAACGCCATGCGCGTGGTCTGCACGCTCGACGCGCACGCACGGTTCACCGTCACCGCGGGCACCGCGTCCATCCCCAGCTGGACCGCGACCCGGCGCGCGACGTTCTCGCTCTGCTCGCCCGTGTGCTCCCACGCCCCCAGGTACAAGTCGTCCACAGAGTTCGGATCGAGCGCGGGAACGGCCTCCAACGCCGCTCGAACCATCTGCGCAGCAAGATCGTCCGGCCGCATTCCGGCCAGCGATCCCTTACCCGCCCGGCCGATCGGCGAACGTGCGGTCGCAACGATGACTGCTTCGGTCATGATTCGTAACTCCTGTTCCGCCGGCCACGGCCGGCACAGGTCACGGCGCCGGATCGCGCCACGGTGACTTATCCGCACTAAGCGTTTGCTTAGTTTGGGATGGATGTCCGCGAATGTCAATCCTCGACACCCGGATGGAATCCGCTTCTGGCGAGCCGACGGATTCGCCGCGCGATGACTTGCGGAGCAGACGTTCTCGCATGTCGGTGCGCACGAGCCGCGCACCGAGCCCGCGGATGACGTCGTGCGGCGCGGCGGGTACCACGCCCCATACACATGAGCAATCGCTTATGTGGCCACGGGCGCCTGCGCCGGCGACACCGAGGCCCGCCGCACATCCAGTGCAGCGGGCCTCGGGTTCGCTTCGCCGGTACGAATCAGAGCATCAGCACACCGGTCAGGGCGATCAGGAACACCCAGAGGGTCGACACCGCCGCCAGAATGAAGGGCCGGCCTCCCACCTTCTTGATCGTGGCCACCCGCACGCCGGCGCCGAGCGCGAACATCGCGGCAGTCAGCAACCCGGTCTGAACGGATGACGCGACAGAGAGAACGCCCGCCGGAACGACTCCCGTCGATCGGATCGCCACGAACACGAGGAAGGCCACGACGAACAGGGGCAGGATGGGAGGCCGTTCGGTCGCTACGGATTCACCGGTCGACCGCCGACGCTGCATCACACTCAAAACGACGATGACGGGTGCCAACATCACGACTCGCGCGAGCTTGACGATCGTCGCGACCGTCAACGCAGCGCCGCCGATGATGCCGCCGGCCGCAACCACCTGCGCGACCTCGTGGATGGATCCGCCGGCCAGAAGTCCCGCATCGAAATCACCGAATCCGAATGCGCTCGTCACCAACGGGATCGTCGGAATCATGGCCGTACCGAAGATCACCACGAGCGCGACGGCGGTGAGGACTTCCTCTTCCTCCGCGTCCACGACTCCATCCGCCGCGGCAACGGCCGCGGCGCCGCAGATCGAGAACCCGCAGGCGATGAGCACCCGCTGCGCCCACGAGATGCCGAGCAGGTTACCCACGAACATGGTGCCGACAATTCCCAGGACCACGATTGCGACAACCATCACGATGACACCCCAACCGAGACCGAGGATGTCGCCGATGACGAGTTGCAATCCCAGCAGGGCGATCCCGATACGGAGGAGCTTCTTGGACGCGAAGGTGAGTCCGGGCCCGAACGACGACGGCAGGACCACAAGATTCGCCAGCCCCGCACCCATGATGATCGCGATCAGCAGCGGGCTCACGGCAGGGACGAGGTACTTCACACCCAGCGCAATCAACGCCGCCACGGCAGACAACCCGATCCCCGGGACGAGAGCGGACACCTTGCCCGTCGGCAGCCCCCGGGGCTGGGGCGGTTCCGCCACTTCCACTGATCGCGATTGCCCTGGTTGGGAACTCATAGTACAAAGATCCGCCATCGCGTGCGCCTCCGGTAGTGCCGGATCGGGCAACACCCCATGCGAATCTGATATATCCCGGAACGCGTCTACACTCGTCGCATGTCACTTCGCCCGCTCGACTACACCGCATTGGAGTTACTGGTGGGCGTCGATGATTGCGGAAGCCTCAGCGCTGCAAGCAAGCTCGTCGGAGTCGCGCAACCGAATGCAAGCCGCGGCATCCGCCGACTGGAGCGACGTTTCGGAGTGGCACTGATCCAGCGGAGAGCCACCGGATCGGTACTGACCTCCAGCGGAGTGGTCGTGGCCCACTGGGCGCGCAAGATCATGGCCGATACCCGCAAGCTGCTCGAGGTCGTCGACAGCCTCAAGGCGGAACGCTCGCGAGGACTCATGGTCAGCGCGAGCATGACCATCGCCGAACATCTGATTCCCGTATGGCTGGGGAACTTTCGGGAATCGCATCCCGATCTGACGATTCACCTGCAGGTGCAGAACTCACATCGTGTGTTCGAGCAGATCTCCGACGGTTCGTGCGAGCTCGGGTTCGTCGAGTCTCCGTCGATTCCGCGGCACCTCGAGAGCACGCCGGTCGCACGAGACCGATTGGTCGTCGTCGTGCACCCGGGACACCCGTGGGCCCGACGCAGGAGACCGGTCACGGCCGCCGAACTCGCACTGACGCCACTCATCGTTCGAGAGCCAGGATCGGGCACTCGAACGACACTCGACGTGGCCCTCGAACACCATCACAGTTCGCCTCCGATGCTGGAGCTCGGAAGCTCGGGCGCGATCCGCAGTAGCGTCCTCGCTGGAGTCGGCCCCGCCGTGCTGAGCACACTGGCGGTCGCCGACCATGTGGCGTCGGGCGACCTCCGGGTGATCGAGATCGAGGGGCTCGATCTCACGCGCACCCTCCACGCCGTGTGGAGCACGCAAGGCCCCATGCACGCCGCCGCAGAGGAACTGGTGCGGCTCGCGCGCACTCGACACTGAGCGCAGAGTCGAGCAGAGTCCCCGGCAGTCCCGACGACCACTCGTGGCGCTCGGCCGATGAGGGGCTCGGTGGACGATCGAGTCCACCGAGCCCCTCAGCCGATCCAACCGTCAGTTCACAGCGCGAGATCGCGCCCGATGATCTCCTTCATGATCTCGTTGGATCCGGCCCAGATCTTCGTGACGCGGGCATCCATCCAGGCCCGCGCGACGCGATACTCACGCATGTAGCCGTAGCCACCGTGCAGCTGTACGCAGTGGTCGAGGACCTCGTTCTGCACCTGCGCCGACCACCACTTGGCCTTGGCCGCGTCGACGGCGCTGAGGCCGGCGTCGGCATGCTCGGCGACGGCGGCGTCGATGTACGCCTGCGCCACCTCGATCTTGGTGACCAGCTCGGCCAGCAGGAACTTGTTGTGCTGGAACGTACCGATCGAGTTCCCGAACGCCTTGCGCTCCTTGGCGTATTCGATGGTCTCCAGCAGGATCTGCTTGGCATGCGCGACATTGGTCACCGCGGCGCCGATACGTTCCTGCGGGAGGCGTTCCATCATCGCCACGAATCCGCCGCCGGCATCGCCGAGCAGGGCATCGGCGGGCAGGCGGACGTCGTCGAAGAACAGCTCCGCGGTGTCGGCCTCGGGCTGGCCCACCTTGTCGAGCTTGCGTCCCCGCTCGAATCCGGGGAGCGACGCATCGACGAGGAAGAGGCTGATGCCCTTGGACCGCTTTTCCGGGTCGGTCCGCGCCGCGACGACGACCACGTCGGCCGTGTAGCCGTTCGTGATGAAGGTCTTGGATCCGTTGAGAACCCAGTCCGAGCCGTCGCGGACGGCCGACGACTTCAGGTTGGCCAGGTCGGAGCCCGCCGACGGCTCGGTCATGCCGATCGCCGCCACGGCCTCACCGGAAGCCATCCGCGGCAGCCACTGCTGCTTCTGCTCCTCCGACGCGAGGTCGACCACGTACGGCGTCACGATGTCGAAGTGGATCCCGAAGCTCGACGCCAGGGCCATGTTGACCGCGGCCAGTTCCTCGGTCGCGACGGCGTTGAAGCGGTAGTCACCGGCCTCGCTGCCCCCGTAGACCTCGGGAATCTCGAGACCGAGGATGCCCTGCTTGCCGGCCTCACGCCACACCTCGCGCGCGATCAGCTTGTTCTCGCTGTAGGACTCGGCGTTCGGGACCACGTCCCGCGCCAGGAAATCGTGGACC
This sequence comes from Prescottella sp. GW823-FHT02E09, assembly GCF_058797375.1. Classification (NCBI taxonomy): domain Bacteria; kingdom Bacillati; phylum Actinomycetota; class Actinomycetes; order Mycobacteriales; family Nocardiaceae; genus Rhodococcus; species Prescottella sp. GW823-FHT02E09. The sequence goes on from NZ_JBXAJP010000001.1 coordinate 498,996, forward strand.
GACGCGCGGAACTGCTCGTGATCGTCGGTGAAAACTGCTCTCTTCACTTCGTACCCTTCCCGACTCAACCTACATCGGCTAAGCGTTCGCTTAGTTTGCGATGAGAGTGTAGGAAAGTCAATGTGGAAACGCCGACACCGGGTCGGCTGATGCGCCGGAGGTCGGAGACAGATGTCATCGCAAGCAGCAGCACCCCGCGCGGACCGCCCCACCGGGGAGGCCGAGCAGCGACTCCTGGACTCCGCTCGCGACGCGTTCGCGGCAAAGGGCTACCACGGGACCAGCACGCGTGAGATCGCAGCCGGCGCGAACATGAGCCCAGCCGCGATGTACATCCACTTCCGGTCCAAGCAGGACGTCCTGGCCAGGCTGAGCCTGGAGGGGCACACCGCGGCGTTCGCAGTCCTGCGCAGCGGCGCCGAGATCGCTGGATCTCCGACGAAACGCCTGCGTGCCGCGGTCTATGCATTCGCGCACTGGCACGCGGAGAATCACAAGGCCGCCCGGGTGGTTCAGTACGAACTCGCCGCACTCGACGACGAGATCCACGCCCGGGTGGTGCAACTGCGCCGGGACATCGTCGCCACGGTCCGTTCGATCATCTCGGACGGGACGCGGGACGGGGAGTTCGCGGTGGACAACATCGACGTCACCGCGCTCGCGATCCTGTCGCTGTGCATCGACACTGCGCGGTGGTACCCGTCCCGCGAACTGCACACTCCAGAGTCGGTCGGTGCGTCTTTCGCGGCCCTCGCCGAACGTATGGTGCAGGCGGGCGCGTGACACCGCACACCCACCCGCACCACTAAGCGATCGCTCAGAAGGTCGTTCGGTGGCTCAACTGCTGCTCACCGAGTATGAGCAGCAGCGCGCGCACAGTGAGCCTTCCTGTGCAACCGTCCAAGTGCCCGAGAGCCTAGGCTCGGACTCCCCGTGCAGGAGTCAGAACTGTGAAATCCACTCTCGGGTAGAGGCATTCGGACGGCCGCGGCAGCTCACACCAGTTCGCGTTTGAGGATCTTCCCGGTACCGGTCATCGGGAGCCGATCCACGATCCTCATCTCGCGCGGATACTTGTAGCTCGCCATCCGCTCCTTCGACCACGCGATCAACTCGTCGGCCGAGATCCCCGAGCCCGCGTGCGGGATGACGTAGGCGCGCACCTCCTCTCCGTGACTCTCGTGCGGCACCCCGATCACCGCGGCCAACGAGACGGCCTCGTGTGTCATGAGGACTTCCTCGATCTCGCGCGGATAGACGTTGAACCCGCCGCGCACGATCATGTCCTTGGCCCGGTCGACGATGTAGTAGAAGCCGTCGGCGTCGCGGCGGGCCAGATCTCCCGTGCGGAACCACCCGTCGCGCATGACCTCCGCGGTGGCTTCGGGGCGCCCGAAGTAGCCCTTCATCACGTTGTGCCCTCGGATCGCGAGTTCGCCGACGGTGTCGGGGTCCTCGACGATGTTCCAGTCACGGTCGACGAGGCGCACGTCCACACCCCAGAGCGGGATGCCGATCGATCCGGCTCGCGGCGCCTGTTCGGGGTCGCTGAACAGGGCGACCGGCGAGGTCTCGGACAGTCCGTAGCCCTCGAGGATCTGGACCCCGAATCGCTTCGCGAAGCGCTCGAGGATCTCCACCGGGAGCGCGGCACCTCCCGAGATCGCCTTGCGGAGGTTGGCGGCGATCCGACGCACGTCGACCGTGTCGTCGACGGCGCCGAGCAGGCCCCAGTACATCGTCGGCACGCCCGCGAACATCGTGATCGACTCGCGCTCCATGATGTCCAGCGCAGCGCCCGCCTCGAAACGCGGCAGCAGCACGAGGGTCGCGCCCACCGAGAAGCCGGCGTTCATGTTGATCGTCTGCCCGAACGAATGGAACAGAGGAAGCGTCAGCAGGTGGGTGTCGTGCAGGCTCGGGCTGCTGTCGAACAGCCGGTTCGAGGCGATCGCGTTCATGACCATGTTCGACTGCGTCAACTCGGCGCCCTTCGGCCGGCCGGTCGTCCCGCTCGTGTAGAGGATGACCGCCGTGTCGGTGGCCTCCCTGGCGGCCGACTCGAATGTGGACGGCTGATCGGGAAGCACCGTCGAGAGCGCGGTGATGCCCGCATCGCCCTCGTCGGCACCACCGCCGTCGCCCCCGATCACGAACATCGTTCGGCACGAGGGCGCCTCGGCGAAGCCGTTCCGTCCGTACTCGCCGATCGGGAGATCCGGTCCGCCTTCGAAACAGAAGTAGGCGACCGCCCCGCAGTCCTGCAGGTGGTAGGCGATCTCCCCGCCCTTCAGCAGGACGTTGAGCGGGACGACCACCGCCCCTGCCTTGAGGATCCCGTAGTAGACGATCGGGAACCACGGCAGGTTGGGGCAGGAGATCGCGACGCGGTCTCCGGGCATGATGCCGGACGCGACGAGAAGATTGGCGACCTGGTTCGCGAGACCGTCGGTCGCGGCATAGGTGAACCGGTCGTCTCCCAGCACCAGGGCGTCGCGACCCGGGTACTTGCGGGCCGAGTCCTCCAGGAACATGGACAGATTGAGCATCGGATCGTCTCTCTCGGGCAGCGGTCGTGGACGTCAGCGACCCGGCGCGGCCACGGCGCCGATCGTGGTGAACAGTTCGTCGAGAAGTTCGGTGGCGCGGGGCCATTCGCCGTATCCCGCGGCGGGATTGAGGTGGCCGACCGCGCCGAGGTCGACCAGTCGGCTGCCCCACGCGTGTGCGAGGTCGACGACCGCAGCGAAGTCGGCGAGGGGGTCGTCGGTGCTGGCGGCGACGATGCTCGGGAACGGCAACGGGCTGCGCGGGGCCGGGTTCCAACCGTTCGCGTCGAATTCGGGGCGTGTCGGGTAGCCGGCGGGCAGCGGGGTGGAGAAGTCCGGTGGGGTGGCCAGGATCGCGCCCGCGATGGGGCGGTCGTGCCGGGCGGCCCAGTGCACGGTGATCATCGCCCCGGCGCTGTGTGCAACGAGCACGACGGGGCCGTCGATGTCGGCCAGGACGGCGTCGAGCGCGGCCACCCGGGCATCGAGGCTGAGCTTGTCGTGCTCGAGCGGCGGGACGGTGCGGACCTTGTCGAGGCCGGCGGCCAGCAAGGTCTGCCAGTGGTCCTCGACGTGGTCACGCAGTCCGGGGACGATCACGATGGTCGGGGATACGTTGCTGCTCATGACATTTCCTTCACAGGGGTGGACAGGCGAGCGGAGCGGGGCCACCAGGGTTGTGGGTGTCCCCGCTCCGCCGAGACGGTGCTGACGCGGTCCTGGCCGCTCAGGCGTGTCCGGTGAAGCCGACCTGGCCGGGAAGCCTGTTCGGCACGTACCCGAGCTTCGCGAGGGTCTCGTCGACATCCTTGTAGGACGTGCCGATCTTGTAGATGTCGCGGGCTTCCTTGCCAGTGGCCACCTCGCGACCGAGTTCCTTGGCGACGCGCACCAGCTGGCGGACCTGCTCGGCGGAGGTGATCTTGACCTCGCCGCTCGGCGCCCACAAGTTGTCCTCGTTGCCGCAGCGCGCGTGCAGACCCATCGCGATCGCCATCGTGTTGACCGGCAGCACGCTGCGCATCAGCGTCTCGAGCGTGAGGCAGGCGCCGTCCGGGACCCGGTCGACGAACTGCATCATGTTGTACGGGTTGGGGCCGTCGAAGCCACCACCGATCGCGACCCAGGTCAGGTTCAGCGGGCCGGTGTAGACGCCCCGACGAATCAGCCGCTCCACGGTTTCGAGCTGCGGGATGGACGAGAGCTGGAAGTGCGGCTGGATACCGGCGGCCTGCAGGCGACGCAGGTGCTCCTCGACCCACTCCGGGCCGGCGGGGACGGTCATCTCGCGGTAGGTCGCGGCGAGCTCGGCGTTCTCCAGGGAGGTGCCCTCGATGTCGCCCGGCGTCATCAGCTCCATGATGTTCATCTGGCTGGTGTTGATCGCGATCGTGACCTGGTCCGGCTTCGGATCCAGCTCGGCGAGCATGTGCCGGACATCGTCCGAGAGCCACTTCGCGTCCGCGCCATCACCTTCCGGCGCGAACGAGATCGAACCACCGACCTGCAGGATCATGTCCGGCACGGCCTCACGGAGGCGCCCGAGGAGCTCGTTGAACTTCGACAGCCGCTTGGAGCCCTTGCCGTCCTCCTCACGGACGTGGATGTGCAGCACCGTCGCGCCGGCCTCGTAGCAGTCGACGGCCTGCTGGACGTGCTCGTCCATCGTCAGCGGCAGGTCCTCGGGAAAGTCCTCCACCGCCCACTCCGGGCCGTACGGCGCGACGGTGATGACCAGCTTGTCCTGGTTCTCCGGGAAGAGTGCATCGTCGTGGAAATGCATCGGGAAACTCCGTTTCTGGATAGAGGTGAGAAAACTTGGTGCTATTGGGAACTCAGAAGGGGCGATCGCCGATGATCCCGGCGCGCTCCATCTTTCGAACGGCAGGCCAGTAGTCCTGGACCGCATAGTGCTGGGTGGATCGGTTGTCCCAGATGGCGACACTGTTCTTCGTCCACTTCCAGCGCACCTGGTACTCGGGAATCGTGGCCTGGCTCTGCAGGTAGCGCAGCACCTCACCGGCGCCCGGGGCGTAGTCGATTCCGCATCGCACGTTGCCCTCGGTGTGGTAGTTCGTGAGATGCGTCGTGAAACTGTTGACGAACAAGATCTTCTCGCCTGTCTCGGGATGTGTACGGACCACCGGGTGCTCGGCATCCGGGAAGCGCTCCTTGAGTTCGAGGCGCTTCTCCATCGGCAGTCGTGCTCCGAAGGATGCCTCGATGCTGTGCCGGGCACGCAGCCCGTCGATCTGCTCCTTGACGCGCTCGGGCAGTCGCTCGTAGGCCAGTGCCATGTCGACCCAGATCGTGTCACCGCCCACGGCAGGGCCCTCGACGCACCGGAGCACGCATCCCATCGGGGGGTTCACGCGCCACGTCGCGTCACAGTGATAGGCGTTCTCGAATGCCTCGCGCGGACTGTCGAGATCCTTGTAGATCCGGACCAGGCCGGGGTACTCGGGGTCGCTACCGACCACCGGGTGATCCTCGAGCTGACCGAACCGCTCCGCCAGTGCGACGTGCTCACCCCGGCTCATGTCCTGGTCACGGAGGAAGAGCACCTTGTGCTTCAGCAGCAGCGCCTTCAGTTCGGCGAAGAGGTGCTCGTCGCGGGAGACGTCGGCGAGGTCGACGCCGTGCAGTTCGGCACCGATGCTGCAGGTGAGGGGCCGGGCATCCATCGGCGTGACGGTCGTGACGGTCGTCCGACGGGGCGCGAATTCGACAGTGGTCATGACGCTCTCCTGTACAAGCTGTGAAGTAGTGAGCCGTAGCGCCGTCACGTGCTCCCGGCATCCCGAACGACGTTGGCTTGATGAATGTTTCAGGTCAGAACGAGAACACCGACGAACCGATGCTCTTGCCGGACTCGAGGTCCCGATGGGCCGCCTCCGCCTCTTCCAGCGCGTAGTGCTGGTTGATCTCGATCTTGATCCGGCCGGCCGCGACATGACCGAACAGCTCACCGGCGAGCTCGGCCCGCTCGGCCGGATCGGCGATGTAGTCGGCGAGCGCCGGACGGGTCACGAACAGCGAGCCCTTGACCGCGAGCTCCATGGCGTTGATCGGCGGGATCGGGCCGGACGCCGTCCCGAACGCCACGAGCAGGCCCCGGCGCGCCAGCGAGTCGATGGACGACCGGTAGGTCGATTCACCGATGCTGTCGTACACGACCGGCACGCCCGTTCCGTCGGTGAGCTCACGGACCCGCGCCGCGACGTTCTCACGCTTGTAGACGATGACCTCGCCGCAACCGTGCGCCCTGGCGACGTCCGCCTTCTCGTCGGTGGACACCGTTCCGATGACGTTGACGCCCAGCAGCTTCGCCCACTGGCAGAAGATCAGTCCGACGCCTCCGGCAGCGGCGTGCAACAGGACCGTGTCGCCGGACTTCAACGGATGGATCCGGAGCAGCAGGTACGACGTCGTGAGCCCGCGCATCGTCATCGCCGCGGCCGTCTCGAACCCGATGCCGTCGGGCAGTGCGATCAGGTGTTCGGCGGGCATGACGCGCTCGGTGCTGTACGCCCCGAGCGGGCTGCCGGTGTAGGTGACCCGGTCACCTTCCTCGAATCCCTCCACGCCGGCGCCCACCGCCTCGATGACGCCGGCGGCCTCGACCCCCATGCCCGCAGGCAGCGGAGCCGGGTACATGCCGGTGCGGAAGTAGGTGTCCGCGAAGTTCAGGCCGACGGCCTCGTGCCGGATGCGTACCTCGCCGGGGCCGGGATCGCCGACCTCCACCGACTCCCACTTCAGGACCTCCGGCCCACCGGTTTCGTAGAAGCGAATCGCCTTTGCCATTGCCATCTCCTTGTTCGCGAATCCGCCCGACGGACGAACCCACACGCACTGTTGCCGAATCTTCTGGACCGCAACCTTTTCCGAACATGCACCCCGCCAGCCCGGGAACGATCCCTGCCACCCGGTGCGACTCGACGCTGGAACCGGAACTCGGTTCCGGTGTGATTCAGCTGACACGACACTATCGAGCCGTTGCGCGACATACATGCCTCTGCGGGACATATTTCTTTCCATTTCGGGACAGCTCGGGATCCAGACCACACCAGCCGTGACGCGTGAGCCCCCACACACTTACCCTTGCGGGACAGCCGGGACATTCGAGACGAGGTGACAAGCGTGGCCAGACCCCTCGCGCGATACGCCGCACTGACCGGATACATCGAGCTCAGCCGCACGTTGGGCACCGATCCGGTCCAGCTCCTCCGGGCCGTCGGGCTCGACTCGGCCAGCCTCGATCTCCAGGACCGGTGGATACCGGCATCATCCGTCGCCCGCCTGCTGGAGTTGTCGTCGGCGGCGACCGGACGCCAGGACTTCGCACTCAAACTCGCCGAGCGCCGCAGGTTCTCCACACTCGGCCCGCTCAGCGTCAGCATCCGGGAGGAGCCGGACGCACGCAGTGCTCTCCGGATGCTGATCCGCTACCAGCACATGTACAACGAGTCCCTGCACATCCGCATGTCGGAGAAGGACGGACTGACAGCGATCAGAATCCGGATCGAACCCGGGGAACCGATGATCGTCCGACAGGCGGTCGAACTGGCCGTGGCCGTTACCCACCAACTACTCCGGAACATGCTCGGAGACCGCTGGCACCCGGTGGCGGTCTGCTTCGACCACGCTCGACCGGTCGACGACTCGACGCACCGAAGAATGTTCGGAGCACCGCTCACCTTCGACAACGATTTCAGCGGAATCATCACGTACACAGCCGATCTCAACCAACCCAACCAGATGTCCGATCCCCACCTCCGCTCGTACGCGCAACAGTTCCTCGACACGCTCACGACACCCGAGGAACCGACGATCGAGGGCCGGGTTCGCGAACTCGTCGAACTCCTCCTGCCCACCGGTCGGTGTTCGATCGATCAGGTGGCCCGAAGCCTCGGCATCGACCGCCGGACGGTCCACCGCCACCTCGCCAAGTCGGGACAGACGTTCTCGTCCGTACTCGACGCCACGCGAACCGAACTCGCGAATCGCATGGTCAGCGGCCAGCGGTACTCGTTCACCGAGATCTCGGAGATGCTCTCGTTCTCGACCCCGAGCAGCTTCTCGCGCTGGTTCCATCAGCAGTTCGGCGTCAGCCCACGGGAATGGCGCAAGCAGTCCATCACGTCCGCGAACACGCCTGCCGACGGCTGACCGAACCCCGGCATATCCCCCGCCTGTCCCGAAATGAATAGAATCGGGTCCCCGAGGGGCAACTACGAACGGCCGAGCCCCTATAGCGTGATGTGCGCCACCATTTCAGCGGGTTGCATCCCGCATCACATCCCTCTCGACTGCCGTGAAACGAGTACCCCCATGACCGTGAACCCCGAACCTGCACACACCCCGACCGTCGACGGCATGCAGCAGGACGGCAACTGGAACCCGTTGTGGAACACACTCTTCGACTGGGACCCCGAATGGACCGAACAGTTCATGGCGATGAACGCGACCCCGATTCGGCGCGGAGTCTTCCCACCGGAGTTCGTCGAACTTCTCAGCATCGCGATCGACGCGGCGGCCACCCACATGTACGCACCCGGCGTCCGGCGACACATCCGCGCCGCGCTCGAGCTCGGCGTCACCCGTGAGCAGATCCTCACGGTGCTGCAGATGGTGAGCGTCCTCGGCATCCACGCGTGCAACCTCGGGGTGCCGATCCTCGAGGAAGAGCTGACCGCTTTCGAAGCCCGGCCCTAGACCACCCCGGCGCGGCATCGATCCCCGCGCCCTCGATCACGCTCTCCACCAGCCCATCCGTCTCCAGGAGCCACCATGGGACTGCCCCCCACCCCGACCGAAGAACTGGTCGGAACCGTCGAACCCGACGACGCCGAGCAGGCGCTCTCGCCGACCGTCCGCCGCCCGCGTGCCCGAATCTATCCATGGCTCGTCGCCGGCCTCGCCTTCGCGCTGCTCCTGTCGGACTACATGTCCCGACAGGTCCTGAGCGCGGTCTTCCCGATGCTCAAGGCCGAATGGGCACTGTCCGATTCTCAGCTCGCCTCGCTCTCGAGCGTGGTCGCCCTCATGGTCGGCCTCCTGACGTTCCCACTGTCGCTGCTCGCCGACCGATGGGGCCGAGTCCGAAGCCTGGTCCTGATGGCCGTGCTGTGGAGCCTCGCGACCCTGTGCTGCGCGATCGCGTCCAACTACGAGCAGATGCTGGCGGCCCGGTTCTTCGTCGGAGTCGGTGAGGCCGCCTACGGCAGCGTCGGGATCGCGGTGGTCCTGAGCGTGTTCTCTTCGCGGCTCCACTCGACCCTGAGCGGTCTCTTCATGGCCGGTGGGTCCTTCGGTTCCGTGGTCGGTGTCTCGCTCGGTGGCGTGATCGCCGTGAACGTCGGGTGGCGTTGGTCGTTCACCGCGATGGCGGTGCTGGGACTCATCCTCGTCGCACTGTTCCGGGCCGTGGTCACCGAGTCCCGCCTCGCGAATAACGCCGTGCACGACGAACCCGTCGCCCCGTCCGACGGCTCCACCGCGTCCGCCCCGGTGATCCGTGTCCCTGTGTCGACCCTGTTCACGAACCCGGCCGTGTGGTGCGCCTACCTCGCCGGCGGATTCCAGATGTTCACCGCCGCAGTCCTGCTGTCGTGGACGCCCAGCTTCTTCAACCGGTACTACGGTATGGCACTCGACAAGGCCGCCGGGGTCGCCGCACTGTTCGTCCTGTTGATCGGCACGGGAATGGTGGTGTGCGGCATGATCACCGACCGGGTGAGCCGTAGCGATCCGGGACGGAAGTGGATGACCGCGGCCGCGTTCTGCGCAATCTCGCTCGTCGCGCTCGGTATCGGATTCCGTCTGGACACCGGTGCGCCGCAGCTGATCCTGCTCGGAATCGGTGCCTTCTTCTCAGCGGGCTGCTCGGGCCCGACCGCTGCGATGGTTGCCGGCCTCACCCACGAATCGGTTCGCTCGTCGGCACTGGGTACACTCACGATCGCCAACAATGTTCTCGGTCTGGCGTTGGGCCCCTTCGTCATCGGAATCCTTGCCGATCGACTGGGACTTCTCGAATCCCTCCAGCTCGCGCCGTTCTTCTACGTCGCCGCCATCGTCGCGCTGCTCGTCGGCAAGCGTGTCTACCCGGAGGGACTACGCAAGCTCGCGTCGCAGAGCACAGCGTCCGCCTGACCCAGCGATCACCGAGACAGTCGGAGACGGAAAGGTACTCATGAGCAAGATCTATGCCACGGCGGACGACGCTGTCGCCGACATCCCGTCCGGGGCGTCGCTGGCGGTCGGTGGGTTCGGATTGTGCGGGATCCCGGACAGATTGATCGCCGCCCTCGCGGCCGGTAGCGCGACGGATCTCGAGGTGTTCTCGAACAACTGCGGAACCGACGGGCACGGACTCGGGATCCTGCTCGAAGACAGAAGAATCCGACGCGTCACGGCGTCCTACGTCGGAGAGAACAAGGAGTTCGCGCGGCAGTACCTGTCGGGCGAACTGGAGGTGGAGCTGACTCCGCAGGGCACCCTCGCGGAGAAGCTTCGCGCGGGTGGTGCCGGAATTCCGGCCTTCTTCACGCCGTCCGGCGTGGGCACGCCGATCTCCGACGGTGGGCTGCCGTGGCGCTACGCCGCCGACGGGTCCGTCGCGATCGCGTCTCCTCCCAAAGAGATTCGCGAGTTCGGCGGAGCCTTCGGCAGCAAGAAGTACGTGCTGGAGGAGTCCATCGTCGCCGACTTCTCACTGGTGCACGCCATGGTCGCCGACACTGACGGCAACCTCGTCTTCAACAAGGCCGCGATGAACTTCAACCCGCTGGCCGCGATGGCCGGCCGAGTGTGCATCGCGCAGGTCGAGGTCGTCGTGGAGGCCGGCGAGCTCGACCCGGAACAGGTCCACCTGCCGGGCATCTACGTCGACCGCATCGTGCATACCGGGCAGCAGGACAAGAAGATCGAGAAGCGGACCGTCTCGGCCGCGAAGGAGGACGCACGATGACCGCAGTCCTGGAGACCGTCGGGTGGACCCGCGAGTCGATGGCCGCGCGTGCCGCGCGGGAACTGACGACCGGCGAGTACGTCAACCTCGGGATCGGCCTGCCGACCCTGATCCCGAACCACCTGCCCGACGGCGTCGAGGTCACCCTGCACAGCGAGAACGGCATCCTGGGCACCGGCCCCTACCCCACCGAGGACGCCGTCGATCCGGACCTGGTCAACGCCGGCAAGGAGACCGTGACGGTCAATCCCGGAGCATCGTTCTTCGACTCCGCGAGCAGCTTCGGCATGATCCGCGGCGGGCACATCGACACCGCGGTGCTCGGCGGGATGCAGGTCTCCGTGACCGGCGACCTGGCGAACTGGATGGTGCCCGGGAAGATGGTCAAGGGCATGGGCGGCGCGATGGATCTCGTGCACGGCGCACGTCGGGTCATCGTGCTCATGGAGCACACCGACAAGGAAGGCTCGCCGAAGATCGTCCAGCGCTGCACGCTGCCCCTCACGGGGCGTGCGGTGGTGAACCGGATCATCACCGACCTGGCGGTGATCGACGTGACGGAGTCCGGGCTGGTTCTCGTGGAATGCGCCCCGGGCGTCGACGAGGCGCTGGTTCGCGCCGCGACGGACGCACCGTTCGTGTGACGTCGGGGGGTGGGCGGCGACCACTCACCGCCGACCCCCGCGCTCAGCTCGTCGCGCGGCTACGCATCGCGTCGACGAAGACCCCGGGGATCTCGGCCGGGGTGCGCGCGATGTGACTGGTTCCGCCGGTTGCCGCCGAGATCTTCTGCAGGACAGCCGCGTCGGCGTCGTCGGTGATTCCGATCGTGACGATGATGACGGGACGCGCCGGATCCTGCTCGCGCTTCAACATCGCCAGCAGTTCGTCGAGCGAGATGCTCGACGGGTCCTCGTTGGCGCCGTCGGTGAGCAGGATGACGCTGTTGATCGCGCTCGGGTCGTATCCCTCCTTGACGGTCCGGAACGCCGCGAGCGTGGTGTCGTAGAGCCCGGTTCCGCCCTTGACGAGCGAGGGCAGCGTCCGGACGGCGTCGGTCATCCGCTGCCGGTGACTCACACCGTCGACCGTCTCGCCCATCCGCCGAATGGGCGCCAGCTCCTTGTAGTCCTTTCCGTTGCCGCCGAGTCCGATCGAGAACGCCCACAGACCCAACTGCGCGTTGTCGGGGAACAGCATGGCGCCGGTCTCGCTGGCCTGCACGGTCAGGGCGATCCGGGTGTCGGAGCCGGCGGTCTCCGCCATCGAGCCCGAGACGTCCTCGACCACCAGCGCGCGGGACGGCAGCGCCAAGACTGCGTAGCGCCGGAGCACCCGGGCCGTGGAGTCGGGATCGGCGACCGTCAGCACGGTGGCCTCCCCCACACTGCGGCCGGCGTCGAGCACCGCCCGGTCGGGCCCGCGGAATCCGCTCTGCGACAGAGCGGCCCGCCCCGCTTCGTTGCCCATCACCTCGGCCAGCGCGACGCCGGCCGCGCGCGCGTCGGCGTGGTCGGCGCCCGATGCCGTCGCCACCACCGGGTAGTCGAGGAACACCGCACCCGAGTTCGGGACCGTCACCGCCAGCTTCGTCGACGAGTCGTCCTGACCGTGCACGGCCACCTGCTGCTCGGTGGCGATCGCGACGCCGCCGTCCGAGACGACGGCGGCGAGCCGCGCGGAGGCATCGGTCAGGTGCAGGTTGGCGGCCTGCGCCTGCGCGATCGGGACGAGCGCGCCGGGCACGGCGTCGGCCGCGACGGTACCGGCGTCCGCCTCCGAGAGCGCCCCGACGATGGGTGCGACCGAGACGCTGCTGGTGAGCGGGTCACCGATCCGCAGCCCGGACAGTTGCAGCGCGCTCGTCCACGTCGCGAAGAACGGCATCTCGGACTCGCGCGCCGCGATCACCACCGGTGTGGCCGCGATGGACGTGGCCGCGACGTCGAACAACGTGCCCGTGCCGCTGCTGGCCTTGGCCACCCACTGGGTCGAGTCCGGAATCCACAGGTCCGGTCCGTCCTGCTGTCCGGGCGCCCCGAGCGGCTCCATGCCGGACGCCGCCTCTATCCGATAGCTGCGGCACCCGAGATCCTCCGCGGATGCCTCGGTCGTGACGGCGGTGAGCACCGGGGCGATCGACGGGTCGGCCGCCACCACGTACTCACTGGTCGAGTCGCATCCCCCGCCACCGAAGCGGTCGAACACGAAGTACCCACCGGCGCCCACGACGACCAGCGCGGCGAGACCGATCGCCCCGTACTTGACGACGGGCGACGTCGACGCCGATTTCGCGCGCGGTGCGCTGTGACGACCGGCCATGGCTTCGAGACCTCCAGGGAGAAAGGACAGGGAGCGCTGGTGGGCGCGGGGATCGGACGGGGACCGCCGAATCAGGCGTACAGGGTGACGAACTTCTGCAGCGAGCTTTCGATGTCGCCGCGTAGCGCCTTCGCCACGCCCGAACCGATGGGACCGAACAGCGGCGCACCACCGAGGTCGATGTCGAGGGCGACCTTCGCACCGTCGGCCGCGGGATCGACACTCAGGACCAGCCCCAGCTTGACGCCGCCCTTGCCGTCACCCTTCAGGACCAGGCTGCGGGGCGGGTTGTACTGCTTCAACGTCCACTTGACGCGATTGCGCAGTCCCTTGACCGTGACGACCGAACTGATCGTGGTGCCGGCGCTCAATTCGGCGGGGAGTTCGCTGCGCCATCCCTCGTGGATGCTGAGCCACTGCTCGAATCCGTCGAGATCCGACGCCTTGGTCCATGCGTCCTCCGGACTCATGGGGACGTCGATCGACACCTTCAGCTTTGCCATTGACGGATCGTAACCAATCAGAAAGGTGACGTACACGACAGCTGTGCCCCGTGCCGCGGCCGCGACACGAGGCACAGTTGGGTGACCGCTAGTGGGAAACGGCCTTCTCGACGCCGACACCGGTGAGCGAACGAACCTCCATCTCGGCCTGCTTGAACGGATCCTCGAGCTTGTTCCGGCCGACCCAGGTGCCCACGATGCCGAGGACGAAGGCCAGCGGGATCGACACGATGCCGGGGTTGGCCAGCGGGAACCACGCGAAGTCGGCATTCGGGAACATCGAGCTCTTGGCGCCCGAGACAGCCGGGGAGAACACGATCAGCACGAGGCAGCTGATCAGACCGCCGTAGATGCTGAACAGCGCGCCGGTGGTGTTGAACTTCTTCCAGAACAGCGAGTACAGCAGCGTCGGCAGGTTCGCGGACGCGGCGACCGCGAAGGCCAGGGCGACCAGGAACGCGATGTTCTGTCCCATCGCCAGGATGCCGAGAACGATCGCGACGACGCCGATGACGACGACGGTGATCCGCGAGACCCGGACCTGCTCCTCCTCCGACGCCTTGCCGCGCTTGATGACACTGGCGTAGATGTCGTGGGCGAACGATGCCGACGCGGTGATCGCCAGCCCGGCGACGACGGCGAGGATCGTCGCGAACGCGACCGCGGAGATGATGCCCAGGAAGATCGTGCCGCCGAGTTCGAACGCGAGCAGCGGCGCCGCCGAGTTCTCCTTGCCAGGGGCCGCGAGGATCGTGTCGGGGCCGACCATCTTGGCGGCACCGTAGCCGAGGACGAGCGTGAACAGGTAGAACGCGCCGATCAGTCCGATCGCCCACGTGACCGAGCGGCGGGCCTCCTTCGCGGTGGGCACGGTGTAGAAGCGCATGAGCACGTGCGGCAGACCGGCGGTGCCGAGGACCAGCGCGATGCCGAGCGACAGGAAGTCCAGCCGCGACATGTCACTGATGCCGTACTTGGCGCCCGGCGCGAGCACGTCCCGCCCGGCGACGGCCTCGTTGGCCGAGCCGTTCACCATGTTCTGCGCGTCGGCGAGCAGCTGTGAGAAGTTGCCCTTCACCGCGAACAACACCAGTACGAACATGATTCCGGCACCGGCGATGAGCAGGACGGCCTTGACCATCTGCACGTACGTCGTGCCCTTCATCCCGCCGATCAGCACGTACACGATCATCAGGACACCGACCACCGCGACCACGATCGCCTGACCCGCGAAGTCCTTGATGTTCAACAGGAGTGCGACCAGCCCGCCCGCACCGGCCATCTGCGCGAGCAGGTAGAACAGCGACACGACGAGGGTCGACAGCGCCGCCGCCATCCGCACCGGTCGCTGCTTCAGCCGGAAGCTGAGCACGTCGGCCATCGTGAATCGCCCTGTGTTGCGCAGCAGTTCGGCCACAAGAAGCAACGCGACCAACCACGCGACGAGGAATCCGATGGAGTACAGGAAGCCGTCGTAGCCGTACACCGCGATGGCACCCGCGATTCCGAGGAACGACGCCGCCGACAGGTAGTCGCCGGCGATCGCGAACCCGTTCTGCGGGCCGGAGAACTGGCCGCCGCCCGTATAGAAGTCCGATGCCTTCTTCGTCGAGCGGCTGGCGCGGATCACCAGTGTCATGGTACCGACGACGAAGGCCACGAAGATCGCGATGTTGAACAGCGGATTGCCGACATCGGTGGCGGGTGCGGCAGGTGCCGCCTGGGCGAGTGTGGTGATCACTGTGCCGGTCCTTCCAGTTCCTCGCGGATCGCCGACGAGCGCGGGTCGAGTTCACGGTTCGCGAACTTCACGTACAGGGCGGTGATGACGAACGTCGTCACGAACTGGCCGAGGCCGAGCACGATGCCGAGGTTGACGTTGCCGAAGACCTTGGTGGCCATGAAGTCCGACGCGTATGTCGCGAGCAGGACGTACACGAAATACCACGTCAGGAAGAACGCGGTCATCGGGAACACGAAGCGCCGCAGCCGATGTCGCAGTTCCTGGAACTCGGGACTCGCCTGCATGTCGAGGAAGGCCTGCGCGTCGGGGGCCGGCCGCTGCGGCGGCGCTCCCGAACCGAGGTCGGTGGTGGTCATGGCGAACTCCTACGAGTACGGGCGACCTGCGTCGCGGGGTATGCCAAGCGACGCTAGTGAGAGCCAAGTCACAGGAGAAGCATGTGGCGCCAGTCACACGCCGAGCTGTCGGCGCGTGCGCCCAGTGGTCGCCCGCACGCGACGAGCGGTCACCTCGCCGCACGCGTCGAGGCGCCCGGCACCGGAGCGGCACCGGCCAGCCACTCCGCCGGACCGGCCTTCGCCGCCCGACCCGACGCCGGAGCGTCGTTGGCCTGCACGTAGAGCAGGCCGTCCCGCTCCTCCGTGGTCCAGGAGCGGATCGGCAGGAGCTTGGGCGAGCCGCCGACGCACCGCCCGAGCCCGTTCCAGCGCCACTGGTGCGCCGGGCAGTCGATGGTGTCGCCGACGATCCGGCCCTTGCTCAGGTCGGCGCCCATGTGCGGGCAGCGGGCGTCGAGAAGGTGGATGACGCCCGCGCGGTCGGAGAAGGCCACGAGATCGGTGTCGAAGGCCCGGACGGCGTGCGCCTTGCCGTCGCGATAGTCCTCGGCGGTTCCCACACACTGCCATTCCGTCACGATCGTCTCCTTCTCCCGAGCGTGCGCATCCCCGCGCCCGCGGCGCAGTCACGGTGCGCGACGCACCACGATCACGTCAATCGCGAGACCCATCCACCGGAATCCCGCATCACAGCGAGCGCAGGTCGTCCTCGCGGTCCCGCCCCATCCCGAGCCGCTCGGGCGCGTGCATGCGGGTGAAGATCCGGCCGACATCGGCCGGCGCCTGGCGCCGGGTGGCGATGCTGGCGAAGACCATCGCCGCGAACGACAACGGGACGCTCACCGCGGCGGGATACCCGATCAGCACCGACGGCCACCCGTTCCACACGTCGTCCGACGGCACCCCGAGCACCGCCAGCATCGCCGCTCCCCCACCCGCCACGAGCCCGACGATCAGTCCGGCCGCGGCCCCGGCCGCCGTCAACCCGCGCCACCAGATACCGAGGACCAACAGCGGACACAGCGTGGACGCCGCGACCGCGAAGACCAGGCCCACCGAACGGGACAGGTCCAACGAGGCCGCGCCCAGCGCCAGCACGAGCGGCACCGTCCCCGCCAGCACTGCGGCCACCCGGAAGTCGCGGATCCGACCTCTCAGCACGTCGGTGCTCAGCACGCCCGCGATGCTCACCAGCAGTCCCGACGACGTCGACA
This sequence comes from Prescottella sp. GW823-FHT02E09, assembly GCF_058797375.1. Lineage (NCBI taxonomy): Bacteria > Bacillati > Actinomycetota > Actinomycetes > Mycobacteriales > Nocardiaceae > Rhodococcus > Prescottella sp. GW823-FHT02E09. Next base: position 515,641 of record NZ_JBXAJP010000001.1, read on the forward strand.
GGAACGCCGCGATCGCGCCGGCCGCGACCAGCGCCGCGAGCAACTGGCCGCCCCATCCCGACAGCACCGACACCGGCAGCAGCAGCACCGCGGCATCGGACGTCCCGGTGATGAGCAGTTGCGGCACGTACAGCCGCGCGAACACCCCCAGCAGCACCGGGAACAGGTAGAACACACCGACGAGCGCGATCACCACGAGCGACGTCAGCCGCGCGGCCCGGCCGTCCGGGTTGGTGTAGAAGCGGACCAGCACGTGCGGCAACCCCATCGCGCCGAGGAACGTCGCGAGGATCAGGGAGTACACCTGGAACAGCGGGTGCGGACCGCCGAAGCCGCCACCGGGATCGGCCCATCCGGCGCCGTCGGCGGGGGCGCCCGCGACGACGGGCACCGGTGATCCTGCGGGCAGGACCAACGCCGTCCCCTTACCGAACTCGTGCCGGCCGGTACCCAGCCGGACGTCGCCCGACACGTCCCGGCCGTCGAGCTGACCGTGCACCGTGACGTCGGTCGGGGTCGAGACCTGCACCACGACATCGGTGGTGATGTCCACCGACGTCTGCGTGGTGACGGTGGGCGGTGCGGGCGCGCCCACCGGCTTCGCGTCGGCGAAGTAGTGCACCGAGAGCACCAACGCCGGGACCGCGACGGCGGTGAGCTTGAGCCAGTACTGGAATCCCTGGACGAACGTGATGGACCGCATACCGCCGCCCACGACGTTCGCGATCACGATCACCCCCACCACGACGACGCCCACCCAGCCGGGCACACCCAGCAGGATGTTCAGGGTCAGGCCGGCCCCCTGTAGCTGCGGCACCATGTACAGCCCGCACACCAGAGCCACCACCACCATCGCGATCCGGCGCACCCGCACCGATCCGAGACGGAACTCCGCGAAGTCGGGCACCGTGTACGCACCGGACCGACGCAGCGGGGCCGCGACGAACAGCAGCAGACCCAGGTAGCCGGCGGTGAATCCGATCGGATACCACAATGCATCGGCGCCGTACTTCGCGATCAGCCCGGCGACCCCGAGAAACGATGCCGCCGAGAGGTATTCACCCGAGATCGCTGCCGCATTCCACCGCGGACCGACGCTGCGGGACGCGACGAGGAAGTCGGATGTGGTGCGCGCCAAACGAACCCCGTAGATGCCGATACCCACGGTGGCCACCGCTGCGGCGACGAGCGCCAGCACCGTCAGGAGAGGAATGGGCTGTCCGGTCATCGGTACCGGCCTCAGTCGTCGACCAGGTCGGTGAAGTCCTGTTCGTTGCGCTCGGCGGCACGAATGTAGAACCATCCCGCCGCCAACAGGATCGGGAGTGGCGCGACGGCGAGGAACCACGGCAGGCGGATGCCCAGCACCGCGACGTCGGCGATCCGGGGGAACACGAGCAGCAGTACCGGGACAGCGCCGAACGACAACCCGACCGCGGCCGCGACCCGCAGCGCCAGGCTCAGTTGTGCCCGGACCAGCCCGCGGATCATCGCATCGCCGACCTCGGTCTGTTCCTGGACCTCGACACGGGTGCGCACGATCCGGGCCCCGCGCCGCTGCGCGAGCACCACCCGCTGCCGGGCGGGCGGTACGGCACCCGACCCGGTCATCGGGTGTTCCAGTGCTGACGCGGACCGCGGATCAGCTTGTCCTTCAGTTCGCGCGTGTGCCGGCGGCTGACCGGTAGTTCGACGGCGGGAGCGCTGCCCTGCGGGCGCAGACACACCACGAGGCCCGAGCCGACGCTGCGGATGCCGATCACCTCGGAGAGCGACACCAGATACGAGCGGTGCACCCGCAGGAACCCGGCGTCGGTCCAGCGGCTCTCGAGCGACGAGATCGGGATCCGGACGAGGTGCGATCCGGTCGCGGTGTGCAGGCGGGCGTAGTCGCCGTCGGCCTCCACCCACTTGACGGTCGAGCGCGGCACCAGCGTCGTGACCCCGCCGAGTTCCACCGGGATCACCTCGTCGGCCTCCGACGCGTCGTCGGCCCCGTCACGGGTCCTGCGGCGGCGCTCGACGATCCGGCGCACCGCTTCCGCGAGACGCTCCTCGCGCAGCGGCTTGAGGAGGTAGTCGACGGCACCGAGATCGAAGGCCGCCACCGCCCGGTCCTCGTGCGCGGTCACGAACACCACCGACGGCGGATTCGCGAACTGGGTGAGGATGCCGGCGAGCTCGAGTCCGTCGAGGCCCGGCATGTTGATGTCGAGGAACGCGGCGTCGACGGCGCCGTCACGCAGGATCCGCAATGCGGTGGTCGCGTCCCCGGCGGTGAGGACCTCGCCGATGTCGTCACGGGCGCGCAGCAAGTACGCCAGCTCGTCGAGGGCGGGGCGCTCATCGTCGACGGCCAGCACGGTCAGGGGGCCATCCGAGGGCCCGTCAGCGGTCTCTTTCACAACGGATCCATCGTGCCATGTCGCCGCGGCGAGTCGGACCGAGGCGGGCCGACCCGCCGGTGATCAGGCGCGGATGCCCGGCCGGAACTTCGGCACCCGCATGCTGACCTTGGTGCCCGCCCCGGGCGCGGTCTCCACGACGAGCCCGTAGTCGTTGCCGAACGCCGCACGTAGCCGGTCGTCGACGTTGGCGAGGCCCACGTGGGCGGCCTCGGACGCGCTCGGACCACCGGGGCGGGACTCGATGGCGTCGAGTTCCCCCGAGCGCAGCAACTCCGGGTCCATGCCGACCCCGTCGTCCTCGACGCTGATCACGCAGTCGGTGCCCTCGTCGGAGGCGACGATCGTGACCGTTCCCCCACCCCGTTTGCCGGACAGCCCGTGCCGCACCGCGTTCTCCACCAGCGGCTGCAGCGCGAGGAACGGCAGCACCACGCTGAGGACTTCCGGCGCCACCTGCAGTCGCACCTGCAGGTTGTCGCCGAACCGCGCGCGCTCGAGGGTGAGGTACCGGTCGATGTTGCGCAGCTCGTCGGCCAGGACGGTGTACTCGCCCGCCGACCGGAACGAGTACCGCGTGAAGTCGGCGAACTCGAGCACCAGTTCGCGTGCCCGATCGGGATCGGTGCGGACGAACGACGCGATGGTTCCGAGCGCGTTGTAGATGAAATGAGGGCTGATCTGGGCGCGCAGCGCCCGGACCTCGGCGCGGTCGATGCGTGCGCGGGACGCGTCCAGTTCGGCCAGTTCGATCTGGCTGCACGCGTACCGGGCGACCTCGGTGAGCGCGCCGAGCATCGCCGGCCCGGGCTCGGTGGTGACCACCACTCCGAGCACCCCGACGACACCGGTGCCCTCGATCAGCAGCGGCTGTGCGATCAGCGCCCGCACGTCGTGGTCGTCGCCGGTCCGGTCGAGGTCGGCCCGGTCGACGAGGACCCGCCGCTCCCCGGCGATCGCGCGGGTCGCCGCGGCCACGAACTGCTCCGACAGCCCGTCGTGCGGGCCGTTCCAGGCCAGCAGGTCAGCGTCCGGGCCGGCGACGGCGAGCGACTGCGCACCGGTGAGCAGCCGCAGGTGCGGAGCCGCCTCCCGCGCGGACGTCTCGTCGAGTCCGCGGCGCAGCGGTCGTGCCGCCAGCGACGCCGTGTGCAGCGTGTCGTGGACCGCGCGTTCGGCCGGCGTGGTGAGCACGCGTCGGGTGCGCATCCCGACGACGGTGAGGGCGACGGCGAGCGCGACGACGGTCACCGTCCACACGATGGCGGTCACGGCACCGCCTGGCCGGCGCACGTGTCGACGGCGGGTGCGCCGGCGAAGCGGTCCGCAACCCAGTCGATCGCACCGGGCAGCGCCTTCGAGTCTGCGTGTACGTCGTCGGCGCGGTACCGCAGTTCGACCACATCCCCCTGCCCGCACGCGCGCCCGACCGCGGCGGTGGTCCAGTCGGGCCGGATCAGGTTGTCCCGGCCCGCGACCACCACCAGCAGCGGACCCGCGGCCGGTTGCTGCGGCAGCGCGTCGTGGGCCAGCCACTCGCGCATCTGCACGACGTCGCTGTTGCTGCGCGGCAGCGTGTCGGCGGGTGTCAGGTTGAGCGCCACGGACAGTTTCCGGGACGCGAGTTCGCCGGTGCAGGACCTGATCACGTCGCGGTTGTCGGCGAGGGCCCCCCGAATGTAGGCGCTCGCGTCGAGGTCGGGGTGGGACACCGTCAGTCCGTCGAGCAGCATCGGCAGGAAGAACTGTTGCGGCACATCGAGGGTGACCGGGCCGTCGGAGACGATGGGCGTGAGGTCGGCGGGCGGCGACAGGGCCGCGGCGCCGAGGAACTCGAGTCCGTCGCCGTACTGCGCCGCCTGCTCCGCGGCCGCCCACGACGCCTGACCGCCCTGCGACACCCCGATCGCCGTCCACCGGGTCGAGGTGTCGGGCACGAGGTTCCGCGCGGCTCGGACCGCATCGATCAGGTTGTGCGCGGCCGTGACCGGCTCGAGGTACGGGTGCGGGCCGTCGGTGCCGAGCCCCTCGTAGTCGGTGACGGCGACGACGAGTCCGCGCGCGAGCAGATCCCGCACCAGTCCCGTCGAGCCGAGCAGGTCCGGGTGCCCGGACGGCGCGCACTCGTCGAGCAGACCGGTGGTCGGATGCCCCACCGTGACGATCGGCCATCCGCCGGGCGGCGCCTGCCCGGGCGGCGCGAACACCGTGCCCGACACCTCGGTGCCGCGCGCGTCGATGCCCGAGGTGGACCGGTACAGGATCCGGTGCCCGGACAGCCCGGTCCCGGCGAACGGTTCGTCGCGGGTCACGACGCCCCGGTCGGCGGGGTCGGGCAGCGCGATCGCGCTGGTCGTCGGGGCCGGCGTCGGCGTCGAGCGTTCCGGGGAGTCCGCGGTCGCCGAGCAGCCCGCCACCAGCGCCGTGCACGCGAGCGCGGCGAGCGCCATCCGGATTCGGGTCACGGCTCGATTGTGCCCGTCAGCCACGCCTGCGGCGCACTCTCTGCTCCGCGGCGGCTTCCTCGATGTCCCTCGACTCGAGTTCGACGCGCAGCACCTCGTCGTCGAGGACGCCGTCGTCGCGGGCCGCGATCAGTGCGCTGCGCTGCGCCTGCAGCACTCGTCGCCGGACGGTGTCGAACAGTGCTCCGGCGCGCCGGAGCTTGGACGCGGTGCCGCCGTCGTCCTCTTCGGCCTCCTCGACCCGTGCCTGGGCGCGGACCGAGATCCGGACCCGGTCGAGGGCCTTCGCGAACTCGCCGGGATCGGCGCCGGCCGGCGGTCTCGCGGCGACCTCGGCGAGCGCACGGTCGGCCGCGTCGGCGGCGATCCGGCGCGCGAGCAGTGTCTGCTGCCGCGTGCGTTCGAGTTCGTGTGGGTCGGCGACGTCGAGGCGCCGGATCATGAACGGGATCGTCGACCCCTGGATCAGCAGGGTGCCCACCGCGACGACGAACGCGATCGCCTGGATGACGCCGCGACCCGGGAACGGCTCCCCCGACGCCGTCAGCACCGGGATGCCGCCCGCGGCGGCGAGCGTGACGACGCCGCGCATGCCCGCCCACGACACGACGAGCTTCTGCCGCCAGTTCAATCCGGCCTGGGTGGCGGTGCCGTGCCGGGGACGGAACCGCATCCGGATCCCGCCCCAGTTCAGGAACACCCACATCGGGCGGACCAGGATCACCACGACCAGCACCGCGAACCCGTAGGCGAAGACGTGGTGGACGGGCAGTCCCTCGTCGGCGACGTCGTCGATGACGAACTTCAATTGGAGGCCCATGTACGCGAAGACGAACATCTCGAGCAGCATGTCGAGCGTCGCCCACAGCGAGCGTTCCTGGAGTCGGGTCGGGATCGACACGTCGGTCGCGTGGTGGCCCATGACGAACCCGGCGACCACGACGGCGAGGACCCCGGAGGTGTGGATCTCCTCGGCGGCGAGGTAGGCCGCGAACGGCAGTACCAGTCCCAGAACGGTTTCGAGTGGTGAGTCGTACATCCGGGCGCGCACGAAGCGCACGACGGTGGCTGTCACGAGGCCGACGGCGACGCCGCCGATCACCTCGTACAGGAAGAAGAGCACCGGCTGTTCGACCACGACGCGGGTGCCGGCGACGGCCGCGACGCCGACGGTGAACAGTGTCAGCGCGGTCGCGTCGTTGAGCAGGCCCTCACCGGTGAGGATCGCGAGCACGCGTTTCGGCAGTCCGAGTTTGCGGCCGACGGTGACCGCGCTGACGGCATCGGTCGGAGATACGACGGCCCCGAGGACCAGTGCCGCACCGAGCGTCAGCTCGGGTACCAGCCAGTTCGCGAAGAATCCGACGGCGAAAGCCGTCACCAGCACCAGGCCGACACCGAGCCGCAGGATCGGCGCGATGTTGCGGCGCAGGCTCGACATCGAGAAGTCCAGCGCCGCCGAGTACAGCAGCGGCGGCAGGACCAGTCCGAGGATGATCTCGGGGTCCAGTTCCAGCCGGGGCATGCCCGGGATGAACGACGCGGCCGAGCCGACGGCCACGAGGATGAGAGGAACCTGCAGGTCCCGCCGCTTCGCGAGGCTCGTCACCGCGATCGACACGATGACGACGAGCAGTACGAGGGTTCCGTTCACACGACGATTGTGCCGCCGACCGGGCCCCCGTCACCTGCTGCCGCGCCGCGCTGCACCGACGGCGGACTCACGTTGTCACTCCTTCGGCGGCACAGCCTTCTTGGCCGCCTCCGCAGCCTTGTCGATCTTGTCGCTGTACTTGCCGCCGGTCTTCTCGTCGGCGATGTCGGCCGCCTTGTCGATGACGTCCTGCACCTTGTCGGAGTGCTCCGCGGCGAGTTCCTGGCCCTTGCCGACCAGTCCCTTGACCGAATCCATGAATCCCATACCGACATCCTCCTCGGGTTCGTCCACGGCCACCATGCCGCCCGACCAGTTTCACACCCTCACCGCAGGGTTTTCCACAGTGGGTGCACCAGTGGGCGCGTCACCGACCGCTCAGGCCGGTCCCGGCACCGGCATCGGGTCCGATCCGTCGGCACCACGGGCCCAGCGCGGCAGGATGAAGATGCCCTCGGCCTCGATGCAGACGCCGTCGGGGCCGGCCAGGTGGCCGGTGACGAACGTCTTGACGCCCTCGACCCGGTCGATGCGCGCCTCGGCGTGGAGTTTGCCCAGCGGCGTCGGTCGGCGGTAGCGCAGGGTCAGGGTCGCGGTCATGCCCGGGGCGCCGCCGGCTTCCGCGGCCTCCCCGAGGACCTGGTCCAGCACCAGGGCCGAGACACCGCCGTGGGTCAGGCCGGCCGGCCCCTCGTACGGCATCCCGAGGTGGAAGTCTGCCCACACACGTCCGTCGGATTCGCGGTTCACGGTCAGCGGGGGCGCGACGGCGTTGCGCAAACCTATCGCGGCGTTGCCCCACGTCCGCTTGGCGCCCGACGCACCCCACCGCACGCCGTAAGGGGTGGGCCGGGTGCGCTTGCCCAGCAGTTCCTTCGCCGCCTCGATGTGCTCGCGGGCGCGGGCGATGTCCGCGGCCTCGACCTCGGTGGCCAGGGTCAGCTCGATCAGTTCACGGACACTGTCGGTCAACGGGCCGTAGAGATCCGCCTCGCGGGCGATCTCGTCGTCGGTTGCCCCGTCGTAGACGTAGAGGAGCTTCTGCTGCTCGGTCGAATCGGTCATACTGCCTCACTCCCACTACGGACCACCACGCGGTATGCATCATGCACGTGATGTGAGCGACACGAACGACCGGCCCGGTGCTCGGGCCTGTGCCGGGGAGCCGTGCCCGAGGCCCGACGGCCGCGGGCGCTCCCCGTCAGTCGAAGCCCAGCCAGGAATCCGGGGCGAACACCTCGTAGTGAATGCTCTCCGGACGGACCCCCTTGACCACCGCGATCTTGCGAACCTGCCGCATGAACTGGGGCGATCCACACAGGTACACGTCGGCGTTGCGATCCCAGTCGTGCCGGCGGAGTGGGGCGATCCCGTCCTCGATGTCGCCGGCGTAGAAGGTCTCGATCGACGTCCGGCCCGCGTACGTGCGCAGCAGTTCCTCGATCTGGCCTCGGTGACCGAAGGACGCCACGTCCTTGTCGACGTGGAACACGTGCACCGGGCGGGTGTCCTGATCCTCGACCATCTTCTGCAGGACGGCGACCGTGAGCGCGGAACCCACGCCGGACGAACCGAGCACGATCGGGCCGTCGGCCGGAATTGGATACGGCGTGCCCGACGGGATCGACACCACGAGGGGATACCCGACGCCGACCTCGGCGATCAACTTGCTCGACACCCGGCCGCCCGGCACCGCACCGACCGTGAACTCCCAGGTGCCCGGGTCGCGGCCCGCCATCACCGTGTACTGACGGATCTGGCGACTGCCGTCCTCGTAGATCACCGAGACGGAGATGTACTGGCCGGCCTCGAACCGATTCATCGGCGAGTTCTCGTCTCCGGCAAGGGTGAACGTCCACACGTCCGGTGCGATCTCGCGGCGATCGACGACCGTGAGCGCGGACCATATCTGTCCGGTGGGAACTCCGGCCCGCTCGTACATCTCGGCTTCCTGCTTGACGAGCGAGTTGGCCATGAGCCAGTACACCTCGTCCCACGCCGCAGCGACCTCCGCCGTCACCGCGTCCCCGAGGACCTCGACGATGGCCTTGAACAGGGCACGGTGAACCATGTCGTAGTGCACCGGGGCGATGCCCAGCGACGCGTGCTTGGCAGCGATTCGCGACATGACGTGGTCGACAGGCGGCGCGTCCTCGGTGACCAGCAGGGTTGCGAAGGCCGCGATCGCGCCGGCCAGTGCCTTCTGCTGCTCCCCGCTCTCCTGGTTGGTCTGGTTGAAGAGGTCCTTCTCCAGCGTCGGCAGACCGTCGAAGAGGTTCTTGTAGAAGACATTGCTGATCTGGCCCAGATGGGCGCCCACCACGGGCAGGGTTGCCTCGATGACAGGCAGCGACGCAGGCGAAAGGAGCGACGAATTCGGCGCAACAACAGCTTCGGACATCAGATAGTCACGACCTTTCGAGACCAATGAACAACGGCGGACAGTCCATCGCCGACGCCCTGATGAAAGGCGACCTGCACGGACGAGTCGGACACACGATCGTGGAATCGGGGACCGAATTTGTCCTGGAGGGTGATGATCAGACGGGTGACCGGTCCGGAGACGTCGACCGCGGCGGCGTGGGGTAGGTAGAGGGTGTCGGATTCGTGGAAGACGACCGACACCCCCTTCAGGTAGTACTGGAGTTCCAGGGCTTCCAGATACCCGGCAAGGTCGGTCGTCGTCGAACCCCACTTCTCGACGTCCTGGATCAGGGACTCGAGCTCACGGGTTTTCGTGAACGGTTCGTAGCGAAGGGATTCTCGATGATCCAATTCCGCACCCACCCCAGACCGGGTCAGGGTCATCTTTCCAATCCTTCGTTCGCTGCCACGGAATGAGCTTCTGTCACTGCAGGAAAGCGCCGAACAGAACAAGGGTGAGGCCGGATCGGTGCGGCCCCACCCGATGTTCGGACGAATCGAGTGCTCAGGATCGGAGCCAGGAATCCGGCCCGAACACCTCGTAGTGGATCCGGGAGTCCGCGACGCCGGCGACGTCGAGCAGTTTGTGGGTGGCCTCGACGAAGTCCACGGAACCACAGATGAGCGCGCTGTCGGTGGCCTCGAAGTCGAGGTCCTCGATCGCGCGAGCGAAGGTGTCGTCGGAGTCCGAGTAGCAGAAGATGTGCTGCCCGCCCAGCTTGTCGACCAGGTCCACGGTCGTGTCGGCGAAGGCGTGTGATGCGCTGTCCGGGTCGGTATGGATCACGACGACCGGATTGGTCCGGCCCTGGGCGACCATGCCGCCCAGGATCCCGACGAACGGAGCGTTGCCGATCCCCTTGGACAGCAGGAACACTCGACCGTCGCCCGCGGGAAGTCCGACGTCACCGAAGGGCGACGACGCGATCACCGTGGATCCCTCGACGACATGGTCGTGGACGAAGTTGGATACCTCGCCGCGCGGATCGCTCTTGTCCCGCTTGACCGCCACCTCGATCCTGCCGTTGCCGAAGTCGACGATGGAGTACTGGCGGATCTGCCGCGCGCCGTCGGGGAGCTCCACCCCGAGCGACAGGTACTGACCGGGAACGGGATCGTGGAAGCCGGTGGCGTCGAGGACGAGTGACACCACGTCCTCGGTACGCCTGACGACCTCCAGGACCTGGACCTCGCGGAGCACGGTGTCGGGATCGACGTCGGCGTCCTTGTAGAGCTGCTTCTCCGCGTCGATCAGGGCGTTCGCCAGGAGCCAGTACACGGCGTCCCACGCCTCCGCGACCTCGGCGGTGACCGCGTCGCCGAGCACCTCCACGATGGCCTCGAACAGGAACGTGTGCACCACGTCGTACTGGGTTTCGCTCACCCCGAGCGAGGCGTGCTTGTGCGCGATCCGCCCGATCGTCGCCCGAGGATCCTCGCCCGTCTCCGAGATCAGGAGCGTCGCGAAATTGGCGATGGAACCGGCCAGCGCCTTCTGCTGTTCGCCGCGTGCCTGATTGCTCCTGTTGAACACGTCGCGCTCGAGCGCCGGAGCGGCATCGAAGAGCTTGGTGTAGAACAGCCCGGTGATGGCGCCGATGTTCTCGCCCACCACGGGCAGCGTCGCCCGGATCACCTCGGCATGCTTGTCCGACAACAGTTGCGCTGAAATGGCTCTCCCCTTTGATCCCGACCGAAAATCCATTGGTCCCGTCGTGTCTGCGCGGAGGACTTTACGACAGGGATCACGGAATTTGTCGGGATTGCGCAACATACGTTCGAACAGCGACGACAGCGGTTTCCGACGTGAGAACCCGGAACCGCCGCGCAGCTCTGCGATCACTCCCCGTGCACGCCCGGAAGGTCGTCGCTCGACGCGAACAGGCGCCGGTGCTCACCGTGGATCCGGCCTGTCACCCACCATGCGATCTCGACCAGCACGACACCGACCAGTCCGATCGTGAGTGCACCGGTCGTGGCCGCCACATTGGAGGGATCCAGCTTGAAGAACTCACGGGTGAAATCGAATCCGAACAGAATGACGTATCCGAGCACCGAGCCGGCGAGCAGCACGATCTTCCACCACGTGTACGGGCGGGCGACCACGGCCAGCACCCACAGAGCGATCATGATGAGGGTGATGAGTGCGGTGGTGCCGGCCTGCTCCACCTGCTGTTCGGTGGCATCCGGGCCCGCATACGCGAGCAGGTACGACACGTACGTCGCGACACCGATGATGACGCCGGACGGGATCGCCAACCGCATGACGCGCGAGACGAACCCGGAGCGCGCCCGTTCGTTGTTCGGGGCGAGCGACAGGATGAACGCCGGGATGCCGATCGTGAACCAGGCCGCGATCGTCACGTGCCGCGGCAGGAACGGGTACGGCAGCGGATCGAAGTCGAAGATCTGCGCCACCACACCGGAGATGCCGATGAGGAACGCCAGCAGCACCGAGTACACGGTCTTGGTCAGGAACAGGTTCGAGACCCGCTCGATGTTGCCGATCACTCGGCGCCCCTCGCCGACGACGTACGGCAGCGTCGCGAACTTGTTGTCCAGCAGGACGATCTGCGCCACCGCGCGGGTCGCGGGGCTGCCCGAGCCCATCGCGACTCCGATGTCGGCGTCCTTGAGCGCCAGCACGTCGTTGACGCCGTCGCCGGTCATCGCGACAGTGTGCCCACGGGACTGCAGCGCACCCACCATCGCCCGCTTCTGATCCGGGCGCACCCGGCCGAACGTGGTGGCCTCGTCGAGGGTGTCGGCCAGCTTCTCGGGGTCCTCCGGCAGCTTCCGGGCATCGATCGCGTTGTCGCCACCGGGCAGCCCGAGCGCCGTCGCGACGGCGCCCACCGAGACGGCGTTGTCGCCGGAGATGACCTTGACGTCCACCTTCTGGCTCGCGAAGTACTCGAGCGTCTCGCGGGCGTCCGGGCGCACCTTCTGGTCGAGGACCACCAGGGCGCGGGGCGTCACGGTGCCGGGGGCATCGGGTGCGTCGACGGGCCGGTCGCTGCTGCCGAGCAGCAGCACGCGCAGTCCCTGGGCGCCGATCTCCTCGGCCTGCCGGGCCATGTCGCTGTCCGGATCGAGCAGGACGTCGGGGGCGCCGAGCAGCCAGTTGCCGTTGTTACCGTACGACTGGCCGCTCCACTTCTTGGCGGACGAGAACGGCGCGACGGCGGTGGGCTCCCACCCGGGGTCGTCGCTGAGCGCCTCGCGGATGGCGAGCATGCTCGCGTTGGGGCGCGGGTCGTCGGCGGCCATCGCGGCGAGCGCGCGACCGGCCTGCACGTCGTCGGCCTTGGCGGTACGCAGTTCGGCGAGCTTCATGCCGTTCTCGGTGAGGGTGCCGGTCTTGTCGGCGCACACGACATCGACGCGGGCGAGGCCCTCGATCGCGGGCAGCTCCTGCACGAGACACTTGCGCTGGCCGAGCCGGACGACACCGACGGCGAACGCGATCGACGTCATCAGCACCAGTCCCTCGGGGACCATCGGCACCAGCGCGGCCACCATGCCGTTGAGGGCCGGGCCGAGGGCCTGACCGCTCGAGAACAGCTGGTTGTAGATGATGAGCAGACCCGCCGGGACCATCAGGTAGGTGATGAACTTGAGGATCTTGTCGATGCCGGAGCGCAGTTCCGAGTGGACGAGCGTGAACTTGCTGGCCTCCTCGGCGAGCTTGGCTGCGTACGCCTCGCGGCCCACCTTGGTGGCCCGGTAGGCACCGCTGCCGGCGACGACGTAGCTGCCCGACAGCACCTGCGCCCCGATCGGCTTGTGCACCGCGTCGGCCTCGCCGGTGAGTAGCGACTCGTCCACTTCGAGCGCCGACGCTCCCACGACGATGCCGTCGACCACGATCTGGTCGCCGGGGCCGAGCTCGATGATGTCGTCGAGCACCACGTCCTTCGGTGCGACGGGCGCGGCCGTGCCGTCGCGGCGGACCACCGGCTTGGCCTGGCTGACGATCGCGAGCTGATCGAGCGTTCGTTTGGCGCGGATCTCCTGGATGATGCCGATCCCGCTGTTGGCGATGATCAGCAGACCGAACATCCCGTCGATGATCGATCCCGTCGACAGCACGATGACGAGCAGCACGCCGAGAATCGCGTTGATCCGGGTGAAGACGTTTCCCCGGACGATGTCCTTGACCGAGCGGCTGGCCCGGTCGGGGACGTCGTTGGTCTGCCCGTTCGCGACCCGCTGCGCCACCTCGTCGGCGGTGAGGCCGTTCTCGATGTGCCGGGGATCGGTGTCCAGGGTGCCGACTGCGCCGCTGTCGGCCGGATCGTCCGTTGCCATGACAGGAAGGCTATTCCAAGCTGCCCCGTTTGCCACAGACGGTCCACGGCGCGCCCGCATGCCAGGCATCCTGATGGGATGACGCCACGCGACCAGGTATCTCTCACATCGGGTGCCGACTTCTGGAACACCGATGCCCCCGCCGGAACGGGCCTCCCGGCCATCATGCTGACCGACGGGCCGCACGGCCTCCGCAAGCAGCGCACGGATGCCGGGTACACCATGGAATCCGTTCCCGCGACGTGCTTCCCGACGGCGTCGGCGCTGGCGGCGACGTGGGACGCCGAACTGCTCCAGGAAGTGGGTGTCGCCCTCGGTACCGAGGCGCGCACCGAGGGCGTCAGCGTCCTGCTGGGCCCCGGCGCGAACATCAAACGCAGCGCGCTGTGCGGGCGGAACTTCGAATACTTCTCGGAGGACCCATTCCTGTCGTCCCGGATGGCCGCGGCGTGGATCCGCGGCGTGCAGTCCACCGGCGTCGGGGCGTCGCTCAAACACTTCGCGGTCAACAACCAGGAGTTCCGCCGATACAGCGTCGACGCGCTCGTCGACGAACGCGCGCTGCGGGAGATCTACCTGGCGAGTTTCGAGCACGCCGTCGTCGAGGCCCGGCCGGCGACTGTCATGGCCGCCTACAACCGCGTCAACGGCACGCACTGCGCCGAGAACCGCTTCCTGTTGACCGACGTCCTGCGCGAGCAGTGGGGGTTCGACGGTCTGGTCGTCTCCGACTGGGGTGCGGTCACCCGGCGCTCCCGGTGCCTCGAGGCCGGCCTCGATCTGGAGATGCCGGGTTACGGCGGCCGCGGGGACGACGCGGTGCTCGAGGCGGTCGCCGCCGGTGAGCTGAGTGCCGCCGCCCTCGACCGGGCCGCCGGGTCGGTGCGGCGGTTGATCGAACGCACGGAGCCGGCGCGCTCCGCCGCGAAGGGCTACGACCAGGCCGCTCACCACACCCTCGCCCGGCGCACGGCGCAGGCGGGCACGGTGCTGCTGAAGAACGACGGCGCACTGCCGATCGGCCGGGCCGGACGCGTCGCGGTGATCGGGGAGTTCGCCAAGCAGCCCCGCTACCAGGGCGCCGGTAGTTCCGGGATCAACCCGCACCGCCTCGACGACGCATGGACCGACCTGACCGAACAACTCGGCGCGGACCGCCTGTCCTACGCGCCGGGCTACGTGCGCGGATCGGGGCGCACCGAGCCCGCGCTGCTCGACGAGGCGCGCCGGGTGGCCGCGGCGGCGGACGTCGCGGTGGTGTTCGCGGGTCTGCCGGACAGCTACGAAACCGAGGGGGTCGATCGCGCGAACTTTGATCTGCCGGCCGGTCACGACGCCCTGATCGCCGCGGTCACCGAGGCCTGTCCGCGTGTGGTGGTGGTGCTCGCGAACGGCGCCCCGGTGGCGATGCCGTGGCACGACGACGTCGCTGCGATCCTCGAGGGGTACCTCGGCGGGCAGGCCGCCGGCAGCGCGGTCGCCCGAGTCCTCACCGGCGAGGCCGAACCCGGCGGCCGTCTGGCCGAGACGTTCCCGCTGCAGGTGACCGACAACCCGGTGCACGTATGGCCCGCCGGTCCGTCGATCGTCGAGTACCGCGAGAGCGTCTACGTCGGCTACCGCTACTACGACGCCGCGCACGTCGACGTCCGCTACCCGTTCGGTCACGGCCTGAGCTACACGACGTTCGACTGGACCGAACTCGAGATCACCGAGGTGGAGAACGACGACGCCTCCGAGCAGCGGTTCGATGTCAGCGTCCGGGTGACGAACACCGGTGACCGGCCCGGCAGTGACGTCGTCCAGGTGTATGTGCGGGACGTCGAGTCCACCGTCTTCCGGCCCGATCAGGAACTCGCCGGGTTCGCCAAGGCCCACCTGGTTCCCGGCGAATCACGCCGCATCACAGTGCAACTGGATCGTCGAGCCTTCGCGTTCTGGGACACGACCGTCGGCGGGTGGTCGATCGAGTCCGGCGATTTCGAGATCCGCGTCGGCGCGTCGTCCCGCGACGTCCGGATGTCGGCGACGGTGACGCTCGAGTCGGATCGCACAGGCTTCGTGCCGGGACCGGCGGCGTATCACGGGTCACCGGTGTTCGAGCGCGAGGCGTTCGCCGAACTGTACGGCCGCCCGCTGCCCGACAATGTCGTCGACGCCCCCGGGCACTACACCATCGACACCCCACTCGCCGACATCCGCCACCCCGCGGCGACGCTGCTGACGACCGTGATGCGGAGGAAAGCCGCGGCGCTGATCCCCGTCACCGACGAGGACGACCCGCTGTCGTTGCTGTTCGAACGGTCACTGCAGGAGTTGCCGCCGCGGATGATGACGATGCTCACGCAGGGCTCCGTCACGCCCGAGGTCGCCCAGGCCTTCGTCGACATCTGCAACCGGCGCGGTCTGCTGCGGGGCACCCGAGCGTTGGTGGCGGCCCTGCGCCGCAAGTAGCCCCGAGCCGCGCAGATCGCCCGGTCCGGGGTCAGCCCAGGTCCTCCCACCAGGCCTTCCGCGCGGGCGGTCGGAGCACGTCGACGCGTTGCCCCACCATCGGCACCGCCATCGTGACACCGGCCTCCGCGGCCGCCTCCGCGACGCGGGCGATCGGCTCGCCCCATGGGTGGAAGGCGAGGTTGAAGGTGGCCCAATGGATGGGGATCAGCAGCGCGCCGCCCACGTCGAGGTGGGTCCGCACCGCTTCCTCCGGGTTCATGTGAATGTCGGGCCAGCGCTCGTCGTACGCGCCGACCGGCAGCAGCGTGACGTCGAACGGCCCGTACGCGCGGCCGAGGTCCGCGAAGCGCGGCGTGTAGCCGGAGTCGCCGCCGAAGAACACCTTCCGCCGCGGACCGGCGATCACCCAGGACGCCCACAGCGTCGTGTCGCGGGCGATCCCGCGCCCCGAGAAGTGCCGGGCCTCGGTGCAGGTGAGGGTCAGTCCGGCGACCTCCGCCTGCTCGTCCCAGTCGAGTTCGACGATCCGCTCGTCCGGCACGTTCCAGCGGCGCAGGTGCGCCCCGACCCCGAGCGGAACCACGAACACCGTCTCCTGTGTACGGGCGAGAGCGGTGACGGTGGCCTGGTCGAGATGGTCGTAGTGGTCGTGCGAGATCACCACGGCATCGATCGCGGGCAGGTCCGCCAACGCCATCGGCACCGGATGCATGCGTGCCGGGCCGACGACCGCCGACGGTGAAACCCGTTCGCTCCACACGGGATCCGCCAGTACCCGACGGCCGTCGACCTCGACGAGCACACTCGAGTGCCCGAACCAGGTCACCGCGAGCTCACCCGCGGTGGCCGGCGCGAGCGGCGTCGCGAGCGGGATCGCGCGGTGCGGACGTCCCGTCGTGCCGCGCGTGAGGAATGCCTTCGCGAGCCCGGACTGTGACCCCGCGGGCAGGGACGAACCGGGATCGGAGTTGTGGAACCGACTGTCCCGGTACCGCGGTGACGCCGCGGCGTACGGTTTGATCGCGGCTCGCGATGCACCCAGCGCCGGTACCGTCCCCCACGCGGCTCGCGCCACCCAACCCGCGCCTGCGGCCGCTGCCGCGACCAGGACACTCCTGCCGATCATCGCCGTCCCACTCCCCTGCCTGCGCTGGTTGTCCGCCTGCCCCGCCCGTCTACCGCCCGCGGAATTCCGGTGCCCGCTTCTCCGCGCGGGCCGCGCGGGCCTCCTGCGCGTCGTCGCTGCCCCAGGCCGCGAACAGCGCTGCGAGCTGCTCCTCGGTCTGCGGCTCGCGGGTGCCGTCGTCGTTGAACACGAGCTTGAGGTGCCGCACCGACAGCGGCGCGAGCTCCGCGATGGTGCGCGCCCATTCCTGCGCAACGACGAGATCACCGATCTTGTTCGCCAGCCCGCGCGCGAAAGCCTCTTCCGCCGAGAGCATCTCGGCGCCGAGCAGCATCGTCCGCGCCGGTCCGCCGCCGACGAGAGACACCAGCCGGCGCACCGTCCACTTGTCCACTGTGATGCCGAGCTTCGCCGCCGGGATCCCGAACCGCGCCTCGGGTGCGACCACGCGCAGGTCCGACGCGAGTGCGAGCTGGGTGCCGGCTCCGATCGCGGGGCCGTTGATCGCGGCGATCACCGGGATCGGGATCGAGTCGATGGTGTGCAGCATCTCGAGCAGCGTGTCGGTGAAGCCCTCGGCGTAGACGTCGCCGGACAGGTCGGCGCCCGCGCAGAACGCGGTGCCCTGCCCGGTGAGCACGACCACTCGGGCCTCCTCCGCGACCGCCTTCTCGAGGCCCTCGCGCAGCGCGATGCACAACTCGGAGTTGAGAGCGTTGCGTCGATCCGGACGCCGCAGCTCGAGCGTGACTACGTGGCCGTCACGGCTGGTCCCGATCATGTGGCTCCACTCGCTTTCTCGGATGCGGGGATCCCGTCCGCGTCTGGACGGGCCCCGGCGGGTGTGCTCCGAACAGTACCTGTCACGCAGCATCCACAGACACACCGAGTTCGATGGAACAACGGACCCGTCGGAGGCGTTGCGGCAGATTCAGGCTATGTCAGAACGGAGCGTGATGGACACCGACGTCGAGGTCGTGGTGATCGGGGCAGGGCAGGCGGGCCTGTCCACCGCGTACCACCTGCGCCGTTTCGGGCTCGCGCCCGAGCAGGGGTTCGTGGTGCTCGACCACGCGCCCGGGCCGGGCGGGGCATGGCAGTTCCGCTGGCCGTCGCTGACACTGCGGACCGTCAACGGTGTGCACGATCTGCCCGGGATGCCGTTCGCGGACACCCTCGGACCCGACACCGACACGGTCCGGGCCGCCGATGCCGTCCCGCACTACTACGGACTCTACGAGAAGCGGTTCGAGCTGCCCGTCCACCGGCCCGCGCACGCCACCGTCGTGTGCGATCGCGGCGAGCGGCTGGCCGTCGAGACGCCCGACGGCACCTACCTCACGCGCGGGCTCGTCAACGCGACCGGCACGTGGGAGCGCCCGTTCGTGCCCACCGTCACCGGCGCCGAGCGGTTCACCGGACATCAACTGCACACCCGCGACTACCGGTCGGCGCGCGAGTTCGAGGGGCAGCACGTGATCGTGGTCGGCGGCGGCATCTCCGCGGTCCAGTTGCTCGACGAGATCTCGTGCGTCACGACCACCGCCTGGGTCACCCGCCGCGAACCGCAGTTCCGCGAGGAACCGTTCACACCCGAAATCGGCAGAGCCGCAGTGGCGCTCGTCGAGGACCGGGTACGGCGCGGACTCCCGCCGGGGTCGGTGGTGTCGGTGACCGGACTGCCGGTCACGCCCGCGATCCGGGCCGCCCGCGAACGCGGTGTGCTGGACCGGCTGCCGATGTTCGACGAGATCACCGAGACCGGCGTGCGCTGGTCGGACGGATCCGAACAACGGGCGGATGTCATCCTGTGGTGCACCGGTTTCCGCTCGTCTCTCGACCACCTGGCACCGCTGCGGCTGCGCGGTCCCGGCGGCGGCATCACGATGACCGGACGTCTCGCGACGCAGGTGGCGGCCGATCCCCGCGTGCACCTGGTCGGCTACGGACCGTCGGCTTCCACTATCGGAGCCAACCGCGCGGGACGCGCCGCGGCCCGGGAGTTGACCCGGTATCTGACGAGATGACTCAGCCGCGGTCGGCCTTCACGATCGGCGGTATCTCGTAGCGGCCGTCGAGCACGGCCTCGTCGGGGATGTACATGCGCAGCAGCGGCCGGAACGAACCCGTCGGTGTGGGAAGCCAGTTCGCACGCGCCGTCGGATCCTCCGGCTCGGTGGCGCTCAGCGTCACCGTGAGCGAACCGTCGTCGCCGTAGACGAGGCCCTCGGTACGATCACCGATCGAGTACCGCTCCAGCGGATTCGACACGAGGTAGTAGTTCGGCGTGCTGTACATGGTGATGGACCAGAAGGCCCCGACGGGCGGGGTGGGCGCGAAGGTGATCGTGTAGGTGTGGTCGCCGGTCAGTTGGTCACCGTCGGAGTCCGTGTAGATGGGACTGTAGGCGGCCTCGTACCCGTGGTTTCCCCACAGACCACCCATCGCTGCCGCCGCACGCAGTCCGATCGCTCTGGCACGATCCGAGATTCGCCATTCCGGCGTGTCGATCGTGCCGATCTCGAAGTAGTCGTCGTTGTAGTCGAACACGTGGAACGTCTGGTGCCACCCGTTCACCACGGCGTCACCGGCACCCGACTTCAGGGCGTCCTCCACCTTGGCCCGGCCCTGCGCGGCGCCCTCGACCAGGATCTCGGCGAGAGCCGGATCGACGTCGGCGTAGGGCGACGGTCCCGCCTCGAGCAGTCCCAGCGGCGCGAAGGCGTGCTGCAGGGCCAGATCGCGTGGAGCCGGCGGGAAGGCCTGCAGATACAGCCGCAGCTTCTCCCAGAACAGAAGCTCCTCCGGCACTGCGGGATCCGGTTCGGGCAGCCCCTCCGGATCGGTGGAGGTCATCGCGCTGAGCGATGTCTGCTCCTGCAGCTTCTGCACCCGTGGCAGGTCTCCCGGTCCGTCACACGCCCACCGACCGACGACCGACACGATACGAGTCGAGCAGTGCACGGGCGTCGCACCCGCGGGCAGTTCGCCGGGCCAGCCCGGCGGCACCAGCACGTAGGTTCCGGCCTGGGTTCCGGTCGCCCGCTTGCCGATGTAGGCGAAGTTGTTGGTCCACGCATCGACGAACTGCAGGACGAAGTACGCGTCCTCCGTGTCGGGCACGTCCAGCAGGAGCGGGCCCACACCGAGATCGAGTTGCGCAATCGAGTACACGGTGTCGTTGTTGATCGAGACGAACGTGTCCTCGGGACCGGCGAGATCCGTCGCATGACTGAAGGAATTGAACGGCGCCGCCGCGTTGGCCCCGACTCCCGTCGTGACGAATCGTTGTACTTGGGACAGATTGAACACCGGAGCGAAACCGTAGATGAACGCCATGACTGCGGACTCGACGCTGACTGCCGAATCGCTACTCGGGTTGGTCATGACTCATTCCACCATCGTCGTCGGACCTGCGCTCGCGATCCGCGAAGTTTGGGTTCATCATGGTCTGGTGACCGAATTCCCCGCGTGGGCGCGCTCGCTCGACCTCCTACCCCATCCGGAAGGTGGCTGGTACCGCGAGACCTGGCGCAGCGACATCGAGCTACCCGGCGTTGCGCTGCCGAACATGTTCGGCGGCGCCCGCTCCGCCGGGACGGCGATCCTGTTCCTGCTCGAGACCGGACAGCAGTCGGCGTGGCACTGCGTGCGCGGCAGCGAGATCTGGCTCTACCACCGCGGCAGCCCCCTGCTGCTCGAGATCGGCGGCGACGGCGACTCCCCCGACGCAATCACGACGCATGTGTTAGGACCGGATATTTCGGCCGGCCAGAGCCCGCAGGTGATCGTGCCGCCATGCGCGTGGCAGCGGGCACGGCCGATCGGCGACGAGGCGGGCCTCGTCAGTTGCATCGTGGTCCCCGGTTTCGACTTCGCGGACTTCCGCGTCGAGGGTCAGGAGTACCCGATGCCGTCGCCGGCGCAGTTCTGAGGGCGCGAGCACACAAGTAAAGCGGTGGAAACGCCCACCCGAGAGGGTTAGGTTCATCGAGATCCAGATCCTGCGTTCGAACGAGGTGTTTTCGATGACGGTCCGACCGATGACAGCCGACTCCCGTCGACTGTCCTCCCCGAACGTCACGACCTCATCGAGTCAAAGGAGTACTCCTCGTGGACCTTCCACGCATCTTCACCATTCGCGAAAGTAGCCACCGGATCCACAACCCGTTCACCCCGGCCAAGCTCGCCGCCCTGGGCCAGGCGCTGCACCTGGCACCCGGAACGCGTGTGCTCGACCTCGCCAGCGGGTCGGGCGAGATGCTGTGCACGTGGGCTCGCGATCACCGCGTCACCGGTACCGGGGTCGACATCAGCACGGTGTTCACCGAGGAGGCCCGCGCCCGTGCCACCGCACTCGGCGTCGACGACCTGGTCACCTTCGTACACGCCGACGCCGCCGGGTTCGTCGCGGATGAGCCGGTCGATCTCGCCGCGTGCGTCGGCGCCACCTGGATCGGAGGCGGTGTCGCCGGCACCGTCGAACTGCTCGGCAAGAGCCTCCGCCCCGGCGGCCTGATACTGATCGGTGAGCCGTACTGGCGGCGAGAGGTGCCCGACCAGGACACTGCCACAGCCTGTGGCGCCAGCAGCGAGGACGACTTCCTGCTCCTGCCGAAGCTGATCGAGCAGTTCGGCGATCTCGGATACGACGTCGTGGAAATGGTGTTGGCCGACCAGGACAGCTGGGACCGGTATCAGGCGGCCCAGTGGCTCAATCTCCGCCGCTGGCTCGACGACAATCCTGACGACGAGCTGGCCGCCGAGGTTCGGGCAGAACTCACCACCGAGCCTGCTCGCTACACGCGGTACCAGCGTGAACACCTCGGCTGGGGCGTCTTCGCGCTGATGGCTCGCTGATCATCCGGCAAGGCGCGGGTCCGGGTACGCAACAGCCCCGGCCCGCGCCTTGTCACGGCTTTTGGGCATCACTTGCTCGTGATCGATGAGTCGACTCCGCTTTCGGCTTCCTCACGCCAATCCGATTGCGGCGAACCCAGCGAGAGTCGCCGAGCAGGCGTTCGCGACCTCCAGGCCCCACTTGTCGACGTGCTGGCAGCGCGGTAGGTAGTCCGGGCGAAGCACGCCGGCGGCGGGGCATCGAGGTGTCGGATCCCTCCAATAGGCTCATCGCGAACGGTCGGGTAAGCCAGGACTGGAACGGCGAGTTCCGCTAGGCGTGCAGGAGGGCGCAGACCTCGTCGTGCCGACGCGCCAGGCCGACTTGCTGCGCTCTAGAAGGGCACCCAGCTTCTCATCCTGGGCTTTCTGTCGATGACCCTGTTGGTCACGCGACATCCGGAGGCTGACCACCTCATCGCTGGCGACCACCCGGAACACCCTGACCAGTTCAGCAACCGTGACCAAAGTGACCGACACCTTGCTGGTGCGATCTGATGCGACGAAGAGGCCTTCAACGCAGAACGAAGAGCCCTCACCGAGGTCGAACCCGAAGACCAGGCTGTGAACGACCCGATTACACAGGTCTCGCAGGCCGATCGCCGCCGACTTCGACTGGTCGTGGTCGAGGCGGTAAAAGTCCCAGAAGTCATGGAGCGGGCGGGTCGGGCTGGCGTCCGCCTGGCGAAGGCATGGGAATACCTATATGGCCTCAAGCCGAATCCCAGTGCGCATGAGGGTTGAGCACGCGTCGAGGAATGCACCCTAGGGCTGGGCGGATGAGGTCAATCTCTAAACACCTGCCGCCGTTAGCGATCAATCGCCCGTTGCCGGACTGAGCGAATGAGCCGATTGCCACGATCACCCCGTCGGCGGCGAGTACCACAGCACCGCCGACGGGCGGAACACCGACAGCTCCACCCTCAATCGGTCGACAGAGGCACAGAGCGAGCAGCACTGCCTGTGCAGAATCGGTGAGACACCCAGTGCCATCTGGGTTCGTCGCGATCAGGTCGACGCCCACTCCGACGAATACTCGCCACGCACCTCGGCGACCATCCGCACCGCCCGCTCACGCAGCTCGGCCGGGTACTTCCTCGAACCTGACATGACTCCATCCTTCACAAGAGATGAAGTCTCCGGACTCACCGGGGCGATTCAGGGGTCTAGCCTGGCCTGACAGGGTCTGGACAGACGGCACACCCCCGGAGGTTGCACATGATCCCTAGTGGCTGGATGTGGGGACTCCCGTTGCCGTGGGAGTGGCGGCGCATGATCTGGGCCGTGATCCCGTGCGACCTCGGCGGACACTGCCCCTGATTGGAGGCGACTGATGAACGACAACTCCCTGGTGCCACTAAACGGCATCCTCATACCGCAGTGGCTCTACGAGGTGCTGTACCAGGCATGGCTTGTTTGGGAGCCGCTGGTCGGGCCACCGGTAGCCCATTGATCGACCTCGGCGGACGCTGCCCCTGATTGGAGGTGATCGAGATGATGGGTGCAACAGCTTGGGCATTTTGGGGACCAATCGCACCGCTCATGTACGTGCTCTCCCTACTCGGAGTGGAGGTCGACTGAAACGGGCACGGCAGCGGGCCAGTTGTTCCAGCCCAGTTACGTCACTGGCTAGAGCACGATCTCGGCCGTGATCCCGTGCGACCTCGGCGGACACTGCCCCTGGGAGGAGATGATCGAGATGGACTTTCCATGGATCTACTGGCTGTTGCCCGCGGGCATATTCTCACCCGAGGCGCGGCAATGGATCGCCCAGAACTGGCCGTGCTCGTTGGGCGGCTACTGCCCCTGAAACCAAAGGGATGACAGCGGGTCAGCATGATGATTCGGATGCTTGCCCGATGTCGTGTGATCAGGGGTGTACTACCTCTGTTTCGATCGGGGGTCGCACCCATCGAAGGCGGCGAACGACCACACCTGTCGCTGCACGTGAATGCCAAGGATCTCGCGAGCGCAGCTGCCGATCATGACAGCACGCCGGACCTGTTCGGCGACAAAGACATCGCGCGGATGCCGCACACGGGGCCACTCTCGATCGCGACCGCACGCCGCCACGCCTGCGACTGCCACCTCACGCCCATCGTCACGGACGACGGTGTGCCGCTGAACCTGGGCCGCACCAGCAGAACAGTCTCCAAGAAACAGCGCAGGGCGTTGGTTGCCCGCTATCACGGCTGCGCCTTCCCCGGCTGCGGCGCACCACCCGCCCACTGCGAAGGCCACCACATCACACACTGGGCCGACGGTGGACCCACCGACCTCGACAACCTCGTGCTCCTGTGCCGCTACCACCACACGCTGCTGCACCACTCCCACTGGGAAGTGCGAATCGGCGGCGACCGACATCCGTGGTTCACGCCACCGAACACCGTCGACCCCTACAAGAAACCCATTCCAGCCCACAATCGGGCAGGCCCACGGGCCGCATGACGCTGCAGCCGGCACCCAGGGAAAGCGGTGTCGGCCACAGTGGGGTGCAAGTCAGGACATCGGCAAGTCAGGATTCCGCGAGCACCGCCAGCCACAACCGGACCGTCGAACGAAGCCGATCCGCTCGCAGCGCCGACCCGCTGCCGAGCACTGACCTGGATCCGTAAACCGCGTCGAACACCAACCCCTCCAGCAAGCTGATCAGGTCGTGCGCCGCCGCGCCCGGGTCGCTCGCACCGAGCACCTCCATCAATCCGGTCGCCCTATCCACGGAGAAGAGGCACCCCGCGAGGGCAGGTCGAAGCTCCTCGTCGGCGGCGGCATCCACGGCGAGGGCGTAGCGAGCCAGGACATCCCGGCGCCGTTCGGTCAGCAGCAGAACGACCTGGCCGGCGATCAGGTCGGCGGCACTGTCGACGACCGAGGGAGCCGAATGGGCAACGTACGCCTCGACGAACGCGGCCCGAGACCGCTCGGTCAGGCGTCGAACCGCGGCACCCACCAGCGCATCGCGTGTCCGGAAGTAGTACGACGTCGAACCCTTCGCCAGATCCAGACGCCGGTCGATCGCCTGGTGCGTGACGGCATGGTTTCCGCCCTCGGCGGCGAGGTCGAGGGCGGCCTCGCAGATCGCTTCACGACGGGACGGACGGTGACTCATGTCTCCATCCTGTCAGACTCTACGATGCTAGAGTTTCGAGCATGCGATGGCCAAGGCGCGTGTCACGTCCGGTTCTGTCGGTACCCGTCGAGGCGTTCGACAACGCGGCGCGGGCGCAGGGGTACACGATCGATCAGGCTCAACGGCAGGCGATCTCGCAACTCCGCGAGGCAAACGGGCGGGGCGTCTACCTGTGGGGTCCGGTCGGGCGCGGCAAGAGTTGGCTCATGTCAACGTATTTCGCCGCACTGCCTACCGAACACAAACGCCGCGTACACTTCCACGAGTTCTTCCGTGAATTGCACGCCGAGATCCGTCGGCACCGGAACGATCTGGACGCAGCACTCGACACCATCCTCGACGGTATCCACGTCCTGTGCTTCGACGAGTTCCACGTCCACGACATCGCCGACGCGAAGTTCGTCGAACGGCTCCTTCCGGCCCTGTTCGCCAAGCACGTCAGCCTCGTCGTCACGTCGAACCATCCCCCGCACCGACTGCTGCCGAACCCGCTGTTCCACGACACCTTCATGCCGACGATCGAGCTGATCGAGCAGTCGCTGGAGATCGTCGTGGTCGACGGCCCGCGGGACTACCGGACCACGTCGGATCACGCCTCGGGATTCGCGTCGGGTCGATGGGTGACGCCCGGTGACGCCGATCAAATGGCCGAGCTCGGGCTCGAGTACCCCGGGCCGGGCGAACGACGCACGCTCACACCGTGCGGGCATCCGATCGTGGCACTGCGCGCGGAGCCGGAATGCCTGTGGCTCGACTTCGCGGACCTGTGCGAGCACACCACAGCGCCGTCCGACTACCTGGCACTCGCCGCACGGTTCGACCGCTGGGTCGTGAGCGGGATTCCGGATCTGGTGCACGCGGGACACGAAGCGGCACAACGGTTCGCGAACCTCATCGACGTGCTGTACGACCAGGATGTCCAGACGGTGGTCCTGGCCGTCCGGCCCCTGGACTCGCTCACGACCACGGGCCGGCTTCCCGTCGATATCGACCGGATTCTGAGCCGACTCGGTCAGTTGCAGGCCGTACCGGCGGCCTGATCCGCTCGACACGAAAGGAGGCGCAGCCGACCGAGATCGGGTGCGCCTCCTTCACAACCCTCGTCAGTGTCCGGAGCGCACCGACTCGCCGTCGGTGCCCGCGGGAACCTCCGGCATCGTCTGGCCCTTGCGCGGATTGACGAAGAACAGCACGACGGCGAAGCCCAGCATCAGCACGGCTGCGGGCAGCATCGCCGACTGCGCCATCGCGGTGGCGAACGGTTCGCGGACCGCCTCGGGCAGCTGGCCGCCCATGAAGTGGCCCTCCCCGGCCGAGGCGCCGCCGCCGACGCCGACCGTGGACAGTTCGGCCGTGATCCGCGACGTCATCAGCGCGCCCATCGCGGCGCTACCGAGCACGGCACCGACCTGGCGAGTGGTGTTGTAGACACCCGAACCGGCCCCGACGTGTGCCATGGGGAGGTTCCGGGTCGCGGTCGCGGAGACCGGGGCCCAGATGAAGGCGTTGGACGCACCGATCACGGCCATCGGCACCAGGATCTGCCAGATCGGGGTGGTCGGCGTCAGGCGCGTCGCCAGCCAGGCGGTGGCGAGGGCGAACGTCAGGAAGCCCGGTCCCGCGATGAATCGCGGGTGTGCCTTGTCGACGAGCCGCCCGACGAACGGGGCGAGGATGCCGGTGACGATCGCCATCGGTGCCATCAGCAGGGCGGACCGGGTCGGCGACAGGCCGGTGACGCTCTGCGCGTAGTACATGAACGGCAGCATCACCGCGGTGATGGAGAAGCCCATCGTCATGATGCCGAGATTGGCGACCGAGAAGTTCCGATCGCGGAACAGACCGAGCGGGACCAGCGGTTCGCTGCGATTGACCTTCTGCCACCACACGAACGCGACCATGAACGCGACACCGACGCCGATGAGCGCCCAGGTGCGCGCATCCCAGTCGTACGAGTTGCCTTCCTGCAGACCGAACACGATGCAGAACAGGCCGATCGCGCTGAGCGCGACGCCGATCATGTCGAACTTGTGGTTGTTGGTCGGCAGCACCGGAACCAGGCGCCACGCGAGCACGAACGCGACCACACCGACCGGGACATTGACGATGAAGATCCACTCCCAGCCGAGATTGTCGACAAGGACGCCACCGAGGATCGGACCCACCAGCGTCGCGACACCGGCGACCGAGCCCCACAGGCCCATCGCGGCGCCACGCTTGTCCGGCGGGAAGATTCGGGTGATGACGGCCATCGTCTGCGGCGTCATCATGGCCGCGCCCAGGCCCTGGAAGACGCGGGCGACGATCAGCATCTCGATGCCGCCGGACAGGCCGCACCACAGGGACGCGAGGGTGAACACGACCAGGCCGACGAGGTACATGTTCTTGGGGCCGAAGCGGTCACCGAGTCGACCGGTGACCAGCAGCGGCACCGCGTACGCGAGCAGGTAAGCGCTCGTCACCCAGATGACCGCGTTGACGTCGGCGTCCAGTTCGGCCGTGATGACCGGGTTGGCGACCGCCACGATCGTGCTGTCGACCAGGATCATGAAGAAACCCAGACAGAGGGCCCACAGGGCCGGCCACGGCCTGACGTCGGTTTTCATCGGTTGCCCTTCTGATCTGTGAGTATTTGGTCCGCGCGTCGGATGGATTCGAGGTGTTCGTCGGTCACCCACGGGATCCCACCGCTGCGGACCCGGGCCGCGAATGCCCGCAGCCAGTCGAGCTCGGCCTGTGCCATGGCCCGGGTGTACGAGAACGGGATGGTGAACAGTTCGGGGACCTCGCGCCCCCGGGCCGCGTCGGTGAAGGCGTCGAGGTCCTCGATGTCGGTTGCCAGCGTGGCGATCCGTCGGTCCAGCAGCGCTAGAGCCTCCCCCGATTCGAGGTTGTGCAACTCCGCGAGCCCGAGGGTGAACTGCCGATACTCGGACGCCGGGACCTCGACGATCTCGGCCACGCGTTCACGGACCGCGGCGCGTCCCGCCGGGGTGATCTCGTATGTGGTCCGCTCGGGGCGGTTGCCCTGCCGCTCGGTACCCACCACCGCCACCAATCCGTCGCGTTCGAGGCGCTCGACGGTGTGGTAGAGCGAGCCCGGACGGACCTTGACGATTCGATCCTTCCGGCGGGTGACGAGGAGTTGGTACATCTCGTACGGGTGCATCGGCCGCTCGAACAGGAGCGCGAGGACGGACACCCCGAGGGGCGTGACCGATCGCGGCAGCATTCCCACCACCCCCACTTCCGCGTCGAATATTCCGCGTGGAATATACGGCCGTGAGGGCACCACGGGCAACGCTCACCGACGCCTGTGACCAGGAACACCACCGCGAACCGGCGTCAGCCGAACGACTCCGGGTCCGGACCGAGACGGCCGTCCGGCGAATCCAGGGAACCGATCGCGAACATGTCCTCGGCAGTGAGTTCGAAGTCGAACACGTCGAAATTGCCGGCGATCCGCTCCGGCGTCACCGACTTCGGAATCACGACGTTGCCCAACTGGAGGTGCCAGCGCAGGATCACCTGCGCGGGGGTGCGGCCGTGAGCCTCGGCGATTGCACCGATCGTGGGGTCGCCGATCGTGGTCCCCTGCCCGAGCGGGCTCCAGGCCTCGGTGACGATCCCCATGTCCGCGTGGACCGAACGCAAGTGCGCCTGCGCGAAACCGGGGTGCAGTTCGATCTGATTGAGCACCGGCGCCTCCCCGACCGCCTCGACCAGGCGCTCGAGATTCTCGGCGGTGAAGTTGGAGACACCGATCGACCGCAACCGACCGTCGGCCTTCAACTGCTGGAACGCCTTGAACGTGTCGACGAACCGGCCCTTGGCCGGGGCCGGCCAGTGGATCAGGTACAGGTCGAGATAGTCGAGTCCCAGTCGCGCGAGGCTGTCGTCGAAGGCGCGCAGCGTCGAGTCGTAACCCTGGTCGTCGTTCCACAGCTTCGTGGTGACGAACAGTTCGTCCCGAGCGACGCCGGAGTCCGCGAGCGCGCGCCCGGTACCGGCCTCGTTGTCGTAGATGCGGGCGGTGTCGATGCTGCGATACCCCACCCGCAGGGCCTCGCCGACTGCGTCGTACGCCTGATCGTCGGGCACCTGGAACACCCCGAAGCCCAGTTGCGGAATCGTGTTGCCGTCGTTCAGTTCGACGGACGGTACGGAACTGATGGAGGTCATGTTCGGGGCAACCACCGTGGCGCCTCCACATGTTCCCGGGCGTCTCAGGAAGTGGACCCTCCCCCGCGTCGTTGCGCGGCGCGCGGTGCGGGCCTACGTTCATTCCAGGTGGTCTGATCTCCCGGAAGGGGCGGGCAATGAACCTCGGGTACCGGCTGGCGTATCGGCTCGGCTTCACACCGTGGGAGAACGCTGGACGCACCGTCTTCGCGGAGCAGTTGGGTCACCTGTTCGATGCCGGCCCCGCACCCGGCGAGGACGCAAAAGCACTCGACCTGGGCTGCGGCACCGGTGACCATGCGATCGAACTGGCGATCCGCGGGTGGTCGGTCACCGCGGTGGACTCGGTCCCGCTCGCGATCGACCGGGCCCGCTCGAAGCTGCCCATCGCCGGCGCCGACGTGACGTTCGTGCTCGGGGACGTCACCAATCTGCCCGCGTACGTCGATCACGGGTACACCCTCGCACTGGACGTCGGCTGCTTCCACGGGCTCGGTGACGAGCAGCGCACGGCGTACGGCAACGGCCTGACCGCGGTCACCGACCCTGGCGCACAGTTGCTGATGTTCTCGTTCTCGCCCGGTCACCGCGGCCCGCTGCCCCGCGGTGCGTCACGCGCGGACGTCGAGCGCGCCATGGGCGGGTGGACCGTGGTCGGGGACGACGCCATGGACACGAGCGGGGCTC
The DNA here is from genome assembly GCF_058797375.1 of Prescottella sp. GW823-FHT02E09. Taxonomy (NCBI): domain Bacteria; kingdom Bacillati; phylum Actinomycetota; class Actinomycetes; order Mycobacteriales; family Nocardiaceae; genus Rhodococcus; species Prescottella sp. GW823-FHT02E09. The sequence goes on from NZ_JBXAJP010000001.1 coordinate 545,381, forward strand.
CGGGGATTCTCGCGAAGGCCGAGCCGCGGTTCTTCCGCCTGACCCGCAACTGACGAAGCGGCCCGCCCACATCGTCGATGTGGGCGGGCCGCTTCGTTCCGATCTGGTGTCAGGCGTGAGGCGTCCGCTCCGCAGCGTCGCGCGCCGCGATGTACCCGAACACGAGACCCTGGCCGATCGTCGCGCCGGCACCCGGATAGGTGTGTCCGAACGCGTTGGCCGCGGTGTTGCCGATCGCGTACAGACCCTCGACCGGGCTGCCGTCCTCACGCACGACGCGTGCATGCTCGTCGGCCTGCACACCGCCACAGGTGCCGAGGTCGCTGAGCGTCATCTTCACCGCGTAGAGCGATCCGCCCGTCAGCGGCCGCAGGTTGGGGTTCGGCTGCTGAGTGGGGTCGCCGTAGTAGCGGTCGTAGGCGCTCTGACCACGCTGGAACTCGCTGTCGGTTCCGGTGGCCGCGTCCTCGTTGAACTTTCGGAAGGTCTCCGCGAACGCGTCCTCCGGCAGGCCGACCTTGCGGGCCAGCTCGGCCGGATCCGACGCCTGGTGGGCAATGCCGTTCTTGTACCAGGACTCCGGCAGCGGCTGACGCGGGAAGAGTCCGGCCGCGAAGATGTAGCTGTTGCGGTACTTCTGGTCGAAGACGATCCACATCGACTCGATCGGGTCACCGGCGCGCTCGCGCTCGAGAACCTTCTGTCCGTAGGACATGTAGTCGATGGACTCGTTGATGAACCGGCGACCGGTGTGGTCGACGATGAACGAGCCGGGCAGCGAACGCTCGGCGAGCATCACGGTCGGCGGACGACCGGGCAGGGCCGCCACGGCGGGGAACCACCACGCCTGGTCCATCAGGTCCGTCGTCGCGCCGACTTCCTGGGCGATCCGGATCGCGTCGCCGGTGTTGCCCTCCGCGCCGAGGCTCTCGTGGTCACCGAGAGACTCGGACTGGTACTTGTGCCGCATCGCCATGTCGTGGTCGAAACCACCGGCCGCGAGCACGACGCCGCGGCGCGCGGTCACGGTGACCTCACGGTCACCCTGCGTGACGACAGCACCCGTGACGCGATCGCCCTCGGTGACCAGACGAACCAGCGAGGTCTCGGTCCATACGGGGATCCTGGCACGCACGACGCCTGCGAACAGGCCCGCCGCCAGCGCCTGGCCACCGGCCATGTACTCGCGGCGCAGCGCGAGACCGCCGACGCCCTGCGCGAGACGCTTGACGATGCGCGGGATGCCCTTCTGGGGCACGCGCGCCATGAGGTTCATCCACTTGTAGTCGGCGCCCGTGGTGGGCATCGGCATCGGGGCCTCCATCAGCCCCGGACGCAGACGCGGGCGCTCCGCCCCGAGGACCGAGGCGTCGAACGGGCGGCACTCGCAGGTGCGGCCGATCGCCGATCCGCCCGGCAGCTCGGGGTGGTAGTCCGAGTAGCCCTCGGCCCAGAAGAACTTCATCGGCGTCGTGCGCTGCAGCAGCTCCACCGTGGCGGCCGAGTTGTCGACGAACGCCTTGCCGCGCTCGGCAGGTGCTGTTCCACCGACGACCGCCTCGACGTAGGTCTGCGCCCGCTCGTGGGAGTCACCCGCGTTCGCATCACGCAGGATCGGGTTGTCGGGCAGCCAGAAGGCGCCGCCCGAGCGGGCCGTCGAGCCGCCCACGTACTTCGTCTTCTCGACGATGAGCGTGGACAACCCCAACTCCTTCGCCGCCAGAGCGGCAGCCATACCGGTGCCGGCACCGATCACGAGCAGGTCGACGGTGGTGTCGTGCGCGGTAGGTGTGGTCGCTGCAGAACTGACTGCCATGAGTGCTCCTTCGCCTTGTTGTGGGAGCACGCTAAGGAGGTTCTGGACGCGCCGAAAGCGGCAATCCCATTTGCTGGGAGCTCCGCGGGCGCACACGGGCCGCGAAAACGGTCCCGGCCAGTGGAATCGGGGGCGAATTGCGATTCAGGTCACACCATACTTCGGACTACCCGGTCCGAACGGACGACCGATCGGGCAGATCTCCCGACCGTCGGGATCGAACAACGAAGGGACCGATACATGATCGACGTAGCCAAGTACGGGCCGTGGGCCGTGATCGCGGGCGGCTCGGAGGGCGTCGGCGAGGAGTTCGCCGTCCAACTCGCGGAGGCCGGCCTGAACCTGGTACTGCTGGCTCGCAAGCCCGAGCCGCTCGAGGTGGCTGCGGAGAAGGCCCGTGCGAAGGGCGTCGAGGTTCGCACGCTGTCCGTCGATCTCACCGCTGCCGACATGCTCGACAAGATCCGCAGCGTCACCGACGGCCTCGAAGTCGGCCTGCTCGTCTACAACGCGGGCGCCAACACCTACGGCCACGAGTTCGTCACCGGCGACCTGGACCGCTTCCAGCAGGTCATCGATCTCAACATCACCGGCCAGCTCGTGCTCGTCCAGCACTTCGGCGCAACGATGAAGGAGCGTCACCGCGGCGGCCTGCTGCTGGTCGGTTCGATGGCCGGCTTCCTCGGCTCGGCGCAGATCAGTATCTACGCAGGCGTGAAGTCGTTCTGCCGCACGTTCGCCGAGGGCCTGTGGCTCGAGATGCGCGAACACGACGTCGACGTCCTCGAGATGGTCCTCGGCGTCACCCGGACCCCGGCGATGGCCCGGGCGGGCCTCAACATGGACATCCCCGGTCTGAACGTCTCCGAGCCTGCGGACGTCGCGGCGCAGGCCCTGGCCAACTTGGGCAACGGTCCCGTGGTGGTCGCGAAGGGCAACGAGGGCGCAGTCGAGAAGCGCAGCGGTGGCAACCGGGCCGAGCTGCTACTCGCGGCCCAGGCCGCGTCGAAGGCGATGCTGCCCCCGGAATCGAAGTAACCCCGGACACCCCGAACGGGGCCGATCGGCACGTGCCGGTCGGCCCCATTCCTGCCCGCGAGTCAGGTCAGCTCGTGGCGCGCTCGGAGAGCTCCCACAGTGCCTGCGCGGTCACAGAATCGACTGCATGCGCTTCCGCCCGATCGATCCCGCAGTCGGCGAGATAGGCGCCACCCGCGGAATCGAGTTCCGCGGCGGTCGCCGCCCACACCGACGTCGCAGCCGCAGCCGGAATCGACTTGAGATTCGCCAGCAGGCCCGGCTTGCCCGAGCTCATGGCCTTCATCTCGGCGAAGTCGTCGCGGGACATGTACCGCGACAGTCCAGTCGCGCACACCCCGGGATGCACGGCGTACGCATGGATCCCGCTGTCCGCGTACCGTCGTTGCAGCTCTACGGTCATGAGGACGTTTGCCGCCTTGGACTGCGCGTACGCCACGAACTTGTCGTACGGCCTGTCCCGGAAGTTCGGATCGGCGAGGTCGACGGGATGCGCGCGGTGCGCGTCCGACGACACCGTCACCACTCTGGACGCCATCCCCGACCGCTCCGCCGCGCCCGTCAGGTTCGGCAGCACCAGAGTGGTGAACAGGAAGTGGCCGAGATGATTTGTGCCGAACTGCAATTCGAATCCGTCAGCGGTGCGCTCGAACGGGGTGTACATCACTCCCGCGTTGTTGATCAGCAAGTCGATCGGCCGCCCGCCCAGCCTCTCGGCCGCAGCGCGGACGCTCGACAGGTCTGCCAGGTCCAGTGCCGTGACGAACAGCTCGGCACCGGGCACGGCTTCACGGATGCCGTCGGCTACGACCGCAGCGGCGTCGCCGTCCCGGGCCGCGAGGATCACCGCCGCACCGGACGCGGCCAACGCACGGGCGGTTTCCCCGCCGAGTCCGCTCGTCACCCCCGTGACCAGTGCGGTGCGTCCGGTCAGCTCGACGCCGTCGAGCACGTCATCGGCGATGGTATCGGGGCTGAAAACGTTCATTCCCAAGGTAGTTCCTTCCAATCCGTGGATACCCTCGCGGTCCATTGCGGGTCGCGGCGTTGGAGGAAGGCACGCACGCCCTCGGACGCATCGGCGCTACCCATCACGCGGTGGTGGAGTTCGGTCTCGAACTCGGCGACCCGTGCCGGGGTGAACCCGTATCGCGCGGTGTCCCACAGCAGCCGCTTGCTCAGTGCCGCCGACATCGGTGCGACGTTGGTGGCGATGTCGCGCGCCAGTTCCAGTGCGGCGGGAAGTACCTCGTCGGCGGGCAGGGATCGGCTCGCGATTCCCAGCCGTACCGCCTCGGGGCCGTCGAACCTGCGTCCGGTCAGCAGTATCTCCGCGGCCACCGCCATCCCGGCGGCACGCGGAACGGTCCAGTGCGACATCGCGTCCGGCACCACCCCGCGGCGCACCTGCGGGATCGCATACTGGGCGTCGTCGGCGACGATGCGGATGTCGGCCTGCATCGCGAGGGTCAGTCCGATCCCGATCGCGTGACCGTTCACCGCGGCGATGACCGGCTTGCGGATCTCGAACGCGGCCGGATTCACCGGGGACGCACTGAACCCGGCATCCGTCGGTGACGCGAAGGTGTCGCTGCCCGCGGTGAGGTCGGCTCCCGCGCAGAACGCGGGCGGCGTGCCGGTGAGCACGACGGCCCGGACGGCGTCGTCGGCGTCGAGCTCGCCGTACAGGTCACCGAGACGGCGGCCCATGCCGCCGGTGAACGCGTTGCGCGTCTCCGGCCGGTGGAGCGTGAGAATCGCTACGTCGCGGTCGATCTCGACCAGAACGTGACTCACGACGTCAACGCCTTCACCGCTGCGACCAGGTCCGCGATGTGCTGGTCCCGGATCGGGTAGCCCGGGAAGTAGCAGCACACTCGGTCGCTGTACGCGCCGAAGCGCTCGACGATCTCGGCCGCGCATTCTTCCGGGGTTCCGTGCACCGCGAGGGTCCCGAGCATCCTGCCGTCGATCAGATCCGCCATTGCGGCGTACTCCCCGATCTTCGAGAGGGCGTTGAGTTGGGGCTGCAGGTCGCCCCAACCCTCGACGTCGAGCACGGGACGGTAGGCGGGCGTGGATCCGTAGAACGCGAGCAGGCCCCGCACGCCGCGCGACGCAGCGGCCAATTCGTCCGGGGTGCGGCCCGTTCCGACGATCACCTGCGGGTATATCGCGAGATCCTCGGCGGCACGACCTGCGCGCTCGAGCCCCTCCGCGATCGCCGGCAGCGTGCGCTCGCGGTAATGCCGAACGCTGTTGAACGGCATGACGAGCAGCCCGTCCGCCACCTCCGCGGCCGTACGGGTCATCACCGGCCCGAGCGCGCCCAGGCAGATCGACGGCGGGCCGTACGGATTGGGCCCCGGATCGAACGTGGGCGGCATCAGCGTGTGCGTCGTGAATTCGCCCTCGAAACGCAGGCGCGAATTACCCTCCCACGCATCGAAGATCGCCTTGACGGCGAGGACGGTCTCGCGCATCCGGGCGGTCGGGCGCGACCACTCGGCGCCGTAGCGCTTCTCGATGTGGGGGCGGATCTGCGAACCCAGCCCCAGGCGGAACCGGCCACGGCTGAGCGTCTGCAGGTCGTAGGCGGTGTGCGCGAGGTGCATCGGACTGCGTGGCAGTGCGATCGCGACGTTCGTCATGAGGTCGGCGTCGACCGCCCCCGCGGCCGCCACCAACGGGAGGAACACGTCATGCGGGCCCTCGAACGTGAACAGACCGTCCACACCGAGATCGACCAGTTCCCGCGCTCGAACGGCCGCATTCTCGGGACGGCCGTCGAGTTGCACATCGATCTTCACGGGTCACTCACCTTCGTTTCGGGCGACGACGACGAGGCCGTCCGAACTTGCCCGGCTTCACGTTCATTACGTTACAAGGTAACACGTTATCCTCGGAGCCGAAGGGGAAATCGACTTCCGGACGAGACGATGGTTTCGAACGGACCCATATGCCACCCAATGGAATTGCGTCCGCCCCTTTCGGGTCGAACTGCGAATGTGGGGCCGACCCGCTCGACGCGAGCGCCCCTCCGAGAACGACAGTGAGGAACACATGACTATCGCCGACACGCCGGAACAGGTCGCGGCCCAGGACACGGTTCGAGCACTCGGCCGTACCGGCAAGCCGATAGCGGCGACCCGAGATCCGGCGCCCGACTCATGGCTTCGTCTGTGGCCCGCGGTCGCCGACCTCGGCCTTTTCGCAGTGACGGTCCCGGAGGACCGCGGTGGCGCGGGCGGTGATCTCGTGGACCTGTGCGCGATGCTCGAACAAGCTGGTGCCGAGATGATTCCGGGACCGATCGCGTCCACCGCGATCGTCGCCCACCTTGTCGGCCGGCACGACGGCCCACAGGATCTGCTGGACGACGTGATGTCCGGGACGCTGCCCGTCGCCATCGTCTCGCCCGACGCTGCGCGACTGTCGGTGATCGGTGACACCGTCTCCGGTGACCTGGGGCTGGTGGCGGGAGCGTGCTCGCGGAGCGCGGTCCTGGCCGCGGCGGAGTCCGAGGGAGCGTTGTCGTGGTGGCTGATCCGCCCCGGCGCTGTCGGTCTGGCCGTCGCGGAGGCGGACACCGCCGACCTGTCGACACCGGCAGGTCGGGTGCGCTGCGCCGGCACCCCGGCGTCGCGCCTCGACGTCCCGTTCGAGTCGGTCGAGAACCTGCACGTCACCGCGGTGGCGTCGCTGGCCGCGGGTATCGCCGGACGCACCACCGAGATCGCGTCGGAGTACGCGAAGATCCGTGAACAGTTCGGTCGCCCCATCGGACGTTTCCAGGCGATCAAGCACATGTGCGCCGACATGCTGTGCCGAGCCGAGCAGGCCCGGATCGTCGCATGGGACGCGGCGGCGGCCGATCCGAGTGAACTTGCGATCTCGGCGGCTGTCGCCGGTGCCGTCGCGCTGGATGCCGCGGTCGACAACGCCAAGGACTGCGTCCAGGTTCTCGGTGGCATCGGGTTCACGTGGGAGCACGACGCCCACCTCTACCTGCGGCGGGCGCTGTCGTTGCGCCAGTTCCTCGGCGGCAGTGCATCCTGGCGACGACGCACGACAGAACTGGTCCGATCCGGCCTGCGCCGCAACCTCGGCGTCGATCTCGACGCGGTCGAGCACGAGCGCGAGGCGGTCCGACGTGATGTCGAGCAGATCGCCGCACTGCCGGCGCAGGACCACCGGAAGGCGCTCGCCGAGTCCGGCTACCTCGCTCCGCACTGGCCCGCGCCCTATGGGCAGGATGCGTCCGCCGCACGTCAGGTGCTGATCGACGAGGAACTGCAGCGGGCGTCCGTCGAGCGCCCGGATCTCGTGATCGGCTGGTGGGCCATGCCCACGATTCTGCAGGGCGGCGACCCCGCGCAGATCGAGCGGTTCGCCCTGCCGACACTGCGCGGCGAGGTTACGTGGTGCCAGCTGTTCAGCGAGCCGAGCGCCGGTTCCGACCTGGCCTCGTTGACGACCACGGCGATCCGTGAGGAGCGAGGCTGGCGGCTCGTCGGCCAGAAGGTCTGGAATTCGATGGCGGTGGAGGCGGAGTGGGCGATCTGTCTGGCCCGCACCGACAAGGGCGCACCGAAACACAGGGGCATCACCTACTTCCTGGTCGACATGCGCTCCCCGGGCATCGACGTGCGGCCGCTGCGGGAGATCACCGGGGAGAGTCTCTTCAACGAGGTGTTCCTCGACGGCGTCTTCGTCCCCGACGACTGCGTCGTCGGCGAGGTGAACGACGGATGGCGGCTGGCCCGAACGACCCTCGCCAACGAGCGGGTACAGATGGCGGGCGGCTCGACCCTCGGTCACCGCATGGAGGCGATGCTGACGCTCGCCGAGGGCAACGACGACCCCCTCGTGATCGATCGGCTGGGTTACCTCATCGCACAGACGATGTCGAACGCGTTGCTGGCCCACCGGGCACTGCTCGCCAGCCTCGCCGGCGGCCAACCCGGATCGGAGTCCGCGGTCCAGAAGATCGTCGGGGTGCGGCAACGACAGGCCGCGGCCGAGTTCCAACTCGAACTGGCCGGCGACGCGGGCCTCCTCGAGGGCCCCGCCATGCGCGAGTTCCTCACCACGCGAGCCATCTCGATCGCGGGCGGCAGCACCCAGATCCTGCTGTCGCTCGTCGCCGAGCGAATGCTCGGACTCCCCCGCGACTGATGCGTCCATCCGAATCGCGGGGCCTGGTCGGGCAGGCCCCGCGATTGCCACGGACACTCAGTCGAGCAGGACCTGCGCCTGTCCGCTGAACACCTTCGCGCCCGCTCCGTTCACTGTCACGAGTGCGAGATCGGCGGCTGTTCCTCCGTCGTCGCGCTGACTCAGTCCGCTGACATCGACACGGGCGGTGAGGGTATCGCCGGGCCAGACCTGAGAGATGATGCGCCCGCCGAACGACCGGACGCTCGCGTGGCCGAATCGGTCGGTGATCGCCCGCCCGGTCATGCCCATCGTGAGCATGCCGTGTGCGAAGACTCCCGGGAACCCGCGGTCACGGGCATAGACGTCGTCGCTGTGGAGCGGATGGAAGTCGCCGGACGCACCCGCGTACATGACGAGTTGGGTACGCGAAAGATCCTCGACCAGGACCGTGGTCCAGGTGCGACCGACTGCGAGATCGCCTGTGGAAGAATCCGAGTCGTCCACTCCCATCACCTGCGTGGAGCCGGCGACCGGCGCGGACCCCTCGGTCGACGCGGGCTTGTGCTCGACCATGGCCGATATCCAGTGTGCGGTGGCGACCAGCTCGCCCTCGGCATCTCGGTAGTCGGTGAGGATCTCGGTGAACGTCATGAGGCCGGCACGGCGACCGCTCTTCTCCCAGGTGGCACCGGGCCGCGAATCGGCCGTCAGCACATCCCCGGCGCGCACGGGCCGCCGGAAGACGAAGTGCTGCTCCATGTGGAATCCGGACTGCTGACTGCTGTCCCGAGACCGGGAGCCGATCCACGGAACGCCCGGCCGCGGACGACGCGCGTAGGTGGGGTCGAAGTGGTCTGCCGCCATGAGAAAGGTCGGCGGCGCGGCCGGAGCGTCCGGGCCGGTGTGCATCAGCCTATCTACGTCCTCGAACACCGGGGCGCTGTCCCCGATCGCCCGCGCGAACTGCATGAGGTGAGAACCGTGAACGACGAACTGGTACATACAACCTGACCTTCAGACGGAGAGGACGATCTTGCCGAAGAAGTCCGACGACTCCATGAGCCGGTGCGCATCCGCGATCCGGTCGAGTGGGAAGACTGCGTGGACGACGGGCCTCACCGATCCCTGCTCGACCAGACGGAACAGTCCGGTGAGCACCTGGCGCATCCGCTGCTCGTCGGGCCGCCCGACACCGAGGATCGACAGCCCCTTCTCGAAAACTCGCCCGAGATGGAGTTCAGCGAGGTGGCCTGCGGTGACGCCGGTCGTCACGTAGCAACCGAAGGGCCGGAGCGAGCGGATTGCGTCGGCGAACACGGGGGCCCCGACATGGTCGAGCACCACGTGTACACCCGCCCCGGCCGTATGGTCCCGCACACGTGTGACGATGTCGTCGCGGTAGTGGTCGATCACCACCTCGGCGCCGAGTTCGATTGCACTCGAGTGCTTGTCGTCACTACCCACCGTCGTGATGACACGGCAGCCGGCGGCGCGGGCGATCTGGATTCCGAAGCTGCCGACGCCACTGCCACCGGCGAACACCAGGACGTCGTCGCCCGGGCGGATCCGCGCCCGGTTGATCAACGCGTCGTAGGCACTGCGCCCGGCAGTGGGGATCGCCGCAGCTTGTTCGTACGAACAGCCTGCGGGCAGCGGGAACGTCCGGACCGCCGGCGCCACGGCGAGCTCGGCGTGAGCGCCGTGCAACCCGATCGCGACGACGTCGATCCCGGGGGCCAGGTCCGGATACGAGTGCCGCGCGGCCTCGCCGACCGCCACGACGGTGCCCGCCATGTCCCGCCCACCGATGTGCGGAGGCGTGACCCGCATACCGTGCGAGCCCTCACGCCAATACACGTCCACTCGGTCCAGCGCCGTCGCCCGGACCCGGACCAGTACGTCGTCGGGTCCGGGTGCCGGATCGGGAAGATCTCCGACACGCAGGACGTCCGGACCACCCTGCTCGGTGTGGAATGCGGCTCGCATCAGATGAGGACCCCTCGACTCGGCGGCGATCGATGGACCTGCGCCCACCTCCATGAACATCCCACACGATCCACGCGCCACCGGACGTGGTTCCACTGGACGGTACCGAAGACCCGACCTTGTTCTCCGTCACCGCACTGGCGCGAGAACAACGCAAACGGACGGTCCACATCACCGAGTGCTACGGAGCGCCGTTGCCCCCTCGTCGTCGAGACTCCACGGCCGGTGCGCCGGACAGCCCCTGGGTCAGATCGTGGGAGATGCGTCGGGCCGCAAGTGCAACAAGAGGTGCGAGGGCGTCGAGGGAGACACGACCACGAGCTGCGGCCGAGATCGCCGCGACGGGCCCGCCGGGACCGGTCACGACGGTCGCCACCGCGCCGATGCCGAGTGGACACTCGCCGGCGGCCGCGAACGCGAGACGGTTCCGTCGGCGAATCCGATCCAGGTCGCGGTGCAGCCCGGGGAGCAGCGCCGCGGTGGAAGTGCTGCGGTCCAGAGAGAGAAGCTTGTCGACTCGCTCGGGCGGCATCGAAGCGAGCAGTGCCTGGCCCGCGACGGTGTACGAAGCGGGAACACGTGAGCCGATGCGGGAGGGCACCGTGCCCGCCACGGTCCCGCCGATCTTGTCGAGGTACAACACCTGGGCTCCCTCACGGACCACGAGATGCACCACCGTGCCGGTGGTGAGGTGCAGGTGGTTGAGATGCCCGGCCGCGGACATCCATGCGATCGTCCCGACGCGCCCCCATCCAACGGGCTCGCTCACCGAGGCGATACCCGGGGTTGTCGTGTTCGAGCCACTGCAGTTCGACAAGCTGATTCAGGATCCGAAAAGCAGTCGACCGGGGAAGGCCGGTGACCGAGATGACGTCCTCGAGAGTGAGCCGCTCGCTGCCCGCCAGGAATGCGTCCACGATCTGCGTCGCCCTCTCGATGACCGCGGGACGCCTGACTCGTTCGTCCGCGTCGAACACTTCCACACCCTTCAACGCCGTCGCTATCGAACCTCTCTGGTGCACAAGGGATTCACGATCTCGCATTCTCGACCTGCGTGTCGAACCACAACGTAGCGGGTGCGAACCTACCTCGGTCGGCCGATCCGGTCGGGCTGAATCCCAGCCACGAAGACTCACCTGGCACTTGCACCGCACGCGGAGACTCTCCGTCGCCATCGCCAGTCGTCGCCTTCCCACCGACGGGAAGGCGGTGCTGTGGAAGTGAGCGACCGCTCGGGTCCTCGAACGACCGACACCGCGAGTCTCCGAGACAGGACACTCCGGGGATAATCGTCGGGTGACTGCAACACTGCGTATCTCCGGCCTCTCCGCGTCCCGGGGCGAGCGCACGCTCTTCTCCGACCTCGACCTGACCGTCGCTCCCGGCGACGTGATCGGACTCGTCGGCGCCAACGGGGCCGGCAAGTCGACGCTGCTGACCACCCTCGCCGGTGTCGGGAGCGCCGATGTCGAGGGCAGCGTCACGCTCAGCCCGCCGGACGCCACGGTCGGCTACCTCGCCCAGGAGCCGGACCGGATCGCCGGCGAGACCGTCCTCGAGTTCCTCGGGCGCCGGACCGGCGTCACGGCCGCCGAGACCGCGATGAACGCCGCCGCCGAGTCGCTCGCCGACGGCGGCGAGGACCTCTACTCGCCCGCCCTGGACCGCTGGCTCGCCCTCGGTGGCGCCGACCTCGCCGAACGCGCCGAGAAGGTGCTCTCCGATCTCGGTCTCGACGTCACCGGCGACGCACTCATGACAGAACTGTCCGGCGGCCAGGCCGCCCGCGCCGGACTGGCGTCGCTGCTGCTGTCCCGCTACGACGTACTCCTGCTCGACGAGCCCACCAACGACCTGGACCTGCCCGGCCTCGAGCAACTGGAACACTTCGTCGCCGAGACCCGGACCGCGCTGGTCGTCGTGAGCCACGACCGAGAGTTTCTGGCGCGCACCGTGACCGGCATCGTGGAACTGGATCTCGCGCAGCAGCAGATCGCGGTGTACGACGGCGGCTACGAGGCCTACCTGGTGGAACGGGAGGTGGCCCGCCGCCACGCCCGCGAAGCGTACGACGAGTACGCCGGCAACCTCTCCGCCCTCGAGGATCGCGCGCAGATGCAGCGGAACTGGCTCGAGCACGGCGTCCGGAACGCCCGACGCAAAGCCAAGGGTGGCGACTCCGACAAGATGGGACGCAAGGCCCGCGCCGAGTCCACCGAGAAGCAGGCCGCGAAGGCCCGCCAGACGCAGCGCCGGATCGAACGGCTCGACGTGGTGGAGGAGCCCCGCAAGGAGTGGGAGCTGCGGATGGAGATCGCCGCGGCGCCGCGCAGCGGTGCGGTGGTCGCCACGATGAGCGGCGCCGTGGTGCGACGCGACGGCTTCACGTTCGGACCGGTCACCGCCCAGGTCGACTGGGGTGACCGCATCCTCATCACCGGACCCAACGGCTCCGGCAAGTCGACGCTCCTGAGCGTCCTCCTCGGCAAGCTCACCCCGGATGAGGGCACGGCAACCCTGGGATCGGGCGTTGCGGTCGGCGAGATCGACCAGGCGCGTGGACTCTTCGAGGGCGACGAGGTGCTGTCCGACGCATTCGGCGCGCAGGTCCCGGACTGGCCGGAGGCCGAGGTCCGCACCCTGCTCGCCAAGTTCGGCCTCAAGGGACACCACGTCATGCGGCGTGCGTCGTCGCTGTCGCCGGGCGAACGCACCCGCGCGGCGCTCGCACTGCTGCAGGCGCGCGGGGTGAACCTGCTGGTGCTCGACGAACCCACCAACCACCTCGACCTCCCCGCGATCGAACAGCTCGAGCAGGCGATGGAATCCTTCACCGGCACACTACTGCTCGTCACCCATGACCGGCGGATGCTGGAGTCGACCCGCAGCACCCGCCGGTGGCGGATGGACGGCGGCCGGCTCAGCGAGGAGTAGGCACTTCGTGCCCGTGCGCCTTTTTGGTAGCCAGGACCACCAGAAAGGCGCACGGGCGGCGCAGCTGCCTAGCCGAGCAGGCGCTGCCCCAGGTACTCGCCGTCGCGGCAGCCCGGCAGGATCGCGAACACCGCCGACCCGATCGGCGTCGACCACTGGTTGAACATGTCCAACTCGGCGAGGCGCTGCTGCACCGGCACGTACTGGACGTCGACGTCGGCCTGGTAGGTCACGAAGATCAGCCCCGAGTCGGAGACACCGATACCGTCCGGCGCCTCGTCGTAGTTGTACGCCCGGCGGTGGAACCGCTCCCGCGGGGCGTGGGGCCGGGCCCGAGCGATGTGCGAGAACTCGGAGATGACCTTGAGTCCGCCGGGCCCGGTGGCCTCGAAATCAGGTGTGTCGTACTCGGATTCGCCGGTAAGGGGCGAGCCGTCGGACATCCGTCGGCCCATGACCTCGTCGCGGCCGGGCGTGTCGAGTTCGTCCCACCCGTCGAGGTCGAGGTGGATGCGTCGGATGACCATCGACGTCCCGCCGGCCATCCACGGCTGCGCCGCGCCGTCGTTCCACACCACCTGCCCGAAGTCGTCGCTGCCGCCCTGCGGGTTGACGGTCCCGTCCACCTGCCCCATCAGGTTCCGCATCGTGGTGCCGTCCGGTTCGCTGCCGCGGGCGCGGCGGAACCCCCGCTGCACCCAGCGCACGGTCGCGGTGTTGCGGGACGCCTTGAGCAGCACCCGCAGCGCGTGCGCGACGGTGACCGGGTCGTCCGAGCCCACCTGCAGCAGGATGTCGCCGTCGTTCCACCGGTCCTCGAGTCGGTCGATCTCGAACGGCGGCAACGGCTTGCACCACGACGGCCGCCGATCCTCGAGCCCGGTGGCCCGGAAGACGCCCGAGCCGAAACCGACGGTGACGGTGAGCCGGGCCGGTGCCGTCGCGAGGTCGGGTTCGGTGTCGGCGAGTGCGCCGCGCCCCTCGGTGAGCCGGACCGCGTCGTCTGTCCACACTCGCATCAGCCGGACCAGGGCGGCCCGGTCGGTGCCCGGCCGCAGGTCGAGTCCGACGAACGTGGTGTGCGCCTGCGGGGTCGTCTCGATGCCGGCCTGGTGTTCCCCGTGGAACGGAACGGTCTCGGCCACCGGTTCTGCCTGCGCGGGGCGGGCGACCACGACGCCGGCCCCCAGGCCGAGGCCGACGCCGCCGACAGCGGCGGCCCCGGCCCCGAGCAGCCGACGACGACTGAACTCAGCCACCGTGGTTCATCCCCTGGGTTTCGGCGGGCGCCGCACCGTGGTCGCCGCCGCTGTAGTCCTCGCGGGCCCCGGTGAAGTCGCGGACCTGCGCGGTGAACTGGGCGGTGGCGCCGTCCGCGAACTCGAACGTGAACGGGACGTCGGTGCCGGCCTGGACCGGTGCGGGCAGGTCGAACAGCATGATGTGGTCCGCGCCCGGCTCGAGCTTGTACGAACCGTTCGCGGGGACGGTGACGCCGCCGTCCTTCTCCCGCATCTTCATAGCGCCCGTGCCGTCGGGGGTCATCTCGTGCAGTTCGACGCGCGGCGACACCCCGGTGGTCACCGAGGTGAGCGTGACGTCGGAGTTCGAGTCGTTGACGATGGTGCCGAACATCGAGGTCATGCCACCGTCGGCGGCCTTGATCCACGATTCCTGGAACGAGATGGCGGCGGTGTCGGTCTTCGACGCGGAATCGTCGGAGTCGCTGCTGCAGCCGGTGAGGACGAGTCCGGCGGCGACGCTCGCGCCGATCGCTAGGGTGCGGGCGCGGGTGAATGCCTTCATGAGTGTGTGCCTTTCGTGTGCGGGCGCGCGGCAGCCGTCGGGCGCGCGCAGGCGCAGCCGTCCGAGTCGTGACGGCGCGGCCCGCAGAGGGTGTGGAGGACACGCATCGACGGCGCGAGACGGCCGCGACGCGGTGAGGGAAAGGATCAGCAGAAAGCGGGTGGTCCGCGGCGCGCGATGGGGCCGACGCGCACCACCGACAGCGGTGGGCGGATGTCGGCGACGACGTGCGGAGCGCTCGGCTCGAGCCGGACCGGCAGGACCGCGAGAATCCGCGGCAGGATGCGGCGTAGCGCGGCGTAGGCGCGGGGGCCGATGCGTTCGGCACCGGCGATGAGGGCCGCACACAGCACGACGGCGGCGGAGTGCGCTAGCAGCATCGGCGCCGTCAGGTGCGAACCCGTGTGGACACCGGCGTGCGCGTCACCGAGCGAGAGCGCGAGGTGCGAGAGCACCTGGCCGGTGGCCAGGACGGGCACGAGCCACATTCGCCGGACGGCGAGGGCCGGCACCGCGACCACACACGCGGCCAGTACCGTCGCGACACCGGCGAGCAGCAGCAGGGTTCCGCCGTGCGGGGCCCCGCCCCCGGCGATTCCGTGCGCACCGATCGCCACCGCGATCGCGGACCCGGCGACGGCGACCGCACGCACTTGACGTGCGAGCTCCTCACCTGGGCCGATGCGCATGCCCCGAGGTTACTACAGGGTGTCGTACCGCCCGGCTCCCGGTCGACGCGGATCGTTTGCTCGATTTGACAGATTGTTGGGTTTTCCCAACAATCTGTTGCATGAGTCCGGTGCGGCGCGGGGCCAACCTCCCCATCCACAACCGCATCGCCGTGCTGCGCGCCGAGCGCAAGATCAGTCGGGCTCGACTCGCCGAACTGATCGAGGTGAACCCGCAGACCGTCGGCGCGCTCGAGCGGGGCGACCACTACCCCAGCCTCGATCTGGCGTTGCGAATCTGCGCGGTGTTCGGGCTTCCGGTGGAGGCCGTGTTCTCCCGAGAGGAGTTCGAACCCCTCAGTGCGGAGCTGTACCGAAACGATCGAGCCCGAGAAGGAGAGAGCCATGCCTGACGCCGGCATGCTCGAGCGCTATCAGGCCTTCCGCACCCGCCGCTTCCTGCGCAACGAGGAACAGTTCAAGAACTGGCTACCGAGTTGGCGGACACAGCGTCGACGGCGCGCACTCGTCGCGCTGCTGGCCGTGATCTTCGTATGCATGCTCGCGGTGGGCGTCGTCTGCCTGACGAACATGAGGATCGGTCCGCTGCTGTGGCTGCCGGCCGGAGCGTTGTTCATCATGGTGTGGACGACCCTGCAGATCGTCTCCGGCCGCCAGGGCGACGCCCCGCGTGACGCTCTCGACGAGTGGGAGATCGCGCAGCGCGACAGTGCCCGCTCGATCGGCCTCACGGTGACGCAGGTGTTGACCTTCGTGCCGGCGATGTTCCTCATCATCGGCGGAACACTCGACCTCGGCATCGACCGCCCCAACTTCATCTATGCCAGCGGGCTCTTCGTCCTCACGACGCTCATTATCGGTGCCTGTGCACCCGCGATGATCCTGGCGTGGACCCGCCCCGACCCCGACCCCGACGACCATCTGGAGCCCGCATGACCGGACAGACCCTCACCTTCGACGGGATCTCGAAACGCTACGGCGATCTCGTGGCCCTCGAGAGCCTGAGCTTCGAGGTACGCCCCGGCGAGATATTCGGGTTCGTCGGCAGCAACGGCGCCGGCAAGACCACCACGATGCGTATCGCGCTCGGAGTCCTCGCCGCCGACCGCGGGGAGGTCCGCCTCGGCGGCAAGCCCGTCGATCTCGAGGTGCGGCGTTCGATCGGTTACATGCCCGAGGAACGTGGCCTCTACCCGAAGATGAAGGTGGGCCGCCAGCTCGCGTACTTCGCGGAGCTACACGGGCTGTCCCGCGCCGACGCCGCCGATTCGGTGCGCCTGTGGACCGAGCGCCTCGGTATCGCCGAGCGCGTGAACGACACCGTCGATTCGTTGAGCCTGGGCAACCAGCAGCGCGTGCAACTCGCGGCCGCACTCGTCCACGATCCCGCGGTCCTGATCCTCGACGAGCCGTTCTCGGGGCTGGACCCGGTCGCGGTCGACGTCATGAGCAACGTCCTCGTCGAGAAGGCGAAAACCGGTGTCCCGGTGATCTTCTCGAGCCATCAGCTGGATCTCGTGCAGCGCCTGTGCGATCGGGTCGGCATCGTCGCCAAGGGCCGGATGAGCACGATCGGGACCGTCGACGAACTCCGCAGCCGGGGCGAGGTCCGGCTCGAGGTCCACGCCCCTGCGGCGCCGGCAGGATGGGCCGACCACCTCTACGGCGTCACCACCGTGAGCCACACCGACGGGCGCACCCTGCTCACCCTCGGAGCCGGCGCCGACGACCAGGCCGTCCTCGACGCCGCCCTCAAGACCGGACCGGTGCACGAGTTCACCGTTCGCAAGCCGTCCCTGACCGACCTGTTCCGAGAGGTGGTGTCCGCATGAGCGGCACTCGAGAGCGGGAGGGCATCAGCCCGATCCGCGCGATCGCGCTGGTGGCCCGCCGCGAGTTCCTGACACAGGTGTCGAAGAAGAGCTTCGTCATCAGCAACGCGATCATCCTGATCGCCATCGTGGGCGGCATTTTCGCCGTGTCCCTGTTCTCGGGAGGCGACGACGACAACCGCGCGAAGGTCGGGCTGGTGGGCGACCAGTCGCTGAGCGCCGCCCTGGTCGCGACGGGGGACGCCGCCGGCAACCCGGTCGAGGTGACCGAGGTCCCCGACGAGCAGACCGCCCGCAGCCAGGTGGAGAGCGGCGACCTCGACGTCGCGCTGATCCCCGGCACCGGCAACGGCGTCACCGCGATCACCGAGTCCGAGATCGACGCGACGCTGCGTGTCGTGCTCGACGGTGCCGTCGCGACGCAGGCGCAGTCGGCGGCCCTGGCCGCCCAGGGCGTCGACGCCGGCCAGCTCGCCGCAGCCACCGAGGGCGCCGTCGTGACGGTGGAGGCCATCGATCCGCCGGACCCCGAGCGCGGACAGCGCATCGCACTCTCGACGGCCGTCGTCTTCCTGCTCTACATGCAGATCCTCGTGTTCGGCATGTACGTCGCGATGGGCGTGGTCGAGGAGAAGTCGTCCCGCGTCGTAGAGCTGCTGCTGTCGACGCTACGACCGCTGCAGCTGTTGTGGGGCAAGGTGATCGGTATCGGCGCGGTCGGGCTCATGCAGCTCACGGCCTACGGCGTCGCGGGTGTCGGCACGGGTGTGGCGACCGGCGCCCTGACGTTGGGCGGCACCGCGTGGGGCACGCTGGCCGGCACCCTGGGCTGGTTCGTGCTCGGGTTCGCGTTCTTCGCGGTGCTCTACGCGGCGACCGGATCGATGGTCTCGCGCCAGGAGGACGTCAATTCCACCGCGATGCCGCTGACCATCCTCGTGATGGCGATGTTCTTCTCCGCGTTCACCGCGGTGCAGGATCCGGACGGCACTCTGTCGAACGTGCTCAGCTGGATCCCTCCGTTCTCCGCGATCCTGATGCCGCTGCGCATCGCCGCGGGCGTCGCGTCCGCCGCGCAGATCGCCGGCACGATCGCGCTGATGCTCGTCGTCACCGTTGCGATGTCGGCCGTCGCCGCGCGCATCTACCAGCGGTCGATCCTGCGGATGGGCAAGACGGTCTCGTGGCGCGAGGCCCTCGCTCGGTAACTAGGCTGGTGCCGTGACGGCCGCCGCCGCTCCTCGAGCGGCGGCGGCCGCTTCGTACCGAAAGTGGAGGAAGGTCCGTGGCCCAGAAGAAGATCTCGGCTCCTGAACTGATCGGCCAGGTGTTCGACGCCGACAGCTTCGTCTCGTGGGACACCGCCCCGGTCGACGTCTCCCCCGATCCGACGTACCGGGCCGAACTCGACGCGGCCGCAGCGAAATCCGGCGTCGACGAGTCCGTACTCACCGGCACCGCGACGCTCGGCGGCCGACGGGTCGCGGTGATCGCGTGCGAGTTCGCGTTCCTCGCGGGATCGATCGGGGTGGCGGCGTCGGAGCGGATCGTCACCGCGATCGAGCGGGCCACCGCAGAGGGGCTGCCGCTGCTCGCGTCGCCGACGTCGGGCGGCACCCGGATGCAGGAGGGCACGCTCGCTTTCGTACAGATGGTGAAGATCGCGGCGGCCATCGCGGCGCACAAGGCCGCACACCTGCCCTACCTCGTGTACCTGAGGAACCCGACGACCGGTGGCGTGTTCGCGTCGTGGGGTTCGCTCGGGCACGTCACGATCGCCGAGCCCGGAGCACTGGTCGGGTTCCTCGGCCCCCGCGTCTACGAGGCCCTCTACGGCGAGAAGTTCCCGGAGGGGGTGCAGACCTCGGAGAATCTGTACCGCAACGGTGTGATCGACGGTGTCGCGTCGACGGCGCAGTTGCGCGACCTGGTCGAGCGTGCACTGCATGTGCTGGTCGATCCCGCGGATTCGATCCGCACCGATACGGATCTTGTTGCCGAACAGGATGTTCCGGATGTCCCGGCGTGGCAGTCCGTGATGATCTCGCGCCGCGACGACCGCCCCGGGATCCGCGAACTGGTCCGACATGCCACCTCGACCCGGGTACCGCTGAGCGGCACCGGCCAGGGCGAGGTCGATTCGACGGTACTGCTGTCGCTGGCCCGCTTCCACGGTCAGCCGTGTGTGCTGTTCGGGCAGGACCGCGCCGGCCAGTCGGCCCTGAACACGATGGGCCCGGCCGCGCTGCGGGAGGCCCGCCGCGGGATGCGGATGGCCGCCGAACTGCGGCTACCCCTGGTGCTGGTGATCGACACGCTCGGTGCGGCGCTGTCGAAGGAGGCCGAGGAACGCGGCCTCGCCCCCGAGATCGCCCGCTGCATCTCCGACCTCGTCACCCTGCGCGCCCCGACCGTGTCGGTGCTTCTCGGCCAGGGCACCGGTGGCGGCGCGCTGGCGCTGCTGCCGGCCGACCGCGTCCTCGCCGCACAGAACGGCTGGCTCGCACCCCTTCCCCCGGAGGGCGCCAGCGCCATCGTGCACCGCGACACCACCCACGCCCCGCAGATGGCGGCGTCTCAGGGCATCCGCGCCCGGGACCTGCTGCGCGACGGCGTCGTCGACGCCGTCATCCCGGAGTGCCCGGACGCGGCACTCGAGCCCGTCGAGTTCTCGAGGCGTGTGGGCGCGGCCATCGCGCGCGAACTCGTCACCCTGAACGACATGCCGGGCGACGACCGGATCGCCGCCCGGGTCGCCCGCTACCGGACGTTGGGGATGCCGCAGAGCTGACCTGCGCGGGCGATACGGAGGACACTGGAGGTGCACACCTGCTCGGGACCGGGGGACGAGGAAGGGGACACCATGAATCAACCTCGAGGTGTGGGCGCGACGGCGGTGTTCGTCGCCGCAGCACGTGCCCTGGAGAGCCGGCGCGAGGATCGACTGTTCGACGATCCGTGGGCCGGGTCCTTCGTCCGCGCGTCGGGCTGGAGTCCCCCGACCGAGACAATGGCCGAGATCAGTCGCGAGGAACTCACCACCTGGATGGCCGCGCGGACGAAGTTCCTCGACGACTTCGTGCTCGAGTCCGTCGCCGGCGGCTGCCGTCAGTTGGTGTTTCTCGGCGCCGGACTGGACACGCGGGCCTTCCGGTTACGTTGGCCGGCGCGCGTGACCGTCTACGAACTCGACACCGCGGACATGCTCGACTTCAAGGCGTCGGTGGTGGGCGACGCCGCGCCTGGTGTGAACGCGACCCGGGTGCCGATCCCCATCGACCTGCGCGACGACTGGCCCACCGCCCTCCACGACGCGGGATTCCGTGACGACGTCCCGACCGTGTGGGTGCTCGAGGGACTGCTGATGTACCTCACGCCGGAGGACGTCGACGCCCTGATGACCCACGTCGGTGACCTGTCGGCCCCCGGCAGCACGCTCGGCGCCACCGTCACGACCGTCGACGTCAAGTCGGTGATGGACGATTCGCCGATCTTCCAGGACAGCCCCCTCAGCCGGGAGGAGTGGCTGCAATTGCTGCGCTCGAACGGCCCGGACGACCCGGTCGCCTGGTTCGGCCGGTACGGCTGGCGGGCGCGGGCGTTTCCCACCGCCGACCTCGCCGCCCGGTACGGGCGCCCGCTCCCCGACCTGGACAACCTCCACCGGGGCCGCCCGGGAGATCGGTGGATGGTCTCGGCCACCAAGGCGTGACGACGATCCGCTAGCTCCTCGCCGCGGACCACTGCGCCAACTGGTCGAGCGCGGTTCGCGCCAGCGCCGCGGCCTCGTCCCGGTTGACGCGGGAGAGCAGGAGCGCACTGATCGACAGCGACGTCAGGAGACGGGTGCGATGGACGATCTGGTCGGCCGAGGTCTCGGGGTCGAGGGCGCGCAGCGCGTGGGCCAGTGCGGCGGCCAACTCCGACCGGTAGGCGTCGACCACCGCACGCTGGGCGTCGTCGTGCGCAGCGAAGCCGGCGGCACTGTTGAGCAGCAGGCAGCCGCGGCCCGGGTAGTCGGCGGGCAGGGATTCGATGAGCTCGACCACACCGCGGTAGTAGCGCGTCGCGGCATCGGGTGCGGTGGGCTCGTCGGCGAGGATCCGCAGTCGCGGTCGCACGACGCGGTCCAGGTAGTCCTGCACGGCGGCGTCGAACAGACCGCGTTTGCTACCGAAAGCGTTGTACAGACTCGACCGGTTCAAACCCGTGGCCCGCTCGAGATCGGGGACGGATGTCGCCTCGAATCCCCTGTCCCAGAAGAGGTCCCGGGCATGACCTACCACGGAATCGGTGTCGAACTCCTGCGTTCGCGGCATGACGGCCCTCACTTCCGGTTCTGGAACGACCATTGCAGTATATATTGAAACGATCAGTTCAAAACGAGGAGGAGTGACCATGGTCGTCGCGGGACTGATCTTCGCCGCACTCGCCGGCGTGCTGCACGTCTACATCTTCGTCCTCGAGTCGCTGCGCTGGACCGCCCCGCGCACCCGAGCGACGTTCGGCACCAGCGTGGAGGAGGCCGTCGCGACCAAGGAGCTCGCCTTCAACCAGGGCTTCTACAACCTCTTCCTGGCGATCGTCACCGCCGCCGGCATCGTCGGCGTCCTGGTCGGCGCGACCGCGGTCGGGTCGGCACTGTTGTTCGCCGGAACCGGATCGATGCTCCTCGCAGCGCTCGTACTGCTGCTGTCGTCGCCGGACAAGGCCCGGGCGGCGATCACCCAGGGCACTCTCCCCCTCCTCGCCGTCGCGCTCCTCGCGCTCGGACTGATCCTCTGAACCCCGCACCACCACGAAGGGACGAACCCATGTCGACCAGCACCCAGATCCAGCTCACCACCCGCCCCGTGGGATGGCCCACGCCCGAGAACTTCCGGACCGTCACCGTCGAGCTGCCCGACCTCGCGCCCAACCAGGTGCGGGTGGCCAACGAGTTCCTCTCCGTCGATCCGTACATGCGCGGCCGGATGAACGACGTGAAATCGTACGTGCCGCCGTTCGCCCTGGGCGAGACCATGACCGGGGGCGCGGTGGGCCGGATCGTCGAGTCGACATCGCCCACCCATCCCGTCGGCTCCGTCGTCGTGCACGATCTCGGCTGGCGCGACGTCGCGCAGGGCGACGCCGCGAGCTTCCGTGTCGTGGAGGAGATTCCGGGAGTTCCGGTCTCCGCGTACCTGGGCATCCTCGGCCTCACCGGACTGACCGCGTATGTCGGCCTGATGCACATCGCCCACCTGAAGCCGGGCGAGACCGTGTTCATCTCCGGGGCCGCGGGCGCCGTCGGCACCGCCGCCGGGCAGATCGCCCGCCTCGAAGGCGCCGCCCGGATCCTCGGCTCCGCGGGTACCGCCGAGAAGGTGGAACTGCTCACCGACCGCTTCGGCTACAGCGCGGCATTCGACTACAAGCAGGCCCCCGTGCGGGAACAGTTGCGGGACATCAGCGGTGACGGCATCGACGTATACTTCGACAATGTCGGCGGCGACCACCTCGAGGCCGCGCTCGACGTGATGCGGGACGGCGGCCGGGCCGCGCTGTGCGGCGCCATCGCGGCGTACAACGCGACCGAGCGGACCCCGGGCCCGGACAACATGGCCAACATCATCACTCGCGGGCTGACACTGCAGGGCTTCACACTCGGCAACTACACCCACTTCTTCCCAGAGTTCGCCGCCAAGATGGGCCCCTGGCTCGCATCCGGCGACGTGGTGTTCGAGGAGACCGTCGTCGACGGCATCGACAACTCCGTCGACGCGTTCCTCCAACTCATGCGCGGCGCCAACGTCGGGAAGATGCTCGTCAGGGTCTGACCACCGCCCCCGGACTGCCTCCGACCGTCACCGACCGAATGTCACACGCGTTCAGTTCAGCTGAACGCGTGTGACATTCGTCCATTTCGTGACGATCGTGCCACCGTCGTGCGACGCGGCGCAGTCTACCGAAACCGCCCGAACGTCAGCGGGCTTCCTGCTAGCCTGCCAGTCACGCCATCGGTGCCCCTGCCGAACACTCTGACACACCACAGGTTTCGATCAGCGGGGCGACGTGGATCGCATCTTGCAGTGGACGGCCTGCTCTCGCGATGGCGCGGCTGTCCGGATCCGTTGCATCGGCGGACGCCGGCCACGGATCGCCCCATCGTTCACCTGGTACCGATCCATGGACAGAGGACCTGTGATGCAATCGATTCCACAATGTTCTTCCCGACGGCCGCACAACGGCCGAATCGCCGTCCGCGCCGCCGCGGCCTCGCTCGTGCCGATCGCGGTAGCGTTCGTCGGCGCGCCGGCCGCCGAAGCGGACACCGTGATCCGCACCGTCGTCGCCGGAGACGCGCCGTTCGGGGTGGCGATCGCTCCGGACGGCGCACTTGCCTACGTGACCGGCAGCCTGAGCAGCAACGTGGTGACGATCGACACCACGACCGCCGCAGTCGACAACATCAACGTCGGACAGACGCCCGGAGGTCTCGCGATCACGCCCGACGGCACCCGCGCCTACGTCAGTAACCTGTTCGGCTCGACGGTGTCGGTGATCGACACTGCCACCGGCACGGTCACCGGGACCGTCCCGGTGGGCGACGCACCCTCCGGGGTGGCGATCACACCCGACGGCACGCAGGCCTACGTCGCGAACAACAACGGGGTGGCGGTCTCCGTGGTGCGTATCGAGAACCCGGCGCCCACTGGATCCCTGGGCTCGCTCGGCTCACTGTTCGGCAGCTGACCCCCTGTTGGCGGAATGTCACATGCGTTCAATCCAACTGAACGTATGTGACATTCGGCCGGTGGGCCCGGATCCGCCCGGCGGCGCCGCCGGGCGATGTAACACGAACGCCACACGCGCTTACGCCACCTTTACTGTCATGTAACCCCTCGCGACACGACGCTCCGTACTTTCTTTCACATGACAGGTAATCCGGTCCGTGTCGCCGGCAGCGACGAGATCACGGGCACAGCCGTGACCGTGGAAGAACTGATCGGCACCCGTCTCATCCGCCCGCTGCTGATCCGCGCCGACGGGTCCCGCGACACCACCACCGAGGTCACCTGGCTCCAGGGCGCCCGTCTGTACTGCGACGTGCGGCGCCCCCACGACATCGCACCGGTCACCGGTGCGTACATCGACGACCTCGACATCGACGACCTCCTGACGCTCGCCACCCAGGAGGCGTTCGCCGGACAGTTGATCGCGCATCCGTCGCACGTCGAGTGGACGCACACCGTCGATCTCCATCCCGGAACATCCACGGACGAAGGGACTTTGGCCCGACTCGACGATTCGACCCTGATCGAGCACGGCCATCGGGAGCCGTACGTCGAGGAATGGCGGATCACCTCCACCGGTGCGGTCACCGAACATCTGCTCCGTGAGGACGACACCGGCGCGGTCGGTCTGCTGATCCGGGCCGGCAACCACTTCGGGTTTGCGCGCGCCCGGTCCACACCGATCGCCGAGAACCCGCTGGCCGAACAGGTACTCGCGGCGGCCTCGGTGGCCGAGGCCCGCGGCCTGTTCGACTGTGAGGTCTCCCTCGGTGCCGTCGTCGACGACCGCTGGATCATCACCTCCTCCACGTTCCCCTTCCGCGCGGGAGCCGACATCTCGCCCGCGTTCACCGGGACATCGTTGTCGACGAACGACATCGGCCCCGACGGATCCCCTGTCCGCCGCCATTGGACCACTCTCTGACCCGAGGAGCTCGTATCGTGTCCACCTTCACGACCATCCCGACGATCGACGTCTCCGGACTCCGCTCGGCCGACGCTGCGCAACGCCGCTGTACTGCAGACGAACTCGGGCGCGCGGCCCGCGAGGTCGGATTCGCCCAGGTGATCGGCCACAACGTCCCGGCCGACGTCTTCGAGGAGATGTTCGACGCCACCCGACGCTTCTTCGCGCTGTCGACAGACCGGAAGATGGAGGTCTACATCGGCAACTCGACGAACCACCGCGGCTACGTTCCTGCAGGAGAGGAGGTGTTCGCCGGTGGCACAACCGATCTCAAGGAGGCCTACGACCTGTCGATCGACCTTCCCGCCGACCACCCGGGCTATCTGACCGGAAACCCGCTGCTCGGACCGAACCAGTGGCCCGATCTCGACGGGTTCGCCGGGCCTGTCGGCGCCTACTACGACGCGGTCTTCGACCTCGGTCGGCTCCTGCTGCGCGCCTTCGCCGAGTCGCTCGGGCAGTCGGCCGACCTCTTCGACCGGCACGTGAGCACTCCCCCGTCCCAGCTCCGACTGATCCACTACCCGCTGGACCCGTCGGCCGAGGACCGTCCGGGCATCGGCGCCCACACCGACTACGAGGCCTTCACGCTGCTGCGTCCCACCGCCCCCGGCCTGGAGGTGATGAACGGCCGCGGAGAGTGGATCGACGTGCCCTACCGTGCGGATGCCTTCGTCCTCAACATCGGTGATCTGCTGGAGATCTGGACCAACGGCGAGTTCGTCGCGACCTCGCACCGCGTGCGTAAGGTCACCGAGGAGCGGTACTCGTTCCCGCTGTTCTTCAACGTCGACTACGACACCGTCGTCGCCCCGCTGCCCGAGTTCACCGGCACCGAGGGACCCCGCTACGAACCCGTCGTCGCCGGCGAGCACCTGTTCGCGCAGACCGCGCAGATCTTCGCCTACCTGCTGCGCCGCCGGGAGGAAGGCCGTGTCGACCTGCCCGACGGCGCTCGCCCGCTCAACTCCCTCGGGCGTCAGGCCCGTCACGTCGACGCGCACTGACACCGCCGTCCTCCACCTCGTCCGAGACGCAGCGCCGCGTCGAGGGTCCTTCAGTTCCCTTCCACCCCTGGAGATTCCATGATCATCGCTGGTGTAGCGGTATGCATGGTGGTACTACTCGGCGCAGGCCTGTACTCCACCCGCAACATCAAGGGCAAGGCCGGTAACTTCCTGCTCGCGGGACGCTCGCTGGGCGCCCCCGTCGTCGCGGTCCTGTGCATGTCGCAGGTGATCGACTCGAGCGCCACGGTCGGCAGCGCCGATCTGTCCGCGAGTTTCGGATTCTGGGCGGGCGCGGCCATGCCGATCGGGGTGGCACTGAGCGTGCTCCTCGTCGGCATCTTCTTCGCGCGCCGACTGCACGCGACCGGCATCGTCACGCTGCCGGAGTTCTTCGGACGCCGCTTCGGACGCGCCGCCGAGATGGCCGCCTCGGTCCTGACCGTCGCCAGCTTCGGAATCCTGGTGGCGGGCAATCTGGTCGCGCTGGGCTTCCTGCTCGACTACTTCGTGGGTATCGACTACACGTGGGCCGTGCTGGCGCTCATCCCGTTCGCCCTGGTCTACACCATGGCGGGTGGCATGTTCGCGAGCGTGTACACCGGAATCGTGCAGTTCGCCATCATGGCGGTCGGCATCGTCTCGCTCATCGTGTGGGTCGCGCTCGGGCCGGGATTCAGCGCGGCCGACGGCATGGGCATCGGCGGACTGCACCAACTCACCAACGCCGCGGACGGCGCGGCGATCAACTGGGCCACCATCGTCGCCCTCGGAATCGGCAATCTGGTCGCGATCGACCTGATGCAGCGCGTGTTCTCGGCGCGGTCGCCGCACGCGGCACGGCGGGCGTGCTTCTCGGCCGCCGCCGGCATCCTCGCGCTGTGCGTGCCGCTGTCGTTGATCGCGCTCGCCGCGGTCACGATCGTCGGCGACAACGCCGCCGACGGCCCGATCCTGTACGTCCTGCTCGGCGAGTACACCCCGATGTGGCTGAGCATCCTCGTCCTCTCCGGACTCGTCACCGCGTCGCTCACCACCGTCAGCGGGCTCCTGCTCTCGACGTCGACGGTGATCGTCCGCAACATCGTTCGTGTCGGCGGCCCGAATGCCGAGATGTCCCCGAAGGTCATGACGGCCACCCGGATCGCGATGCTGCCGATGGCGGTACTCGGGGCCATCGTGGCATTGCGGGTCCCGCAGACCGGCATCCTGCTCACGCTCACGTTCGACCTGCTGCTGGCGAGCCTCGTCACGCCGTTCGTCCTCGGCATGTTCTGGCAGCGCGGCGACACGCGGGCCGTCATGGCCGCGATCGTCGCGGGAATCAGTGTGCGGATCGGATTCTTCGTCCTCACGCCGACGATCTACGGCGTCGAGAACACCTTGCTGTACATCCCGAACGACACGGTGTCCGCGGCCATGGACGGCTGGACCACGTTCATCGCAGCCGCCGTCTCGCTGGCCGCGTACGTGGGCGTCGCCCTGGTCACCAGGCCCGCCGACGCGATGCCGCCCACGATGACGTCCACTGCCGTCCCGGACGTCCCGGACGTCCCGGTCCGTCAGCCGGCCGCCGCCACCGCCTGACCGAATGTCACACGCGTTCAGCTGAACTGAACGCGTGTGACATTCGCCCGGTAGCGCCTAGGAGCTGCCGATCGTGGCCGCCGGCACGATGACGGCCACCATGACGGCGGTGTTGATCGCGTCGACCGCCTTGCGCACAGCGGCACCGGCCCATTCGCCGTCCGAAATCTCCTTGGCACGCTTGCGGACCGACTTGCGATCGGCGTCGGGGAGAACCTTGGCGGTGGCGTCGACGGCAGACAACAGCGAGACCAGCGCGGCGGTGCGCGGAGCGGGGTCCAGCCCCTCGACCAGGACACCGGACAGCTCGTGCCGGACCGCCCGCTCGTGACTCTCGTCGACCGGTGGCCACGTCTTCGCAGGGAAGATCCCGAGAATCCTGCGACGACTCTCACGAACCCAGCCACGCTCGATCACCCGCTCGAACAGCGCGGTCCGTAGTTCGGTGTCGAGCTTCTCGATCACGGTCTCGGGCTTCATCGGCCGACGCGCATCACGGATCACGTCGAGGGTGCGGGCGAGGATGGGGTCGTCGGGAGTCCCGTCGAGTCGCACCGCCAGTCGGCCCTTCTTGACGTCCTCACCCGACTCGGCCGGCGTGACGTAGCCGTCGAGCGCCAATTGGAGCAGCACGGCGCCGGCCAGCACACGGGGCAGCTTGGTGCCGTCCACGAGGGGATTGCCGGACTCGTCGTCGAGCAGCAACAGCAACAGATCTTCGGCGATGAGCGTCATGCCTCCACCGTACGTATCCGGGTATGGCAGGGTCCGACCATGTCCGATGCCTCCCAGGTGACCGAGATGCTGGCCGAGAACTCCGACGCCGGTGACGCGCAGCATCTTCAGCGATTCTTCAAGACCGGCCCCGGCGAGTACGGCGAGGGTGACGTCTTCATCGGGGTGCGGGTGCCGGCGATCCGGAAGGTCGCGAAGCGGTTCGCCGCGCTGCCGCTCACCGAGATCGACGCCCTGCTCGACTCCCCCGTCCACGAGCACCGCCTGACGGGTCTGCTGATCCTGGTCGAGCAGTTCGGCCGGGCGAGCGCGGTGCGCACCCGGGACGACGTCGCGCGAGAACGGATCGCGGACTGCTATCTCGTGGCGGTGCTGCGGGGACGGGTGAACAACTGGGATCTGGTGGACCTGTCGGCTCTGCACGTCCTCGGCGGCTGGCTGTACGACCGCCCCCGCGATCTCGTGTTCGACCTCGGAGCCGACGATGACCTGTGGCGCCGCCGCGTCGCGTTGCTGACGACGTTCGGCTTCATCCGCCGCGGCGACGCGTCGACCACGCTCGCGCTGGCGGCACGCGTCCTCGACGACCGGCGCGACCTGACGCAGAAGGCGACCGGGTGGATGCTGCGGGAGGTCGGCAAGCGGGTGGAACCCGCACTGCTCGTCGAATTCCTCGACGAGCACGCCGGCGACATGGGCGCGACCGCGTTGAGCTACGCGACCGAGCATCTGGACGCCGACGTGCGGGCCCACTACCGGCGTCTGCGCCGCTGAACCGGACGGGAGGGCCCGCCGTTCACCGACCGTTCGGCACCGTCCGGCGCAGGCCGATCCCCCGACGGACCGACCGACACGTCGAACGGACACCGGTCGAATAGTGTGTTGTGTGCATCACAGATGCGTGGTCAGTTACCGAGAGGACACGAATCGATGAGCTCAGCCGAGCACGCAGCAGGCGCGTACGCGAAGACCTACTCCGCAGCGTTCCGGGAGAGCGTGGAGCAGCCGGAAAAGTTCTGGCTCACCGCCGCCGACGCCGTCGAGTGGGACACCGTACCCACCCGTGCCCTCGACGACTCGAACGCGCCCGCGTACCGCTGGTTCCCCGATGCGGCCCTCAACACGTGCTTCAACGCCCTCGACCGGCACGTGCGTGACGGCCGCGGCGACCAGGCCGCGCTGATCTACGACTCGGCGATGGTCCCGGCCAAGCGCACGTACACCTACACCGAACTGCTGGCCGAGGTCGCGCGCTTCGCGGGCGTGCTCGCCGAGCAGGGTGTCGTCGCCGGCGACCGTGTCGTCATCTACATGCCGATGATCCCCGAAGCCGCGATCGCGATGCTCGCGTGCGCGCGCATCGGCGCGGTCCACTCGGTCGTGTTCGGCGGCTTCGCGGCCAAGGAACTCGCCACCCGCATCGACGACGCCCAGCCCGTCGTACTGGTCACCGCCTCCGGCGGCCTCGAGCCCGGCCGCACCATCGAGTACCTGCCGATGGTCGACCAGGCACTGGAGATGTCGGCGCACGCACCGCACACCGTCATCGTCAAGAACCGGGAGACGATTCCCGGCTCGGCCGCCGACTACCGCGACCGCGGCGCCGCGTGGTTCGACTGGGACGAATTGACCGCCGACGCAACCGATGCCGCGCCGGTCTCCGTCGCCGCCACCGATCCGCTGTACATCCTCTACACCTCCGGCACCACCGGAAAACCCAAGGGCGTCGTGCGCGACAACGGTGGTCACGCCGTCGCGCTCACCTGGTCGATGCGCAACATCTACGACATCGGTCCCGGCCAGGTCATGTGGACCGCGTCCGATGTCGGCTGGGTCGTGGGCCACTCCTACATCGTGTACGCGCCGCTGCTCGCGGGAGCCACCACGGTGATGTACGAGGGCAAGCCCGTCGGCACGCCCGACGCCGGCGCGTTCTGGCGAGTCATCCAGGAGCACAGCGTCTCCGCCCTGTTCACCGCCCCCACCGCGATCCGCGCCATCCGCAAGACCGACCCGGAGGCCGGCGAGCTTGCCAAGTACGACATCTCGTCGATGAAGACGCTGTTCGCGGCCGGCGAGCGACTCGACCCCGACACGTACGTGTGGGCCACCGAGAAGCTCGGCGTCCCGGTGATCGACCACTGGTGGCAGACCGAGACCGGCTGGGCGATCTGCGCGAACATGCGTGGGCTGGAGCCGATGCCGATCAAGGCCGGCTCCCCCACCGTGCCCGTCCCGGGCTACCGGGTGGACATCGTCGACGGCGAGGGCGCCCCCGTCGCGGCGGGCACCGAGGGCAACATCGTGATCGCGCTGCCGTTGCCCCCGGGCACCCTGGCCGGCCTGTGGCGTGACGAGGAGCGCTACGTGAAGTCGTACCTGTCGACGTTCGACGGCTACTACCTCACGGGCGACTCCGGCTACATCGACGAGGACGGGTACGTCTTCGTCCTCGGCCGCAGCGACGATGTCATCAACGTTGCCGGACACCGCCTTTCGACGGGCAGCATGGAGGCCGTCGTGGCCGGCCACCCGGCGGTTGCCGAGTGCGCGGTGATCGGCATCCACGACGAACTCAAGGGTCAGCGCCCCAGCGGGTACGTCGTGCTCAAGGCGGGTGTCGAGATCGACGACGAGGTGCTGCGCAAGGAACTGGTCGCGATGGTGCGCGAGCAGATCGGCGCGGTCGCGACGTTCCGCGACGTCACCGTGGTCCAGGCGCTGCCGAAGACGCGCTCCGGCAAGATCCTGCGCAAGACGATGCGCCAGATCGCCGACAACGACGAGTACACGGTGCCGTCCACCATCGAGGACCCATCCGTCCTCGCCGAGCTGGAGAGGCTGCTCCGCGGGTAGCCGCGGATCGCACCTACATCGACGGAAAGGCTCCGCACCGCAAGGTGCGGGGCCTTTTCCCATTTCGGATAAATGGGATTATCCGAACCATATTGGCCAAACGACATATAAGTTAAACCAACCAAACACGCAGGTCAGGGCCAGCGCGATGCTTGACCATCACGGTATGATCACGGTAGATTCACGAACAGGGTTTCACCCGATCCTCGATTTCGACGACACAGATTCGTATTTGCCCGAGGGGGAGAATTGTCCGCAGTCGCCACGCCGTCCGTCCACGCTCTCATGCGTGATCTCGTCGCGAACAGCCCGCGCCGCCACTTCCTGCACGACCCCGAGGGGGTCGAGGTGTCGAACCAGGGCGCCCTGATGCGGGAGTTCCTGACGGCCGTCCAGGTGTGCCTGGAACCGGACCTCAACGCCATGCGCGAATCCGAACGCAAGGAGCGGGCCACCGATCCCGACTGGGCGGCCGGACCGGGTCTGCGTCTCATCGCGGCGATCGCCCAGTACGACGAGATCCTCGACACCCTCCTCGACGCCGTCGCACCGCTCGAGGCCGGGCGCATCACGACCGTGTGGACACTGCTCGGGTCGGCCACCGAACGACTCCGCTTCCTCACGGCGCTGGAATCGCCGGTGGGCGACCTGGTGGCGGGCGGACTCGCCGCCACGTCGGCGCGCGCCCGCGATCGGCTCACCGCGGCCGCGGCAGCCGAGAACGTCGACCTGGACCTCCCGGCCGCGTTCGTCTCCGCGGACCTCGTTGCAACGAATCACGATCCGATTTCGCTGCCCGCACCGCACGCACAGGTCGCCGCGCTGGTCGAACTCGTCGGCCACGGTACCGCCACCGTCCGCGACGGTGGCCCCCTGGACATGCAATCGCTGTGCCCCTCGCCGCACTCCACCGACTACGAGCACCTCGCCACGATCGGCGGCTACCAGTTCCACCTGGTGCTCGAGATCGTGCGCGAGGCCACCGACGCGCTGTGTTCGGTGGCCGACCTGCTGACGCACGAGACGGTGTGGAGCGAGTGGGCCGCCGACGTGCGGGCGGCCGTCGAGTACGCGTCGGCCTGCATCTGACGGCCTGCCCGGCTCACCGGCGGCGGACCGGTGCCGGGTCGACCAGGACGCAACGCGCCCCAGAGAAGATCGTCGGCATGCACTTGTTGCAGTGGATGCACAGCGACCGGGTGCGCGACTCGGCCTCGATGCGGTTGATCAGGTCGGGTTCCCGTAGCAGCGCGCGCGCCATCGCGACGAACTCGAAGCCCTCGGCCATCGCGGTGTCCATGCCGGCCTTGTCGGTTACGCCGCCCAGCAGCACGAGCGGCATCTCGACCGCGGCCCGGATCTGACGCGCCTCCTCGAGCATGAACAGCGGCTCGTACGGGTACGTCTTGATGAAGGCCTTGCCGACCATCTGCACACCGAGCTTGACCGGCTGCGGCATCGCGGCCGCGAAGTCGCGAACGGGGGCGTCGCCCTTGAACAGGTACATCGGGTTGAGCAACGAACTGCCCATCGTCAGTTCGAGGGCGTCGAGGCTGCCGTCGGCCTCGAGCCAACGAGCGACCTGGATCGCCTCGTCCACCCAGAATCCACCGGGCACGCCGTCGTCCATGTTCAGCTTGGCGAGGATCGCGATCCGGTCGCCGACCGCCGCACGGACCGCACGGGCGGTCTCGCGCACGATCCGGGCGCGATTCTCGAGGGAGCCGCCGTAGTTGTCCTTACGCTTGTTCAGCTTGGGGCTCAGGAACGAACTCGCGAAGTAGTTGTGACCGAAGTGGATCTCGACGGCGTCGAAGCCGCCCTCGATCGCGAATCGGGCCGCGTCGGCGTGAGCCTGGGTGATCCGGGCGATGTCGGTGGTGGTCGCCGCGTGGATCTTCTTCATGCTCATGGGATTGAACGACATCGACGGTGCGAGGGCCGGCAGCCGGTTGGACTTCTCGTTCGCGACCGGGCCGGCGTGCCCGATCTGCGCGGACGCGGCGGCACCCTCGGCGTGGATCGCGTCGGTGAGCTTGCGCAGTCCCGGCACCACCTCGGGACGCATCCACAGCTGGCCGCGTTCGGTGCGCCCCTCGGGCTGCACGGCGCAGTACGCGACGGTGGTCATGCCCACACCGCCCGCGGCCGGCTTGCGATGGAACTCGATCAGATCGTCCGTGACCAGAGCCTGCGGCGTCCGGCCCTCGAAGGTGGCGGACTTGATGATGCGGTTGCGCAGCGTGATCGGCCCCAGCTTGGCCGGCGCGAACACATCAGGAGGAGTGATCTGGGACACCATGGAACCTTCCGTCGAGGGGCGGCCCGAGGCTATACCGAAGCCAGCGGTCTCGAAAGTGGGGGTGTCCACCCAGTGGGACGATTCATGGGCAGGCGGGGATCACGAGGTCGTAGATCTGCTGCGCCTGCTCGGGGGACGGCCTGGTGCCGTCGTCCTCCGCGCGGTCCACGATCCGCGTCGTGACGGTCTGCTGGTCGGCACCGTTGGCGAGATCGGTGCACGACTCGACCGCGATCTCCTCGATGTCGCCGTCGTCGCGGCCCGCCGACAACTCGGGGTACGCCGTCCGGAACGCCGCGGTGAACGTGTCCAGCTTCGCCTGATCGAACGCGCCGTAGTTGTCCGGGGTGTCGTCTCCGTCGTCGCCGTCGGGCATCACGGACGTCGTCGCGGCCGGACCCGCGTGCTCACCGTCGTGGCCGTCGGAGTTGCCGTCGTCTCCGCAGGCGACGGCCAGGACCAGCGCGCCCGCCGCCACCGCGATCGTCATCAGTGTCTTCATGCACTGCGGGTACCCGCCGTCGAGAGCACCGAAACGTTGCCGGACCGCCCCGGCGCCAGCGCGACAATCAGGTCAACTCGCCGTAGCGCGCCAGGGCCTCTCGCCGCTCCTCGGCGTGGTCGACGACCGGGTCGGGGTAGCCCGCGGGCCGACCGGACTTCAACGCGTGCACCGCCTTGCCCTCGACACCGCGCAGTTCCGGCACCCACCGCCGCACGTAATCGCCCGTCGGATCGAACTTCTCGCCCTGGCCGGTCGGGTTGAACACCCGGAAGTACGGGGCCGCATCGGTGCCGGACCCGGCGGTCCACTGCCAGCCGTGCTGATTCGACGCGAGATCGCCGTCCACCAACTGCGCCATGAAGTACCGCGCGCCGCGCCACCACGGCAGGTGCAGGTCCTTGACGAGGAACGACGCGACGATCATCCGCACCCGGTTGTGCATCCATCCCTCGGCCGCCAGCTGCCGCATGCCGGCATCGACGATCGGGAATCCGGTGCGGCCCGCGCACCACGCCGCGAACAGGGTGTCGGCGTCCGGCCCGGTGTCGTAGCGGATCGCATCGAACTTGCGGTCGTAGTTGCGGCGTGCACTGTCCGGACGCTGGAACATGATGTCCGCGTAGAAGTCTCGCCACGCCAGCTGGCGACGATACTGCTCGGCGCCGTGGCTTCGCCGGCGTGCGAGATCGGCGAGCATGGTGCGCGGGTGAATGTTGCCGAACTTGAGGTACACCGACATCCGGCTGGTGGTGTCGAGGTCCGGGCGGTCACGTTCTTCGTCGTAGCGGATCAGGTCGTCGTCGCAGAACTCCCGCCACCGCGCCAGCGCCGCGCGCTCACCGGCCGCGGGACCCGGCTCCGACGGCGCCGGTATCGCGACTCGGCCGCGCAGCCCGCCGACGTCGTCCGGGTCGATCCACGCGACGGTGTCGGCACCGGTCTGCGCGGGACCGCGCCAACCGTGGTCGAGCCACCGTCCGAACCATGGGGTGAACACCTTGTACGCGGTGCCGTCGTTCTTGGTCACCCGGCCCGGCGCGATCGCGTACGGCGAGCCCGTGGCGACCAGCTCGACCCGGCCGGCCACCGCGGCATCGCGCTCACGGCCGTACGGACCGTAGTCCGCGCTGACATGCACTGCTTGCGCACCAACGGCTTTCGCGACACTGGGGATCACCTCGACCGGGTCGCCTCGCATCACCAGCAGACGCCCGCCGAGCTGCTCGTCGAGCGCGGCGAGGCTGCGGTACAGGAAGTCTCGACGCGGGCCGCCGGACGGACCGAGCAACCGGTCGTCGAGCACGAACAGTCCCATCGCCCGTTCCCCCGCCGCGAGCAACGTCGGCAGGTCCGCCAGGCGCAGGTCGCGCCGGAACCACACGAGCGATTCGGTCACGTCGTCCTCTCCGTCGTGGTGCATGCGGTGCGCCACCCACGGTAGTTCAGCGGTCGTGGCCCGGGCCCGACCCAGCCGCCTCGGACTCGGACTCGGGCTCGGACTCGGATCGGCGCCGACGCACGACCCGCAGCGCCACGACCACGAGCACCACCAGCACGACCGCGAGCAGGACACCGGTATCGGACACCTGCCGAGCCCAGTCGCTCAACGTCACCTGGAGCGAGAACTGGTCGTCCACACCCATCACGCTCCCGAGATTCGCGGTCCCGTCCGTGACGAGGAAGAGGACCCCGAGCGCGATGAACAGCAGACCCGACACCAGTGACGTCGTGTGCGTGCGCACGGGCCCGAGCACGATCTGCCGACCCCGCAACCACGGACGCCGCCCCAGGTCGAATCGATCCCACAGCAACGCCAGCACGAACAGCGGGACGGTCATCCCCAACGCGTAGACGGCCATCAGCAGGCCGCCGTAGCCGGCACCGCCCCCGGCCACCGCGATGGTGAGGACGCTGCCCAGCAGTGGCCCCGAGCAGAACCCGGCGAACCCGTACACCGCCCCCAGCACGAACACCGACACGGTGCCGGAGATGCGGACGGACCCGGCGGCACGCTGCGCGGGTGCAAACGCGAATCCGCGACCGAACATAGCCATGACCCCGAGCGCGATCAGCACCAGACTGCTGACCGTCGTGACCGTCTCCCGGTGCCGGGTCAGCAACGATCCCATCGCCCCGAGACCGGCGCCGAGTGGCACCAGCACTGCCGCGAGTCCGAGGTAGAACACCGCGGTCCGGGCCGCGAGGCGGCCGACACCGTCGAAGGCGTACGCGAAGAAGGACGGCAGCAGCAACGCCGAACAGGGACTGACCAGTGCGAGCAGGCCCCCCAGCAGTGCACCGAGCAGTCCGACGTCGGTCACGACAGTTGCCCACCGGTCTTCTCGATCAGTTGCTCGAACACCGACAGCGGCTGGGCGCCGAGCACGGGATACCCGTCGATCACGAACGACGGCGTGCTGGCCACTCCGATTGTATTGGCCTCCAGCGCATCTGCGGCGATCGCCGCGTCACCCGAGGTGTCCGCGGCGTCCCGTACGAAACGGTCCAGGTCCGGCACACCGGCCTGCTCCGCGAAACCACGCAGCGCGCCCGGGTCGAGGTTCGGATGCCCGCGATCCGGCGATGCCGCGTACAGGGCCGAGTTGAACTCCCAGAACCGGCCCTGCGCTGCGGCAGCCCGGCCGGCACGCGCCGCGACCATCGACTCCTCGCCGAAGATCGGGAGGTCACGCCACTCGATCCGCAGTTGTCCCGCCTCGACGTACTTCTCGACGAGCTGCGGTTCGGTGTCGCGGCTGAACTTCGCGCAGAA
Source organism: Prescottella sp. GW823-FHT02E09 (assembly GCF_058797375.1). NCBI lineage: Bacteria > Bacillati > Actinomycetota > Actinomycetes > Mycobacteriales > Nocardiaceae > Rhodococcus > Prescottella sp. GW823-FHT02E09. The sequence continues at coordinate 582,150 of NZ_JBXAJP010000001.1, forward strand.
CGGGCAGCGATAGTCCGAGTACGCGACCAGGACCACCGGAGCGTCGACCGGTCCGCGCGCCAACGGGTCACCCTCCACCCGGCGGGCCATGTCGCCGACCGGCCCGATTCCGGCCTCGAGACCTTCGGTGGCTGCGACCGCCGCCGAGGACGGTTCATCCGAGGTGCGCATCCGTTCCAGCACGAGAACCCCGGCCAGTACGAGCGCGACGACACCGAGAGCGCCGAGCAGCCACACGTCCCGTCTGACCCCGAACAGCTTGCTCCGCGATGCCATCCGTCCTCCGTTCCTTCTCGCACACACGTCCCACAACTACTATCGTTGATAGTACATCGAACTACTACATCCCTTAGTAGTTACGAGGTTCCGTAGACGAAGGGGTGCCGAGCACCGTGACCGAAAACTCCAGCAGTGGAACGTATTTGCTGCGCGCACTCGCCGCAGGCGTCGTGACCGTCATTGTAGTGGGCGTTCCGACGGACATCATCGACACCCCGCTGTTCGGGCGCGAGGTGCCCGTGCGCTGGTGGGAGTACCCAGTCCTCGCCGCCACCGCGATCCTGACCGCGCTGTGGTTCGGCATCCGTCCGGGAACCCGGGCGGCCCGCCCGACCGGCGCGATGGCCGGCGTGGCGCTCGCGGTGTTCGCTGTGGGCTGCCCGGTCTGCAACAAGATCGTCCTGCTCGCGATCGGCACGAGCGGTGCCCTCGGGTTCTGGGCGCCGCTGCAGCCGGTCCTGGCGGTGGTCTCGCTCGCCCTGCTGACGACCGCTGTCGTGCTGCGACGGCGTCAGAGCCTGTGCGGGCCCGCGTGCACCGTCCCTGCCGAGCGGCCCGGCACAGGTCAGCCGCCGAGGAGCGCGCAGGAGGCCGCGAGCACCGGCAGCGCAGACAGCGTGAGCGCAAGCGGATAGTGCAGGACCCGGGCGCCACGGCACGACGCGTTCAGCCCCGAGTCACCCGACACCACCCGGCCGGCGTGCCCGTGTCCGCCGGGCGGCCCGGCGCAGGATTCTCGACTCGTCCTCGGAGGCCGAGTTCGCGAAGTGCAGCATGACCTGTTCGGCGTCACCACTGGAATCGAGCACCTGACGAACCAGATCGGCCGCGGTCTCCTCCCGACTGCGCGCGGCTCGGTACCGATAGGCCCGACCGATGCGCTGCCGGGACGCCATGCCCTTGGTGTGCAGGTTGTCGAGGACCGTCATGACGGTGGTGTACGCGAGCGGCCGCGGCGACTGCAGTCGGTCCATCACGTCCCGCACCCGCACCGATTCGTCCGCACTCCACAGCACGTCCATCACGGCGGTCTCGAGCTCGCCGAGTCCGATCACGACTGCACCCCGGCGATCAGCAGTGCGGTCGTCGACTCGATGTGCCGGCGCAGTTCGTCCACCGCCCGATCGACGTCCCGATCGACGGCGGCCTCGGCGATCCGTCCGTGCTCGGCGTCGACGTCGCGCTGCTCGGACTCCGCGCTGCGAACACTCCAGCAGCGGTACACCTCCGAGATGTCGCGCAGCGATTCGGCGATGCGCACCAGCCGGCCGTTGGGGCACGCACGCAGGAGTGCACCGTGGAAGTTGCCGTGCGCCGACAGCCACGCCTCGGCGACCCGTCCGTCCGCGTCGGCGGGCGCCGTCCGAGCCAGGGTGTGCCGCGCCGCGAGCACCGCCGACTCCCACTCGATGTCGCCGTGCGCGATCGACTGCCGCAGCGCTTCGGATTCGATGAACACGCGGGTCTCGGTGAGCTCCAACAGATCCGGAACGGAAACCGGCACCACCCGGAAGCCGAGCTGCGCCTCGGAGACCACGAGCCCCTGCTCGACGAGTCGGGGCAGGACTTCCCGAAGGACACCGGTGCTCGCGTCGTAGCGGTCCTGCAACCGCCCGAACGCGAGCTTCTCCCCCGGCGCGAGTACACCGCCGAGGATGTCGGCTCGCAACCGCGCGTGGATCTCGTCTGCGCGGGTTCCGCTCGCTCGTGCCATGCCGCAAGTACAGGACGATGCGGATCCGGAGTCAAGTTTCGAAATTATATTGCTTTTCCGATATTTCTCGGCTGTACTGTCCCCACCCGACCACAGACAGGACGTGACGACCGTGCGCATCGCCAACCTCTCCGGACGAGCAGTTCTCACCGACGGGCAGCGGGCTGTCGACATCCACACCGCCAGCGCGGGACGCTTCGGCCCCGACCTGCCCGGCATCTACACCGAGTGGTCGGCGTTCACCGCGTGGGCCGCCACCGCCGACACCGCCACCGGTGACCCGTTCGAGGCCCGCGACCTCGGCGCGCCCTCGCCGGCACCGAGCCAGGTGTTCGCGATCGGCCTCAACTACCGCGACCACGCGGCCGAGACCGGGATGGACGCACCGGACGCGCCGCCCACCTTCACCAAGTTCGCGAGCTGCCTCACCGGCCCCGAGACCGACCTGCGGCTGCCCACCGACACCGTCGACTGGGAGGTGGAGCTGGTGGTCGTCATCGGCAGCGAGGCGACCGACGTGGCCGCGGCCGACGCGTGGGCCCATGTCGCCGGACTCACCGTCGGACAGGACTTCTCGGAACGGACCTCCCAGATGGCCGGTCCGGCACCGCAGTTCTCGCTGGCCAAGTCGCATCCCGGCTTCGGGCCGACCGGCCCGTGGCTGGTCACCCCGGACGAGTTCGCCGACCCGGACGACCTCGCGATCGAGTGCGAGATCGACGGCGAGTCGGTCCAGTCGGGCCGCACCTCGCAGATGATGCTCCCGGTCGCCGAGTTGATCGCGCACCTGTCGGCGGTGTGCACGCTGCGTCCGGGCGACATCGTGTTCACCGGCACCCCGGCCGGCGTGGGTGTGGGGCGCAGCCCGCAGCGCTTCCTGGCCCCCGGCGACGTCGTCACCACCCGGATCGAGGACATCGGCACCCTGGTGCAGCGCTGCGTCGCCCGCTGACGGCGCCTCGCGGAAGCACGCGCGTCCACCGAGAATGGTGAACAGAGTTCACAATGAACTAGCATCACTTCTGTGACCGAGACACCCGCCCGCCACGACGCGATCGACCGCGCGTTCGTCCTGGCCGATCACCTGTCGACCTCGATGGAGGACGGCGCGAGGCAGTTCGGGCTCACCACGGCCCGCACCCGGGCACTCTTCTGCATCTTCGAGCACCCACCCATGACGCAGCGCGATCTCGCGACCGCACTGCGGTGCAGCACCCGACAGGTGACCGCTCTGGTCGACGCCCTCGAGGCCTCCGGCCACCTGACACGCGAGCCTCACCCGAGCGACCGACGAGCCCACATCGTCACACTCACCGGCGAGGGGTGCGCCGTGGCGGAACGGATCCGCGAACTGCGGCACCTCACCGCCGAGGCCCTGCTCGAAGGCATTCCCGCACGAGACCTCGACGCCTTCGTGTCCGTGGCCGACATCTTCATCAGTCGCACCTCCGCCACCACGCGGGACGGGAGCCCGAGATGATCCGCCGACGCCTCGACGCGGCCTACGCCGCCTGGTACGACAGGGCCAACGCCGGCTCCGAACGCGTCTGGCTGGGCCCCCTCCGTGCTCGCCTGCTCGGCGACCTGGACGGCGACGTTCTCGAGATCGGCGCCGGCACCGGGGCCTCGCTCCCGCACTACGGATCGGGCGCCACCGTCACCGCCGTCGAGCCGTCCCCGTACATGCGACGCACGCTGGCTCGGGTGGCTGCCGCCTCGCCTGCCACCGTGCGAGTGGTCGCGTGCGGCGCCGAAGAGCTGCCCGTCGACGACGACAGCGTCGACGCCGTGGTCTCCATCCTCGTGCTGTGTTCGGTTCGGGACGTCACAGGGACGCTCGCGGAGATCCGTCGTGTCCTGCGTCCCGGAGGACGGCTCGTGCTCGCCGAGCACGTGCGGGGAACCGGACTGCGGGCGGCGGCCCAGTCCGCGATCACCCCCGTCAACAGACACTTCGCAGGTGGCTGCCGATGGGATCGACGCACGCGGGCGTTGATCGAGGACGCCGGATTCGACACGTCCGACCTCCGCGAGGTCTCCGGCCCGAGCCGACTGTCCCCCACTGCGCCGGTGCTCGCGGGCACCGCCACACCGCACCCGGCAGCCCCGCTTCCAGGCACCCGTCCCGGTGTACCGGGCACAATGCTCACGTGACCGCACCCGCAACAGTCCTGGTCGTGGACGACGACCAGGATGTTCTCGCCTCGCTCGAACGCGGGCTGCGGCTGTCCGGATTCACCGTCCTCACCGCGGCCGACGGCGCGATCGCGCTGCGTGTGATCGCCGACGTCGAACCCGACGCCCTCGTGCTCGACATGAACATGCCCGTCCTCGACGGCACCGGGGTGGTCACGGCGCTGCGTGGGATGGGCAACGACATCCCGATCTGTGTCCTCAGCGCCCGCAGCTCGGTCGACGACCGCATCGCCGGTCTCGAATCCGGCGCCGACGACTACCTCGTCAAACCGTTCGTCCTGGCCGAACTCGTCGCCCGGATCCGTGCGATGCTGCGGCGCCGCGCGGTCGTCGCCGGCCCCGTCACCGAGCCGCCGCTGGTCGTCGGCGCACTGTCGATCGACCTCGCCGGCCGCCGGGTGTGGCTCGGCGACGACGAGGTCCTGTTGACCAAGCGGGAGTTCGAACTGCTGGAGGTGCTGGCCCGCAACGCGGGTGTCGTGCTCAGTCGGGAACGGCTGCTGGATCTGGTGTGGGGCTACGACTTCGTCGCCGACACCAACGTGGTCGACGTCTTCGTGGGCTACCTGCGGCGCAAGTTCGAAGCAGACGGCACTCCACGGCTGCTGCACACGGTGCGCGGCGTCGGATTCGTCCTGCGGGAGCCGTCGTGAGTCGCGCGCATTCGCTGCGGGCCCGGGTCGCGATGGCGACGGCGCTGGGGGCGATCATCATCGTCGCCGCCGTCGGCGTGTACCTCGCGCTCGCGATCGCCCGGAACAACCTGCAGCAACTGGACCGTCGGCTCGAGACCGCGTCGCGGGTCCTGGTCGTCAATGCTCCGGCCGCCGCGCCGTTCCTCAACATCCTCGGCGACGGCGGCGCGTTCTCGGTCACGATCCGTGCGGGCGACAAGGTCGTCTCGAGCACGTCGAGCCGGCTCCCCAAGCTCGATCCCGGATCGCACACTGTCGACGTCGGCGGCACCCCGTTCCGGGCCTTCACCGCTCCGCTCGGTCCCGAGTCCACGTCGCTGCTGTCGGTAGCCGTCCCGCTCGCCGAGGCGAAGGATCCGACCACCGAGCAACAGCAGCAGGTCGCGCTCGTCGGTGTGCTCGCGATCGTCGCCGCGGGCGGACTCGGCTGGATCTTCGGAGGGCGGGCGGTGCGGCCCCTGGTCGAACTGACCCATCGGGTGAGCCGACGCGACCGCGACCTCGCCACCGCCGCGTCCGGGGTCCGCGAGGCGGACGAACTGGCCGCGGCCGCCGGCGCGATGCTGCAGGACGTCTCCGATGCGCAGTCCCGCACCGCCGCGGCTCTCGAGACGGCACGCGACTTCGCGGCGGCCTCCGCGCACGAGCTTCGGACCCCACTCACCGCGATGCGGACCGACCTCGAGGTGCTCGACACCCTCGATCTCTCCGACGCCCAGCGCGCCGAGATCCTCGGTGACCTCATCCGCACGCAGGGCCGCGTCGAGGCGACCCTGACCGCGCTCGAGCGCCTCGCGTCGGGCGAGCTGTCCAGCGAGAAGGATCACGTCGACACCGACCTGACGGAGCTGTGCGACCTCGCCGCCGAGGACGCGCAACGTCAGCACCCCGGCGTCACGGTGACGGTGGATGCGCCACCCGGCCTGGTGCTGCGCGGCCTGCCCGCGGGCCTGCGGTTGGCACTCGACAACGCCATCGCCAACGCCGTCCGGCACGGCGGCGCGCGGCACGTGGCGATCGGCGCACGCCGCGACGACCTGGCCGCGCCGGGCACCGTCACCGTCACTGTCGACGACGACGGCACCGGCCTTCCCGAGGAGGAACGAACCGAGGTGTTCGAACGCTTCCGACGCGGTAGCGGCGCCGCGAAGGGCGGGTCCGGGCTGGGCCTGGCGTTGATCGCTCAGCAAGCCCACCTCCACGGGGGCCGGGCGCACTTCGAGGACAGCCCGCTCGGCGGCGCGCGACTGGTGGTGTCCCTTGCGAGTTGACGGGCGCGACATCCCGGTCTCCGGCAGCCTCCTGCAACCGTTGGTCCGGCGCACGAGCGACATCCTGCGAGTGGTCATCGCGATGATCCTGCTCGGCGCGGTCATCGCCGGCTCGGTGATCACCCGCAGCGAATGGGACGCGCTCGAGACGTCGGTGTCCGACATCGTCGGCATCCTGTCGCCGGGAGTCTCGGACACCGTCTATCTCCTGTACGGGGTCGCGATCCTCGCCCTTCCGTTCGCGATCCTGATCCAGCTGATCATCGGACGCCGCTGGAAGCTGCTGGCAGGCTACGCCGCCGCGGGGCTGATCGCGGGTGTCGCGCTGTCGATAACCGGGAGTGGGCTGGCCGCGCCGCAGTGGCACCTCGACGTCTCGGACCGGCTCAATACGTTCCTGTCCCAGTTCCTCGACGACCCCCGCTGGATCGCGATGCTCGCGGCGGTCCTGACGGTGTCCGGGCCGTGGCTGCCGAAGCGCTGGCGACGCCTGTGGTGGGCGCTGCTGCTGGCGTTCGCGCCGATCCACCTGATCGTCAGCTCCGTCGTGCCCGCCCGGTCGATGCTGGGGACGGCGGTCGGGTACCTGGTCGGCGCGGTCATCGTGCTCGTGGTCGGCACGCCGGCGCTGGAGGTGCCGCTCGATTCGGCCGTCGAGTCGCTGCAGCGGCTCGGCCACCGCATCACGGCGTTCCGGGTGATCGCCCCGGCCGGCAGCGGACCGCTGATCCTCGGCGCCTCGCGGGACGACGGGCAGCCGGAACTGATCGTCGAGCTGTACGGACAGAATCAGCGCAGCCGCGGCGCCATCCGCCAGGCCTCGCAGTGGCTGGCGCTGCGCAGCAGCGAGAGTCCGCCGGTGCACGCGTCGCTCGCGCGAGCCGTCCAGCACCGCGCCCTGATGGGCATCGCGGTCGCCGACGCGGGCCTCGCGGCGTCGAAGCCGATCGCGGTGGCCGCCCTGGACCGTGGCTGGCAGCTGTACGCACACCCGGTTTCGCACGGCTCCCCGATCGCGACGCTGGCCACCGATCACCCGCAGCCCCGCGACACTCTGCTCGAGATGCTGTGGCGATCGCTCGGCGAGCTCCACACCCACCAGATCACGCACGGCGACCTGCGGGCGAGCGAGATCCGGATCGACGACGGCCGGGCCCTGTTCGACGGGTTCTCCTACGCCGAGCTCGGACCGACCGAGGCAACGGTCCTCTCCGACACCGCGCAACTGCTGTTGACCACGGCCACGTTGTTCGGCGTGGAACCGGCGGTCCGGGCGGCGCTGGAGGCGCAGGGCCGCGAGCGGATCCTGGCCGCGTCCGGCCGACTCACCAAGTCGGCGATGCCGGCCCGGGTGCGCAAACACGTCCCGGACTCGTCGGCGATGCTGTCGGCCATCCGTGACGAGGTGGGCCGGCAGACCGACATCGAGAAGATCGCCCCCGAACAGGTCACCCGCTTCACCCGGAACCAGATCATCCAGCTGGTGCTGCTGATCGGCCTGGTCTACGTCGCGTATCCGTTCATCAGCCAGGTGCCGACCTTCCTCACCGAGCTGAAGACGGCGAACTGGTGGTGGGCGCTGGGCGGGCTGGCGGTGTCGGCCCTCACCTATGTCGGGGCGGCGGCGGCGTTGTGGGCGTGCGCCTCCGAACTGGTGCGCTACCGCCACCTGCTGATCATGCAGGTGGCGAACACGTTCGCAGCCACCACCACCCCGGCCGGCGTCGGCGGGCTCGCGCTGAGCGTGCGTTTCCTGCAGAAGGGTGGTCTGGGCACGGTCCGGGCCACGGCAGCGGTGGCGCTGCAACAGACCGTGCAGGTGGTCACCCACGTCGCGCTGCTGATCTTCTTCAGCGTGGCGGCGGGACGCGACGCCGACCTGTCGCACTTCGTCCCCAAGGGCACGACGCTGTACCTCATCGCGGGCATCGCGCTCGGCGCGATCGGCACGTTCATGTTCATCCCGAAGGCGCGACGCTGGCTCAACAACGAGGTCCGCCCACAGCTCACCGAGGTGCTGGGGTCCCTGGCGCAACTGGCCCGCAACCCGGGCCGCTTCCTGCTGATCGTGCTCGGCAGCGCGGGCACCACCCTCGGGGCCGCCCTCGCCCTGTGGGCCAGTGTCGAGGCGTTCGGCGGCGGCACCACGTTCGTCACCGTCACGATCGTCACGATGATCGGCGGCACCCTCGCCTCTGCCGCGCCGACGCCGGGCGGTGTCGGCGCCGTCGAGGCCGCACTCATCGGTGGCCTCACCGCGTTCGGGCTGCCCGTCGGGATCGCGGTACCGTCCGTACTGTTGTACCGCGTGCTGACGTGTTGGCTCCCGGTCTTCTGTGGCTGGCCGACTTTGCGTTGGTTGCAGAAAAACGACATGGTCTGATGGTTTGTGTCCGATAATTCTGGAACGTCTCGAGAACTTTCGGGCAACCCGTAGCAAATCGGCACGTAGACCCGATAGCGAAAGTGATATACACACGTCCAGAACCGTGGGAGCACAGCCGCGCTCCCCGGCCGACCACCGAAGGCGAGTAAGTATGCGTGTAACCAAGAAGTCCCGCCGGCTCAAAGCGTTGATCGGCGCCACGACGGCGACGGTCGCCGCACTTCCCGTGTTCCTCGGGGCCGGGGTGGCCACGGCCGCAGCACCGAACACCGACGCTGCCAAGGTCCAGGCGTCCGCGAAGGCCAACGGCGGGACCAAGCTGGTGTCCGCCACCCAGCTCGGCGGCAACAAGATGAAGCTGGTCGTCTACTCGGAGGCGATGGGACGGGACATCCCGCTCGACGTCATCCGCCCGAAGGATACGTCCAAGCCCGCTCCCACGCTGTACCTGCTCAACGGTGCCGGCGGCGGCGAGGACTCCGCGTCGTGGCAGAAGCAGGCCGACATCGGCACGTTCTTCAAGGACAAGCAGGTCAACGTCGTCACCCCGATGCAGGGCGCGTTCACCTACTACACCGACTGGCAGAAGGCGGACCCGTCTCTCCACGGCGTCAACAAGTGGGAAACCTTCCTGACGCAGGAACTGCCGCCGGTCATCGACGCGGCGCTCGGCACCACCGGTGTCAACACGCTCGCGGGCATCTCGACGTCGGGCACCTCGGTGTTCAACCTCGCGCTCAAGGACCCCCAGCTGTACAAGGCTGTCGGCGCGTACAGCGGCTGCGCGGACACCGCGACTCCGGTCGGCCAGACCTACATCCAGATCGTCATCGCGGCGCGCGGCGACGCCGAGGTCGAGAACATGTGGGGCCCGGTCGGCAGCCCGGACTGGATCGCCCACGATCCGATCATCAACATCGGCAAGCTCAAGGGCGGCCCCAAGCTGTACGTGTCCAACGCGTCCGGCCTGCCCGGCCCGCACGACACCCTCGACAGCCAGGGCATCAACGGCAACTTCGGGACGCTGGCCAACCAGGTCATCGTCGGCGGCATCATCGAGGCTGCAACCAACGAGTGCACCCACCGCCTCGCTCGGGCAGTCAACGAGAACGGCATGGGCGGCCAGGCGACGTTCGACTTCAAGCCGGCCGGCACCCACTCGTGGGGCTACTGGCGCGACGACCTGAACAACTCCTGGCCGATGCTGGCCGACGCCATGGGCACCCCGCGGTAGTCATCCGGCAGTAGCACCAGCTTCACCACGCTCCATCCAAGGCGCCCCGGCTTCGGCCGGGGCGCCTTTCTGCGCACCTGTCCGGTTTGTGACTTATCCCACACGATTCCCCGTCGAGACTTACTGAAACTTCGATTACCAGCAAGTTTCCGCGATGCGCGTAGCGCTCCCGAAAGCCCCGAATCCCGAGACCTAGACGTGCGTATTGAACGCTTGGTAGAAATCACATCGGCACCGAAAGTGTGTGCTGGAACACATCTTTGAACAAGGGACGTGACATGGGATCGCTCGAGAATCTGCTCAAGGCCAACGGTGCAGGCTTCGGCCTGCTCGACATGCTCAAGCTGCTGCCGCTGATGACCGCCCTTCAGGGCCTCGATTCCGCCAGCGCCTGATCTGCGCCACCGCAAAGTCCACCGAAGAGCTTTGGAGCACACGACATGACGTCTATCGAAAACCTGACCGCGCTGATCAACGCACTCACCAAGATGTTCAGCAACGCGCACACCGGGTCCGTCGAGGCCGGTAGCTTCACCGGCTCCGCCTAGTCCGTACGCCATCCAGACACACCAGGAGAAGACACACACATGGGCATCATGGGTTCCCTCGCCGACCTGTACGACGTCATCTACAAGTCGCTGCCGGTCCTGCTGGACGCCGTCACGGCACTCATCGGCGGCTCGCTGTAGCTCACGCCGACACCGGATAACACATCAGGCCCCGCACCGATCATCGGTGCGGGGCCTGAGTGCTGAAGCGCTACAGGGCTACTGGGTGCCCAGCAGGTCGATCACGAACACGAGCGTCTTGCCCGACAGCTGGTGACCGGCACCCGCCGGACCGTACGCCAGCTCCGGCGGGACCGTGAGCTTGCGGCGACCGCCGACCTTCATGCCGGGGATGCCTTCCTGCCAGCCCGGGATCAGCCGGCCCAGCGGGAACGCGACGGACTCGCCACGCAGGAACGACGAGTCGAACACCTCGTTGGTGTCGTATTCGACGCCGTGGTAGTGGACGTCGACGACGCCGCCGGGCTGAGCCTCGGCGCCGTCACCGATCTCGATGTCCTCGATGACCAGCTCGGCCGGGGCCGGGCCGGTGGCCGGCTCGATCTCCGGTGCCGGCGGCGGGACGACGACGTCGAGCAGGTCGATGACGAACACCAGCGTCTTGCCCGACAGCTGGTGACCGCCACCGGCCGGACCGTACGCGAGCTCAGGCGGGATCGTCAGCTGACGCCGACCGCCCACACGCATGCCCGGGATGCCCTCCTGCCATCCGGCGATGAGGCCGGCGAGCGGGAAGGTGATGGATTCGCCACGGCTCCACGAGGAGTCGAACTCCTCGCCGGAGTCGAACTCGACGCCGAGGTAGTGGACCTCGACCTTGGCTCCGGGGGTGGCCTCGGGGCCGTCGCCGACGACGATGTCCTTGATGACGAGTTCGGTGGGCGCGGGGCCCTCCTGGAAATCGATCTCGGGCTTGGTGCTCATGGTGTTTGTCCGATCAGTCGTAGTCGGGCAGGACGGGTCAGCGAGCCGACAGGTCCACGTAGCCGCGCTGGGTGTAACCGGTGTAGATCTGACGCGGGCGGCCGATCTTGGTGGCCGGATCCTCGTGCATCTCACGCCAGTGCGCGATCCAGCCGGGGAGGCGGCCGAGCGCGAACAGCACGGTGAACATGCGCGTCGGGAAGCCCATCGCGCGGTAGATCAGACCCGTGTAGAAATCGACGTTCGGGTACAACTTGCGCTCGACGAAGTAGTCGTCGGTGAGGGCCGTTTCCTCGAGGGTCATCGCGATCTCGAGCAGCTGGTCGTCGCCGCCGAGCTTGCTGAGGATCGAGTGCGCGGTGTCCTTGACGATCGCGGCGCGCGGGTCGTAGTTGCGGTAGACGCGGTGCCCGAAGCCCATGAGCTTCACGCCGTCTTCCTTGTTCTTGACCTTGCGCACGAACTCCTTGGCGTCGCCGCCGTTCGCCTTGATCTCGTCGAGCATCTCGAGCACGGCCTGGTTGGCGCCGCCGTGCAGCGGGCCCCACAGCGCGTTGATGCCGGCGGAGACGGACGTGAACAGGTTCGCGTCCGACGAGCCGACCATGCGGACCGTCGACGTGGAGCAGTTCTGCTCGTGGTCGGCGTGCAGGATCAGCAGCATGTCGAGGGCCTTGGCGATCTCCGGATCGACCTCGTACGGCTCGGCCGGGAAGCCGAACGTCATGCGCAGGAAGTTCTCGACCAGGCTCAGCGAGTTGTCCGGGTACAGGAACGGCTGGCCGACGGACTTCTTGTACGCGTACGCCGCGATGGTGGGCAGCTTTGCGAGAAGTCGGATCGTGGACAGCTCGACCTGCTCCGGATCCTCCGGATCCAGCGAGTCCTGGTAGTACGCGGACAGCGCGTTGACGGCGCTCGAGAGCACCGGCATGGGATGCGCGTTGCGCGGGAAGCCGTCGAAGAACCGCTTGAGGTCCTCGTGCAGCAGGGTGTGGCGACGGATCTTGTCCGTGAACACCTCGAGCTGGGCTTCGGTGGGCAGCTCCCCGTAGATCAGCAGGTAGCTGACCTCGATGAACGTCGAGCGCTGTGCCAGCTCCTCGATCGGGTATCCGCGGTAGCGCAGAATGCCCTGTTCACCGTCGATGTAGGTGATAGCCGAACTGGTGGACGCGGTGTTCACGAAGCCCGGGTCGAGCGTCGTGTAACCCGTGTTGGCAAGGAGCTTGCCCAGCTCGATGCCGTCATTGCCTTCAGTCGCCTTGGCGATAGACATTGTGTGCTCGCCACCGGGGTAGCTGAGTGTGGGCTTGTTGTCATTCTCAGCGGGCACGGAAGGATCCCTCTCAAACTCAGACCAGTGAGTAACTTCGTAACATTCAAGTAGAAACTAGCCGCCCGTGAGCTCCGATGCCCACGGAGGGTCCGCCCCGGGCCTGGAAACTGTGACCGCGGCAGCTCGCGCCGCGAACTCCAGGGCGTCCTGCCATTGTCCCCTGCCGAGGCCCCCAACTGAATCCGAATCCAGCGCCCGATGCTCGTCGAGCCAGTGCAGCAACGCGCCGTGAACCGTGTCACCTGCACCGATGGTGTCCGAGACGGAAACCCGGCAACCGGGAACCTCGATGTGGATCCGACGTGTGCGCACGCTCAGCCCGTCGGGGCCGTGGGTGGTGACGACGGCGGCGACCCCACGATCGAGCCACTGCGCGGGCGTCGTCCCGTCCACGCCCCGTCCCAGCCATTGGACGTCGTCGTCGGACACTTTCACGATGTCTGTCGACGGCAGCAGTTCCGTGAAACGGCGGCGGTAGTGGGCGGGGAACACGTCCGGCCGGATGTTGGGGTCGACGATCGTGAGCCGTCCCTCGTCGCGACTGCGGCGCAGCAGGTCGGCGTACACGCCGGCGCCGGGCTCGAACACGAGCGAGAGCGTGCCGAACGACACCGCCGCCACCGACGCAGGCAGCGGCCCGGGATCGGCGACGAGCCGATCGGCGGCGCCGTCGGCGTGAAACGTGTAGCCGGCACCACCGTCGGGGTCGACGGCGGCGACGGCGAGCGTCGTCGGTTCGGGTCCACGCTGCGTCGTCGAGACGTCGACGCCCGACGCGATCAGCGCCGCGATCAGCCGCTCCCCGAACGGGTCGGTGGAGATGCGGGAGCAGAAGGCGACGCGGCTGCCGAGACGGCCGAGCGCGGTCGCGACGTTGAACGGGCCGCCGCCGAGGTGCGCCGCGAACGTGGTCTCCCCCGTCGGCACGAGGTCGACGAGGGCCTCGCCGCACACGACGATGCGCGGCTCAGACATGTTCGGGCCTGCCCGATCGGCTGACGCGGTATCGGACGAACGCCGGGAACGCCAGCATCGAGACGACCACACCGATCACCACCAGAACGCCTCCGCCCGCCGACGCGACTGCGGTGCCGAACAGGAAGGCCGCGCCGCCGTGCAACACGTCACCGATCCGCGGCCCGCCCGCGACGACGACGGTGAACACGCCCTGCAGCCGGCCGCGCATGTCGTCGGTGGCGACCTGCTGCAGCATCGTCGAACGCAGGGCGGCGGACACCATGTCGACGGCACCGCCGAACGCGAGGAAGCCCAGCGCGAGCCACAACAGCACCGCGGAACTGCCCGGGGTCGCGATGCCGACGACGACGCCGAAGCCCACCATCGCCAGCCCCCACAGCACGATGCAGACGAGCACGGCGCGGCCCTGGTAGCGGATTCGCGGCAGCCAGCCGGAGAAGACGCCGCCCAGCACCGCGCCCGCCGACATCGCGGCGAACAACAGCCCGAGCGCGAGTCCGCCCCCGCTCGGGTCGCCGAACGTGTCCTCGGCGATCTGCGGGAACAGTGCCCGGGGCATGCCGAACACCATCGCGATGATGTCGACGACGAACGACGCCAGCAGCACCTTCTGGGTCGCGAGGTACGCGAAGCCCTCCCCCAGCACGCGTAGTCCGACGCGACGCGCCTCCCCGGTCGGGGGCAGGGCGGGCAGCTTGATCACGGCCCACAGCGTCGCGAGCAGCGCAATCGAGTCCAGCAGGTAGATCGTCGCGAAGCCCAGGTGCGGGATGAGCACGCCCGCGAGGAGCGGGCCCGCGATCGCACCGAACTGCATCACCGTCATGTTGAGCGAGTTCGCGGCGGGCAGGTCCTTCAGCGGCAGCAGCCGCGGGATGATCGCGCTGCGGGTCGGCGAGTTCACCGCGAAGAACACCTGTTGCAGCGAGAACAGGCACAGCAGCAGCCACACGTTGTCCACGCCCGACGCGGCCTGCAGCCACAACAGGATCGACGTGCCGATGAGCCCGAGCGTGGTGATGACGATCAGCTTGCGGCGGTCCATGACGTCGGCCAGTGCGCCGCCCCACAGCCCGAAGATGACCAGCGGGACCAGCCCGAACAAACCGGCCAGGCCGACGTACGCCGAGTTCTGCGTCATCGCGTAGATCTGCACCGGCACCGCGACCACGGTGAGCTGACCGCCGATGACCGTGACGATGCCGCTCGTCCACAGCCGGCGGTAGTCGGGGTTGCGCAGCGGTGTGGTGTCGGCGAGCGGTCCCCGCATCACGGCTGGAGACGTTCGACGATCCACGCACCGTCGACCAGACGGGTGCGGACCCGGTTGTGCATGCGATTGGGTCGCCCCTGCCAGAACTCCACCGACTCCGGTCGGATCCGGAATCCGCCCCAGTGCGCCGGAACCGGGATGTCGGCGTCGACGCCGAACCGCTCGCCCACGTGGACCAGCGCGGCCTCGAGTTGGGCCCGCGAACCGATCGGCCGCGACTGCTGCGACGCCCACGCCCCCAGCCGGGACCCTCGGGGACGACTGCTCCAGTACTCGGACGTCGTGCCCTCGCTGGTTCTCTCCACGGGGCCGCGGACGGTCAGCTGCCGGGCCAGCGGAATCCAGGTGAACGTCACCGACGCGTAGGGCGTGGCCGCGAGCTGACGGCCCTTGTCGGACTCGTAGTTGGTGAAGAACAGCACCCCGTCGGCGTCGAGGCCCTTGCACAGCACCGTTCGCGTGCAGGGATGTCCGGCCTCGTCGACGGTGCCGAGCACCATCGCGTTGGGTTCGGGCAGTGCGGCCTGGACGGCGTCCTCCACCCAGTGCCGCGCCAACGTGGGCCATCCGTCGTCGAGCCACGACGGTTCCAGATCGGGGTCGACGACGGGCCGCTCCGGCCCGATCTCGCCGTAGCTCACCCGCATCGCGGAGAGGTCGGACTTCCGGGAACCCCGGCGCTGGGAATCTGGTGACACAGCCTCAGACGCTACCCCCGGGTAGTCGCTGATCAGGTGACCGGTGACACCGGCTAAAGTTTGGGTACCAGGCCCGGCGGCGCATCCCGCACCTGACAGTTACCGCAGTAGTAGTCGAATGCTGATTCGGTCCAACGACAGTGCGACCCTCCTCAGGGACGCACTCGGATGAGGAGAGTCCAGGAGCAATGGCACCAAGCGCTGTAGTACCCGAGGATTTCGTCAGTGGACTCGAGGGCGTCGTCGCCTTCACCACCGACATCGCCGAGCCCGACAAGGACGGCGGCGCGCTGCGTTACCGCGGTGTCGACATCGAGGACCTGGTCGGCCGTCGGGTCACGTTCGGCAACGTGTGGGCGCTGCTGGTCGACGGTCGATTCGGCCCCGGACTGCCCCCCGCCGAGCCGTTCCCGCTGCCCATCCACACCGGTGACGTCCGTGTCGACGTGCAGGCCGGTCTGGCGATGCTCGCCCCGATCTGGGGCTACCAGCCGCTGCTCGACATCGACGACGAGACCGCCCGCGAGCAGGCCGCCCGCGCGTCCGTCATGGCGCTGTCCTACGTCGCGCAGTCTGCGCGCGGCATCTACCAGCCCGCCGTGCCGCAGAAGCTGATCGACGAATGCCCCACCGTCACAGCACGTTTCATGACGCGCTGGAAGGGCGACCCGGACCCTGCGCATATCGAGGCCATCGACGCCTACTGGGTGTCGGCCGCCGAGCACGGCATGAACGCCTCCACCTTCACCGCGCGCGTCATCGCGTCCACCGGCGCCGACGTCGCGGCCTCGCTGTCCGGCGCGATCGGCGCGATGTCCGGCCCGCTGCACGGCGGCGCCCCGGCCCGCGTGCTGCCGATGATCGAGGAGACCGAGCGCACCGGCGACGCCCGCGCACTGGTCAAGGGCATCCTGGATCGCAAGGAGAAGCTCATGGGCTTCGGGCACCGGGTGTACCGGGCCGAGGATCCCCGCGCCCGCGTGCTCCGCGCCACCGCCAAGCGTCTCGACGCCCCCCGCTTCGAGGCGGCCGCCGCCCTCGAGCAGGCCGCGCTCGCCGAACTGCGGGAGCGTCGGCCCGACCGCGCGATCGAGACCAACGTCGAGTTCTGGGCGGCGGTGATCCTCGATTTCGCCGAGGTTCCGGCGCACATGATGCCCGCGATGTTCACGTGCGGCCGCACCGCCGGCTGGTGCGCGCACATCATGGAGCAGAAGCGTCTGGGCAAGCTCGTCCGCCCGGCCGCGATCTACACCGGCCCCGAGCCCCGCACCCCCGACTCCGTCGAGGGCTGGGACCAGATCTCGCACAGCTAGACCAGTTGGACCGTCACCACAACCGAGAAGGACAACTCGCACCGATGAGCACACCGATCATCCCCGCCGACCTCAAGCCCGTAGACGGCCGCTTCGGTTGCGGACCGTCGAAGGTCCGCCCCGAACAGCTGCAGTCCCTGGTCGACGTCGGCGCCTCGGTGTTCGGCACCAGCCACCGGCAGAAGCCGGTCAAGGATGTCGTCGCCAGCGTGCGTTCCGGTCTGCGCGACCTGTTCTCCCTGCCCGAGGGCTACGAGGTCGTGCTCGGCAACGGCGGCTCCACCGCGTTCTGGGATGCGGCCGCGTTCGGTCTGATCCGTGAGCGTTCGCAGCACTTCACGTACGGCGAGTTCTCGTCGAAGTTCGCGTCGGTCGCGAAGAACAACCCGTTCATCGGTGACCCGATCGTCGTGTCGAGCGATCCGGGCTCCGCGCCGGCGATCGTGGCCGACGGTTCCGTCGACTTCATCGGCTGGGCGCACAACGAGACCTCGACGGGTGTCGCCGTGCCGGTGTCCCGCCCGGCGGGCTCGGAGAACGCGCTCATCGCGATCGACGCCACCTCGGGTGCCGGCGGTCTGCCGGTCGACGCCGCCGACGCCGACGTCTACTACTTCGCGCCGCAGAAGTGCTTCGCCGCCGACGGTGGCCTGTGGATCGCGCTGATGAGCCCGGCCGCGCTCGAGCGTATCGCCGAGATCAAGGATTCGGGTCGCTGGACCCCGGAGTTCCTGTCGCTGCCGATCGCGGTGGACAACTCCACCAAGGACCAGACGTACAACACCCCGGCGCTCGCGACGCTGCTCATGCTCGAGAACCAGGTCGCGTGGATGAACTCCAACGGTGGCCTGGACTGGACCACCGCGCGCACCAAGGATTCGTCGGAGCGCCTGTACTCGTGGGCCGAGGCATCCGAGTTCGCGACGCCGTTCGTCGCCGATCCGGCACTCCGCTCGCAGGTTGTCGGCACGATCGACTTCAACGACGACGTCGACGCGGCCGCGGTCGCGAAGATCCTGCGCGCCAACGGCATCGTCGACACCGAGCCGTACCGCAAGCTGGGCCGCAACCAGCTGCGCATCGGCATGTTCCCGGCGATCGATCCCGAGGACATCTCGCAGCTGACCAAGAGCATCGACTGGGTCGTCTCGCAGCTCGGCTGATCCCGTACTACCTCTGAAGGGAGGGGCGGTCACGCTTTGCGTGACCGCCCCTCCCTTTCGTCGTTCGCGCGCGTCTCCGCCCCGCCGCCCCGCGATTTGCGCACGTATCGGCCCCGGGGGCGCCCTCGAAACACCGATACGTGCGCAAATCGCGAGGAAATATATTCACACGCGTGTCTTTCCTGCACACGGGTCACAGATGAATTACAGTCGATTCCGGCGTGATCGCGAGTCGGCGCGATGAGGAGGACAGTGTGCGAGAGCTGCGAGTGATCGGTCTCGAACCTGGCGGCGCGCACGTGGTGTGTTCGGATCCAGACACCGGCGAAAAGTTCCGGCTCCCTGCCGATGACAAGCTCCGTGCGGCCTCCCGCGGAGACATTGCTCGACTCGGCCAGATTGAGATCGAAATGGACAGTCAGCTTCGCCCACGAGAGATCCAGGCCCGGATCCGCGCCGGCGCCTCCATCGAACAGGTCGCCGAGCAGGCGGGCATTCCGTACTCCAAGGTGGAACGCTACGCACATCCCGTCCTGCTCGAGCGCAGCCGCGCGGCCGAGATGGCGCAGGCCGGTCACCCGGTGCGCCCGGACGGCCCCGCCGTGGACACCCTGTCCGAGATCGTGGCACAGGCGTTCCGTGCCCGCGGTCACGACATCGATGCCGCCATTTGGGATGCGTGGAAGGACGAGGGCGGTCACTGGGTGGCCCAGCTGCAGTGGCAGGCCGGACGCAGCACCAACGCCGCGCACTGGCGCTACCAGCCCGACGCGCACGGCGGCACCATCAACTCGCTCGACGACGCAGCCGTCCAGCTCGTCGACCCGGACTTCGGTCGCCCGCTCCGCGGCCTGACCCCCGTGCCCAGCAACGGCATCTACGGCCCGGCGGACATGGAGCAGGACCACGACCACGACACCCCCGCCGAGGAGTCGTCGATCCTCCTCGCGGACAACGCCATCGACGAGGAGCCGGTGGAGTCGGTGGACGCACCCGAGCCTGTCGACGAGTCCGAGCACGACGAGCCGAAGACCGCACCCCAGCACACCCACGGCAAGGACAAGCGCGGTAAGCCCGCCCTGCCGTCCTGGGACGACGTTCTGCTGGGCGTTCGGAGCAACGGGCGCGGCTGACATCGGTGCTGGGGGTCAACGCATCCACCATCTGGTACGTCGACGCCGCCGAGCCCGCCTCGGTTCTGCGTGACGCGGAACCGGACCGGGACGCCGCCCGGGAACTCGTCGGGCAGTTGCATCCGGGGCTCGAGGTGTCGCATCTCTGCGACGAACCGTTCACGGACGCCACGAAACCTCAACCGGGCGAGGTGCTCGCCGGCTGGTACCCCGGGGTGGTCGTCGTCCGCACCGGCGAATCCCTGCCACCGGTCCCCTCGTCGCTGGTGGAGCACTGGATCGACCCGACGGGCTTCCGCCACACCTATCTCTGTTCGTCGAGTCCGGTGACGAGGGCCGGTTCGTGGGGTGCGTTCGCCTACTGGGATCGCGGGGAACTGAAGCGGTCGTTCAGCGCCACACCGGTTCACATCATCGAGGATCTCGGCCTCCCCCAGGTATGGGAGCGCCCGTTCTGGGCCGGAGAGCATCCGGTGCGTCCCTCCCTGGACGTGTTGCCCGATCCGCAGACCCTGCCCTTCAACCCCGGCGAGTTCGCGGAGGCCGCACCGCGGGCGTGGCTGGGCGACGATCTGGATCCGTCGTCGATCACGGTGTCCCGGTTCGCGGTGTACCCGTCCGGGCAGGTGCCGCAGTCGGTCCTCCGCATCGAGGAGGAACGCCGCGCCGAGGAAGTGCGCCGCGCCGAGGAGGAACGGGAGCAGGCCCGGCGGGACGAAGCGGCCCGGCAGGAGGAGCGGCAGGAGGAGCTCAGCGAGGCGGAGACCGGTGGCGACCGGGAATCGGCGCCGCCACCGAGGAAGCCGTCGTGGCTGTCCCGACTCTTCGGCCGTAGCCACTGACGTTCGTCAGAGGGCCCCGAAAAGCAGTGCGATCCAACCGGACAGCACTCCGGCCGCGGCACCGTAGACGGCCCAGCGCCAGACCGGCCGGTGTCGCCAGCGCCACACGGTGGGGGCGGCACCGCCGACGACCACCAGGTTGAAGCCGACCGCGAGCAGCACGTGGATGTGTGCCAGCGCCGACCCGAATGCCACCACTCCGACCAGCGCCACGATCGCCGCGAAGGCGCTGACCAGCAGTCCCGTTGCCCACGGGGTCGGGGCCGGGGAACTCGTCACGAGCCGGTCCGGATGCGTTCGTAGAACGCCATCGCGGCCGCGGTCGCCACGTTGAGCGAGTCGGTCCCGGGGGCCATCGGGATGCGGGCACGGACGTCGGTGGCGCGCATGGCATGTTCGGTCAGACCCGGACCCTCCGCGCCGAGCAGCACCGCGACCTTGTCGCCGGTCATCGCGTCCGCCAGCGGCACGGCGGACGGGTTGGGGGTGAGCGAGATCAGCTGGAAACCGTTGTCGCGCAGAATGTTCAGCCCGCGCGGCCATTCCGGGACGTCCGCGAACGGCACCCGCAGAGCGTGCCCCATCGACACCCGCACCGCGCGGCGGTACAGCGGGTCCGCGACGGCCGATCCGAACAGGATCGCGTCCACCCCGAGGCCGGCGGCATTGCGGAACATCGACCCGATGTTCTCGTGATCGTTGACGCCCTCGAGCACCGCGACGGTGCGGGCCCCGCGCAGCGCGTCCTCGACGTCCAGGGCGGGAGGGCGGTGTGCGGCGGCGAGCACGCCGCGGTTGAGGTGGAACCCCACGACCTCCGCCATGACGGCGGCGGTGGTCCGATAGAACGGCACGTCCACGCCGTCGAGGTCCTCGGACAGTTCGTCGAGGCGGCGGTCCACTCCCAGCAGTCCGATCGGCGCGAACCGGGACGCGAGCATCCGCTGCACCACCAGCACACCCTCGGCGATCACCAGCCCCTTGCCCCCGGGCAGGTCCGGCCGACGATCCGACGAGTTGAGGTCTCGGAAGTCGTCCAGCCGGGGATCGGCGGGATCTGCGATGTCGATGACGTGAACCACGGATCCATCGTGCCGTATGGGTGGTCGACGGCTAGCGGGCGCTCCCGCCCGTCGCGAACAGCGCGTCGAGGTGCGCGTCGAGGACGGCGTGGATCTGTTCCGGACCGATCCGGTGCGGGTGGTTGAGGCCGTGCGCCGCGAGGCCGTCGACCAGGGCGTGCAGCCGCATCGCCTCGACCTCGGCCGCGGACGCCGGGAGCAGCCCGGCCTCGGCGAGCGCCCGGGTGGTCCCCAGGAAGCCGTGGTACATCTCGAGATCGGAGCGGTCGCGCACCTCGGCGAGCGCGGGATCGGCCTGGGCGGCGACGGTGAACGCCTGCCACACCTCCATCTCGCCACGACGGTCGTCGTCGAGGGGGACGAACTGCTCGGCCAGAACGCGCACGTCGGCCCGCAGATCCCCGCTGAACTCGATCCCGGCGATGCGGTCGTAGACCCGTTTGGTGACGAGTTCCATTGCGAAGAGCAGCAGTTCCGACTGGGTGCCGAAGAAGTGCCGGAGCGATCCGGTGGACATGCCCGCCTCGTCGGCGACGGTCCGCACGCTGGCGGCACCGATGCCGTCGCGGCGGATCACCCGCAGCACGGCATCGGCGATCTCCTCGCGTCTGATCTCGGGGCTCGGTCTCTTCACCACGCCGCAAAACTAACACGACTGTGCTAGCTTTCGAATAACTAACACAGCCGTACTAGAAATGGGGTCGAGCATGATCGTCCAACTGATCGTCGCGTGCGAGATCCTCTTCTGGGTGTTCCTCGGCGCCGGACTCGTCGCGCGCTACCTGCTGCGCCGCCCCGCCCTGGGTGCCGCGCTGCTGGTCGGCGCGCCACTGGTCGACGTCGTGCTCCTCGTCGCCACCACGATCGACCTGCGCAGCGGCAGCACCGCGTCGTGGAGTCACGGCCTGGCGGCCGCCTACATCGGTTTCTCGGTGGCGTTCGGGCACAGCATCATCAGCTGGGCCGACGCCCGATTCGCGTACCGGTTCGCCGGCGGGCCCGCCCCGGTGAAGCCGCCGCGGCACGGCGCGGGCCGGGCGATCCGCGAGTGGCGGGAGTTCGGGAAGGCCGCGATCGCGTGCGGCATCGCGTACGGATTGCTGACCGCGGCGATCACGATGGTCGACGACCCGACCCGCACCGCGGCCCTGTCCGACTGGATCGACGCCCTCACCGTCGTGCTGGGGATCTGGGGCGTCATCGCCCTGAGCTACACGGTGTTCCCGGCACGGGCGAAGGCCGTCGAGCACCGGACGTAGAACGCGGCGGCCAGGCCCGCGACGAGGGACACCAACCCGCCCGCGACGAGCGGGGCGCGAGGGTCCACCGCGTCGGCCAGCCAACCCAGCAGCGGGCCGCCCAGCGGGGTGCCACCGAGGAACGCGAGCATGTACATCCCCATCACCCGACCCCGCATCTCGGACGGCACCGACATCTGCAGAATGCTCATCGCCGCCGTGGAGAACGTGAGGACGAGGGCACCGGTCGGCACGAGCAGGAGCGCGACCGCGAGGTACGACGGCACGAGGCCGACCGCCGTCTCGAGGACGCCGAATCCGACGGCGGCACCGAGACACCACCGCACCGTCGGGGTCGACAGTCTCCGGGCGGCGACCGTGGCACCGGCGAGCATGCCGATCGCGAGCATGGTCGACAGCAGGCCGAAGGCGTCGGCGCCTTTGTCGAAGGTGTTGCGGGCCAGGACCGCAAGCGTGAGCGAGAAGTTCAGCCCGAACGTGGAGACGACGAAGACTGTGAGGAGGACGACGGTGAGGTCGGCCCTGCCGCGCACGTATCGGAAGCCCTCACGCACCTGCCCTCCGGCTCGTGGCGCTGGGGTCGCCCGGGTGAGTTCGTCCACCCGCATCCACGCGAGCGAGGCGAACACCGCGACGAAGGACGCGGAGTTGACGAGGAAGACGGGCCCGGTGCCGATCAACGTGATCAGCACACCCGAGACCGCGGGTCCGACGATGCGGGCGGCGTTGAACATCATGGAGTTCAAGGCAATTGCGTTCGCCAGCCGGTCCGGTCCGACCATCTCGATCGTGAAGGACTGGCGGACCGGCGTTTCGAGCGCCGTCACGCATCCCAACGCGAACGACAGCACGTAGACGTGCCACAGTTGCACCACCCCACCGACGTCGAGCAGTCCGAGGATCAGCCCGAAGGCTCCCATCGCGACGAGCGAGGCCAGCAGGATGCGCCGCTTGTCGTAGCGGTCGGCGAGCACGCCGCCGTACATCGAGAGGAACAGCGTGGGCCCGAACTGCAGGGCCATCACGACGCCGACGGCGAAACCGTCACCGCCGGAGAGCGTCAGGACCAGCCAGTCCTGCGCCAGCCGCTGCATCCAGGTGCCCACCAGCGAGACGATCTGGCCGGTGGCGAAGTACCGGTAGTTGCGCGAGCGTAGGGCCGCGAACATGGACGGTGCGAGATCGGTCGACACGCAGTGATCGTTCCTCAGGTGCGATCGTCACGGTCGGACGGTCTCGCTGACCGGGTTCACGCGCGCACCGTTCCCCTCGGGTCGCGGTTCCGCGGGCGCCTCAGGTGCCCGGCTGCAGCCTCTCCCGCAGTTCGCGGCGCAGGATCTTGCCGACCGGGTTCCGGGGGATGCTCGCGACGATCTCGAGTCGCTCCGGCAGCTTGAACGAGGCGACCCGGTGAGAACGCAGATGCTCGACGAGATCGGAGAGACGGACGTCGGAGTTCTCGGCCGGCACCACCACGGCGCAGCACTTCTCCCCCAGGACCTCGTCGGGGTACCCGACGACCGCGACGTCACCGACGGCCGGGTGTTCGAAGAGCAGTCCTTCGATCTCGGCGGGGGCGATGTTCATGCCGCCACGGATGATGATCTCCTTGATCCGGTCGACGAACTCGAGGTATTCGCCGCCGGCACCGCCCAACTCGAACACGTCTCCGCTACAGAGGTATCCCTGGTCGTCGAACGGGCTCGCGGTCGCGGTGCCCTCGAGGTATCCACCGAACACCGTCGGGCCCTGGAGGCGCAGCTCGCCGCGCGCGCCGACCTCGTGGACGTCGGCACCCGAAACCGGGTCCACCAGTCGGACCGACGTCATCTTCGCGACCCGAGTCGCCCATTCCTTGCCCGGTGCACCGTAGTTCGGCAGGTGCCGGGCGCGCACCGTCGGATCCGGGATGTCGGACGGCGCGCCGAGCAGGCACACGCCCTCGTTCGATCCGAAGAAATTGAGGACCTCGATGCCGAACTCCTCCTGCCACCGCCGGACCACCGCGGGCGGCAGCGGGGCACCACCGGAGCCGACCCGCTGCAGGGACGTCAGATCGACCGAATCGCGGAGCTCGCCGCGCTGCAGCAGCATGGTGAGGATCGCCGGCGGCATCGCAGTGTGGGTGACGCGGTGCCGCTCGATCTGGGACAGGAACACCGGCAGATCGAGAGGCTGATGCTGAACGAGGTGACCGCCGCCGAGCAGCCAGGGCAGGAAGGCGCCGGCGAAGCCCGCCATGTTGACCATCGGGAACGGGTTCAGAATCACCGACGACGTGTCGGTCTCGAGTCCGTCCTGGGCGGCCTGCCCGCTCGCGAACCAGTCGGCATGACAGCGGGGCACGCCCTTCGGGGCGGCCTCGGTCCCGCTGGTCCAGCAGATCGTGATCCTGTCGCCGATCGTCACGTGCAGATCGTCGATGTAGCGCCGCGCGAGCGATCTTGCGGCTGCGGTCACCTCGGCGTCCATCGGCACCGCGCGCACGTCGACATCCGGCCCGAACGCGAACACCGTCTCCAGACCGAACCCCGTATCGACGAGCTCGAGCGCCTCGGTCGCGAGGTCGCGGTCCACGAGTCGTCCCACCGTCACGACGGCCACGGCCCCCGTCGCCCGGCAGATGTTCGACAGTTCGTGCTGCCGGTACGCGACCGGGGCCGGGCTCGCGACCGCCCCGAGCCGCCACAGGGCGAGGTAGGTCGCCACGAGCGACACCGTGTTCGGCAACAGCACCACGACGACGTCGCCCTGCCGGATCCCGTTCTCGTGCAGTCGTGTCGCGATGTCCTCCACCCGCTCCCCCATGCGGGTCCACGTCAGGGTCGACGGGACCGCGCCGGTGAGGTCGGGCAGGTTGACCGGATCGGACACCGCGTCCTCGTCGGGTCGAGCAGCGACCCAGTCGTCGAACGCATCGAGCAGGGTGGTGCTCCGCCACCACCCCTTCGCGACGTAGTCGCGGATCTTGTCCTCAGGATGACACAGCACGGCGCCGCTGCGACTACTCGACTCGGAAATGGCTGTGGCGGTGAACTCTCGGGGCATGTGTACCTTCCTCGGCTGAGCGGGGGACGGGTCTGGAATGTGGGATGTTCGGTCGTCATCGGAGGCGTCGCACGACCAGGGCGGACCCCAGTCCCAGCGCCGCCGGGATCGTGATCAGAGCGTGCTCGCCGTCGACGCGGTGCAACGCGTCCAACGCCGAGACCAGCAGATTGCCCCCCCGTCGCACCGAGCGGATGCCCGACGGCGAGCGCACCGCCGACGGGATTGACCCGCGCGGGATCGAGGTCCAGCTCCCGCGTCAGCAGCAGCGGACTCACTGCGAACGATTCGTTGGCCTCGACGACGTCCACGTCGCGCGCCCCGATTCCGGATCGGCGCAACGCATCTCGTGCAGCGTCGACGGGAGCGTCGAGCAGCGGCGAGCGGACGGCCCGGTGCGAGACGGCGACTATCTCGGCGATCGGTCGGCGACCGTGCAGATGCGCGGTATCGGGGCGACCGATCACGACCGCCGAGGCGCCGTCCGCGAGCTGCGGTGCCGTCGCGATGGAGTGCAATCCCTCGGTGGGCGGACGCATGTCGGGCAGTCGGCGTCGCACCAGATCCCATGCCGGGTCGTCCGCGAACAACGCGGGCAGGGCGGCGAACTGCGCCGCAGCCGCGTCGGGGCGGGCGCCCTCGTCGATCGACAGGATCACGTCGTCCTCGTCGCCGCCACGGACCGGCACCACCGCTGCCGACGACGGCGCCGACGACGCGCGCCGGTGTGATTCGGCGGCATAGGTGTCGAGTTGCTCGCGGGTGAATCCGTGCACCGCCGCGGTCGCGTCCGCGGAGACACCGATGGTGACGAAGCCGGTCCGCTCGCCGAGTTCCCGATCCGTCGCGATCGCGGGGTCGTCGGAGAGCATCGGCACCCTCGACATCGACTCGACGCCACCGGCGACCATCACGTCGCACTGGCCGGCGACGACCTTCGCCGCGGCGGTGCCGAGCGCCTCGAGCCCCGAGCAGCACAGACGGGTCACCACCGAACCGCCGACCGCGTCGGGCCAGCCCGCGTACTGAGCGGAGGCACGCGCCAGGTTCCCGGCCTGTTCCCCGGTGACGGTGCCGATGCCGACCACGACATCGTCGATCTGATCGGGGTCCAGGCCCCGGAGTTCCAGTGCGCGCAGGAGTTGCGCGAACAGGGCGTGTGGCGGGATCCCCGCCAGTGATCCGCCCCCGCGCCGGACCCGTCCACGCGGCAGCCGGACGGCGTCGAACACCCATGCCCGGCTCACGCGAGGCTCTCCTGTGCCGGGGCACACGCACGCGCCACGACGTCGAGCGTCCGCGCTCCGCCCGCGTCGGCGAATCCGGCGTGCACCATCCCCTCCACACGGAAAGATTGAGTGGTCTGCATCACTCTGTTAGTTGTAGTCTGGCACGCAACGAACCGCAAGACCCGAGGAGAACCAGGCATGGACGCAGACACGATCAGTGTCATCGGTGGTTACCAGACAGACTTCGCACGCAACCTGACGAAAGAGGGTCTCGATATCGCAGACCTGACCCGCGAGGTGGTGGAGGGGACGCTCGCGGATGCGGGGCTCACCCCCGCGGACATCGGCGTCGTGCACGTCGGCAACGCCTTCGGACAGCTCTTCACCGGCCAAGGTCACCTCGGCGCGATGCCGGCCTCGGTCGTGCCCGGATTGTGGGGTCCACCCGCAACCCGTCACGAGGGCGCCTGCGCGTCGGGGTCGTTGGCACTCCTCGCCGCGATGGCGGATCTCGAGTCGGGCAGGTACGACTGCGCACTGGTCGTCGGCGTCGAACTCGAAAAGACCGTTCCCGGCGACGTGGGTGCACAGCACATGGGCGCCGCTGCCTGGGCCGGACACGAGGGTTCCGACGCAAAATTCATGTGGCCCTACATGTTCGGGAAGATCGCCGACGAGTACGAGCGGCGCTTCGGCCTGGACGAACGCCACCTGTGGTCGATCGCGGAACTCGCCGCTCGCAACGCGGCCCGCAATCCGCTGGCCCAGACCCGCGGCTGGGACCGGACCGAGGCGTCGTTCACCGCCGATCTCGTGGCCAATCCTCCGGTAGAGGGCCGCCTGCGCAAGGCGGACTGCGGTCCGCTCACCGACGGGGGCGCCGGCGTGGTCCTGGTCCGCGCGGACCACCCCGTGCTCCGCAGCCGCGGGGCGGCCGCGAACCGGTCGCGCATCCTCGGCTGGGGCCACCGGACCGTCGGGCTGTCGCTGGAGGACAAGCTCTCCCGCAGCGCCGACGACGCCTACGTGGCTCCCCACGTGCGCGACACGATCCGGGATGCGTTCGGCCGTGCGGGGATCGATGGTGTCGATGCCCTCGATCTGATCGAGACCCACGACTGCTTCACCGTCAGCGAGTACCTGGCCATCGATCATTTCGGGATCACACCGCCCGGCGAGAGCTGGCGCGCCGTCGAGAACGGCGACCTCGAGATCGGCGGCCGGATCCCGGTGAACCCCAGCGGCGGCCTGCTCGGTGTCGGACACCCTGTGGGCGCCACGGGAATTCGCATGATGCTCGACTGCCACCGCCAGGTCACCGGCCGCGCCGGTGCCAACCAGGTGCCCGACGCGCATCGCGCCGCAATGTTGAACTTCGGCGGAAGCACCGCCACAACAGCCAGTTTCGTGATCGGACAGTAGGAGGAAGCACATGGAGATCGAGGTACTCGGGCGGGCCCTGACGACACTGCCGGCCGACGACGATCATCCCTACCGGACGGGGGCCTGGCGCCCCCAGCACGTGGAACGCAGCGCCGACGATCTCGAGGTGATCGGCGAGCTACCTATCGACCTCGACGGCGTCTACCTCCGTAACACCGAGAACCCGGCGCACCCCGCCCTCGAGGGCCGGTACCACCCGTTCGACGGTGACGGCATGATCCACGTCGTCGGTTTCCGTGACGGAAAAGCCTTCTACCGCAATCGTTTCGTAAAGACCGACGGATTCCTCGCGGAACAGGAGTCGGGCGGCCCACTGTGGGCGGGTATCGCCGAACGGCCGGAGAAGTCGATCCGCGAGGACGGCTGGGGCGCACGGGGTCGGATGAAGGATGCGTCGAGCACCGATGTCGTGGTCCACGGCGGCGTCGCCCAGACCAGTTTCTGGCAGTGCGGCGACCTCTACCGACTCGATCCCACGACCCTCGAGACGCTGGGAAAGGCCACGTGGCAGGGCGACTTCCCGTCGGACCTGGGAGTCTCGGCACATCCCAAGGTGGACGAGCGGACCGGGGAGTTGTTGTTCTTCAACTACGGCACCGACGCCCCGTACATGCACTACGGGGTGGTCGACGCCGAGGACCGTCTGGTGCACTACGTCGACATCGATCTGCCCGGCCCCCGACTGCCGCACGACATGGCCTTCACCGAGAACTACGCGATCCTCAACGACTGTCCTCTGTTCTGGATCCCGGAGGCACTGGCGGTGGGTAAGTACGTGTCCCGCTTCCACCCGGACATCCCGCTGCGACTGGGCGTGATCCCGCGCCGCGGAAGCTCCGATCAGATCAGGTGGTTCGAGGCCGATCCGACGTATGTCCTGCACTGGACCAACGCGTACGAGAGCGGCGACGAGATCATCCTCGAGGGCTTCCACCAGGAGCACCCGGAGCCAGAGGACACCGGCGAGGGCGGGCCCTACCAGAGGATGTTCCGCTTCCTCGCGCTCGACCGCATGGGTACGCACCTGCACCGGTGGCGACTGAACATGCGCACGGGAGCGGTTCGGGAGGAACGTCTTTCGGAGACGGTGACCGAGTTCGGCATGATCAACCCCGCGCACGCGGGTCGCAGCCACCGCTACACGTACGCGGCGACCGGGCTGCCGGGCTGGTTCCTGTTCGACGGCCTGGTCAAGCACGACACGCTCACCGGGCACGAGGAGCGCTTCTCGTTCGGGGAGGGCGTGTTCGGCAGCGAGACCGTCATGGCCCCGCGGATCGGGTCGGCCGCCGAGGACGACGGCTACCTCGTCACCATCACCTCGGACGTCGACCGGGATCTGTCCGAGTGTCTGGTGTTCGATGCCGCGCGCGTCGCCGACGGACCGGTGGCACGAATCCGCCTGCCCGAGCGGGTCTCGAGCGGCACGCATTCGACCTGGGCACCCGGGTCTGTGCTCCCCCGCTGGCGGACCGCGGAGGACCCGGCGGAGGCGGTGGGGCTGGATCGTCCCGGACTATAGTTCGTGGGATGTCCGACGAACATGCCTCCGGCGCGGAGCCGACCGCTCCGACTGCCGGACGCATGCTCGTCCCGGGCGGTGACAACGCGATCGCGGTCACGCTCGGCCTCCTCGGCGACGAGTGGAACCTGTGGATCCTGCGGCACGCCCTGCAGGGTGCACGGCGGTACCGCGACTGGATGTCGGTGGGCGGGATCTCACACGCGGTCCTGTCGGCCCGGCTCACGGCGCTCACGGAGGCGGGGCTGCTCGAGCGGGTCTGCTACCAGGACAGGCCCGCGAGATACGAGTATCGGCTCACCCACTGCGGCCAGTCGGTCTGGCCGATCCTGCTCTCGGTGTGGTCGTGGGAACTCCAGTGGGCACCGGACGAGGGCGTCCTGCCCCGGATGCGGCACTCCGTGTGTGGGCAGGAGTTCACGCCGGTGTTGCGCTGCGCCGCGTGCGCGTGTCCGGCCGGCGCCCGCGACGTCGTCGCCGAGATGGGACCGAGCGGCGGCTGGACGCGCAGCGTGCCCGCGGCGTCGAGTCGACGGCGGTCCAACGGCGCGGCGCGCCCGCCGCGGGTCCTGCCGCACACCATGGAGTTGCTCGGTAACCGGTGGTCGGCCGCGATGCTCGGAGCGGCGTTCTTCGGCGCGAAACGCTACAGCGAGTTCGCGGAGCGAATGCAGGCGTCACCCACGATCGTGGCCGACCGCCTGCGCACTTTCCTCGAACTCGGCGTCCTCGGCGAAGTGCCCAGCACCGAGCGGACGGACTGGATGACGTACCACCTCACCGAGAAGGGTCGCGCCTTCTTCCCGGTGGTGTTGTGCATGATCACATGGGGACAGCACTGGTTTCCCGCACCCGAGGGCGAGGCGATCGTCTTCACGCACACCGGGTGCGGGGATCCGTTCGTGCCACGGCTCGTGTGCGATCACTGCGAGGCGACACTGGAAGCACGAAGCGTCTCGGTGGAGCCCCGCGCCGATCAGCACCTCGACGAGAAACCGAGAGCCGCATCACCTTCGCGATGACACGAGCCCGATCAGGCTGTGTGTGAACGACTTCGGGCCGGGATCGGTCGCGTCAGTCGTTCTCGGAGACCAGGCCGGAGATGATCGTGACGGCGTTGCGGAGGGTTTCGAGCTGCTCGCCGTCCAGACCGGACAGCTTCTCGGTCATCCAGGCCTCGCGCGCCTGGGTCTCCCCCTCGATGAGGGCGTGGCCGGCGGCGGAGAGCGAGACGATGATCTGACGGCCGTCGGTGGGATGCGGTGTGCGATCGACCAGTCCGAGATCGGCGAGCGAGGCGATGACGCGGGTCATCGACGGCGGCTGGACCTTCTCACGAGCGGCCAACGCGCCCGGCGTCATCGATCCCTCGGCGGCGAGGGTGGCGAGCGCCGACAGCTGCGTCAGCGAGACCTGGGCCTCCGCACGCCGTCCCCGCAGATGGCGCGTGAGACGCACAACCGCTAGGGACAGGTCGCTGGCCAGGGCGCGAGTATCCGATGTCACAGAACCAAACAATACGGGAACTCGCGCCCCGCCAATCACGTAACGGCGTCAGTGATCGGGCCGACTGCGAAGTACGCGACGAACAGTGCCGCGACGAGCCACAGCAGCGGGTGCACCTTCTTGGCGTTGCCGCCGGCGGCCGCGAGGACCACGTAGGAGATGAAGCCGACGCCGATGCCGTTGGCGATGGAGTACGTGAACGGCATCGTGACGATCGTCAGGAACGCCGGGAGCGCGATCGAGAACTTACCGAAGTCGATGTCGCGCACTTGCCCGATCATCAACGCGCCCACCACGACGAGGGCCGGGGCGGCCGCCTCGATCGGGACCACCGAGTACAGCGGCGTGAGGAACATCGCGGCCAGGAACAGCACGCCGGTGACGACGTTGGCGAGACCGGTGCGGGCACCTTCGGCGATGCCGGACGCGGACTCGACGAACACCGTGTTGGACGACGCGGACGCGCCGCCGCCGACGATCGCGCCGGCGCCCTCGACGACGAGCGCCTTGCCGACGCCCGGAAGGTTGTCGTCCTTGTCGGTGAGCCCGGCTTCCTTGCCCAGGCCGGTCATGGTGCCCATCGCGTCGAAGAAGTTGGCGAGCACCAGGGTGAAGACCAGGAGGCTGGCGGCGAGGACACCGATGCGGGTGAACGCGCCGAAGATGCTGACGTCACCGACCAGGCTCAGGTCGGGCAGCTGCGCGACGACGTCGGGCAGCACGGGGACGCTGAGGTTCCAGCCCTTGGGGTCGACGCCCTTGGACGCGCCGACGTCGAAAACGGCCTCGATGATCGCGGCGAGCACGGTGGTGACGACGATGCCGATCAGCAGGCCGCCGCGGACCTTGCGGACCACGAGGATGCCCATGAGCAGGACACCGAAGACGAAGACGGCGGTCGGCCACGCGCCGATCGAGCCGTTGATGCCGAGGCCGACGGGGACGGAGGTGCCGGCGGCGTCGGGGATGCGGCGGACGAATCCGGCGTCGACCAGTCCGATGAACGCGATGAACATGCCGATGCCGGCGGCGATCGCGGCCTTGAGCTCGCGCGGGATGGCGTTGAAGACCGCCGTGCGGAAGCCGGTCGCGGCCAGCGCGACGATGATGATGCCGTCGATGACGACCAGGCCCATCGCCTCGGGCCACGTGACCTGCGGCGCGATCGACACGGCGAGCAGGCTGTTGATGCCCAGACCGGCGGCGATACCGAACGGATAGTTCGCGATGATGCCGAAGGCGATGCTCATCAGACCCGCGACCAGCGCGGTGACGGCGGCGACCTGGCTGACCGGCAGGATGTTGCCGAGGACGTCGGTCTTGGCGGCGGCGTCTTCGGCCGAGAAGCTACCGAGGATCAGCGGGTTGAGGACGACGATGTACGCCATGGCCACGAAGGTGACCAGGCCGCCGCGGACCTCGGTGCTGATGGTCGAGCCACGCTCAGTGATCTTGAAGTAGGTGTCGAGCAACCGCGAGGGTGCCGACGGCCGCGTGGGCTCGGTGGTCTTGTCGGTAACCGCCATGTCGTGTTTCGGTCCAATCGCCGGGAAGTGGGGTTTCGCACCTGGCAGATTAGGGCACCGACGCGCGGGTAACTTAATCGTGTGACCGAAATCCATAGCACGCCCACGCTGCTGACCCGGCTCTCCGACCCCCGTCCGGTGCTCGTGGTGGGCACGGCCGCCTGGGTGGTGGCGACGGTCGTCGTGCTGCTGGCGGGCGACCGCTGGCACGCCGCGCTTCCGGTCTGTTACGCCGGAACCGCCCTGGGCCTCCTGGGATTCGCGTTGTACCTCGTTCAGCGGCGGGCCGCCCGGCGCGGCAGCCGGGGCGCGCAGCGCGGCCTCGTCTGA
Source organism: Prescottella sp. GW823-FHT02E09 (assembly GCF_058797375.1). NCBI lineage: Bacteria > Bacillati > Actinomycetota > Actinomycetes > Mycobacteriales > Nocardiaceae > Rhodococcus > Prescottella sp. GW823-FHT02E09. Next base: position 615,105 of record NZ_JBXAJP010000001.1, read on the forward strand.
GTCGCGGACGCCGTCACCGCGGCCCGCGTCGCCCGGTGAGGGAATTCACACGGCGTTCGTGCGTGTCAGACGGGCCTTGCGACGGCTGATCGCCCAGATCCACAGTGCGGCCCACGCCACACCGAACGTCCAGCCGGCGAGCACGTCGGTGAGCCAGTGCGCGCCCAGGTACACCCGGGACAGCCCGACCGCCAAGGTGTAGCACGCGAGCAGCGCCAGCAGCAGGATCCGTCCGACGCCGGGTGCGACGATCCGCACCACCACCGCGCCCAGCACGCAGGCGAGGATCGCGGACATCATCGCGTGCCCGGACGGGAACGAATAGCTTTCGAGCATCACGAGACGCTCCGGCAGCGGCGGCCGTTCGCGCCCGAACAAAAGTTTGAGCAGGCTCATCGCCGCCCAGCCGGAGAGCATCGCGCCGGCGACCATGACGGCCTCGGCGGTGTACCGACGCGCCAGCAGCGCGATCGTCACGACGGTGGAGATGACGAACGCCGCGAGCGTTCCCCCGCTGTTGGTGACGACCGTGACGGCGTCGGTGAGGCCGGGGGTGCGGATGTCGAGCATCCAGTCCAGCACCGACTGATCGAACGTCATCTCTCTCCCCTCACGGACGGCGACGGCAGTGGGTCCGGCCGTCCGCGTCCACCCACCACGCGACGGCGACGTCACCGTCGAGCGCTCCATCGAGCCGCACGACGAGGTCGTCGTGGACGACGACGGACCCGGTCGGCAGCGGCAACCCCAACACCGTGCACGCCAGCACGGCCCCCGGTTCGCGGTCCCACGTGCTGGTCTCGCCGTCGCCGAGCACCTGCGCGTGGACGGCGGCCGACGCGAGCGGCAGGTCCAGCAGGTCCGCGAGGGCGGCGGCGGTGTCCAGTGCACCGAGCACCAGGCGGTCCGGTGGCACGACGGCGCCGAGGTGGCCGCGGTCGAGCACCAGCGCGACGTCCGGGTCGGCGACGGTGCCGGCGAGACTGCGCACCCCGGCCGGCAGGCCCAGCTCGTCGAGGTCCAGCACGCCGCGGTCGGCGGCCGCGGCCAGCAACCGGTGGGTGCGGGTCACGACGTCCGGGGTGGGGGTGCGCTCGGGGTCGGCGAGACGGTCGAGCAGGATCCGGGCCAGCCCGGTGTCGTCGACCGTGGTGGGCGCCAGCGCCCCGGCCAGAGCGGGCGCGGCCGGGTGGTCGAGGACGTCGAGCAGTCCGGCGAACGTGTCGTCGTCGGGGGCGCGCAGCAGACCGAGGCGCCGCCCGTCGATCTCGGCGTGCGTGCGCAGCCACCACGCGGTGTAGCCGTCGCGGTCGGCGAGCGCCGCCGCGGTGGCGGGGTGCTCGGCGAGCAGGGTCAGCGCCTGCGACCACCGCGCGGGATCGACCAGGTCCAGGTCCCGCACCGCGACCAGCGTCTCGGGGTCGTCGGCGAGGGTGTCCCACCAGCGGGGCTCGTCGTCGAGGTCGTGTTCGGGTCCGGTGGGCAACTCGGCGCGCATCACCGAGAAGCCCCAGCCGACCCCGAGCGCGCGCAGCGGTTCCTCGCCCACCCGCTCGACCAGGGCCGCGTCGACGGTGCCGAACGGCGAATCCTCGTCGAGCACCTCGGCGAGCGGGGCGCCCGGCAGCAGCAGTTCGTCGGCGGGCACCAGTTCGCCGTCGGCGTCGGGCAGCGGCAGCTCACCCAGCCAGCCCGGTCGCGCGTCGGGTGCCGCGAGTCCGACCAGCGAGAGCACCGCGGTCGCCAATTCGGTTGCGGCGCTGGGGTCGTCGTAGTCGATGTCCTCGATGCGGGCGCGCAGTGCGGGATCAGACAGCAGGTCGCCGGCGGTGGCCCGCTCCGCGCCCAGTCGGCTCAGCAGCGGGTGCGCGGCGTCGGGATGCACCAGCCGCACCCAGTCCAGGGCCGCGATCGCCGCGTCCACGGCATGCCCCAGGTCGGCGCCCATCACGGTGGTGCGCGGACCGGTGACGGTGCGGCCGTCGGCGAGCGGAACCGGAACGGCGGCAAGCTCTTCCACTGCCAACGCGTCCACGACCAGCGGTTCGAGCGCATCGTAGACGGTGTGCCACCACGACGGTTCCCGGTGATGGCCGCCCAGCAGTTCGGCGATGCGGGCCAGGCCCACGCGGTGCACGTCCACCGCCGACAGGGCCGGTGCGTACCGCGGCCCCGACAGCTCCGGGTCCACCAGGTCGGGCACGACGTCGGCGAGCGCGTCGGCCAGTTCACCGGTCAGTCCGGGGATCACGGTGGCGCGGGTCGGCACGAGGTCGGCGGCGTCGGGGCGCTCCTCGGTGCGGGCCGCGGGCACCCACGGCTGGGTGCGCAGCTCACGCAGCAGTTCCTCGCGCAGGGTGGCGTCCACCTCGCTGCGCGCGAATCCGGGCTGCGGCACCAGGTCCGGGCGCTGCTCGCGCGGGAGCGCCGCCACGAACCGCGCGTAGCCGCGGGCCACCACGGCCAGCGGCGCGCCGGGCAGGACGCGTCGGCGGTCGGGTTGCATCGCGACGTCGGCGATCAGCAGCGCCGGCACCGACAGTTCCTCGTCGGATCGGGTGGGGGCGCGCAGCACGTCGGCGGTCACGGGACGCACCCGCCCGTCGACCACCGGGACCAGCCACCGCGCGGCCTCGGTCCGGTACTGCCACCACGTGCGGTCGCCGACGGCGATCTCGGTGAGCCCGGCGCGATCACCGTCGAGTGCGTGTTCGGTGCGGCGCAGCACCGTGTCGCCGACCTCGATCGTGTCGAGTGCGGGGAGTTCGAGCAGCAGGTCGACGGCCTCGGCGGCGAATCCGGCGAGCAGGGAGGCGGCGTCGATCTCGGGGCGCAGCCGCAGCACCACCTCGGTGTCGAATCCGGCCGGCGGTCGCTCGTCGGTGGCCCACACCAGGCGCAGTGCCGGGACACCCGCCGCGGGCGGGTCGAGCCCCTCCTCCGCGACGGCGGCGCGGGTGCGGGCGGCGGAGAACAGCAGCGAGCCGCTGGTGGACCGCAGTTCCACCTCGTCGCTCACGGCCCGGACCGCGGTGAATCCGACGCCGAATCGTCCCACCCCCGACGTGCTTTCGGTCTTTCCGGAGGCGCGGAGCGCGGCGAGCGCGTGCACGCCCTGGACGTCGAGGGGTGCGCCGGTGTTCGCGATCCGCAGGACGTCGTCGTCCAGTCGGACTCGCAGGGTGCCGGGGATCCCGGCGCGGGCGGCGGCGTCGGCCGCGTTCTGCGCCAGTTCGGTCAGCAGCCGGTCGCGGTAGCCGGCGCGGACGAGGTCGGCCTCGGCCGCGGCGTCCTCGCGCAGACGCGTCGGCGAGGTCCGCCACGCGAGGAGCGTGCCCTCCCGCAGCGCCGCGGTGCCGAACGGATCCGTCAGCTGGTCGATGCCGGGTCCAGCGGAGGCTCGGGATCGGTGGGCTCGTCGGCCGGTGCCTCGGTGGGCGCCTCGGCCCCGGCCTCGGGCGCGGTGGGACGCTCGATCTCGACGACCTCGACGGCGGCGTCGTCGTAGGCGTCGTAGCGCGGGGTGCCGGCGCCGGTCGGCAGGGTGGTGTCGGAATGCGCACCGCAGCCGTGCGCGGCGTGCACGACGTGCCCGTCGGCGGCCATCTCGTTCCCGCACACGCCGAACGCCGCGTGCAGCGAACCGGACAGCGGCAGATAGAAACCGCACAGATCGCACGTGGACGGCGCGGCCTTCGCCATGTCCGAGTCCGGGCCGAAGTCGCCGTCGTGCCACCGCTCGGCGCACTCCAGCCGACCCTCGCGGCTCATGACCTGCTTGCGGCCCAGCCCGATCTCGAGCGCGACGTCGTCCACCTCGGGGTCGCCGGTCGCGACGTACCCCGGCACCAGACGTTCGTCGCCGGCGGGTGGCGCCAGCAGATCGCCGGGCGACAGGTCGCCGGGGCGGACCCGCTGATCCCACGGCAGCCAGTCGGGGGCGACGAGCGCGTCGGGTCCCGGCAGCAACGCCAGTTCGCTGATCGTCACATGATCGGAGTCGGGGGCAGCGGCCACCACGACGGCCCACTGCCAGCCGCGGTAACCCGGCAGCTCGGCCTCGAACCGGTGGGTGGCGGCGCAGAAGTCTTCCCCGGTCACGCCCAGGTGCTTCCCCACACCACCCTCACCGAGTGCGACCAGTGCTGCTCGGGCAGGCTCGACGGCTTCGGCGAGGACGGGGCGCACGACGGCGCTCTCTGGAGACGACGTAACACTCACGATGTCCATCTTGCCGCACTAGGTCCTACCCGTGCTCGTGCGGGCTGTCATGCTGGTCCGGTGAATCGGCGTCGCACCCCGTATCCCGTCGTTGTCGGAGTGTCCGTCCTGGCCGTCGCACTGCTCGCCGGCTGCTCGACGACCACCGACGGCGGCACCCCGCCGGAGGGCGCGCCCGTCGCGCAGCCGCTGCGCGCGGAGATCGTCCGCGAGCTGCCGCACGACGCTGACGCGTTCACGCAGGGCCTGGAGATCTCCGACGGCACGCTGTACGAGAGCACCGGACGGGTGGGGCAGTCGTGGGTGCGGGCCACCGAGTTCGACACCGGCGCCGAACGGGCGCGCGCCGATCTGATGCGGCCGATGTTCGGGGAGGGCATCACCGTCGTCGGCGACACCGTCTGGCAGCTCACCTGGAAGGACGGTGTCGCGATCGCCCGCGACCGGGACACCCTCACCCAGCAGCGACAGGTCGGGTACGACGGCGAGGGGTGGGGGCTGTGCGCGCAGCCGGACCGGCTCGTGATGAGCAACGGCTCGGACGCCCTGACCTTCCGCGATCCCGCCACGTTCGCGCCGACGGGCGCGTTGGATGTCACCCTCGACGGCCGGTCGATCGATCGGCTCAACGAACTCGAATGCGGCAGCGACGGTTTCGTGTACGCGAATGTGTGGCAGACCGACACCATCCTGCAGATCGATCCCGCGACCGGCGTGGCGGTCGGCCGGATCGACGCCACCGCCCTGCGCGACGCCCTGCCCGCCGACGAGAGCGACGACATCGACGTCCTCAACGGCATCGCCCAGATTCCCGGCACCGACCGCTTCCTGGTGACCGGGAAGCTGTGGCCGCGGATGTTCGAGGTCCGTTTCGTCGCCTGAGCCCGGACGTGTCGGGCGCGTGACGCATCCGACACGTCCGAACTAGCTGGAACAGACCGCCCGTGTCGTGCAATGTCCGGGGACTAGGACAGAATTGGGGGGTGACCGGACCTCGCGAACCCCACGACGCCGACCGGCGTGGGCAGGACCCGCGTATCCCCGCGCCCCGGCGACACCCCGGCTACGACAACTATCCGCCCGCGCAGCGTGCCGCGGCCCGGCGCACCCCGCTGCCCCCGCTGCATCCCGTGGACCGGTCCGCGCCCACCGAACGCATCGCGCCGGGACCGAACGGGCCCGGCCGGACCGGGCCGGAGCAACCTCCGCAGCAACCTTCGGAGCCGCAGTCCACCAAGAGGTTCTCCAAGCCGGACGCGGAAGCGTTCGAGGACGACGCCGACGCCGGGGCGCCGAAGCCGAAACCGATGCCGCGGAAGCTGACGGTCACCCGGGTCGCCGCGATGCGCAGTCGCGAGCTGACCAACAAGTCCATCGCGACGTTCCGGCGGGCCGCGACCGCGGACGGCGCCGACAAGTCCGGGCTCACCGCGCTGACCTACGCGGTGATGGCGAACTTCGCGACGGACGCCGCGATCGCCGTGGCGCTGGCCAACACGCTGTTCTTCTCCGCCGCCACCGGCGAGGACAAGACCAAGGTCGCGCTGTACCTGTTGATCACGATCGCGCCGTTCGCGGTGATCGCCCCGCTGATCGGCCCGGCGCTCGACCGCCTGCAGCGGGGCCGACGGATCGCGCTGGCGTCGTCGTTCGCACTGCGGACGGTGCTCGCGTTGACCCTCGTCTTCAACTTCGACAGCTGGGCGCTCTACCCGTGCGCGCTGGGCATGATGGTGCTCAGTAAATCGTTCTCGGTCCTCAAGAGCGCCGTGACTCCACGCGTGCTGCCACCGGAGATCGATCTGGTGCGGGTCAATTCGCGGCTGACGGTGTTCGGCCTGCTCGGCGGCACCATCGGCGCGGGCGCGCTGGCCGGCGCGCTGGCCCTGGTCACCGGGTCCACGGCGGCGCCGCTGTGGCTGGCCGCGCTCATCACCGCGCTCGGCGCGTACCTGAGCATGCGGATCCCGGCGTGGGTGGAGGTCACCGAGGGCGAGGTGCCGGCCACGCTGACCTTCCACGGCGACGACTCCCCCACCGAGATGATCGACGTGTCCGCGATGGCGGGTGTCAAACCGGACAAGCGACGCCAACCGCTGGGCCGCGCGGTGGTCACCGGGCTGTGGGGCAACGGCACCATCCGGGTGCTCACCGGGTTCCTGACGCTGTACATCGCGTTCGTCGCGAAGGCCAGCACCGAACATGCGGCGCTGATGCAGGCCGCGATGCTGGGCCTGGTCGGCGCGGCCGCCGGCATCGGCAACTTCGCCGGCAATGCCGCCGGCGCCCGACTGGAGCTGGGACGGCCCGCGGTGATGGTGCTGCGGTGCACGATCGCGGTGACGGTCGTGGCGATCATCGCGGCGGTCACCGGGAACCTGCTCACCGCGGCGCTCGCGGCGCTCGTGGCGTCGGCGGCCAGCGCCCTGGCGAAGGTGTCGCTGGACGCGTCGCTGCAGCAAGACCTGCCCGAGGAGTCCATCGCCTCCGGTTTCGGCCGGTCCGAGACCGTGCTGCAGCTCAGCTGGGTCATCGGCGGCGCGATGGGCGTGCTGCTGCCCACGGAACTGTGGATCGGTTTCACGGTCGTGTCCGTGGTGCTTACGATCGGGCTGGTGCAGACCGTCCTCACGTACCGCGGCGCGTCGCTGCTCCCGGGACTGGGCGGCAAGCGACCGGAGCACGTGAACCAGGAGACCACCGTCGGCCACAGCCCTCGTGCCGACTGATCCACCGAACGAGAAACGGATTCCATGATGCAGGACCGGACGAAGAAGATTGTCGCGCTGATCGCGGCCCTAGTGGTGGTCGCGGCGGCCGGTCTTGCGGGGGTCGTCGCCTACCTCGTCGGTCAGTCGGAGGAGAAGCTGCCGACCATCACCGCCTACGCGAAGCAGGAGTCCGTCTCGGCCACGCCGGGCTTCTGCAACCAGATGCTCGAATGCGAGGGGCTCGAGATCGTCGAACTCCACGTGCCCGAGGGCTACCCGCTGCAGCTGTCGCTGCCGAAGGAGGTCGCGGACTCCGACTGGCGCCTGAACGTCCAGATCGGCAACCCGAAGACCGGGGAGATCTTCGAGGGCTACCGCGACTACACCCCCGGCGAGGCGTGGGCGGTGACGGTGCCCGGAAATCCCGGTGAGCAGCTGATCAGCGCCATCATCCAGCTGCCCGCGCAGGGCGGGTTGGCGCCGGTGTGGGCGCTGCAGACCATGCCGCTGCCCGGTGGCGGGGCGGTCGCCCCGGCCGCCTCCTGACCCCAGGAACCCGAAACGGGAGCCTTCCGATGATCCATCGGAAGGCTCCCGTTTTCGTCTGTCAGCGACCGCGTACCGCGGTGACCGGACCTCAGCTGTCGAGCTCGCGCGCGACGGCGCGCACCACCTCGGAGATCCGCTGCGCGGTCTTGCGGTCCGGGTACTTGCCCCGGCGCAGGTCCGGCTGGATCTTGGCCTCGAGCAGCGTGATCATGTCCTCGACCATGCCGTGCAGTTCGTCGGGCGAATGCTTGCGGGCCACGGCTTCCTTGCGCGCGCCACCGCCCTGACGCAGCGTCGGGGCCGGTTCGAGCAGCTGGACCTTCAACGCCTGCGGGCCGCGGCGGCCGGCGGCCATGTCGAACTCGACGCGCTGGCCGGCCTTGAGGCCCTCGACGCCGTCGGGCAGCGCTCCCGCGCGGACGTAGACGTCCTCCCCCTCCTCCTGGGACAGGAAGCCGAAACCCTTCTCGACGTCGTACCACTTCACCTTGCCGGTAGGCACCGTGTTCACCTGCTCATCTGCCTGCCGCACTCACCGTTGAGTACGCGCGTGTGTATCTATGCAAAACAACGCGCCCCACTCGGAGTGCGGGGCGCGTGAATGCCCGAGTGTACCCGTCTGGTTCGAGGCTGGGCATCATCGTTTCCCGCCGCGCGACGGTGTCGCGTTCAGTCGTGGCGACATACGCGCCACAGTTCGTGAGCGGTGATGGTGTCGGCGGGTCAGGATGTCCAACTCGAAGAACCGGCACTGCCGAGCGATCCGAACGATCCGGTCGCGGGCGGGGTGGTATCGGTGATGTCGAGAATGACTGGCAGAACGGCGTCAGCGCCGATGCCGTTCGACGCGGTGAGGGTGAACTCGAACCGGCCGGCGGCGGTGGGGGTCCCGGACAGCACCCCGCTGGGCGAAATGGTCAGTCCGGTGGGCAGGATGCCGGTGACGGTCACGGTCGGGGCGGGTTGTCCGGTGACGGTGAAGGCGTGGCTGTACGGCCGGTCGACGGTCCCGGTGGGCGCGGTGCCCGAGAGGGTGGGTGCCTGCTCGATCGCGATCACCGACACCGAATTGCTGCCCCAGTTGGTGACGTAGGCGCGGTCACCGTCCGGACTGATCGCCACCCCACGCGGAGCCTCGCCGACCCGCATGGGTGCACCAATGACGACGGGCGGGGTCTGCGTGGTGTCGATCACCGACACCGTATTGCTGCCCCAGTTGGTGACGTAGGCGCGGTCACCGCTGATCGCCACCCCGGACGGAGCTGAGCCGACCGGGATTGGTGCACCGGTCACGACGGGCGAGGTCTGGGTGGTGTCGATCACCGACACCGTGTCGCCGCCCCAGTTGGTGACGTAGGCGCGGTCACCGCTGAGGGCCACCCCGGACGGATTCGCGCCGACCGGGACGATCGCGGTGACGACGGGCAGGGTCTGCGTGGTGTCGATCACCGACACCGTATTGCTGCCCCAGTTGGTGACGTAGGCGCGGTCACCGCTGATCGCCC